>NZ_VHKO01000001.1 GCF_015223435.1 Vibrio hibernica
ATCTACCGCTCGCCAAAGGTAATGTAACACGCCATTGATCTTAATAAAGACCTCATCCAGATACCAAGTATCTCCAAGCTGACTACGGCTCTTTTTTATTTGATTGCAATACATTGATCCATACTTTTTGCACCACTGACGAATCGTTTCATAACTAACAACGATACTTCTGGCCGCAAGCAATTCTTCAATATCACGAAAGCTAAGTGTAAATCGATGATAAAGCCAAACTGCGTGACTGATTATTTGGGCAGGATAACGATAACCTGCATAGATATTTAAATTTTTCATCAGCAGATTATCGCACAATTGGTTGGGGGGTTGTTAAGTTGACAGTACCTAGCGGACCACCCAATCAGTGATTGGGTGGTTTTTTATTAGTCTTCTGAAAAAATTAAAACCATCGGCTTTAGCCGGTCCGCTTTAGCTATAATACCTTAATAGGTATTCGGTTTTAAGAGATGGAATGTATTATCGATATGGTAGCCATACGGTTTTTATAATTCAGTATCATTTTGTTTTTGTTACTAAATATAGGTCTCAAGTTTTAAAAGGTGATGTTGGGCTGAAGGTCAGATAGTTGATCAGGCAAACATGTAATTCTTTTGAAATTGAGATTTTAAAAGGAGTCGTTAGTAAAGATCATGTTCATCTTTTAGTTTCAGCTCCCCCCGAATGTGACACCAAGTGGAATAATGAGAAGGGTAAAGGGGGATCATCACCTAAACTATTTGAAAGTTTCCCCGATTTAAACAAGCGCAACTTGGGGCGTCATTTTTGGTCTAGAGGCTATTTTGTGTCACATTTGGAGATGTAACCAAAGAAATAATTAAAGAGTATTTAGCCCATCATTTTGAGCCAAAAATCGACGATAAATACGGAAGCCGCGGCTTATATCTCATTTCTGAACCAACTGTGTCAGGGGATGAATATTGAAGTCGGCAACGAAACCCAGAGATGAGCGATGCGATGAAAGCAATAGGAGTGAACCTGTTGCAGGGGTATCTCTTCCCCAAACCGGTGTCGGCTGCTTCCTGAAAATTTGCTAATTTAGCTTTTAACTGGGCCACGCCTTCTATTATAGGGGGGCTCGAATTAGTTATGTTATTACTAAGCAAGCATTAGTGATGGTCATAATTTGGGGAAAACGAGCGTTAATGGTGTAGCTTTAACAGACAAATAGAGTAAGATCTCTATCTAGCGTTGTTCCCAAATCGGCTCAGTTAGTAAAAATATTGACGCTCGTTTTTTCCCGGAAGCAAGCACCAATAGCCCACGCTCACACTCTCCCATTTGAAAGCATGGCAGCAGTCTTTCTTTCGGTCCATGCTAGGTTATAAACCGACAAATTGGCGGCTAATATTCATCAGTCGCTAAACTACAGAAAATTATTGGTATGCGGGGTTAATTGGGCTCTTGCGCATGACGTATACTCAATAATAATTGCCTGGATAATTGGCACTTTTTAGTTCTTCTGGTTGTTGTGCTAAATCGTTAATATTTGAAGATTGCGCTTTTAAGAAAGGTAATAAGAGTAAACCAATTACTGCTGACGCACAGGAAATAACTGTAAAGAATCCCGTCCAATGGTATTGTTCCATGATCAACGCTAGGGGATAACCTGCTAACGCAGCGCCCATATAGGCGAACAAGCCCACAAATCCGGTTGCAGCTCCTACTGAATCTTTATGTGAACATTCTGCTGCTGCCATACCAATTAGCATTTGTGGTCCAAAAACAAAAAAACCGATGGCAAAGAGACAAGCCGCCTGTAGAATAAAGCCGGTCATTGGCATTAACCAAAGAGCAGAAACGGCTAAAAAAATACCGATTGAAAAAATCAAATTCATTGGCCCTCGATTACCACGGAAAATGATATCTGATCCCCAACCTGCAACCAAAGAACCAATAAAGCCGCCAACTTCAAACAATGATAATGCGGCATTAGCTGTAATTAAACTGTAATTATGCTGCTCGGTCAGGTATAAGTTTCCCCAGTCATTAATTGCTGTGCGGACGATATAGACTAAAACATAGCTGAATGCCAGCAACCAGATGTATTTGTTTTTTAATACATACCTTTTTAGTATTTCGCTACTGCTCAGACCTAAACCTTCATTTTCCTGAGTAAGTTCCAGTGCATCTTTTTGCCACTGTCCAACTGTTGGCAACCCCAGTGTTACGGGCTTATCTCGGAGTCGCCAACAAAGGAATAAACCGGCTAATACAGCTAAGATACCTGGAATAATAAACCCGTAACGCCAGCTATAATGCAGGGTTACATATCCCACTAGTAATGGAATTAATGCGCCTCCCACATTATGTGCGGTATTCCATAATGACCACCAAAAGCCACGTTCCGAACGGGAATACCAAGTGGTTAGTAATTTAGAGCAAGGGGGCCAACCCCAGCCTTGAAACAATGCATTTAACATCCATAATGTTGTAAGCATAATTACACTACTGGAAAAACCAAATAAGATGTTGATGATGCCAGTCATAATCAGTCCTATCCCCATAAAATAGCGAGGATTTGAGTGATCTGATACAATACCTGAGAAGAATTTAGAACAGCCGTAAGTAATGTAAAACAGGGTACCCATCATACCGATGTCCGCTTTATCTAATCCAAGATTGGCAATCATCTCAGGCATTGCGTAGCTTAAATTTTTCCGTGTAAGGAAAAACACTGCATAGCCAATATACATGGTAACCATGATATGGAAACGCCAGTACTTATAGATCGCGGCTATCTGGTTTGGATCATCAATTATTCGGGTATTTTGTTCGGATTTTAAAAAATTGATCATTAATTTAGGTCTTCATATTTAATAAATAACGGTATAAGGGGGCTTGCTATCACAGCATAGGTAAAACTATCTGTAATTCTGTTCCTGGCTGTTTGCTGTCGGACTGAGTGATAAGTATGAATTGACCGCCTAATACCTGAACACGTTCACGCATTCCACGCAGGCCGAATCCTGCCAGAGTATATTCCTGTTTAAAACCAACACCATTATCTTTCACTGTTAGATGTGCTTCCTGCTTAAAGGTAAGCGTAATCGTTGCTTCAGTGGCTTGTGCGTATTTGATCATATTATTTAACGCTTCCTGACAGATTCGGTACAATGTGACATTAGTGGCATCGCTTAGCTCGGCAGGAATCTGCCGCAGTTCATTCCATATAACGGTAGTTTTTATCCCGTTTGCTTCGCACTCTAACTCCCGCACTAATTGATGAATCGCTTCTTGTAGGCCAAGATCATCCAATGTTTTAGGGCGCAGGCGGGTAAGCAGACCTTTGGTTGTGTCGTAAATATTCAATGATAGCGTTTCTATAATTGATGCACATCTCTCGCTCATCGGCGTGTTTTCAACCCGCTGAAGGATGCTTGCCTGGGTGCGGATGGCGGTAATGTTCTGTCCTATTTCATCGTGTAATTCACGGGCAATATCGCGACGAACAGACTCTTCCGCTTTCACCAATTGACGAGATAAACTGTGATTTCTAAGCAATTCATGACGTAGTTTGTGATTTAATTCGCGCTGCCGTTGGATCCCCATACCCAGTAATATTCCTGTTAAGCTTTGTGCCGAAAGAGACAGTAATAAATCTGTTATTTCGATATAGCTAACGCCATTCCGCGCAACGATTAAAGCAATACTATTAAGCAGCGTACCTAACAAAGCGCCTTTCCAGCCATAACGAAAAGCGAGCACAATAATGGGTATTGCTAAACAAAATGGTGCGAATCTCCGTAATTCATTGGGTAAGTAGAGTTGTATAATAATATTGAGGGAAAATAATATGACGTAAAATAGGATATGGCGGCTACGAAATTCAACGGGGCGAGCCACCAGATCGACGGTTAACGGGATCCAGATATTCTGAAACAGATAGCTCCAGATTAAATAACAACTGGGTACCAACATTAAGCCGCCAGTGATACTTACCAGAAAGATCATCCAAGCTGAAGTTAGCGGGTTTCCAATGATGAGTGTATTGATTGCTGCGGTAAGTAATATTATCACCGCCATTACACATAGTCCGCGCCATTGCGAACCGTAATAGTATTTTTGTGCAAACCATAAAATAGGCACACTAATAACGCTGGCGAGAATGACGGAAAACCATTGTGGTTTATCGAGTAAAATGGCTAATGAAATCATCAACCACCATTCAGCCCCATATACAGCCGGCCAAAAACGTTTAGGCGTGTGTAAAGTGATACCAAGGCGCAGTGCAAAAGGGAAAAATAGAATAGCCAGTTCTGCTTCTAAAATAAAATAATAGGAAAGTACCCATAGGCAAAACCAACTGCAAGAAACTAGCAACCAACCACACAGTGATGTTATCCAGTAATTACGCATTACAGAGTTGTGCTTTCAAAATGCTTTGCCAGCTCAACATTATTTTTAACGTTTAACTTATCCATTGCATTCGCTCGATGCACATGAACAGTCTTATGGCTTAAACCCAAGCGTACAGCAACCTCTTTTACATCTAGACCGAGTGCTAACATCTCTCCAACCTGTTGCTCGCGTTTGGTCAATTGCGTAAGTGATTTACGAAGATGGACAGGGCTTACCAGTTTCATGGTTATATCGGGAGTTAAGTAACAACCACCACTATTAACGGTGCGCACCGCCTGCACTAATTCATCAGGGCTACAGCGCTTGGTTAAATAGCCACGTGCGCCAGATTCAAGTGATTTTTCCACAATAGCCACGGAATCATGAACACTGAGCATGATACAAGCGATACCTGCTGGAATATCTTCCAACAAACATAGGCCACTCTCATCGGGCATGGAAATATCAATAATGCAGACATCTGCTTGTGAGTTTGATAAACCTTTGCGGGCTTCGGCCACTGATGCAAACTCGCCAACAATCTGTATATCTGATTCTAGTGATAATAGTTGGGAGAATCCCGAACGAACGATGATGTGATCATCAACTAATGCGACGTTGATCAATTTGAGAGCTCCAATGTGGCGATTGTTCGAAGATGGTTAAGTCCAAAAGGAAAAATGTAGTAGCACTAAAAAAGCCCATTACTGATTTTAATTTTTTCACAAAAAAGCATCTGAGTCATCCACATAAACATGTTAATTTATAAAAGAAAGAAAGGATGGATAAAATAGAGGTTGCTTTAGATAAAATAAATAGCCACCTTGTTAGATGGCTATTTATTATGATTAGATGGAATCGTTTGCCAACTTCAGTTATCGTTGGATACGTTTTCCGTGACGGATTTTTTTCTCTTCAGCGATAGCAACTAAAAGCAATAAACCGATGCAAGCAAATGCTGCTGTATTGAGTGCTGCGAAAGTACCTGCCCAACCTGTTAGACCGAAGATAGGAGTCCCATCTGCAATCATACCTAAGCCTAGTTTTGCGAAGCTATCACCAATCAGGTAAGCAAATGTACCTTTAACACCATCGGCAACGCTGATCGCTTTTTTAGGGACGAAACCAACAGCAGCAACACCAATCAGTAGTTGTGGACCAAATACAAGGAAACCAAGTGTAAATAATGAACCAAGGTACATATACTCATTGGTCGCGTGCTGGTAAAACTGCAATGTAAAGATAATTAACACTAGCGATACACAAGCTACGATTGCACGTCGACCATTGGCGAGATCTGATAGATAACCCCACATCAGCGTACCGACCAGCGCACCGACCTCAAAGAAAGTAAAACCAGTAATTGCAGTTTCTTTTGAGAAACCAAGTACTTGGTAAGCATAAACAGTAGACCATTGATCAATACCGATACGTATAATGTATAGGAAGATATTAGCAAAACATAACAGCCAAATAACTTTGTTTTTAAGCACGTATTTAACAAAGATTTCGCGCTTAGTCATTTTATTCTCTTCAGCTTCAATATCTTCGCTGCTGACTTCCTCATTAAAGAGTTCTTCAACACTACCCAAGCCGTACGCTTCAGGTGAATCGTTACCAAAACGTAAACCAATAAAACCAACAATAATGGCAATGATTGACGGGAAAATGAACATGCCGATAACGTGACCGCCAAATAGATAGTTGGCACCAAATAAGGCGACACCGGCGGCGGCGGCGCCACCTACGTTGTGGGACATATTCCATAAACCAAGGTATGATCCACGCTTATTGCGAGGAGTCCACTTGGTGATGGTCGAATAACTTGACGGACCACCAGTACTTTGGAAGAAACCGCTTAACCCATAGAAAGCCATCATTAAAAATATGCTAACACCAGAGCCACCCATACTGATACTAAAACCGATCATCGCAATTCCCGATAGAATCAGCATAAATGGTAGAAACTGTTTGGTATTTTTGCCATCGGCATAATAAGAAACAACAGTCTTACCGATACCATAAGCGATAGAGAAACCCAGACCAATTAAACCAAGATCTGTCATTGACAAACCATAAGTCGAGATCATGTCGTTTTGTGCAACATTAAAATTCTTACGAATTAAATACATTGCCATATAACCAATAAATACAACTAAGTAAGATTGAATGAAGGGCCTAAACCACATTTTACGACGAACTTCGACGGGTAGATCAAGCGTTGGCTTTCTGACCTGTTGCAACAACTTAAACATAGAAAATCCTCAATAAATTTATTAAAAAATAGATGCTTACAGAGTGCCATAGACTTAACAATTGGACTCAGTAAACGGGGGGGGTATTACCTTCGACATGTTTAGCCGTTTAGGTGATTTACAATATATTGCGGACTTTAAAGTGTATATTTACAACTGGATTGAGAAGGTTGCTTAGAGTGGTTAGGAAAAATTCCTAGTTTCAGCGCTTATGTTTTAAAAGCGTGAAAGTAATCACAATTTTGTTGGGGAGTACATAATGAGAATATTTTTCTAGGGCAAGATATTAGCCATTTACGATGCTAATTTAGCAGCGTAGTTCGATAGGGCAACGCAGAATGCGATCAGAAAGTAAATGCTATTATATATCCCGTTATAAAGGGAATTTTATGTATTTGGATCAATTGCAATATGGACTGAAACAGCCCGTTTGTCGTTTAAAATTTAATGGTCAAATCGATGATTGGGAATTTGCTATCTTTAAATGGAGTAATGACGCTTACGATCCAAAGGAAATGTTTTTTCCAGGGAGTGAGTGTGTGGATGGTACAATTGAAGGGGCGATGATTGAAGGGGCGATCGAAGCTGGGATTCTTGCTTATCCTGAATTAATTTAATAACTATATTGAAAAAATAGCAGAGTAATAATGTATCACTTTTTCTGATCTTTTAGTGAACGTATTACGCTCGCTATTTCCCGAAAGCAAGCGTCATAATGGGGATTTATTTTTAACTTTTTGAGTCGCCATGTGGCCAAAGCGATACTGCTTTTTAGTTTAAAATTGGAACAAAAACGTGGGCGCCTTTGTTGATATGGCTATAAAAATATTACCTGTTTGACTTACCCAGAACAGGCATAGAGGCTTCAATAATTAGCATTTATATCGGGCTAAAAACTTCAATTAGTTTTTCTCTAAATCCACCGAAATTTTCTAGATAAGCTGGGGTATGAGATTTTTCATTTTTACTATTTATACTGCTGAGCATATCCACAAAAGATGAATCATCGAGTAGTGAATTAATGTACTAGGTAAAGCATTAAACGCATCTTTATGGAGATAAATGGCATCTGGTAAGTGTTTGCCTACCTTAATTTGAGAGACTAGTTTAATAAAGAGCTCTTCATTCATTATCTTAGACTCGATTGATATGTTTTGATAATGGTATCAAATGATGTTTGTAATGCACAATTATACTTTGAAAATAAATTTATTTTACATTAAGAAATAAAATAGAGAGTGACGAGAGTAATCCTCCCTAATGTCGGATCATGACAAACGTAAAAAACAAAAGATACTTCAATAAATGAGATGAATACTTACTCATGTGGTTTCCTTTAGTCATGGTTTTTTCATCAGGACTGATGAGTTCTAGCCGAACTGAACCATTGCCTGTACGGCCTGTCTTTTTCCCATTTCTTTCTTTTATGACTTTCAATCCTTGATAGGCCGCTTTCCAATCATTTTGCTTTGTGCTTGATTGCATGTATTGAGTCATGACTCGCCAATGGGCCTTGGGTATTACGAAGCTAAATGCATCTAAAAAACGGGTTAAATCGTCAGGGTGGTTGAACACAATACCTGATTGACTGACAGAACAATGAGTTAAGAAATAATTCATTTGTGCATTAAATTGATCTTTATGTTGTGAGTAATGCTCACGCAATTTGACATTAAATATTCGTGCGTATTCTTTTTCTTTTTTTGTTTTTAATTTACCTGGTACAAGGGCATGCTTTCGTGCATCACTAAATATCCTGCTTTGATGGTAATGCGATTTTTGTGTGCCTGCTTTGAGGGCTTTCAGATAGTGGGCATTGCTCAACCAGTTCTCAATGGTGACGGTTTTGATCCGGTATTTGAATGCCAAACTATCGACAGAACAACCTTGTGATAGGCTTTCTAAAATTTGGTAACACAAGTCAATTGAGAACCGCTCCATCGCTTCTTGCGATAAACTTGGCGATGGATTAAAACTTTCATTTTTATGTTCTATGATTTCTTTTACATTGAGTTTGTTGAGCAAAGGCTCAAAAGCATAGGCTAATATGACTTTTTGGTTATGTTTCTTATTCATTGCCCAATATCGATTTTGCGAAAATATGCCTTGCGCCATGGCATCCTGGAATTCAACTGGTTTTAAGTAATCTTCTTTTTTCGGCGCCGCGAGCATATCACTTAAGTGTAGATAATGATTAAAGGTCATTCCTGGATCTTCATGACCAGCAAAAGCAGCAATTTCCCAATAACCTTTTATGACTGACTTTTTAAAGATGAGTTGGCGTATTTGTTCGTGTTGTTCTTTTTGATAGGGATAAAAGTTTGGTAATGTTTCATAAGGAGAGGGCAGTTCTAGCATTAATTGTAAACGACTCAAGCAAGAATGTCTTAGATGATAGAAAACTAAGTGCTCAAGACCAGACGTGACTTTAAAAAAACGTCCGACATAATTTGAGACCACCGCTGTATTAAAAGGGATCGTATGATCTTCTCCCATAGTGAACAATGGCGCTGACGATGATTTTACACTGCTTCTTTTGTGTTGTAGGTAGCGGTCAATAATGCTTTTCTCATCATCGAGCAATAAAGGTAAAACCGGGATCTTTCTTAAACTACTGGCTGTTTTATTATCCCCAAATTCATTGGAACGTATAGAAATCCAGACTTGGTCACATTGACTGATATTCTGCATTTGCAATTTATATAACTCAGCCATTCGTAAGCCGCAACGGTAAGATAAAATAGATAACGACTGCAATGCCAATTTATCGATACTGTTGATATCGTTGAGAGTATTAATGTGTTGGAGTAAAGCTTTAAATAATGACTCGTCAATAATACCTGCTTTGGTGTGATTTTGAGTAGGATCGGCATGAAAGAGTTCATCACCTAATAATGGCAATCTTAAGTATGAATAAGCAAAGCTATGCAAATCCTTTAATCTTGCCGAAAAGTTCTTTTTGGACTTTTTACTCTTATGTCGATCAATACGTTGCTGATAAATACTTTCTAGAGTTTCTGAGGTTAATGAATGGTCGAGATTATTTTCAGTATTAATAATGATCCAGTCTTTTATTAGGGTGTTACGATAACTGTTCACGGTTGAAGGTTTACAGCTATACAGTTTGTATTTGAGCCATTCGACAAAGCAAGATTGCCATGCTTCTAGTTGATATAATTCAATGATTTCAGACAGTGCTTTAATCAATGCACTCTGACTGAGTTTGTGAGACGAGTTCGATTGGAATGGTTGCTGTACCGTTGAGTAGAAATCAGTTAAAGCCGTTTTTTGCGTTGTTTTAGCTTCTTTTTTATTGTCTGACTGATGTGAAATCGTGACTTGGTGATGAAAATGATAAAAAGAGGTTACTTTCGGCATCATAATACGGGGATGAACGATTTGTTCTAAGTTATTAGCAGGCAAAGAATAAGTGTGAGTTCTTCCTGTGCGGCATTCAAGTAAGGCTTGGCTAACACTGATATGGTGATGCCTTTCATACCAAGTGACAGCAGCATGACAAAATGTTTTAAATTGACTAGGTAATGCCGTTGGCGTGATAAAACCGTTAACAATTTCTTTATAGATGATTCCAATGCTATCTGGTGCACTCCACTGTATTTTATCCGTTTGAATCCATAATCGTAATTGTGCGAGTGTATGTACTGAAAGATAGCATTGGTATTCCGTTACCCTCTGGCCATCAACCTCCGTATTAGTATTCATTTTTTCATTGTTTAATATGAGTGATATATAGGTGTAACAACTAAAGCGCCTAAGAGGTAAGGCGTTGCCCTCAATGATAATGTCATGGAAGGCTTTGATCACATTGACATCCATCTGACCAGATTCAAAAATGAGAGATAGCATGATGCTTTGATAACGTAATGAAGGGTCTGAGATCTCTGTATTTAAATAGTTTTGTCGCCATGCATCATATTGATCATAAATATCCCAAGAATAACGTAGCCAATGTGTATCTCTGGTTTGTTTCGCCAACCGATTGGTCACCACTGTCGTGGGTGGGGAATATGACCAATGATAGTGTTTTTTATATTGATTAAGTAAATGCTCTCCGCGTTTAAAAGCTTGACGGAAATCCTTTTGTTGACCAAAAGTCGCCAACAGTGAACCTTCGAATGCTTCCCAATCTTTAAGAAAATGCGCTTCAGTGATGATGGCCGTTGGCTCAGGGAAAGCTTGTTGAAAAAGTGCTATCGCTTTTGATATTACTTTATCGATGTGTTCTTGACGTTTAAGTTCACGATGTTCTTCACCCGTTATTTTACTCATATTCCCCTCCGACCAATAAACTCAAGTGTTCTTGTAAAAGGCAGGAAATTTTAATGAGTTCCTTCTTATTTAGCTGACTAAACTGGGAAAATGGTAATTGATTAGCGTGAAGGTGACCTAGCCAAGCGGCGCAGATTTCATCAGGGATATTTTGTGAGTGCAGATACGATCTTAAGTAATGCCGAGTCCAATTAGGTTGAAACGGTAAAATACTGTCTACGTGTAATGAATAAGAAGACGGTGTGGTTGCGTCAATCTTTCCTTTGTCAATATAGAAACAAAATGCCATGCTGCCATGAATCGCATCATGGTAGCGTTGACTTAATGTTGGGTTAGCAGTGCTGTAATGTAATTGAGCGTATTCACAATACTTGAGATAAGACTTTAATTTATAGATTGCTACCTTAGGTAAGATGACTACTCGTCCGCTGTATTCAGAATTGCGTTCTTTATCTGCAATTCGGTATTCGCCAGTGGCTAAATGAATATCCTTCATTCTCCCAAACCAATCATTGACTGGGCGATAACCTGTGGCTAGCCCTAAGATCATCTGCAATTCGATGGTAAGCATATTATGATAAATCTCAGAATAATAAGATGATGACTTAGAGGGTATAGACCGAAAATAGTCCGTAAATTGGCTAAAAAGCCATTGAAGCCTTGCTTCATCGATAAAGAAAGGCGAGCCAATGTATCCAGTCTTTTTCACACAATGATGGTCACGTAAATAATCAGATTGGCTCAATGTAACGAGGTGATCAGAGTAGGTGGTATAAGCATCAATTAAATCATTGTGTTTGATTGATGTATAAAATCGAGCAGGTTCATTGTGCGGTGTATGACCATTGATTAACTCAATGAGGCAGATATCGACACCATCTTTGGTGAGCGTTTGCTTCATATATTGAGAAATAGAAGAGAGGGTTAATGATAAATGGTGCTTGGATTTAATGTCAGATAATAGCCGCTTAACATCCTCATGCTTTATCGACTTGAAAGTAAAGCTCCTGAGTGGACTCACTAAATTTAGAGGTAGAGGTAGAGTGTATTCAAGTTGCAAATCTTTGGTGAGAAACTGCAATTCTTTATCTAATTTTTTGACCGACGGTAATTTTAAATGTCTTTGTACGCCAATAATATGCCGCGATGCTTCAGATCTTGATGACTTCCACTGTTGCACTTCACTCAGAGAATTCCCTGTAAATAACATTAATAGTAAAGCGGTTGCGACTTGTGCATCCTCAGTGTCTTTTTTACAGATTTCGATGCATTCATGAAGAACACAATAAATATCAAACTCGAGAATATGGTTAATATTACAGGTCAAGGACATACTGTTTTTGACGATAGTATTATTGATTGCACGAGCTTGCATAGCATTAATATGTCGATTGCGGTTTATGAATCGTTTTGACGAAATAAGAGAAAGAGAACGGTCAGGCTGAGCATTATCTTCAGTATGCCAGTTGTCTTTAATTTTACTTTGCGTCGATACTTCAATGATTTTAGCTGTGAACTCTTCATTGGAATCATCAAACGGTATAGGGACGGATTTAGATAACTCGCGACCTTGCTTAAACTCTCTTGTACTTACCGTTCGATGGATACCTGGTCGATCTTCATAGCTGGCTCGAATGGGGTTTCGATAATAACTCAACCTGTGATGCTGTTGTTTATCAATACCATCATGGTCTTGGATTGCTTTATCTAGGCTTTGAATTAATGATGGAAAGTTATGATTATTTAGATCGGGTAATTGTGGCACCAGTTTCTTGCGCCCACCTTGCGCATATTGTCTGATCTCATTACATAACTTTAGAATTTGCGGATGGTGATCGCCATGAATATACAATTGAGTGATCACAACCAAGCTGAGAGCCTTATAATGATCAAATTTCAGAGCGTTATAGGTTGATAAGGTAATGTTCGATGTGATGAAAGAAGTAATGTATCGCTTACTGATGAGCTTTCTATTATGTAGAGTTTGATTAATGTCGGTAAGGGACATGGAACTTGGTTGCTGTTGATACAACTGAGCCTGTTCAACTAACCATAAAACCTCATTGAACTCTTGACTAAATGGTTCAGGAAGTTGGTCGTATAAGCGTAAAATTTCACTGCCAATAGTGCTTTTACTTTCATCCGATCCGTAAAATATCTCCTGACGGAATATCTCGCGTTTTTCATGTATTGATAATGGATCGGCTTGGTTAGTCTTCATCAAACTGCTCCTTCATTGCAGCGAAAATAGCCGGTTTTTCTGAAGATAATGAAGACGTCTTTTGTGTTTTCTTTGTTTGTTTTTTTAATCCCGACACACTTAAATGTGTGATGGCAGATAATTTCTTTTGAGTTAGGTATTCACTTTGAAAAAGTGAACTCATCAGGGGAGAGGGGACCTGTAAATTCAACTTTTCACGGATGGACTCGAGTGACTGACTGTCAATTGATGAGAGTAAAACCCGTAATACGCTGCGCCAAGCGATATCAGAAATCTCATTAGGAGTAAGGTTGTTTTCGGTAATGATAAGAGAATCTATTGGATTAAATGTGTTGATGGAAAAGCCGGTGAATTCAAACCCAGATATTAGCTGTATTTCTCCAACAGAAGCATAGGTCGCACGAAAGACTTGGGTAGAAGAAATTGCCTCAAGGGGTGTCGTTCCGAGTTCAATTTTATCGAACCGAAACTGAAGAGAGTGAAAAAAATCAAATGCATCCTGAGCCATGGGATGCACTTTTACGGATAAGTTTTTCTTCTTATTCCGAGACAGAATGACCGACATTTAATATCCTTTTAATTAAATAAAAGTACCAAAAGTGCCTATTGAGACGCTTTGAAATGGTGACCAACTTGTTAAAGGATGGCATTAAATGTTGATAAGTGCAAATATAAAAGTATCTTTAAGTGTATGTTTTTATGATTATTGATTGGTTTGATAAGGTTTTTTATTCAACTGGGTTGCATCCTTCCAAGCTGATGATGCGGGTTCGATTCCCGCCGCACGCTCCAATCGTTTGACTAAACAATTCCAAGTTAATCTATTGAAAACCAACACTCTTCATTGAGTGATTTTTTATGTCTATGGTTTTATATTTTCACTTAGAAGTGACTCGGTGGTCATTTGGCAATAACACTTATTTGTTACTAACTATGCCACTTCAATTGAGCTGAACTTTACTCAAACCAACCTCCTCCTAAATAAGCTTTGCAGCCACTTTTTGGTGATCCATAAGAAAAGCAGCGGCATTAAAATGACTTTAAGAATGAAGTTAACCATGCTTTGTAACATGGTATCTACGAGCTGCTTAGTGGCATCTTCAACTTGGAACCAGAACTTTTTAGAGACAATATTTGAGGCTGCAGATTTAGCGTTGCTTAGAGTGTCTAAAACGTTGCCGCCAAAGTCATCCGATGCCTTTCCTGTCAGTTGAGATTGAAGCGAGTTTTGCTGATCTTGTCGCTCTTTTATGTGTTCATTGTTGTTCATTATTTTGATTGAAAGTGTGTGTTGTTGCTGACTTAATAGGGACAGATTTTGCTGGTATGCGGCTAATTCATCATCTGTTTTGAACCATCCAAGTTGTGATTTTTTGGACTTAATCTTTTGATTTAATGCATTAATATTTGTCTGACTCTGTGTATGCTGTTGTTCGAGTTGCTGCTGAGCATCTTGGGCGTTGTGTAGTTGCACTGCAATCTCATCGAGTTGTTGTTGATAATTCTTACCCATTAGTGATTTTTGTAGCTCGATCATCTGGTTGGAGTTTATTTCTAACTGTTCTTGGTTTTTAGCCATGGCAGGATCGAGCAATAAAGATCCTGCTATGGAATTAAGCAACAATGAAAAAAGAACGATGAATCGAATACTAAAGAGGATCAAAAAGAATTTAACACAATAATTTTTAGTTTGGTTTGAAAAAGCATTAAGCCAAATGACAGATAAGGTAATAGCACCAGCGACAGAAAGTAACCAATTAAACGCTTCTCGGCTGGCGATTTCAAATAAGACCTTTTGCAGAAGAAGAGAACCTAGTGCCCATTTCATTACTTCCGAAAAATCCTCAACCATATCGTTTATTGGATCAAAAATTTGGCCTAAATCTATACTTATAAAAGTGATATTTACGGTACTAGTTTGGATCACAGAAACAATGGCATTGATAGCTCTTGCTGTGCCAAATGCGATCCCAGCCTGTGAGATACTGCTATTAAGATATTGGCTGGTTAAGGTAGTTAATATTGGTAGCCATGCGAATAATATGCCTAAGACAATGATCAGACTAAAGAACCAAAGATTAAATTTTTTACTTTGAGTGAGAGGCATAGGATTTAGCGTGGTCGATGGTGTCTGTGCAGTCATGGTCAACCCTAAAAGACATTTTTGAAAAATTAATCGTTAATGCAGTCTATATCTAAAATGACCTCACAGTGTATTGATGAGGTCATTTACTTGTCGTGAATCAATATAACTACCTATCTCTATGCTTAGATAGGTAGCCAAATTATTTAGTAATGTACATCTCTCGGGTTAATCGATTGTGACCTGGATTGGTAACGCTATAACCACCGACATTAGTTTGTTTGAGGACTGCTTTGGTTTCAAAATATATCGGCATGGCTGGCATCTCTTGGGCAAGAATTTGTTCAGCTTGATGATAAATTTCTAAGCGCTTTTGGTCATCCATTGTGGTTTTTGCCTGCGCCATTAATTTATCGTAGCTGGCATTTGACCATTTACCCGGGTTGTAACCATGGGTCTCAAACATATCTAAGAAAGTGGAGGCTTCATTATAGTCACCGCCCCATTGAAAGCTGCTTAATGTGAAATCTGTTTCGCCTACTTTTTGTAAGAAGGTTTTGATGTCTTGATTCTCTAAATGCACAGTCACATTTAAGTTTTGTTTCAACATAGAAGCGACCGCGACAGCAATACGTTTTACTTTCGTATCGGTTGGATAATCAAATGTGACTTCTAATGGATGATCAGGGCCATAACCCGCTTGAGTAAGTAATGCTTTCGCTTGTTCTACACGTTGTTGCTGAGATAGTGATTGCCACTCAATAGTTAGCGGTTGCAGGTGGAGTGAAGGTGTAGGCTGGAGTGTAACCCATGTTCAAAATGCGATTAGCAATCACATCACGATCAATGGCATAGCTAAAAGCTTTACGCACTCGAGCATCATCAAATGGGGATTTTGTGGTATTAAAGCCATAATAATATTCTGCAATTTTGGGTGCAATGACTAAGGTTTCTGGGGCGGATTTTTTTACCTCAGCAATTTTATCAACCGACACGCTTCCTGTTAGGCCTATTTCTCCAGTACGGAAACGGTTGTATTCAGAGTTAGCATCTTGCAATGGTAGATACGTCACTTTATTGATAGCGGTTTTATTATCATTCCAATAGTGAGTATTTCGCTCAAGAACAACTTTTTCGTTGATAACATGCTCTTTTAATACATAAGCAGAGCTTGTCACAATATTTTGTGGTGAAGTCCAGTTTTTACCATATTTCTTAACCACATTTTCAGGGGTTGGGAAGAATGATTCATGGATAAGCATTTGGGTAAAATAAGGCAGTGCTTGCTCTAGAGTGATTTGTAGAGTTTGTGAGTCTAACGCTTTTACGCCTAGGCTATCAGAGGATTTTTTACCGTGAATGATATCATTGGCGTTGAGTAATTTTGCTGCGCTGTAATACCAAGCATAGGGAGCGCCTAACGCCGGATCGATTAAACGTTTATATTCAAATTCAAAATCTTGAGCTGTGATTGGACTTCCATCAGACCATTTAATGTTGGGACGTAAGTGAAAGGTATATACTTTTCCATCCTGTGATACATCCCAATGGCTTGCAAGGGCGGGGACTACATTTCCATCGTTATCAAAGCTAACTAAGCCTTCAAACATATCCTGAATAACGTTAGAACTTGAACCCGTTGAAGAGAAAGCAGGATCAAGGCTCGGGGGCTCATCAAAATTACCACGAACCAGAGTTTGTTGGCTGGCGAGTTGAGTTCCTGTTGGAATATCGGCTGCAAACGCACTAGGCATCGCGAATAAAGTACCGATTATCAATGATAGTTTCACCGCTTGTTGCGATGGATAGGTTGATGATAATAAGCTTGGTAGTAAGTGTAGAGGCAACATCGAATATCCCTATAATGATGATTTATTCATTGCTCATATTAATATCAGAACAAAAGAGTTCAAGGTAGCCGTCTTGATAGAATTATTAGTTATAGATTAAATATAAAGAGAATGGATCAATCTTTTGTTTATAAAATGAATTAATAGCAGAGGAAGCAGTGAAGTTTTAATATTTCACTGCTTATTATAGAGAGTTTAAAAGTTAGTTATCAATGGCAGCAACTGCAATTACGTTTGTATTTACTCATTTTACCAATGCCGGGGTTGAAGGTGTTGGTGGGATCGAGCTGATGATAAAAGTCTTGTAAGTTATCTTCTGCTTCATAAAGATGACCAACATTATGCTCCGCTGGGTATTTTGCTCCTTTTTGTTTAAGCAGATCCAGCATGAGCGCTTTCATTTTCTTGGTGTCGGTGCCTTTCTTGAAGATATAATCTTGATGAAAAACATGGCACATGAAATGGCCGTAATACAGAGATTTCACCACATTTTTACTGATCTCTTCTGGTAGGTTTTCGACCCAATCATGATCATTGCGACGAAGGGCAATATCTAGCGCTAAGATCTCTTCTACCTCTTTACTATGAATAGTTTCATAACGAATGGCAGCGCCGGCAGCGGCAAATCGATGCAGTAATGCTTTTTTACCTTCATCTGGCGTACACGCGAAATAACCACCACCTGAGTTTTTTCCCCAGTTTTTGTCGAGATAAGCGGTGGCTTCATCAATTCCTGCATCACTCATTTTTAAGATTAAATGATGCTGATATTTATCCCTAAAGGCCAACATACGTTTTGGCAGGTGTTGGGGAAATGCTTTACTGGCGTAGTATAAAATGGTGTCGGGTAAATGCTTACTTATCAATGGGATATTACTGAGTTTATTCTCAATTTTTGCTTTTATAGAAAAGAATTTTGGTAGGTTGTCTGTGCCTAAATGGTTAATGGATAGGAACACATCTTTGCCATATTTTTCTGCCAGATCAAAAATATCGCGATGCATGTATTCACCCATTTCAGGCAGATTTTCAAATTGAGATAACATATCTCGTCTTAATTGGGTGAGCTTATTCGCATCATCCGTTCCAATATAAAATATCTGTTCTTTTTTAGGGATGGGGTAGCTATCGATTCGAACGGCAAATACCGCTAGTTTTCCGGCGCAACCGCTAGCTTCGTAAAGCCTGCGTTCATCGGCATTAAATCGAGATGGGATATCAGATTCGACATCACGAACACGCGCTTCGTATTCTCGGTCTGAGGCCATGCCAACATCATGTTGAATATCTTCGGGTTTAATTTTCCCATTTTGAATATTTGTGAGAATTTCTTCCGGCGTGTCGCCTAATCCATTAATACCAAGGTGGTTAATCAGGTGTAATTGTCCCTCTTTATCCACTTGAGCAAACAATGCGAGCTCAGTATATGCAGGGCCTCGTTTGACCAATGCGCCACCAGAATTATTCGCAATCCCACCGACAACGGTTGCACCAATAGAGGATGAACCAATCACAGAATGGGGAGCTCGATTAACACCACTTAGCACTTTTTGTAATTTATGCAGGCTAACTCCTGGCATGCAAACGGCTTGTACACCGCCATCCAAAAGGTGAATCTCAGTCATACGAGTGATGTTAATAATGACGACATTTCTATCATAATCGCTACCACTTGGCGCAGAACCTTCGGTTAAACCCGTTTTCGCCGCTTGCATAATGATGATGCAGTTTGACGCTACACACGCTTTAATCACGTTCCACTGTTCGAGTAAGGTTGCAGGAAAGACCACCGCAAGTGCATCACCTTGACCAGAGCGGAAACCAGATCGGTAATATTCGGTTTCTTTTGTTTGGGTTAACACATTTTTGGTGCCGACAATAGACTGGAAATCTTTGATTAGAGCGTGGTTTTCCATTGTGATCCTCTACATTTATCTTTCGTATGTGGATCTATAATATCTCTTTTTAAAAGGTGTGTTGAGAGCACACCAAGCATTTAATCATATTCCTATGAACATTAATTATCCTATCCATATTAATTATAAGGAGAGGACTTATATGACATCCAAGCCAGTAAATTCGAGACCTGGATATGACGAATAATCTTTTTGGTTGTGGAGGTATGCAAATAAAATAAAAAAAGCCGCAGACGTTGAGTCCTGCGGCAGTAGGGGGGTAAATGGTGCTTATGATTACTTAAATTGTTTTATAAATAATGACAAAGCGTGAGGCATATCATTATTTGAAAATTAATTAGCAGTCTGTATCTTCAGCGTTTACGCCTTCTTTGACTTTCTCACAACCATCTTCAATGGCATTACCAGCATCTGTTGCCATATCATCTGCTTTGTCGGCCGCATCATCGGCACTATCAGACATGCTATCGCCCATTTCATCTAATTTGTCACCCGCTTGATCGGCTGTTTCTGACGCGGATTCTTGAACATCAGTAGCGGCGTCATTCATGCTTTGGCCTGCATCATCAAGTGCTTGTTGCGTTTGAACCGTAGCTTCATCGACTTTATCTTTTGCTTGATCATTTGAGTTGTTATCACATGCCGCAAGCGCAAATGTAAAAACAGAAGCGATAGTAATAGTCTTCAACCAAGATAATTTAGTCATATTGACTCCTTAAAAATACATAAAACATAAATAAATAGTATGGAAGCAGACATACCGTATATTTTTATTATAAATTGCTGCTTCCAATTAACTGTATCTCATACATTTCAAATAGCGATAGTTAAGACGGTTATTTAACCCTTACATAACAATCTATGACCTTGATTTTACTTTGTAGCGGTAAGGTTGAGTTGAGCTCGTGATATTTTTCATTTTTGATGTGTACTCATATAGATAATGTGATTTCATTGAGCGGCTAATTGGCGAAATCTATTGGATTAATTTTCTAAATCGATTGGTTTGTTTTTAATGATGGGTCTAATCTATCTATAGACGTCGATGAGCTTATCGTTTAACTAGCTTGGCGTAATTTTATGAAGATCCGTTTTCAAAATTTTGGATTGAAATAACTTAGAAGGAATAATGAATGTCTAATCAAGGTAAATGTCCATTTCCACATGCAACAAGTGGCGGTACTAGTAATAAGGATTGGTGGCCAAATCAATTGCGTCTATCGGTGCTTAGTCAGCACAGTGAAAAATCTGATCCAATGGATGCAGATTTTGATTATGAAAAAGAGTTCCTCAGTTTAGATTTAGACGCGATTAAAAAAGATCTGAATACCTTAATGACAGACTCTCAAGACTGGTGGCCTGCCGATTTTGGTCATTACGGGCCTTTATTCGTTCGTATGGCGTGGCACAGTGCAGGGACGTATCGTTTGTCTGATGGTCGTGGTGGTGCTGGTTCTGGTCAACAACGATTTGCGCCTTTAAATAGTTGGCCTGATAACGTTATCCTTGATAAAGCGCGTCGCTTATTATGGCCAGTTAAACAAAAATATGGTCGAAAAATTTCGTGGGCTGATTTGTTTATTCTGGCTGGAAACGTTGCTCTAGAAGACATGGGCTTTAAGACTTTTGGCTTTGCTGGTGGTCGTAAAGATGTGTGGGAACCAGAAGAAGATGTGAACTGGGGTAATGAAACCACATGGCTTGAAGATGATAA
Organism: Vibrio hibernica; assembly: GCF_015223435.1. GTDB lineage: Bacteria > Pseudomonadota > Gammaproteobacteria > Enterobacterales > Vibrionaceae > Vibrio > Vibrio hibernica. The sequence continues at coordinate 20,683 of NZ_VHKO01000001.1, forward strand.
ACGTTACACTGGTGAGCGTGATCTCGATAATCCATTAGCTGCTGTACAAATGGGTTTGATTTATGTGAATCCAGAAGGTCCGGGTGGTAATCCTGATCCGTTGGCTGCTGCTTTTGATATTCGTGATACGTTCGCTCGAATGGCGATGGATGATGAAGAAACGGTTGCCTTGATTGCAGGTGGACATACCTTTGGTAAAACCCATGGTGCGGGTGATGCAGCGCTTGTTGGACCTGCCCCTGAAGCGGCGGGTCTTGAACAACAAGGTCTTGGTTGGCAAAGCAGTTTTGGTACTGGTAAAGGTGGCGATGCGATTGGGAGTGGTTTAGAAGTCACTTGGACTCAAACCCCAACTCAATGGAGTCATTACTTCTTTGAAAACTTATTTGGTTATGAGTGGGAAAAAGAAAAAAGTCCAGCTGGTGCATGGCAATGGGTTGCTAAAACAGATGAAAAAGATGTCCCTGATGCACATGATAGCGCCAAAAAACACAAACCGACGATGCTAACCACCGATCTATCATTACGATTTGATCCTGTGTATGAGCCGATTTCACGCCGTTTTCTAGAAGATCCTGAGTATTTTGCTGATGCATTCTCACGTGCTTGGTTTAAATTAACGCATAGAGATATGGGGCCAAGTGTTCGTTATCTTGGCAAAGAAGCACCAAAAGAAATGTTAATTTGGCAAGATCCAATTCCTCACTGTGATCATGAATTAGTCAATAGTGAAGATGTGGCAGAGTTGAAGCAAAAAATCTTAAGTTCAGGAGTACCGATTTCTGAATTGGTTGAAACCGCTTGGGCCTCGGCTTCAACATTCCGCGGTTCTGATATGCGTGGTGGTGCGAATGGTGCGAGAATTCGTTTAGCGCCACAAAAAGATTGGGAAGTGAATAACCCTAAACAGTTGCAAAAAGTGTTGACGGCATTGGAGGCAATTCAACAAGCCTTTAATCAATCTCAAACAGGCGGCAAAAAAATATCGTTAGCCGACGTGATCGTGTTAGCGGGTAATGCTGCTATTGAAGTGGCTGCAGAACAAGCTGGACATGATGTTGAAGTTCCATTTACCGCTGGTCGAATGGATGCATCCGCAGAGCAAACCGATGCCGCTTCATTTGATTATCTTGAACCAGTGGCCGATGGTTTCCGTAACTATACAAAAGTAGTTCCATCTGCGCCAGCAGAGCACTTGTTGGTCGATAAAGCGCAGTTATTGACATTAACCGTGCCTGAACTAACGGTATTAATTGGTGGATTACGTGTGCTTGATATCAACCATGAGAAATCTTCAGCCGGTGTCTTTACCGATCGCAAAGGTGTATTAAGTAATGACTTTTTTGTCAATTTACTTGATATGTCCACCAAGTGGGAAGCCAGTGAAGATAAGAAAGTTTACAAAGGCGTTGATCGTCAAACTGGCGCTGCAAAATGGCAAGGCACCCGTGTTGATTTAATATTTGGTTCAAACTCACATCTACGAGCCATTGCGGAAGTGTACGGTACTCAAGATGCTGAACAAAAATTTGTAAATGATTTTGTGAAAGCTTGGGTGAAAGTGATGAACTTAGATCGTTTTGATATTTAATGTTTAGTTTTTAATATCAAAGACTAGAGAGTTCATTCTAGTGTATGGATAGAAGTACATACTAAAAGGCCGATTTGGATTTATTCTGAATTGGCCTTTATCCATATTAAGTGTAAGTATTTATCAATGAATTACTCAGTTATAATCGCGCCAAATTTTATGGCAATAAAAAAGAGATGTTATGAGTCAAAGTGATGTTGTTGTTTGTGCTTTATATAAATTCGTCGAAATTGAAAACCATCAAGCGTTGCAAGAGCCATTGCGCCTATTGATGGAACAACATCAAATTCGTGGCACATTATTGCTTGCCCATGAAGGGATCAATGGAACAGTAGCGTCGAACCGTGCTGGTATTGATACATTGTTGGCGTGGTTTGAAGCCGAACCTCGCTTGCAAAATATCAGCCATAAAGAGTCTTATAATGATGAAATGCCATTTAATCGCTCTAAAGTAAAATTGAAAAATGAAATTGTCACCATGGGCGTTGAGGGGATCGATCCTAAGCATGTGGTTGGCACTTATGTAAAACCGACAGAATGGAATAGTTTGATCTCCGATCCTGAAGTATTTGTGGTGGATACTCGCAATGATTATGAGATTGAACTGGGTACTTTCGAGCGTGCAGTGAACCCAAAAACGGAGACTTTCCGTGAATTTCCTGATTATGTAAAAGAGAATCTTGATCCGGCTAAACATAAAAAAGTCGCTATGTTTTGTACTGGCGGTATTCGTTGTGAAAAATCCACAGCATACTTAAAAGAGCAGGGTTTTGATGAGGTTTATCACCTTGAAGGTGGGATCTTAAAATATTTAGAAGAAGTGCCACAAGAAGAAAGCTTATGGCAAGGTGACTGTTATGTATTTGATGGCCGTGTGGCGGTGAATCATCAGCTAGAACAGAGCATTTATGAATTGTGTAATGCTTGCCGCCTTCCGATCACTGAAGCGGATAAACAATCTGAAAAGTTTGAACAAGGTGTCAGTTGCCCTAAATGTTTTGGTTCCCATTCTGATGAACAAATCGAACGTTTCCGTGAGCGTGAAAAACAAGTCGACTTGGCAAATCAACGTGGTGAAACCCATGTAGGTAGCGATGCGGTCAAATTGATGGAACAAAAGCGTCAGCAGAAATTACAACGTAAATCAGAGCAAAGACGCTCGCGTAAATAAAGCCATATGATCGCTAACACATGTTTTTTTGTCTACTATTAATGGCTATTAAAAGTTTCATATTATAAAGAAAATTAATTATCAGGGAGATATGCATGATTGTTGGCTTGGATATTGGTGGAACCAAAATTGAAGGGGTGGGGCTAGACAGCCAAACCTATCAAACCCTGATTAAACATCGTGTGCCGACAAATAAAGAAACCTATCATGCGTTTATTGACTCAACGATGGCGGTGATTAATGAATTGGCTAGGCAGGGTGAGATTGAATCGATTGGCATTGGTTGCTGCGGTTCAATGGGTAATGATGGATTGATGCAAGGCGCTAATATTTTGGTCTTAAATGGTCAAGATTTCATTGGTGATTTACGATCGCGGATTAATGTTCCTATCGCGATTGCTAACGATGCTGATTGTTTCGCGCTATCTGAGCTTAAAGATGGCGCGGCAACCGAAGCGAAACAATCTTGCGTGGCAATTATCATCGGTACCGGCTGTGGCTCTGGCGTAATTATAAATGGTGGGTTAGTCACCGGGTTAAACAAGCTCGGTGGAGAGATCGGGCATAATCCATTGCCACATTTTAATCCTGATATTGATGGTGCACCAGTACAGTGTTATTGCGGCTCAATGAATTGTAATGAAACCTTTTTATCTGGCACTGGTTTTGAGCGTTTATATACGCAGCAATATGGTGAAGATAACCAAAGAACAATATCCTCAAAAGAAATCATGGCGTTACACTCTCAAGGGGATAAACAAGCCATTGCTCACTTTGATCTTTATTGCGATCAATTAGCCCGAACTTGTGCCACCATCGTTAATTTTATTGATCCAGAAGTGATTGTGCTCGGTGGAGGGATGTCGAATATCGACGCTATTTACCCATTGGTTCAACAGAAACTCAATCGTTACACGTTTAATAAATCGGCGATTACCCAAGTGGTTAAAAATGTACATGGCGATTCATCCGGCGTACGAGGCGCTGCATTTTTGCATTCATTATAACGACCGAACCGCCCGTGAAGCTTGATCGTAAAAGCCAGATAAAGAGCGCATTAAGGTTGCTACATCGCCTAACTTTTCATTTAATTTCATATGCTGCAGCGCTTCCACCAAGCATTGCTCACGTATATCACGGTACTGATTACAAAAAGATTCACCCGTTTGGGTAATATTATAAAAGGTATCTTTTCCTTGCCTTGTACTTTCGACTAACGCTAGCTTTACTAATTTTCGCACCGAATATGAAACGGTATGAAGATCATCAATATTAAGCGTAAATGCAACATCTGAAATACGCTTTGGTCGATTGCGATGATAAATATTGTGTACCACCAAAATATCGAGTGGGCTTAATTCTGACATTCCAGTAGTGGAACTGCATGATTGCATCCAACGCTGAAAGGCATTGTTCATCATCGTTAAAGCATATTCAAATTCGCTCAGTGTTATTGCAGCCTCACTAGCTAAATGTGACGACGATACGATGGGAAGATGTTCGATTTTCGACGGTTGTTCAGACATGAAATTATCCTTTAGTCATGGTTGTTGGCAACCAAGTGACGATCTCGGGGAAAGCGGTGATCACTACAACAGCAGCCATTAATAAAAAGAAGAAAGGCAAAGCGGCTTTGGCCACATAAAGAATGTTTTTCCCCGTTAAACTTTGGATGACAAACAAATTAAAGCCAACTGGCGGTGTAATTTGCGACATTTCAACGACGAGTACAATATAAATACCAAACCATAATGGATCAATACCCGCTTGTGTGACCATCGGTAAAACAACCGATGTGGTCAAGACAACAACAGAGATGCCATCTAAGAAACAACCTAAAATAACAAATAGAATAGTTAATAAAAATAGCAGCATATAAGGCGATAACTGCATGATGGAGATCTCTTCTGCGAGCATTCTTGGTAAGCCAATAAACCCCATGGCAACGGTCAAAAAAGCCGCGCCAGCAAGAATGAAAAGGATCATACACGATGTCTTAACCGCACCCATTAAGCTATCGGTTAAGGTTTGCCAAGTTAAGCTGCGACTGGTTATCGCTAAAATTAATGATCCTAATACGCCAAAAGAGGCTGCTTCTGTTGGTGTAGTGATGCCAGCATAAATAGAACCTAAAACAAAAATGACTAAGCACGCGACAGGAATAAGTTTAAGGAGTGCTTTAAACTTAGTTGATGTCGAATAATGAGTGTCATCGACAGGCATACGAGCTTTATTTTTGATTGACCAAAAAATGGTGTAGCCAATAAACATTAGTACAAGCATTAAGCCGGGTAATGCGCCAGCGATAAACAAGCGACTAATGGAAACTTCGGCTGAAACGCCGTAAACGATTAAGATGATTGAAGGTGGAATGAGCAAACCCAAGGTACCCGATCCTGCAAGAGTGCCAATCGCCATTTTATCGTCATAGCCTTTACGCTTGAGCTCTGGCAGCGTCATTTTTCCTATTGTTGCCGCGGTGGCGGCGGAAGAACCAGAAACCGCAGCAAACATTCCGCAACTCAGAATATTAACGTGGAGTAGCGCCCCCGGGATTCGACTTAACCATGGTGTTAATCCTTCAAAAAGATCGTTAGAAAGTCGGGTCCGAAATAAAATCTCTCCCATCCAAATAAAAAGCGGAAGTGCGGCTAACGACCAATCGGATACCGTTCCCCATGTTGTTGTGCCATAAATAAGCCCAAATGAGTCGTTTCCGATCAATAACATACCAACGATCGCAACGGAAATTAATGACAGCGCAACCCATGTTCCACTTGCTAGCAGAGAAAATAATACCACAAGCAATATTGCCCCAATGGATAACTCATTCATGATTATTCCTTACAGAGGTAGGCATATCAATTGTGTCAGATTCAGCCAGTTCTTCTTCTTCCGACTTTGGTATTGGTGTACCGAATAACCAACTACAAATGGCACTATCAATGACAGCAATAGCAAAAATCACAGCGCCAATAGACATAGGAAGTTGGACTACCCAAAGTGGAATTGGAATATAACCGGAAGTTACCTCTTCAAATACCCAAGATTCCCAAACCATATAAGTTAATTGATAGGCAAGGAAAATAACGAGTAACGCAGCAATGGTTAAAACTAGACGTTCTAGCCACAACAGTGCATTTTTACTTAAGCGAGATGTAAATAAACTTACGCGAATATGCGTACCACTGCGAAAGGTATACGCCAATGCAAGGAAACTTGCTGAGGCCAATAAATAACCAGCAAAGTCATCACTTGAAGGAATAACAATACCGAACCAACGCCCGGTTACTCTGGTTAGAATAACAAGACAAATGATCACAATACTCAGCCCTGAAACCGTACCTGCGAAGGTATAAACTCTATCGAGTATGGTACGCATAATCTAATCCCTAGTTTATTTACTTTGGTAAGTATCAAGAATAGCTTTGCCTTCTGGGCCCGCCTCTTTCAGCCATTCTTTTGTCATTACATCACCTACGGCTTTTAATGAGGTCATTAATTCAGCGCTTGGTTTGGCAACGGTAATACCTTTATCTGCTAGTTCTTGAGTTTTCTCCGTTGTCTCCTTTATCGCCATATTCCAGCCACGATTTTCAGCTTTTTTAGACATCTCAAGTAATGCTGTTTGAGACTCTTTTGATAAACGTTTAAAGGCTCGCTTGTTGACGATAACCATATTTTTAGGGATCCAAGCTTGCACATCGGTATAGTTCTTTAAGTAATCCCAGGATTGGCTGCTAACGCCTGTGGTAGGTGAGGTGATCATCATATCGATAATGCCGGTTGAGAAAGCTTGAGGGATCTCGACAGTTTGAACCGTGGTTGGCGTCGCACCTAATAATATGGATAAACGGGATAATGTTGGACTATAAGCACGCATTTTTCCGCCCTTAATATCATTAACCGTTTTAATCTGATTTTTACTATAAATGCCTTGTGGCGGCCACGGTACTGAGTAAAGCAACATCATGCCGTCTTTATCTAGCTTTTTTTCTAATGCGGGTTTAGAGGCGGAATATAGCGCTTTTGCTTGCTCGAAATTGGTGGCTAAAAAAGGGATGTTATCGAGTTTATAAATAGGATCACTGTTGCCTAAAATTCCAATAAATACCTCACCAATAGGAACTTGCTGGGTACGAACTGCACGAGCGATTTCAGTATGCTTAATAAGAGATGCACCAGAATGAACAACAATGTCCAATTCTCCATTAGTGGCCTGTTTCACATCTTTAGCAAACTGAATGATGTTTTGAGTGTGATGTGTTGCATCAACATAAGGGGTGGCCATATCCCAGCGAGTGGAGGCAATACTTGGCGTGCAAGTCAGCAATACTGATAATGTAATGAGTGTTTTATTTAATAGCTTTGTCTTTAGTCGTGAATTTATCATGGTCTTTCCCTCTATTGTTTTACCTTGGTTTTTATCGGTAAACATAATCGTGACAAAAATAAACGGCTTTTTGTTGTGGATGTTTTCAATTGATGAAAACGGAGTATCTTTATTAATTCATCCTGAATAAGATTTGTACATTAACGAGATCTAAACAAATTGACAACATGTTAAAAACAAATAGGATGTAGTTTGTATTCATTTTGTGTTCTATGTTTATATTTTGAACATTTTACGAAGAGCGGGAAGGGAGTATCCATAAATGAAGCTTAATTGTGATCTTGGTGAAAGTTACGGAATTTGGTCGTTAGGGCGAGATGAATCCGTTATGCCGTATATTGACATGGCAAACATTGCTTGTGGATTTCACGCCTCTGATCCTGATGTCATGGCGGCTACAATACAGCTAGCAATTAAACATAACGTTTTGATTGGTGCTCATCCTGGCTATGATGACAAAAAAGGATTTGGTCGCCGTTCAATACCGCATACTCATGATGAATTAAAACACCTACTAATGTACCAAGTAGGTGCTATACAGGGAATTTGTTGGCTTAATAGTGCTGGGATTGGTTACATAAAACCACATGGTGCTTTATACAACGATATGATGGCACATGAATCTGTTTATAGAGCGATTGTGGAGGCCATTGCCCAGTCTAAATTGGATATTCCTTTGATGATTTTAGCGAGAGCGGATAATCAGGCGTATCAAGATATTGCTAATAAATATAGTGTTAAATTGCTTTTTGAAGCTTTTGCTGATCGAGCCTACAACATGCAAGGTCATTTAGTATCTAGAAATATCGATGGCTCGGTATATCATGATGAGCAAAAGATTATTAACCAAGTGGTTCAATTGGTCGAAGAGGGAACGGTCACCACTCTGGAAGGGGGCGATATTGCTCTGCAAGCCGATACCATTTGTGTTCATGGTGATAATGATAAATCAGTGGCAACCATTAGCCGCTTAAGAAAAGCGCTAACTCGATGATCAAGAAAACACGAGCCAAGTATCAAGTGGATGATCAGGCTACGAGTAGTCAACAAACCCTACAACGTGTGATTTTGCTTTCTGAGACGGCAATAATGGTTTATGTGGGGGACAGTGTTGATATAAGCCGCGTGTCTAAGTTGGCACTACTGTGCGACAACATTAGACAGCATTTCCCTGAATTACTCGATATTATCCCATCCTATACCAGTATTTTGATTGAATTTCATCCACTGCATACTAACGTGGCGGAACTTGAAGAGTTTCTATTAAGCTCACTTACTACATTCGATCAATTAGAAGCGATAACGCAGCCTAAAATTATCCATTTACCCGTTTACTATCATCCTGAAGTCGCACCAGATTTAATTTCTTTAGCCCAATCTCATTCGATTAATATTGATGATGTTATTCAATTACATTGTGAAGTCGAATATACCGTGTGCGCGATTGGTTTTGCGCCTGGATTTGCATTTTTAGGATCAGTAAACGAAATAATTGCTACGCCACGCCACTTAGAACCTCGTCTCCATGTTATGAAGGGAAGTGTCGGTATTGCCGATCAACAAACGGCAGTATATCCCGCTAACTCTCCCGGTGGTTGGCAAATTATTGGCAATTGCCCAACTAACTTGTTTAATCCAAATATAGAACCTATAACTCCATTTTGTGTTGGCGATAAAGTTCGTTTTGAACCGGTGGATAGAAAAACCTTCCTTGAATTAGGAGGGAGGATATGAATGCACTATATGTAGTATCATCTGGAATGTTAACGCTTATCCAAGATCTTGGTCGGCAAAAAGTAGGGCACTTGGGCTTAAGTGCTGGGGGCCCTGCTGATGTACATGCTTTTTGTTGGGCGAACCGTTTGGTTGGCAACCGTTCAGATAGACCGGCTTTGGAAATAACCTTTGGTAAAGTGATTTTAAGAGCACAGTGTGACGTAATGCTGGCACTGACTGGAGCGGAAATGTCAGCCAGTATTGATGGCATAGCGATCGGAAACTGGCGTTCATTTTTGTTAAAACAAGGGCAAGAACTAAAACTCGGTTATGCAAAGAAAGGTTTTCGCGCCTATTTAGCGATACAAAATGGCATTAATGTGCCTAAATCGTATGGCAGCGCGGCAACGGTTGTGCGTAATCAATTGGGCGGTTTAGCTCAATCCCCCGGACGGGCATTGCAAGAGGGTGACTCATTCGGTAATGGTAATTCTGTGAATGAAATATTGGAACCGAAATTTGTGCCACCTCGATTTATTCCCCAATACCATCAAGATGTGAAGATCGGTGTGTTTGAAACCTATCAAGAAAATCTATTTCCTAAAAAACAAAAAAATAAATTTTATTCCAATGCTTACGCTGTCAGTGACAAGCTAGATAGAATGGGGATCCGCTTACAAGGTGAAGTTATTTTTGCTGAGCGTGAAGGGCAACCAGTTAAAGGTATTTTGTCGGAAGGCATTGCTCATGGTTCGATTCAATTTCCACCTAATGGGCAACCGATTATTTTAATTAACGACCGTCAAACCTTGGGGGGTTACCCCAAACTAGGCTGTGTTTCGAAAATGAGCTTAATGCGTTTAGCACAAGCAAGACCAGGAGTGAACCTGCATTTTTATCCAGCTGACATGGCGCAAGAGACAGAGAATTACGTTAAATTTTTAAAATTTTTCGATATTTAATTGAATTGGTTTCATTCAATGGATTTAAATGAATACTGGAACTTTATTGGAAGGGAATGAAAATATGGAAACGGTATTAGTGACAGGAAGTTCTCGAGGCATTGGGCTAGAACTCACTCGTCAATTTTTGGATTTAGACTATGAAGTTATCGCCACTTATCGTGGAAAACCATCGTCTTCTCTTAGTCAGTTAGCGGGCGAACATCAATATTTGCGTCTTATTAATCTTGAAGTAACTCATCAGGATTCTATCCTTGGATTGGCTAAGCACTTGAAAGGTATCAAGCTTGATATAATCGTAAACAATGCTGGCATTAGTGATCCTTCGGATGGCGATCTAGATTCATTAACTGCTGTCGATTGGGCCAATACGTTTGCAGTGAATACCATTGCACCGCTTATGGTCAGCCGTGCTTTATTAGATAATTTACGCTTATCGTCAAACCCAAGAATTATTACTATTTCGAGTCAAATGGGATCGTTAAATCATCAAGGTACTGGGCGATATGCTTATCGAAGCTCGAAAGCAGCAGCCAATAAAGTTATGCAAGTTTTAGCTCAAGATCTAGACGCTGATAAAATTATCGTTTGTCCGATTCATCCGGGTTGGGTACAAACCGACATGGGCGGTACGATGGCAGATATTACCGTTGTACAAAGTGCCACGGGCATTATTGATTTAATTCATCATTTAACAATGGAACATAGTGGGCGATTTTTCACTTGGAATGGTGAGGAACACCAGTGGTGATATTTTAAAATATGAACGCTATGATTTTTAACTTATAGGCATGAATTTTTCATATTAAACCTTTAAGCCGCAGTCAAATATGTCTGCGGTTTTTTTATATCTGCTGGCAGCTTAAAACGGAGTAGACGTTGGAATACCATATCCATAATAATAATTGTATACAATAATGTCTTAAAGATTAATTGGTTATAAAATTGTTGCAAAAATGTGATCTTAAAAAGTTGACTCATTAGTCAGGAAAGCTAATACTTATTTCAAATGAAGTAGAAGATAAACCTGAATATCAGGTGTTCAAATACTAATAATAAATATGAAGCAATGCGCCATACTTAGATTATCTCAATAGATATGATTTGTGATGAAGGCGAAATGACGATACAGGGAGTTAACGTGATTACATTCTTACTTAATCAAACATTAAAGCGTGAAAGTAACCTTTCACCGAATATGACGGTGTTGAATTACCTTCGCACTGAGATTAAAAAAACCGGAACCAAAGAAGGGTGCGGTTCGGGTGACTGCGGTGCTTGCACTGTGGTTTTAGGCGAGCTGGTGGATGGTAAGCTTGAATATCGTAGTGTGAATTCATGCTTAACGTTTGTCTCGTCATTGCATGGTAAGCAATTGATCACGGTTGAAGATCTTCAGAATAAATCATCATTACATCCTGTGCAAAAGGCATTAGTGGATTTTCATGGTTCGCAATGTGGTTATTGTACGCCTGGCTTTATTATGTCGATGTTTGCTCTGAGTAAAAACAAACCCAATGCCGATAAAGAAGATGTGATGGAATCTCTGGCTGGCAACTTGTGTCGGTGTACCGGATATCGCCCCATTGTTGATGCCGCGCTTTCATTAAGCTCAGACAAACCTTTGCTTGATCAATTTGCTGAACTTGAGCAACAAACGATTGCCAAGCTTGAAAAAATTGATCGCAAAACCTTGCCGATGGTGCAGGGTAATTTAACCAGTTTCTCTCCAACCAAGACCGCCGAGTTAGCGGATTTATATCTATGTCACCCGAAAGCAAAACTGGTGGCTGGTGGTACTGATCTCGCATTAGAAGTAACACAATTCCACCGTGAAATTGAAACCTTAATTAATGTCACTGGTGTGGCAGACATGAAAACCATCACGGAAACGGAACAAGATATTGTGATTGGCGCCAATATGCCGATCAGCGATTGTTATTCAACATTGGTCAAATACTACCCAGACTTTGGTCAACTGCTTCATCGTTTTGCCTCTTTACAAGTGCGTAACCAAGGTACTATTGGGGGGAATGTCGCCAATGCGTCTCCTATTGGTGATACCCCCCCTCTTCTTATTGCATTAAATGCGCGTATTACCTTGCGTAAAGGAGAGAAAACTCGCACTTTGCCGATTGATGAGTATTTCATTAATTATAAAGTAACGGCTCAGCAAGAGTCAGAATTCATTGAAAAAATCTTCATACCGAAACCATTGGATCTCAATGCTAAATTCAGCGCTTATAAGTTATCTAAGCGTTTAGATGACGATATTTCAGCCGTTTGTGGCGCATTTAATTTGACGATTGAAAATGATGTAGTAACCGATGCAAGAGTGGCATTTGGTGGCATGGCTGCGATTCCAAAACGAGCAGCATTATGTGAGAAAGCATTAATTGGCAAGCAGTGGAATAAACAAACCGCTGAAGAGGCGATGCTCGCAATGGATCAAGATTTTGAGCCTTTGTCTGATTTTCGTGCCAGTAAAGAATATCGCAGTAAAACGGCTTGCAATATGTTGATGCGCTTTTTTCTTGAGCAACAAACACAAGCAATCACACAAATAAATAGCCAAAAATTTAAGCAAAACAGTATTGAAACGAGGGTCACGTCTTATGTCTAGTCAAAACAAAAAAACATTAAGCTACGATGAGCTGATGACTCAATACAAACAAGATCTGAAAACGGGTGTTGGTAAGCCTGTTAAGCACGATAGCGCCGATAAGCAAGTGACAGGCGAAGCCGTTTATGTGGATGATCGTTTGGAATTTCCCAATCAACTGCATATATATTGCCGCTTAAGTACAGAGGCACATGCCAAAATTCTCAGTATTGATACAAGCCCTTGTTATGAAATCGATGGGGTTGAGATCGCGATCACCAGTAAAGATATTCCGGGCCAGTTAGATATTGGCGCGGTATTCCCCGGCGATCCATTGCTGGCTGATGGCATTGTGGAATATTACGGTCAACCCATTATTGCTGTTGCCGCAAAAGATATGGAAACGGCTCGTAAAGCTGCTCTTGCGGCTAAAATTGAATTTGAACCTTTGCCCGCTATTTTGGATGTGAAAGAAGCGTTGGAGAAAGAGTTTTTTGTGCATGATACTCATGTTCAGCAGCGCGGTGATTATCAAACAGCATTAGCCTCAGCAAAGCATGTGCTAGAAGGGCATATTAATGTTGGCGGCCAAGAGCATTTCTATTTAGAAACTCAAGCCAGTAGCGTCGTCCCGAGTGAAGATGGCGGGGTGATTGTTTATACCTCAAGCCAAAATCCAACCGAAATTCAGAAAGTTGTGGCCGAAGTGTTAGGCGTTTCGATGCACAAAGTGGTGGTGGATATGCGCCGCATGGGTGGCGGTTTTGGTGGTAAAGAAACCCAAGCGAATGCCCCTGCGTGTTTGGCTGCGGTGATCGCTCGTTTAACCGGAAAGCCTGCCAAAATGCGTTTATGGCGTAATGATGATATGACCATGACAGGTAAACGTCATCCATTTTATAACCAATATAAAGTCGGGTTTGATGATGATGGACGCATCACTGGAATTGACTTATCAGTAGCAGGAAACTGTGGTTATTCGATTGATTTATCGCATTCGATTGTCGATCGCGCCATGTTCCACTCGGATAATGCTTATTATCTTGGTGATGCAAAAGTGGTGGGTTATCGCTGTAAAACTCACACTGCCTCTAATACCGCTTATCGTGGCTTTGGTGGCCCGCAAGGCATGATGACAATTGAACATATCATGGATGAAATTGCGCATCATCTTGGTAAAGATCCATTAGCGGTTCGCAAACAAAACTATTACGGACTCGAAGATAGAAACGTTACCCACTATTACCAAACCGTAGAAGATAATTGCTTATTTGAGATCACTGAGCAGCTTGAAAAAACCAGTGAGTACCAAAAACGCCGTCAAGAAATCGCGCAATATAATGCCAATAGCCCAATCTTGAAGAAAGGGATTGCTTTAACGCCAGTGAAGTTTGGTATTTCGTTTACAGCAACATTCTTGAACCAAGCCGGGGCGCTGATCCATATTTATACTGATGGTAGCATCCACTTAAACCACGGTGGTACGGAGATGGGGCAAGGGCTGAATATCAAAGTAGCGCAAATTGTGGCGCAAGAATTCAGTGTTGATGTTGACCAGATTCAGATCACTGCCACCAATACCGATAAAGTGCCGAATACCTCGCCAACCGCTGCGTCATCTGGTACCGATTTGAATGGCAAAGCGGCTCAAAATGCAGCGTTAACTATTAAAGCTCGTTTAATTGAATTTGCGGCAAACCATTACAAAGTAACGCCAGAAGAAGTGGTATTTAACAATGGTATTGTGCAAGTTCGCGAGCAATTGATCCCATTTGCAGATTTTATTCAGCAAGCTTATTTCAACCAAGTGTCGCTATCGAGCACGGGTTTTTATCGCACGCCTAAGATTTATTACGATCATGAAAAAGCGTGTGGTCGCCCATTCTATTATTTTGCTTATGGTGCTTCTTGCTCTGAAGTGATTGTGGATACGCTAACGGGCGAATACAAAATTCTGCGGGCGGATATTTTGCATGATGTGGGCGCATCGCTAAACCCAGCCATTGATATTGGCCAGATTGAAGGTGGCTTTATTCAAGGCGTCGGTTGGTTAACTACAGAAGAGCTAGTGTGGAATGAGAAAGGTCGTTTGATGACCAATGGCCCTGCTGGCTACAAGATCCCAGCCATTGCAGATATGCCGATTGATTTTAGAACTGAGATTGTACAAAACCGAACCAATCCAGAAGACACGGTATTTAATTCGAAAGCGGTGGGTGAGCCTCCGTTTATGTTGTGCATGTCAGTTTGGAGCGCATTGAAAGATGCAGTGCATGCGGTTGCGCTGGAAAATGTAAAATCAGGTGACAACGTCACAGTTCAGCTGGATACACCTGCCACACCAGAGCGAATGTTATGGGCGATGGAAAGAGCGCGATCAGGGGCTGGAATAAAAAAGGAAGTGTTGAGTAAAGCAAAAAATATCAAAGCATAGTATGAATAACGTCGTTTAACGTCATTCCAAAGAGCGCAAGAAAAAACGCGGTTTGGAATTGTCGAAGGGTGTTTATTTAGATCCTAACTTTTGCTCCTTAGCCACTGTTCAGGATGACGTGTAGCTTGATTGAGGCTATGAGAAGGACTTTAAAATGACTCAATATAAAAAACATCAAAATCCTGTGAGCCAAGCTTCGTGGATCCAGCACCTTGCATACCTTGAACTACAGGGTGAAGAGTGTGTACTTGTTACCGTGTTGGAAGATAAAGGTTCGGTGCCACGTGATGCAGGAACCAAAATGATTGTGACGCGTAATGATCTGTTTGCCACTATTGGCGGTGGACATTTAGAGCATTTAGCCACTCAAATGGCGCGTGAAATCTTACTCAAAGATGAGAATAAAACGCATGTTGAGCGCTTTAACTTAGGCGCTAGATTAGGGCAATGTTGTGGTGGAATGGCAACGTTAAGTTTTGAACCTATTGGCTTTAATCAACATCATTTAGTGTTATTTGGCGCCGGTCATGTGGCAAAAGCACTCGTTAATATTGTGCAAACACTGCCGTTTAAAATCACCTGGATTGATGAACGTGAAGCCGAGTTTCCAGATCAACTTGCCCCTAATGTGCGTAAACTGGTGAGCGATGATCCCGTTGGTGAAATCAAACACATGCCTGCAAATAGCTACTATTTAGTGATGACACATAATCATCAATTAGACTTTAATTTAGCACGCGAAATTTTAACCCAAGATAATGCTTGTTACTTTGGCATGATTGGGTCGCTAACCAAGCGTAAGAAGTTTGACTTACGTTTGTCACACCGTGGTTTTAGCCTTGAGATAGCCGAGAAAATGGTATGCCCAATAGGGATCTCTATGGTGAAAGGAAAGCATCCGGCTGAAATCGCGGTGTCGGTTGCGGGTGAATTGATCGCTCATTATCAAGGGCAACAACTCGAACAAAAAAGACCAATAAAACAACATGGATTGGCTGGCTAGAGGCATGAGTTAAATAGATACATTAGTTCAATAAAGAGAAGAGTCGGATCCGACAAACCAACCGCGCCGTTAACATAATTCACAAGGAAGTATTTTTATGCCACACCACAAAACCGCGTATCGTAGCGCCATCATTCAGATTATTGCTGATCCAAAAGATGTCGGCATTGAGCAAGCGTACCGCTATTTTGAAGATGGTTTATTGGTTGTCGAAAATGGCAAAATCGTTGATGTTGGCGATCATATGGAAACCATTGCTAAGCACAATGGCGACATGAAAATGATTAATTATCAGGATAAAATCATCACTGCGGGTTTTGTTGATACGCATATTCATTATCCACAAACCGGCATGATTGCTTCTTATGGTGAGCAGCTTTTAGATTGGCTGGAAAACTACACTTTTCCAGAAGAAGAACGGTTTAAAGATCCTGAGTATGCAGCCAAAGTGGCGAAGATTTTTCTCGATGAACTGGCAAGTAATGGCACCACGACAGCATTGGTCTTTGGGACGGTGCACAAACAATCGGTGGATGTGTTTTTCCAAGAAGCCAAGCGTCGTGATTTACGCATGATTTGCGGCAAAGTATTAATGGATCGTAATGCGCCAGAGTATTTAACCGACACCCCAGAAAGTGGTTATAAAGACTCAAAAGATTTGATCGAAAAATGGCATGGTAATGGCCGCCTGTCTTATGCAGTCACGCCTCGTTTTGCACCGACTAGCAGCCCTGAACAATTAGCGACTGTAGGGCAGTTATTGAAAGAATACCCAAGTGTTTATATGCATACTCATTTGTCTGAAAACAAACAAGAGATTGAATGGGTTAAATCACTGTTTCCTGAGCGTGAAGGCTATCTTGATGTGTACGATCATTATGGTTTATTACATCAACGTTCGGTCTTTGCTCATGGTGTTCATTTATCGGATTGTGAATGTCAGCGTCTCTCTGACACTGGCTCTGCTATTGCTTTTTGTCCAACCTCAAATCTATTTTTAGGCTCAGGACTGTTTGATCTAACCCGCTTAGAAGAATATGGCGTACGGGTGGGAATGGGCACCGATGTTGGCGCAGGCACCAGCTTTTCACTGATGCAAACCATGAGCGAAGCTTATAAAGTGATGCAACTGCAGCAGCAAAAATTACATCCGGTGAAATCTTTATACCAAGCCACATTAGGTGGTGCCAAGGCACTCTATCTGGATGATAAAATTGGCAGCTTAGAAGTGGGTAAAGAAGCGGATTTTGTGGTGCTCGAACCCAATGCCACCACGTTGATGAAGTTTCGAATGCAACAAGCGAAAACCTTAGAAGAAAAGCTGTTTGTATTAATGAGTTTAGGCGATGACCGTACCGTTCATGCGACTTATATCAATGGTAATCTGGCCTATAAGCAATAAATCTCCTAGCACAATAACGTCGAATATATTGATATACGACGTTATTGTTATCGTTTTCAACCCGCAACGGGTGCTACACCTAACGTGAAATTCGATATATCTAACGCCAAACATGAGGCATTTTCTTCTGATAAATGAATCGTATTGTTCGCTATTCTTGCGTATTGAGCTGAACCTTCTGGCTCTCCACTATTTGGATTAACGTCAAACTTGGGGAAGTTACTACTCGAAATATCTAACCTAATTTTATGCCCTTTGGAAAATAAATTACACGTTGCGAAGGCTTCAACCTCAATCTTGTAAATATGCCCTTGCTGTAGACTCTCCGGTTGTTGCCATGACTTATGGTAGCGACAGCGGAAAATGCCATCGGTAATATTCATCGCAAAGCCTTGTGGATAATCTTCGTTTGATGGGGCTATATCGAGCAACTTGATGGTGAAATCGGTATCTGGCGCATCACTTTCGATAAAGAGTGTGGCTTTTACATTGCCCGCCACTAATATATCTTCATGTAAAGGCTGAGTTTCAAAAGATAAAATATCGCTTCTGTTATTGATTGGCTGTTCGCTTCCGGTACTTCCAAAAAATCGTGGGTCTTCAATTTGATTAAAGGCGCCTCCAACAAAAACTGGTTTGCCAGACGTTAATGCACCGCCTAATGTCGGAACGGGTTTTTTGGGATCAAACGAGTATGTGATAGCGGTTGGTGTCATTTCTTTAGATTGATGTAGCGAATAATCTTTATTTAAATACCAGGTTTGCGTGTTGGTTTCTGGTAGTGGCCATTGTGATGAGTGGATCCACTGGCCACCGTGGTTTCTTTTATGTTGCGGCGTTTTATTACCAGTGCCACCCCCCATTTGGAATACTTTGACTGCGGCATCGTTGCCACACTCACCATCAAGTAGCCAGCGAGTGAACCAATCTATTCTATACTGCAGCCAATTTTTACCTACATTGCCATCAAATGCAGCGTTCTCACTGAAGTCCACATCACCGCAATGGGTAACATTACGGTCACCATGTAGCCAAGGTCCCATGATCAAAGAGATCGGTGCTTTTTTATGAGCAGATAAAGCATTGTAGTTATCCAACGTGCTTTTGACATAAACGTCATACCAACTCGACATCAGTAGGATAGGGATATCGGGAATGTTTTGATAACTTTCTAAAGAATAAATGCCTGACTTTTTCCAAAAAGAGCTGAAACGACCCGCTTCCCATTGCTGTAATAAATACTCTTCATATTCAGGTAAGTGCTTAATTGGGGAGTGACCCTTAGACCACGGCATTTGCTTAAACCATTCAGTAATATCTTCATTGCTAAGCTGTTCTTTAAGTTTAGGATCAGCTTGAGCTTCGGGGCTAACTAAAGCTTGTCGATAAGCCCAAGTTGCTTGTTTTAGTTCAAAAGCTCCGCCTTGGCGAATGCCACACTCATAGGCACTGGAAAAACCACCAGAATCGAGCGACATACATTGCAAACCTGGAGGATTTAAACACGCTAAAGCCATTTGTGTATGTGCAGCATAAGAAAGTCCCATGGTGCCAATACTGCCATTACACCAAGGTTGTTGAATTAACCACTGGCAAGTATCAAAGCCATCTTCTGCTTCGTTGATGTACTTGATAAAAACGCCTGAAGATTTATAACGACCGCGACAATCTTGAAATACGCAGGCAAAACCTGCATTAGTAAAAGCTTTCGCCATTTCTTCTCGACTAAGCAGATGACCTGATACATCCACTTCTGAGCGTGAAGCTGCCTCTTTGTTATAGGGTGTTCGTTCTATTATAACGGGCCACGGGCCTTCAGAATGTTGTGGTAAATAAACGTCAGTGGCAAGCCGCTCTCCATCACGTGTTAATACCATCATATCCAATAATTTTTTCATGATTTTACTACCCATAGACCGCTAAACTAAGCGATAAAAATGCCATAGCGCAAAGAATAATGATTAAAAAGAATGGGAAGATATAACGCGCCCATTGTCCCCATCCAACCTGAGCGGTAGCAAGGAATATCAATAATCCGCTTGATGTTGGCGTTATGATATTAGTGGCACCGTTACCCATTAAGAATGCTAAAACGGTCGTTTGTGGATCGACACCTGCAAGTTGCCCAAGTGGGCCGAGAATTGGCATGGTAACGGCCGCTTGTCCTGACGTAGACGGTATAGCAACATCAATCAGTAGTTGTGAAAAAAACATCCCGTAAGCGGCTAGATTTGAATTATTCTCTCCAACCACTGAGGCGAGTGAATGAATGATGGTATCTAAAATTTGTCCTTTGGAAAGCAAGATGGCAACCGCCGTTGCTAAACCGATTAACACCCCTGCGATTAATACTTTCTTCATACCAGACACAAAAGCATCAACGGTTTCATTGGCCGTTAAACCACCTACGATGGCAAATAGAATGCCTAAGGATAAATAGTAAGCCGATAGCTCATTATATTTCCAATGCCACGTTTGAGATGCGTATACTAAAAAACCGATCCCCACCGCTAATGTTAATAAAACCCATGTATGACGAGTGGGTAACTTGGTTGAGTCCCAGCTCATTTCTATCGTGCTGTTTTTTGCTTCTTTTTTAATACTTCGTAAAACATAAAGAATGCCGATGATCATTAAAACAACATACACAAAAATGCGCATTCCCATACCACTAAAGACGGGAACACCCACCAATGGTTGAGCGATAGACAGGGCATAGGGATTGGTAATTGATGCCAAATAGCCTACCTTAACGGGAATAGCGACGATTGCGAGGCCAATTAAACTCGACATTCCCATGCGATTCGCCATCGCAACGACCATAGGTATAATGAGTAAATACTCCTTTGCCATTCCCATAAACGTACTGCCCATTGAGAAGATGATCATCATGGCAGGAACCAGTATATAAACATTACCTTTGGTCGCCGATAGCATCCGCTCCAGGCCTGTTTCAATCGCTCCCACTTTATTTAATACGCCAAACATGCCACCGATAAACAACACCATGAAAATCATGCCGGATTGTTTGTTAATAGCTTCGGGAATACTGACCAATGCATCAAGTAGGCTGACAGCATGAGCGGCTTCTTTTTGAGGGTAAATATTGATTAAATTAACCGGCGACACACTTTTTTCAAGCACTTGATAGGTACCCGGAACAATCAACTTACCATTTCGTTCAAATTTCCCTGAATCTAAGAAATAAGTCATTAACACGGCGGCTAAAACGACCAATAATAATATAATGACAGGATTCATTGATTTTTTAGATTTAGAGTCGGCTTGACTCATTAATGTTGAATCTTTTATGGTCACTGTTGAATTCCTTTTTCAATTAGCGATAACTGGGAAACTGTGAGCTAAGTTTGATCCATTCACAAGCGTATGACGATATGTCATTGATATATGCAGGTAAGGCATAATGAATATAAAGCAGCTCATGGCTCTGAAAGCAATAATGGCAACAGGCACAACAAAATCAGCAGCGTCACATCTTGGGTTATCACAATCAGGGGTTAGCCGTTTACTCACTCAACTAGAGTCTGAGTTAAACCTTGAATTATTTGAGCGAAGAAAAGGTCGGCTAATCGTGAAACCCGAAAGTCGTAATTTGCTGGTTAATGCGCTTCAATCGTTAAACTAACTAGAGCGGCTTTATGATGAGGCAGACGATATTAAAAAAGGCAGCTTACAAAAACAGGTGATTAAGTTAGCCGTCCCTTATACGTTCACTTCATTTATTATTCCTAAGTTGGTTACTCAGATTTTAGATCATTATCCTAATGTATTGGTCGAGTTGATCACGGGAAGTTATTCATTTATCGAACAATGTGTTGAGTCAGGGAAAGCGGGCCTTGGATTTACTCGTGTATATAATAATCCAAGGTTTGAATACACTCCGGTAGCATCGGGCACGTCTCTTTGTATTATGCCACGTGAGCATCCTTTATCTCGCCATCATACAATTACAGCTGAACTGTTGAATGGTTTGCCGTTAATATTGCTTGGGAAAAAAAGCGCTTCACGTAAAGATATCGATGCCTTTTTTATGGAGAACAAGATTAAACCTCAAGTGATCGTCGAGGCTCATTCAGTCGATGTCGCGTGCTCTTTAGTGGCAAACAATCTTGGTATTTCAAACGTCAATAGTGTTTTACTCAAAGGTGGTGATTATTCATCGATTGTATCTAAGCCTATTATCGATCTTCCCCGCTATCAATATGGCTTGATTACTCATGTAGGATCAGAATTAAATGATTTTGAATCCGAGTTATATGCAAAAGTGGGCGATTGGATGCGTCACTTACTCAATTAAATTCAATGTGATTAATGTCACGCTTTTGTGGGATTTTATAGTTGAGTTGAGAGTTGAATTTATGAAATGTGTGATGTTCCATCTTGCTATTCGTTTGTCATAAATAAGTATTATCAGTGAGGTTCATAAGGTGATGCCACGGTCACTCAACATATCCTTTATTTAAATTCTTTATAAAGTCAGATAGTTGCAGGTAACTTGGTTGTGTTAATCACCATTAATTTATATTAATGGTGATTTGGCTCAGATATGCAACGACTCACTTAGAAACGAAATGTCATGCCAACATTCGATTGGAATTGATTGACCCAATCAGACTCGAAATGAATAAGGCATTTGCTATTGCCTTGGTCGCTATAGCATAGAGCTGAATTATTATTATCGACCGAGGTACCCAGCCATCGAATTTGCGCATTCAGTGCTAGGTTGGAGGTAAAACGATACTCTAATCCAGCAAAACCTGTCGCGGAAAAGCCAATATTATTATCGACCCAATCGGCATCAACATAAGACCCACCGAGACCAACACCAATATAGCCGATAAAGTTTTCTGAAATAGGCATATCTAAGCTGCTTTGAAAATGCAGGTATTGAATGGACGAGTTTATATTCAGACCTTCTAGCTGTGCACTTTGTCGGGAATAGAATAATCCAACACGGCCCTTTTCTACGGGCACTTCAATCGCAAGTGCAAAACTACTTCTTCCTTCCATATCATAGGTGTTACCGCTGTCGTCCTCTACGCTTCCACCTAAGGTATAACCAATCATTGGCGTTATTATTAACTCAGCGTAGCTACTGCTAGTTGTCATGCAAAGTAAAAGTAAGCTATATCGTTTCATTGCTAAGCCTTGTGATAAGTGGGTTACACCGAGTGCCAATGTATTTTAGCCGTATAATAAATAATATTAACGCTGTTTTGTTCGATTACTATTTAGATCCGTGATGTGGTACTTAAACTTAACTGAAGGTGTATTTTATATATAACTTATGGTGCCGAATAAGAACAAAAAATAAAACCAACATAAGTGTAACTTTTAATAATAAAGCTTTACAATTCGTTGCTGCATATATGATCTAAGCCTTGGCTTTACTTTAAATATTTAGCTGCATGATTTGAATTGGTCGATAAGTAATACGTTAAGTCACCTTATAACATGAGGTTTAGCGGTAAAGGAGTTGTAATGAGAATCAAAGCTACTCAAGTAATATTGTTGAACATGTTGTGTGCTCCGATGGCTTGGGCTGAAACACCAAGTGCTTATGACCTGTGTTTGTTGGATAAAATAAAACAGCAAAGTGGTGATGAGACTATTGCTGAGCTACGAAAGCAGTGTGATTTGGATAACGTAACTCAAACCACGGAAGAAGAAAAACCGGAAGGAAACTTAGCCAGTCAACGATATCAATCAGAGCGTGAAACAGCATTTGAACCTTTTGTGATGACAGCTCATCGCCTCAACTATTTATTGCCAATTACGTATAGCAACAAAATTAATGAAAAAGCTTATGAGGGCACGGAGTGGTCTGAAGGGCTAGAACATGCAGAAGCAGAATTTCAAATTAGTTTTAAAGTACCCCTTAATTATGGCGATCTCATGGTTGAGGGAGATGCGCTGTATTTCGGCATGACGCTTAAATCATTTTGGCAAGTCTACGCAGATGAAATCTCTCGTCCATTTCGTGAAACTAATTACCGACCGGAAGTGTTTTATATCGCACCTACAGCATGGACTCCTTTTGATGGTAAAACAGCGGTAGGTTTTGGTATTGAACATGAATCCAATGGTCAACGACAAGATTTGTCTCGCAGTTGGAATCGTATTTACGCCCAGTTTTATTATTCCAAAGAAAACTTTTTGGTCGCAATCCAGCCTTGGTGGCGAATTCCTGAAGATAAGAAAAAGGATCCAATGGACTCAGATGGCGATGATAACCCAGATATCGAAGATTACATGGGACATTTTGAATTAACCAGTGCCTATAAAGTCAATAGTTTCGAGTTTTCTTTTTTAGGTCGAGAAAACTTTGCCACTCACAAAGGGTATGCTGAAGTCGGTGTTACATTCCCTATCTGGGGGAAAGTTAGAGCTTATGCGCAATACTCATCGGGTTACGGAAGCAGTTTGATTGATTACAACCAGAACCAGCAGAGAATAGGCCTAGGCATCGCGATAACCGGTTTATTGTAATAGGAGCCTCTGATTGATGAGGCGGCACTTTTTTATCCTTAAATGCCTAGTGACAAGGGCATGATTTTTTGAGTATATAGAACTTTTCAATGCAATATATTTCACAACACACTAAAAAATGGTTCTTACGGCTATTGGCACAGCTCGGGGTTGTTCATAACGATAGCCAAAGTATTTCCACCATCCCTTTATTTGAACGAATCAAAGTAGCGATGGCGGCATTTGCCACTATCTTTTTGGTCACAACTATCAGTACTCAAGTGCAAGAACCTAGTGCGATTTTAGTATTATTAGGTTCAATGGGGGCGTCTGCTGTTATTATTTTTGCTTTGCCAAGTAGCCCATTAGCGAAACCTTGGAGTTTTGTTGCTGGGCACACTATTGCTGCTATTTTGGGGATCAGTATGACAATGGTGATTTCAGATTTTGCATTATTAGCAAGTCTGACTATCGCCATTATTTTAATGTTGATGTACATCTTCGAATGTATGCATCCACCGGCCGCGGCAACCGCGTTAGTGCCTGTGATTGCAAGCCGTAATATTGATGTTAGCTATGATTTACTTATTCCAGTGATGCTAAATGTGGTGATTTTTTTAATCGTTAGTTTGATTTTAAATCGCTGGGTTTTACGCCGGAAACTATCGGTTTTACCTGAAAAATTCGATCCGGTTCATCTACATAACGATCAGAGCCCGCTTAAAAGGTTGGGGTTACAACAAGAAGATTTGATGCAAGCGATCAACAGTTTTGACACGGTTTTGGCGGTGAGTGAACAAGACTTAGAACAAATATATCAACAAGCTCAACGGCATGCTTATCAACGGCGGAGTGGGGAAATATTAAGCCGAGATATTATGTCACAAGATCTCATCACCATTAATCAAGATGCTTCATTAGGTCAAGCATGGAAGTTATTACACAAACATAAAATCAGCATGTTGCCGGTGGTGAATGAGCAACAGGAGTTGCTGGGTGTAATCTCCAGTGTCGATTTTTTAAAGAATCTAGTTGTGCCTAGCTACTCGGGTTTACTGAAACATTTAAGTGGTATGTTGGTTAAGCGTAAGCATAAAAAAGAAGTCAATAATCGAGTGCAAGATGTGATGGTAAGGGATGTTATTGCCGTAAAAGACACCGACCATATTGTCGCCTTGGTGCCTTTATTATCGGATATCGGCTTACATCATATTCCGGTGTTGGATGATAAACAAAAACTGTGCGGTATTATTACGCAATCAGATTTAATCGGTGCCTTGTATTCAGTGAATCAAAAAGCGTCTTAATTTTTTGTGTATCAATTAAGTCACGGATTTTTTTAACCCTTTACGCATAAGGCTTAAATAGCATTAAATCACGGTACTTTAGCGTTAATCCGAGTGCTTGACAGCTTTGCTCTGCATTTATCCACTTACTACCTTCACCGTTATTTAAGAATTTTGGAATAGTGAGATTTAAGTGTTGCGCCATTGCCTGGTAATACTGCTCTCGGGTTGGGTGAGTATGAGCCGAAAGGTGTAGCACTTTGCGTTCTGGCCATTGCATGATCATGCTTTGTATTGCTGTAATGATATCCTGCTGGTGGATTAAGTTCACTGGAGTTAAACCATTTTCAAGTGGCTCTCCCGTTGCTTCATAACGTTTCACAATATGTTTGGTCGGGTGGCGATCGGAGCCAATTAAACCCGATAAACGCAGCACAACCAGATCATCTTGCCATTGTTGGCGTAATTCATCTTCGAGCCAAACATGCGTATGGCCAGATTCGGTATTTGGATTAGTTGGGGTATCTTCCGTTATCTCACCTTGGCACTCTGCATATACGCTCGTTGTGCTAATGAAAATGATTTTTTTTGTGCCGTGTTGTTTAGCGAGATCTGATAATTGCATGACATTTTTCTTGAATTGCTCTGCGCTGTTCGCCATTCGACCTGGTGGCACGTTAATGATCAAAATATCAGCGCTGAAAAATAATGTTAAATCAGTATTTTCATTGATGACGCTGTTAAAGGGGAGCTGAAGTGCTATGCCATGTATACCAAGACTTTGGAGAGTTTTAAGATCCTCGACATTACGCTTTGAACCATAAACTGCATAACCTTGAGTGACTAAATGTGCGGCGAGTGGTAAACCAAGCCAGCCACAACCACAAATACTGATTTGTTGATTTTTATCCATAAATTGATTTGCCTCTAAAAACTTTCTTGATAAATGCTAAGCATAAAACACTATAGAATGAGAAAGTCAGTATGATGAAGTTTAATTCGTTTCTCAATCATCCTAACTATATTTCGAGCAGCTAATGGCTAATAAACTCAGTGATTTCAGCGTTCAAACGCTTATTAATAAAGACTTAATTGATAAGCAAATGCAGTGTAAAGAACTACTGTATGATTTTAATCACTCAAGACCAAGCGAAATAGAACTACGTCGAACTATTCTGAATAAAATCATTATTAATTATCAAGGTACACATATTGAGCCGCCTTTTATTTGTGATATCGGACAGAATTTAACCATAGGTAAGAGTGGCTTCATCAATTACGGATTAATCGTGTTAGATATTGCGCCCGTTACTATTGGCGATCATGTGTTGATTGCACCAAATGTACAGCTTTGCGCCGCTAGTCATCCGATTTTATTAAGTGAGCGCATACAGCCCTTTGCATGTGGTGAACCGATCACGATTGGTGACTGCGTTTGGATTGGTGCGGGTTCTATCGTATTAGGTGGCGTGACCATTGGCAGTAATAGTGTGATTGGGGCAGGAAGTGTCGTGACAAACGATATTCCAGATAACGTGATTGCAGTCGGGAATCCATGCAAAGTGATTAAAACTATCGAGCATGGTGAGATGCCAACCCAAGAAGATATAGATGCTGTTTTGATTAAATATCGCCTAGATAGTTGGGTTTAGAATATTAAATTTGAGGTCAAGTAAGGTGGCATCATTGCCGATAAGCTTAACGTTAATTCGCGGTTTACCCGGTTCGGGAAAATCAACGCTTGCTAAAAAATCAGCTCAAAATACGGGTACGATTCACGTAGAAACCGATATGTATTTTGTTAATAGCAAAGGGCAGTATCGCTTTGATCCCAAGAAATTGAATCAAGCGCATAAGTGGTGCCAACAGCAAACTCGCCAACATTTAGAACAAGGTTTTAGTGTCATTGTGTCTAATACTTTTGTCTGTCAGTGGGAAATGCAGGCTTATAAGGATATAGCGCAGACGATTGGCGCAGAACTCTATATTCAAGTTTGCCGTGAGCAGTTTGGCAGTATTCATAATATTGAAGCGAAAACTATCGCCAATATGAAGCGAAAATGGGAAGAGTAGAACAATTAGGCTAAATAGTAGTGGAAGTCGCAGCGTATTAGCTAACTTAAAAATGCCCTAGAAGTTGTCATTCTGGATAGCGACGAAGGAGTGTAGTTCAGAATCTCTTATATCAATGAAGCTAACGTAAAAGCGAGATCCCGTATCTTCTTCGCTTAGGCACATGTACGGGATGATGGAGGAGATAAACTCATTTATGCCCCATTGCTTGCTTCGACCGAATGAACACATAGCTACACCCAAGTGCCACTTAACTTACTTTTCGTCATATCAGTAGTGTGCCTACATAAACGGAGCTAATACCAGAGTTAAGAAACGAATCTATTAGGATGGGGGTTGATGCAACTATCTGTGAATGGATGTGAAGCATTTGTAAAACTGTTAAAAGAATTTTCAGTCGATTAGTTAAAGGAATTAAAATTTATTAATTTTTCCAGAACATACAGAAAAAATGATCGTAGTACAATATTCATACGAACAATCCACACCTTGAGTGTTTAAGTTAATATGCTCTCATTATGAGATTTAAGTCACGTTTATCAGTGTTTTTTCTAGGTATTGTCTATTTTTTTCAACTATTTAATTAGAGTCTGATATGACAAAGAAAATCATCCTAGATACAGATCCGGGCATCGATGATGCAATGGCAATCCTATTTGCAGAAGCGCATCCAGATATTGATCTGATAGGGATCACAACTGTTTATGGTAATGCGACGATAGACAATGGCACTCAAAATGCTCTCTATCTGAAGCAAAAGTTCAGTATGAAGGCACTCGTTGCTAAAGGTTCGGATAAGCCCCTAATAAGAGATCTCGTTGGAGCAACGGTTGTGGTGCATGGTGAGACTGGTTTGGGGGATGTGACAGCACCAAGTTCACTAGATTCTAAAACGATTAAAAAGCCCGCTTATCAGTTCATTATCGACAGTGTTCGAGCTGAACCTGGAGAGATTACTCTGGTGGCTGTCGGTCCTCTAACTAATCTTGCACTTGCACTTGAAGCTGCTCCTGATATCGTCGACTTGGTAAAAGAAGTGGTCGTTATGGGGGGTGCGTTCGGTGAAAACGGCCATAGAGGGAACGTGACACCATTTGCAGAAGCGAATATTCATGATGACCCTCATGCTGCCGATAAGGTGTTTACGGCATCATGGCCTGTAGTCATTATAGGGCTCGATGTGACGGAGGAAAGCTTTTTTACCCGTCAATACCTTGATGAGTTGCGAGAAGACGCTGGAGAGGTTGGACAGTTCATCTGGGATATCAGCCGTTACTACTTAAAGTTTTATTCTGAAAAAGTAGGAATGGATGGCTGTCATGTTCATGACCCATCAGCTATCGCTTATGTTATTCAACCATCTCTTTTTACAAGTCGTAGTGGTCCTGTCAGGGTAGTCACAGATGGACCTGCGGAAGGGATGACTATTCAGAAAGCTGATCAACGTAACTATATGAACGATGAATGGAGCTTATTTCCAGCACAACAGGTTGGTGTTCAAGTAGATAGCGACACTCTACTCTCACTCTACAGAGAGACATTAATACACTATTCACAACAGTAATAGTTGGTTCTGTCGCCAATATTGGAAAATGTGCGGCAGGCTCATCCTCTAGATACAATGCGTAGAAATGCTCAAAGGCAATGTCAGCTTCATCTGCTTCAATTTAAACTGATCTGCACTATTAATACAAAACACCGAGCTAAGTGTCTTTCCATACTAAAAAGTAATTTCATTTACTAAATTCACTAGCTCATTTATGCCCCGAAACGAGTTCGTGAGTAATTTTATAAACATGCCAGTGGATCCCTTTTGACATCTATTTTCTTATGAATGAAGGTTAGTGTTTATATCTAAAGGTATTACTGTCATCAATAATCTCAATTTTGACGGGTATTGTTCCTTTCTTAACATTTCCAATTTGTGCAAATGCCTTGTAAGAAAGGTCGATAACTCGGCCTTTTACATAGGGACCTCTATCGTTGATTTTCACATTAACAGACTTGTTATTGGCTGTATTTGTTACCCTCACGATAGTCCCAAATGGCAAGGTTTTATGAGCCGAAGTATAGGCATTCATGTTATACGTCTCACCACTTGCCGTAAGTTCTCCATGGAACTTGTTGCCATACCAAGAAGCTTGACCAATAAGAGTGTGTGATTTGGCATAATCCTTTGTTTTTGATTCGCCGATTGCCGAAGTTGAGGTGCATCCGGTTAATATCATAAGAACGATAGCGATAAAAAAAACATTCAGCTTATGCATGTGATTTGGAGAATCTATTCTTTTCATATTTATCTGTTTTCGTTGTGGTTGATTTGCCAATCTTTTCATTACCACGTTTTTTTACGTCATATTCATGAAAGGTTTGTCATTGATAACGTCAAGTTTACGACCCATTAAGCGTTATGTCAGGTTGTTGATTTAGCAGCTATGCCATGCAGATAGCCACTCGCCCGAAACTAAAACTCGTCACAGTTTGATTTTTAACTCGTGGCACTTTCTACTTCGAAAATGTCCAGCGTTGAGTTAGTTAGATAATCAAGGCTAACTTAACTTTTGCTTAAAGTGAGTTGATACTTAATTTTATTAAATACGCATCTATTTTTAACTTCCCTTATTCCTTCAATACACTGGTCTTTGATGCTCAGTTCAGCTAAGTTATTCTTGATATTAAAATAACGGATTATTGGACATAATATGAAAACATTAGCACTTGTAGGGTGTGGTAAGCTCGCAAATATTGTTGTTGATGCCCTGTTAAATGGGCTCCTTCCTGATTACACAATGATAGGGGCTTATTCAAGAACGCCAGAAAAAGTAAAAAATTTGGTCGATAAATTCCAAGCTGATGGTCATCACATATGCGTACCATGCCAGACACTTGATGAACTAATAGAATTAAAACCTGATTATATTATAGAAATGGCATCACCTCAGGCGATGAGAGATCTCGCTTTGCCTGCCTTACAAGCCGGTATATCGATAGTGACGCTATCTATTGGTGCTCTCAGTGATACTGAGTTTTATCAAAAAGTAGAGGTGACGGCTTATCAAAATAAGGCAAGAGTTCATCTTGTTCCTGGTGCTATCGGTGGTTTTGATGTCATGCGAACGGCGGCATTGATGGGGGAGTGCGACGTATCGTTTCAGACCAAAAAAGGGCCAAACTCTTTGAAAGGCACCCCTGTTTATACCGAAGAGTTACAAAAGCAGACACATCAGGTATTTGAAGGAAATGCTATTGATGCTATTGCTCTTTTTCCTACCCGAGTTAATGTTGCGGTTGCTGCATCATTAGCCTCTGTTGGTCCTGAAAAAGTAGATGTATCAATACAATCGATCCCGAATTATGTTGGAGACGACCATCGAATTGAAATCAAAAATGATCAAGTTCAAGCGGTTATTGACGTCTACAGCAAAACATCCGATATAGCTGGTTGGAGTGTTGTAAATACTCTAAGGAACATTACATCAGCGATTGTGTTTTAGTCTATTACTCATGGCGTGAAGGTTATTTTATTCTTCTAAAAACGAACGCAGCATTTTTTCATAATCTTCAACGCTTTGCGCGCCGGTTAGACCTTCTTCATTGTTAAACACCATGGTTGGTACGCCACTGATCCCCATTTCATGCCATTGATTTTCAATTACATCAATTTTGTCATGTTCTGATGCATCGTTTAAATATGCTAGCATTTCATCGGCATTCAGACCGACACTTTCACCAATCTCTAGAAGTACTTCAGTATCTGAAATATTTTTTCCTTCACTAAAGTAAGCAGTGAAAAAGGCGATTTTCAATTGGGTTTGTAGGCCAAGTTCGTAGGCGTAATCCAATAAAACATGGCATTGACGGGTGTTGTAAATTCGAGACTCTTCAGAGAAGTTGAACTCAAAGTCGACCGCTTTACCGTATTGGATTAAACGTTGGCGATTTTGCTCACTTTCTTCAACGCTAGCACCATATTTTCGGGCAATATGATCGCGTAAATTTTCACCTTCGGCTGGCATGTCTGGATTTAGCTCAAATGGATACCATTCAATCGCAATTTTATCTTGCCAATTATTTCTGACTACGGCGTCTTTTAAATGCTTAACGCCAATTACGCACCAAGGGCAGACCACATCTGAAATAATATCAATTTTGAGTTTTTTATCGGACATACTGCATCCTTGCCGTTTTTCGAAAGTGAGGGAGTCATTATGAAAGTTAGATATTGAGAGTCAATAGTAATAGATAACAATATTAACAATAAAATTGTGATCAATGTCGGGGATAGCATTTAGATGATGATAAATTAATCTAAACGTTTCTTAAATCGCATTGAAGCAATCAGAATGCCAACCACGCTAAATCCTAATAACCATAAAGCATCGTAACTCATATCAAGGATAGCCGCATCACGCAAAACGATGCCACGAATCAAACGCATAAAGTGAGTGGCAGGTAGGATCTCAGAAATATATTGCGCCGCAACTGGCATGCCATCATAAGGAAACATAAATCCAGAAAGTAAAATTGATGGTAATAAAATAAAAACGGTCATTTGCATGGCTTGTAACTGATTAGTCGCGATGGTTGAAAGTACTAAACCTAGAGTCAAACTTGCCAAAATAAACAATAGCGTTGCAATGCCAAGAGCGATTAAACCACCTTGAATACTGATGTTAAATAAGAAATAACCTAATGCGAGAATAATGGTGGTTTGTAGGATCCCGATGAATAAATAGGGGATCACTTTTCCGATCATTAATTCCATAGAACGAACAGGTGTGGTGATCAGCATTTCCATGTTGCCTCGTTCACGCTCGCGTACAATGGCAGCCGAAGTAAACATGATCATCGTCATGGTGAGTATCACTGCTACGAGCCCTGGGATGATGTTAACGGCGGTACGCTGTTCGGGATTGTATAAAATGGTGGTCGCAAAGGTAGGTGTTTTTTGATTAGCCGGTTTGTCTAATAATTCGGTTAATGGCATCGACCGTAAGCCTTTAATCGTTGAGGCAATAATGGTATCGGAACCATCTACAATCCATTGGGCAATTGGTCGGCTGGTTTCGCCACCGGTTGCGCTTGGCGTGGCTTGACCGATGCTGTTACTGCGCACGAGTCGTTGAGATACATCGTGTGGAATATAAAGCACCGCTCGAATTTTAGCGCTTGCAATGTCTTTTTGTGCTTGATTTAAATCGGTATATTGCTTGGTAAATGTCACCGTTTGAGTGGCTTCAACGGTTTGAATTAGCACCCGACTTAAGGTGGTTTGGCTTAAATCAACCACGCCAACAGGAATATGACGGACATTAGTGTTTATCGCATAACCAAAGAGAAGTAGCTGAATGATTGGGATCATAATGATCATGCGAAAGGTCATTTTATCGCGTTTAAGCTGCAATAATTCTTTAAAAACGATAGCTTGAATACGAGATAAAAACATCATTGCCTGCTATCTCCGGTACAAGTGACAAAAACATCTTCAAGGCTTGGGCGTACCAGTGAAAACTGCTCAGGTTTGAAACCAGAAAGCGGCGGTTGATTGTTCAAAAAGGCTAAAGGGTCATGTTGGGTGTCTTTGATTAAGACTCTTAAGCGCGAACCTAATTGTGCGGCGCTGATGATTTGTGGCAGTTGAATAAGATGCTGTTTTAGTTGGCGCAAGTTATGACTTTCAATCTCAACCACATGAGCCCCGAGTTGACTCATTAATTTATCCGGTGAGCCGTCAGCGCGTTTGTGACCGGACTCTAAAATCGCCAGTTTATGACAGCGTTCGACTTCATCCATGTAATGCGTGGACACTAAAATTGAAGTGCCTTGTTCGCATAAATCAAATAATTGCTCCCAAAACTCGCGGCGGTTTTCAGGATCGACCGCCGAGGTGGGCTCATCTAAAAACAGTAGCTCAGGCTTGTGTAGTGTAGAAGCTGCGAGCGCTAAACGCTGTTTTTGGCCGCCACTCATACTGCCTGCCATTTGTTTTTTACGTTGATCTAAACCGTAAATAGAAAGGAGTTCTTCAATACGCTGTTTCTGCTCTCTCGCCCGTAATCCATAAATTTTAGCGATAAAGGTTAAGTTTTCTTGTACGGTGAGATCGTCATAGAGCGAGAATTTTTGCGTCATATAGCCAATCTTCATACGCAGTTTTTCAGCATCTTGTGGCAAGTGATGACCAAGCACTTGAATATTGCCGCTGGTGGGACTCAATAAACCGGTTAGCATACGAATTGCAGTGGTTTTTCCTGATCCATTAGGGCCAAGAAAACCATAAATTTCAGCTTTCTTGACCTGTAAATTAAGTGAGTCAATCGCTTTTAATTCACCAAAGTTACGGCTTAACTGCTCAGTTTCAATCACGAATTCGCTCATAGCCGCCTTATTCATGGTAAGTCCACTTGAACCGGAATGCCAGAGGGGAGTTTTGCATAATCATCGGGAAGCTGAATTTCAGCTAAATACATTAAGTGGGCGCGATCTTCTTGGTTTAACGCATAATAAGGAGTAAACGCGGGTTCGCTTGAAACCCAGGTTACTTTGCCTTTAATTGTTTCATCTAATCCATCAACATGGATGACTAAACTGTCATTGATATGGATATTGACGCGTTTTGGCTCTGGAATATAAACGCGTGCATAAGGGGCTTTGCTGGCGAGTAAGATGGCGACTGGACTTCCTGCGGTAACACGTTCGCCTAAGTTCCACGGTAGGTTATCTAAAACTCCATCACGGCTAGCGATAATGGTTAAGTCTGCGAGTTTTTTCTTTTCAGCTGTCAGTTGTGCGCGCTGGGTTTTAAGCTCCGCTTTTGCTATGCGAATATCTTCTTCTCGATTACCTGCAAGTAGGGCATTAAGGTTTTCTTGATCGCTATTAAGTTTTGCTTGAGCAGAATCACGAGTAGCAAGTGCTTGGTCAAGATCAGATTGGCTTGCCAGTTTGCGTTTGACTAAGGCTTGTTGGCGTTTATAAGTGGCTTGTGCATCAATTAAATTGGCTTTAGATCCTGAAACATTAGCTTTAGATGCGGCAATATCTTCTTCCCTTGGGCCTTTTTCTAGTTTATCTAAGTTGGCTTTTGCTTGAGAAACTTGCGCTTGCGCTTTATTGACGAGTGCTTTTTGGTAAGTGTCATCAAGGCGAACTAATACCGTACCTTTGCTAACCACTGAGCCTTTCTTTACTGGTAAATCGATGACCACTTCATTGGTCACAGCCGTTTGTGCAATGCGATCACGTTCTAGAGTGCCAAGAGCTTGGGAAGATGAAGAACCAAAATTACAACCGCCCAGTACAAGAGCGATGCTTAATACCGCACTGGCTTTCAAATAGTTAGAAATGGATTTCATAATGATCCTTATACAGTAGAAGGCGGTGGTAATTTCTCATTTGAGTTATTTTGTGTTCTGACGGCAAATTTATTAGCAAGCGAGTAGAGCTCAGGCAGCATTCGATACACTAAATGCAATTGCTGTAAAATGAGGCGGACAGATTCATCATCCCCTTCACGCCATTCACTCAATCGTTTGTCCAAATCACTGCTTAAAGATTCAGGTGTGATGTCGCTATCTTGGGTAAATAAGTGTTGCTCTAAACGCTCTAAATTATCATGGATATCTTTATGTGCTTCCAAAATTAGCAGATGCGTGTCTTGATTATCAATGCGTTTTCGGTGGGCACCTAATGCTGAAATATAGCTCAACATGGCATGATTTAGCGTTAAGAAACGAAAGCTTTCATCGGTGGCCTTACGATATTTATTGGGTTCTGCCAGCATGTTACTGATGGTGGTACTGAGTGTGGCATCCATATTATGCGCGACACGACGAGCAAGACGATAATTGACATCATCACGCTTACCAACTCGGTATTGAGCTATGATTTGCCCCAGATAATTCTTATTCGATTGAATTGCTTCAGACATCACGCGATGTAATTTCTTGGCTTCCCAATCTGGCAATATAAAACGCACTGCAAATACGGCCAGAATACAACCGATTAGCGTATCAACTAAACGAGGCAAAATGACAGCGTAACCTTCACCAAGCTGGTTGAAAGAAAATAGAACTAAAAGTGTGATAAAAGCGGTCGCCGATCCGTAGTTATTCATTCTAAACGCAAAAAATAAGGTACCAGCCAAGACTAAAAAAACCAGTTGGCTTTCTTGTGATGGGAAAAGGGTTAATAATGCGCCTCCGACTAATAACCCTACAATCGTGCCAATCACTCGTGCGATAAGCTTGTGACGAGTGGCACTAAAGTTCGGTTGGCATACGAATAAGCTGGTGAGCATAATCCAATAGCCACGTTCTAAATCAAAGCCTTGGATAATGCCGTAACCAATAGTGATAACAATCGACATTCTGAGCGCATGGCGAAATAGCATTGAGTCGGTATTGAGGTTATTACGGATCCGTTGCCACATGACTTTTGGAGTATGCGCGGTGGTATCGTGCAAAGAGTAATCACTGGCTTCATCGCTGGTATTTTCTAACCTAATTTTGGTTGCATCAGGGTTGCTCACATTCGACAGCTGTTTTTCAACCGTAACTAAGTTATTAAATAAATAAAATAATTGGGCTAAAGGTGATTTCCATTCTGGTTTTTGCTGATCTTTTAGGTATTGCATAGAAGCTTGTAGCTCATCTAAAGCCATGATTGAATCGCCATCGTAGACATATTGCGATCCGGTTTCTAACGCTTCTGAAATATCTCTACATGCTTTAGCTTGAGCAAGCATAAGGTGTTTAAAGCGAAACAAAACGTCACTGCGTGAAAAGTGTTCAGCGAGTTCTTGGTATCGGTAATGGGTTGAACTGATGCGTTCATGAATATCTTGAGCGAGGAAATACACTTGTAAGTATCGATCGCTTGGGCCGTCAACATGCCCACGTTTAGAACGATTTAATAAGGTGTTTTTGGCTTGATTAAGGGCATTGACCGTATTGGAGTTGAGCTTTGTTTCTAAGATCCGATAAGGTTGGGGCGTAAGTTCTAATACTGGATGAAAGAGTTCACTTTTGCCCTCAAGATATTGTGCCAGTTCTTCAAAAACATTAGCTAAGCCTTGTTGGACAGGTTGCATTGGCCAAAAAATCTGCCACACCATCGAAACCAATGAATACCATGCTGCGCCGATAAGTAGCAAGGTTGGTTGAGCCCATATGTTGGTGCTGATATGAATGCCGAGCATGGTGTAAATAGCTAATAATAAAGAGCCAAAAGCAATGCTGGCATAACGAGGGCCAATCGCGCCGAGCATAATGAAACCAAAAGTACTCGTAAAAAGGCCAATAGCGAACAATAAAGGGTACGGGAATAAAATTTCGATAGATAAAGAGGCAATGGCAAAACAAAAAAAGGTGAGAAAGAGGGCTTTTATTCGCCCGGTAAAACTGTCGTCCGTTTCGGCTAATGCCGCGGCGATGAGGCCTAAAATTAGTGGCGTAATTTCTTGGTTAAATTGATAGTACCAACAAGGCAGTACAACCCCAAGTAGGGCAATTAAAATACGAACGCAGTAATTAATGGTTTTATCGGACCAATAATGACGAAATTGACGGAGTGTATGCACCATAAAATCAAAAAGAATCCAATGATATTAATGGCTTTGAGTATAGCGCTTTCAATGGATAAACCCTAGTGGCTAAACTTGATCATAGATAATGAAATAGTGTTTTTTTGACAATTTTATTCGGCTTACTGGTATTATTTGCCACAAAAGCGATCAGCGGTCGCGGTTTTAGCTTGTATATCCTCAAGGTTATAGAGATGACACTTTCAATTACCTTGCATATGCCGATTTTAGTGAAGGAAACCTCCATGCAGTTAAGCGCGAGTCGAATGGCTCAATTTTTTATTCAAAATGAATATCATCAAGTTGAATTGAAAGATCAATGTGTGACGCTATCGTCTACCAACGATGAAGTTCAAATTCCTTTCGCTGCATGGAATGGGGATATTACGGTTGAACGAGGTTTGAAGTGGGGCAATTTATATTTTCATGCTCATCAAGAAGACGATCAGCAATTACAGTGGTTAGTTCAAGGTTTACCTTGGCAAGATTGTCAGCACTTTGCCATATTAGCAGTAAGTGAATACCGTGATTGGCAAAGGGATCAAAATAACACTCTGGCTGAATTACTGCCGGCTTGGTTAAAACAGTTACAAGAGCTAGTGAACCAACCTAATTACTTAACGCATTCAGCCATTAATAATTGGATGAATGCTATTTGTGATGATTTAGGCAAAAAAGAATTAGAACTGTCAGATATCATTCATCTTTTTCCTAATATCAATGAGCAAAGTGAGCATGATTCGCTGTCTTCGGGCATGCTATTAATGGGTGGATTAAAACGCTGGTTAACGCATCCAGAACTATCGATTGAGCAACGAAATCAAGTCTGGATCCAAAATCAAACCAATGAATGGAGTGAATTCTTCAAGCAATGCGAACGTTCACCGCTTAATCCATCGCAACAAAAAGCCGTTTTGCTTAATGATGACCATACACTTATCTTAGCGGGAGCAGGTTCAGGAAAGACAAGCGTTCT
The DNA here is from genome assembly GCF_015223435.1 of Vibrio hibernica. Lineage (GTDB taxonomy): Bacteria > Pseudomonadota > Gammaproteobacteria > Enterobacterales > Vibrionaceae > Vibrio > Vibrio hibernica. Next base: position 58,364 of record NZ_VHKO01000001.1, read on the forward strand.
CACCGCGAAAGTAGGTTACTTGTTACAAAGCGCTCAAGCGACGGCGGAGCAAATATTGATGGTGGCTTTTGGGCGAGAAGCGGCTAAGGAAATGAAACAACGCTTACAAGATAAGTGGGGCAATGAAGCAAAAGGAATTCAAGTTCATACCTTTCATCAATTAGGGCTAAGTATTATTCGCCATGTGGAAGGAAATGATGTCGAAATATCACCGCTAGCAACGACGCCAGCTCAAAAAACAGCATGGTTTTCACAGTGGTTAAAAATGCATTGGATGACAGAAACTAACTTTAAACGTTGGCAGAAACATTTAGCTGAATGGCCAATTGCTTTTTTACGTGGTGATATAGAGCTTGGTTCACATGTTGAAAATCCAAAATTACTCGCCTGGCTAGAACAGCAAGTCGATCAGCTTTCGTCATTGCAAAATAGTAAAAAAGAGCTCCAAGAACGATTAATTGATCGCGAAGATTACCCGCGGTTAAGCAGTGAGCTAACACTTGCATGGCCAGCATACCAAGCATGGCAAAAAATGCTAAAAGAAGAGAATCAAATTGATTTCAACAGTATGATTTTCAAAGCCATCCAATATGTTAAACAAGGGAAGTTTACTCCTAAGTGGCATTTTTTAATGGTGGATGAATATCAAGATATTTCACCAAGCCGTTTAGAATTACTGGATGTCATTTGTCAAAGAACACGTAATCAAATCACAATAGAGCAAACTAAATTGATTCAGCCATGTTCGTTATTTGCTGTTGGGGATGATTGGCAGGCGATTTATCGATTTGCAGGCGCAGATGTTAATTTGACGACTGATTTTAAAACGCGCTTTCCTCATGCTCAAATTCATTATTTAGATACAACCTATCGTTTTAATAATCAAATCGGTGATGTGGCGAACCGTTTCGTGCAATCGAATCCGTATCAATTAGCGAAAAACCTCAACAGTCATAAACATCAAACACAAAAAGCGGTCACTGTTGCGCCAATGCATCATCTTGAAACGATCTTAGATGAACTTAACGTTAAACAAACGACAAGACGAAAAACGGTGCTGATATTAGGCCGTAACCACTACCATGAACCAAAAGCGTTAAAAACGTTACAAAAACAGCATTTGCATGTCGATATACAATTTAAAACGTGTCATGCGAGTAAGGGCCAAGAAGCGGATTACGTGATTATTGTCTCTGCAGATGATGGTCAACTTCCTGCCGTTGAACGTCAGCAACATTTACATGATGCATTACTGTCAGGTCGAGATAATTTTCCATTTGCAGAAGAGCGTCGGTTGTTTTATGTCGCAATGACTCGTGCTAAAGAACAGGTATGGATCTTACACAACGCGAAACCTTCAGTGTTTGTTGAAGAGCTAAAAGCAGGGCGATATCCAATTAATGTGAAGAAAAGATAATCCTATTTTTAAATAAAAAGGATCGGTTGAGGTAAGTTATTACACCGCCGATCTTTTTTATGCTATCGATCTTTTTATGCCAGCGATTTGTTAGACATCAATAAATCAGAAAAGCATGGGTATGACGGAGAGAGTAAGCAATCCCGCCATTGAATAGTTAAACCACTTCAACCTTAATGGTTTACTTAACCATCCTTGCAATTTTTGCCCTGCGAATGCCCATAAGCTCATTGACGGAATATTGATCAAAGCAAACATTAATGAGACGAATAATACCCCTTGCCAATTTTCAGAGGTGTTGTAAACGCTGACAGCGGTTATTGCCATTGTCCAAGCTTTTGGATTGATCCACTGAAAATTGGCGGCTGCGATAAAGCTCATCGCTTGGTATGAGTTTGCATCATTATCGGGTTTCGATTGTGCGATTTTCCATGCTAAATAGAAAAGATAAGTGATACAAAACGCATTCAAAATAAGATGAAGGAGTGGATAAAAAGCAAATACTCTCATTAACCCAACCCCGACCATAATCACCATAAAACTGAAGCCAAATATGATGCCCAATATATGTGGGATCGTGCGCATAAATCCGATGTTAGCGCCAGAAGCCATGACCATAATATTGTTTGGCCCGGGAGATATGGTCGTGATCAATACAAAAGTCAGTAAAGCGATCAGTTGTTGCAATTCCATCAATGTTATTCCAATAAAGTAAGTGATTATGGGTTGTATGTTATGCGGGTTTTCGATAAATTTTATGCCTATTTTATGTGTGATTAACACTAACTGAGCAATAAAATTAAATGATGGATAGATTTGACGACAGAATATTGCAAGAGCTTCAACTGAACGGGCGCTTATCCAATGTGGAGCTATCGGAAAGAATCGGTTTATCGACCTCTGCAACTTTACGCCGTGTACAAGAGTTAGAGCGAAGTGGCGTGATCCAAGGCTACCGGGCGATTTTAGATGCTGAAAAGTTAGGCGTAGGGTTTATCGCTTATGTCACCATTGGTTTATCTAGCCATAGTCAGCAATCACAAAAAGGTTTTGAGGAGCGGGTGTTGTTAGCAAAAGAAGTGACGGAGTGTCATAACATTACAGGTGGCAATGAGTATTTACTGAGAGTTGAAACTCAAGATTTAAGCAGCTATAAAAAATTCCATTCTAACGTTTTAGGTGAGATCTCACAGGTCAATTCAATTACAACATTGGTGGTTATGGATTCTCCTAAAGATCGTAGTTAAAGCCCCCAATAAATTCATATTGGGGGCTAACGTTTTGGATACCTTAACCTGGGTGCCCATCCGCTCTTGGTTTACATAACATGGAGCCGAATTTAAGTACAAACAATGCAAAAGCATAAATCCATAATACCGCTGAAATATTGATCAGTATCATCATGTGTTCTGGCCAAAATGCGACACCAACACCTCGGATGATTGCCGCTAGCACGATAGCTAAAAAGGCATGCCACATCGCGGGGCCTTTGTAAATTTCGCGTCCTGTGTGCCCCATGGTGACTCGAGTGATCATCGCCAAAATTAGACCACCAATCGCACCAATCGCAAGCACATGGATCATGTTGTGCGAAACAAAATAACCATTATCAAGAACGCCCAGTAATGCTAGGCCTTTTATCAATAGTCCGACCGGAATGCAAACATAAGCGGTGTGCAGAGACCAAACGAGAGGCTCTTTAAATGTCGTCCAAGGTTTCCATCGTAAGAAGCGAGCAAATTGCATGACGGCTGCAAATACCATTAATGCTGGGCTGATGCTCGCTGCGGTAATGGGAAAGAAGCTTAAAATGAACAAACACACTAGTGGTGTGTTGGCTGCCGCATCAAGCCATAATAATGAGTTAGCTTTCTCAAAATTCATGCGCTTAGCCGTGAAGAAAGGGATCACGCGTCCACCCATAATCGAGATGAGTAGTACAAACCACCAAATCATGGCTTCCCATACCGCAATGGCAGGAAAAGGGGGCATGCCTTTAATCGTGGCGTAGGCAGAAAAATTGGCCACAATCGCAAGTACGAAAAAAGGTAAAAAGATAAGATTGCGATAGCCTTTTGATTTGATGACTCGAATCGATATCTCATAAGCAACAGCCGCAAGAAATAGTGCTTCAATGATAGAAATAATCCACAGTGGAGTGGGTGTCCAAAATAACACTCTTGGTAATAGCCATAATAAAACCACAATACCTAAAGTTGTACTTTTGGTGCCATTTACCCCAGTCCAGTTTTGTACGGCAGTTAATAAAAAACCCGCCACAATCGCCATCGCAAAACCAAAAATCATTTCATGGACATGCCACCAAAGCGCAGGAACATGTAGCTGGCTTGGCTGACCGTGTTGGAAAGCATAAACCCAAATCGCAATCGCAAGTGGGGCGTAAATAGCACCAAGCAAAAAGAAAGGTCGAAAGCCAAGCCGTAATAGTGGCGTAATTTTATCTTCGATGTTTTTATCAGTTATGTTCATCATTAAAGAAGATCCCTAGCAAAGTTATTGTGTATGTCATTAATTAACACTAATAGGTATAGCACTAATCGTGCCAATATGTAATCTATTGATTTTAAGTTATTATTTTTTAATTGATAACAGAATGATGTTATTTACACATCGTTATGTTAGTTTGAGTGCGATTCGTGTGTTGATGATTTAAATTCTCGATCCATTTCTTTATTTATTATTAACTTATGAGTAACATTTATGGTTAAAAACACATCGCCTGAATATGTGTTGCTACAAATTGCGTTAGAGCTTAATGCAAAAACACCGACGGCCCAACATTATCAAAAATTGATTGATGCTTTGCAGCAAGTTTTGCCTTGCGATGCTTGTGCGTTATTTATTTTAAACCAGCAACGCCATCTTGTACCTGTGGCGATGAGTGGATTATCGAATGAAGTTCTGGGTCGTACGTTTTTACCTGATCTTCATCCACGGCTTAATATGATTTTACAGAGCCGGACTCCCGTACGCTTTCCTACTCATTCCGAGTTGCCGGATCCATTTGATGGATTATTAAGTGATGATCCTAATCATAAAATTGATGTGCATTCATGTATGGGATGCAGCCTATACGTAGAAGATACACTCGTGGGGGTATTAACATTAGATGCTCAAGCAACGGGTGCTTTTGACTATATTGAAGACTCAACCATAGAAACATTTGCGACTTTAGCCGCTGGGATTGTGCGTAATATCAGTTTGTTTGAAGCATTGAATAAAGCGAATCATCAGCAACAATCGATCAACCAATTATTGATCGATGAGGCTCGAAATCGTGGTGGTAAATTGGTTGGTATTAGCCCACAAATTCAGCGGTTGTTAAGCAACATCAAAATGGTAGCAAAATCCAATTATGCCGTTCTGATTAGCGGTGAGACGGGGACTGGAAAAGAACTCGTGGCACATCAAGTGCATGCTCAAAGTCTGCGTTCGGATAAACCTATGGTGTATGTCAATTGTGCCGCACTGCCAGAGTCGATTGCGGAAAGTGAGCTATTTGGCCATGTGAAAGGTGCATTTACAGGCGCTAACTCTCATCGCGCTGGTAAGTTTGAACTGGCCGATGGTGGGACGATTTTCTTAGATGAAATTGGAGAGTTGCCATTATTGTTACAAGCGAAATTATTACGAGTGATCCAGCAAGGTGAAGTCCAGCGAGTTGGCGCAGATAAAAATAACTTGATTGATGTTCGTATTATTGCGGCGACTAATCGGGAGCTGGATAAAGAAGTGGATGAAGGGCGTTTTCGTTCAGATTTATTTCATCGTTTAAATGTATTTCCGATTCATGTGCCACCTTTACGTGAGCGAGAAGGGGATATTCCCGTTTTAATTGGTCATATTCTTGATACGATTCGCACTCAATTTCAATTAAAAACGCTGCATATTCATCCTTCTGCTTTACAAAAGCTTGAACAGCAGCAATGGCTCGGTAATGTGCGAGAGCTTGAGCATGCCTTGATGAGGACTGGCCTACGAGCTATGCAAGAACACGCGGAATTGATTGAGTGGCGCCATTTTAATACCGATCTGGGATCAGATAACTCAGCTAAAAAAATGAAATCATCGAAAGCAACCTCTTCATTATTGCCGATGGAATCGATCCCCATGCGTAGCGCCGTTGAAACATATCAAAAACAGCTTATTGAACATGCTCTGCAACAAAATGGTGGCGTGTGGGCCAAAGCCGCGGAATTCTTACAGGTAGATAGAGGAAACTTATATAAAATGGGGAAAAAATTAGGTGTGTAGTTTCTATTTTAATAGGCTGATTAACCGAATGAAAAGATAAAGTGTGGATGGGCTTATCGGTCTTTAAAATGATGTATGGTAGACTTTGCTATTCAATAATAAGTCATAAATAACAGATTTAGCATACATCAATATATTCGTTCTTACTGTTCAACTTTTACGAGCACACTCTATTATGATAAAACCTGCCACTATCACCATACTCTTATTGTCTGTTTTAACGCTAGTAGGGTGTGATCAATTGAATAATGACTTCAAATTCGATAAGCAATCAGGCACGATTACGGGTTATCTTGCCAATGATAAAAACCTCATTATTCCGAATGATTTGGATGGAGTTCCCGTGACTACTATAGGTGACAAGGCCTTTGCCGGGGTTGGTTTAACGGATGTGGTTATTCCTGATTCAGTCACCGCTATTAATGAATCTGCCTTTGCGAATAATGCTTTAACCAATGTAATTATTCCAAATAATGTTACGAATATAGGTAAAACGGCGTTTGCTAATAATGTATTAACCAAGGTAGTTATTTCTAATTCAGTTATCGTTCTTAGTGATTGGGCTTTTGCAAAAAACACGTTAACAACAGTATCGATACCAAAATCTGTGGTCATTATTGGTGAAGGGGCGTTTGCGGATAATGATTTAACCAGTGTCATAATTCCAGACTCAGTGACAACGATTGGCAAGGGGGCGTTTGCTCAAAACTCTCTAATTACTTTATCAATTCCTAAATCAGTCACTGTTATTAGTGATTGGGCCTTTGCAAAGAATGCGTTAACAAGTGTGAAAATACCTAATACAGCAACAAATATAGGCAAAGGAGCCTTTGCTTATAATGAATTACCTAGTGCTGTACTAACATTAGATGATGTGGATTTTGACAAGAATACCGGAACAATCTTGGCTTATCATTCGAATGAAAAAAATATTACTATTCCTAACGATTTAGATGGTATTCCAGTGACGACTATTGGAGAGAGTGCTTTCTTATTTAAAGGGTTAACGAGCGTTAAAATACCTAATTCATTACAGAGCATCGGTGATGGGGCTTTCAGCGGTAACTATTTAATCCAAGTAACCATACCAAATTCAGTTATATTTATTGGTGTTGAGGCTTTCAGTGGTAATTATTTAACTAACATGGTGGTGCCTAGCTCAGTCAAAACGATCGGAAAGCATGCGTTTGATGACAAAGTAACCATTAAAAGGAAGTGATAAAATAGATTCTCTGTAGTTGTCTTATTTGAAATACAAAAAAAATCGCCAATGGCGATTTTTTCGTTAGAATTACTTTAAATAATGTATTAACAATTATTTTGCAGTATCACATGCACCAATAATGGCTGGAATAGAAATGGCAGGTACAAGTAAGTAATCAGTTGAGCAAGTACCAGCTTGGTTAGTTACAGTACCAGTACAACCTGCAAGAACAGTCAGTACAACAGCAACGAAAGCTAGTTTTGATTTTGTAATGTTCATTATTAAATCCTTATATAATATAATGTTTTAAGCGGTAAAATGTAGCAACAAATCAATAATATATCAAATCATTTTTATGAAGATATATTATTGATTTTTATGAAGCTGAATATACGAATGTGGTGCTTTGATAATCGATTGCAAGCTAATGTTAATATATTGCTTATGCATGAAATATTGGAGATTGGGTGTATATAATTAGCTAAAAGTGCCAATTATCTGATTATCTATAGCGATCGTGGCGTTTTCCTTTAAGGCAATAAGACACTAGGCATGCCCATTTATATGGATAGTACTAATTTTGTTGTTTTTGCATGCCGTATTCTTAATGAATACATTACGTTGTAATAATCACATCTCTCGTTGTTATTACCACCACAAACCACATGGTTAATGGTTTGTTAAATCATTTAAAATCAATGCTTTACATGTTGGCATGTATTGTGCATTTACAGTAATAAGTTTTTATTTGTCTCAATTTATGAGGCGATGTTTTTATTTATTACTGGAGCTTAAAATCATGTTTTGTATTCAATGTGAACAAACTATTCGTACCCCTGTATCAAGTGGTTGTTCTTATTCTCAGGGTATGTGTGGCAAAACAAGCGATGTATCGGATCTACAAGATATCCTAGTGTATACCTTACAAGGTGTCTCTTTCTGGGCTGAACTTGGTCGTGAATATGGCATCATCGATTCTGAAATTGATGAATGGGCACCAAAAGCATTCTTCTCTACTTTAACTAACGTTAACTTCGATGAAGATCGCATCATTGAATTTTCAAACACTGCTTATAAATTTAAAGTTCGCCTTGAAGAAAAAGTACGCGCTGCCGCTGTATTAGCAGACAAAGCATTACCTGAGCTTTCTCCTGCTGCAATTTTTGAGCTTCCAACTGATCGTGAATCGCTACTTAAATTCGCACCATTGGCCGCCGTTAACCGTGGTCATGAAACCGTTGATCCTGATGTAATGGGCCTTCGTCTTCTTTGCCTTTATGGCTTAAAAGGTGCCGCTGCTTATATGGAGCATGCTCGGATTCTTAATCAAACTAGTGTGGAAATTTTTACTGAATACCATCAGATCATGGCGTGGTTAGGAACAGAGCCACAAGACTTGCCAGCTTTGTTAGAGTGCTCAATGCAAATTGGTATGATGAACTACAAAATCATGGAAATCCTTGATCGTGGTGAGACACTAACTTATGGCCATCCAGCGCCAACTCAAGTAAACGTAAAAACGAAGAAAGGTAAATGTATCTTGGTCTCTGGTCACGATTTGCATGACCTTGAGAAAATTCTGCAACAAACGGTAGGTAAAGACATCAACGTTTATACTAACGGTGAAATGCTTCCTGCTCACGGTTACCCTGAATTAAACAAATATCCGCACCTCGCTGGTAACTACGGCAGCGCTTGGCAAAACCAACAAAAAGAATTCGCTAATTTCCCTGGCGCAATTGTGATGACGTCTAACTGCTTAATTAACCCTGAAGTGGGTCAATACGCGGATCGTCTATTTACTCGTAGCATTGTAGGCTGGCCGGGTGTTGCTCATCTTGAAGGTGATGATTTTAGCTCTGTAATTGATTGCGCACTTGCACACGAAGGTTTCCAACATGATGAGATCGAGCACATGATCACAGTTGGATTCGGTCGTAATGCTTTGATGGAGGCTGCTCCTGCGGTTATCGATCAAATTAAACAAGGTAATATCAGTCACTTCTTCCTTGTTGGCGGCTGTGATGGAGACAAAGTTGAACGTAACTACTTCAATGAATTCACAAAACAAACGCCAGATGACAGCGTTATCTTGACCCTAGCGTGTGGTAAATTCCGCTTTAACAAAGAACAGCATGGCGAAATCAATGGTATTCCACGTCTATTAGATGTGGGCCAATGTAATGATTCTTACTCAGCTATTCAGCTTGCTCTTGCACTAGCAAATGAGTTTGATTGCGGTGTCAACGATCTACCGCTAACACTGGTTCTTTCTTGGTTTGAACAAAAAGCGATTGTAGTTCTGCTTACTCTTCTTGCGTTAGGCATTAAAGGTATCTACACAGGACCAACCAAACCTGCGTTCTTAACCGATAACCTAATGGCCGTAATGCAAGAGAAATTCGATCTGCGTTCAATCTCAACGGTTGAAGAAGATATGAAGACTATCTTAGGTGAAAAAGTCGCGTAATTATAACTGTCGTATTTGAAGCTGTAGCTTCGTTGGCTACGTTTATTCACCTCAATCTCCTAGACTAGCTTTAGGTTTATAAAAGAAAGCTCATGAGGCTGAATGATCTTGCCGCCTTGCTACAACATCAACTACTTAGGTTATATATCTGTCGTATTTGAAGCTGTAGCTTCGTTACAGCTTCAAATCTTGGATATAAATAACCGCACCATTATCTTAGAAATGAGAGAATAGTATGAAGCAATTCCAATGGCCTACAAATGGTCCTGTCACTTTAGTCTGTAAACGTAAATGGGCAGAGACTTCAAACAGTGTGAGTTTTACCTTAGCGCCTGAATCAATTCATGATCAAGGCATCGTATTCAACTTTATCCCTGGCCAATTTATTACTTTAGGGATCGAAATCGACGGCAAAATGGAATATCGCGCTTATTCGTTAAGCTCAATGCCAAATCAAACCGAATTACAATTAACCATCAAGCGTGTTGCGGGTGGTCAAGTATCAAACTATATCGTTGATCGCTTACAAGAAGGGCAAGCGGTATCGGTTTTAAAACCAGCAGGTCAGTTTCACCTCGATCAAATCCATGGTGATCGAATTGTATTACTAAGCGCCGGTTGTGGTATTACGCCTGTTATGTCGATGGCGAAAACACTATTGGCAAATAAAAATGATAATACAGATATTCATTTTATTCATGCTGCTACGGAAATTGATCAAATCATTTATCATCAAGAGCTATTAGCGATGGCTGAGCAGCATGAGCGTTTTCACGTCAGTATTATGCTTGAAGATGCTAAAGGCAGTGATTACTTAGAAGGGCGCTTAACGCAAGCTGCATTGAAAAAATATTGCTCAGATATTGCAGAGCGCAGTGCATTTTTGTGTGGTCCGGTAGGTTTTATGGGCGCAATGCAAGAAAACCTACAAGCGCTCGGTATGGATATGGATCATTTTTATCAAGAGAGTTTTACCCCCTCTGAATCCACTCAACCTGATGTGGAGGTAAATGAAGGTGATAAAAAAGTAAAAGCATTAGCCAATGCAACGATATTTGTCCCAACTTTTGGCGCTCAAGTGGAAGCCAAAATTGGCAGTGCATTAATCGATGCACTAGAAGCGGCAAAAGTACCCGTCATTGCTGCATGTCGTAGCGGTATTTGCGGCTCATGTAAGTGTAAAGTGACCAAAGGCGAATTCACTCGTACCAGTACTGAAACATTAACCGCAGATGAAATTGAGCAAGGATTTGTGTTGGCATGTTCTTGTCGCGTTGAATCTGATTTAGAAGTTGCGTTAAATTAACTAAAGTTATCATTTTGTCATGAAGATTAACCGGAATGCGTATATGCTCTAAGTGACATAGCGTTAAATAAGATGGAAGTGGTGTAAAAAGTGACATTTTACGAAATATGGGAATGAATATTTCTGAGTATGTTGTTTAAGTCTTATTAACGATAATGCTAATGGTTACGATTATGGATGAAACTTACTCATGGATGAGATTAAAGATGAATATTTGGCGGGTAACAAGATTGTTACTCCCAAATATATTAAACCTCTCTTTATAGTGTTTACCTTTATTAGCCTGTTGACGGGGCTAATGATCTGGCCTCTGGAAATATTAGAATCCGGTTTTACGTGGTTAATTTTTTATCCAGCAGTGATCATATCAGCACTTTATGCGGGTTTTTATGCCGGATTGTTGGCTACGGTACTTGTATGCTTAGTGGTTTTATTTATATTCCCGTTATTAGGATCTTCATTTCTAACCGTTAGTCAGTTTGGCTTTCTAGATATTGCTATTTTTGCCGCCACAAGCACATTTATTGCTTATTATATTGAAGCAATGCACCTTACTTTCAAATCACTTCAGCAAGCTCAATCTATTTCAAAAAATCACTTCGAAAATGAACAATTTATTCGTTCTATTATTGAAAATACACCGAATATGATGGGGTATTGGGATAAGGATTTACGCTGCCGTTATGCCAACACGGCATTCACGCAATGGTTTAACATTCAACATGAAAAAATTATTGGTATAAAGTTTTTAGACCTGGTTGGTGATGCATTATATGCGTTGAATGAACCTTATATTCATGCAGTGTTGGCAGGTGAACCACAAAAATTTGAACGAAAGCTTTATAAAACTGATGGCAGCATTGGTCATATTATTGGCCATTACATCCCTGATTTTGACAATCATGGCATGGTGAAAGGCTTCGCGATTCAGGCGAGTGAGGTCACTATATTTAAAGAAACTGAACAGAAACTTAAATTAGCGGCATGTGTATTTGATAATACATTAGATGGCGTTTTGATCACGGATATTCATGGTGCTATTTTGTCGGTTAATCCCGCTTTCGTAGAGATAACCGGTTATTCACAAGAAGAGGTTATTGGTAAAAATCCACGTATTCTGCAATCAAATCGGCATGGACCAGAATTTTATTCTGATATGTGGAAAGAAATAAAAGAAAACGGTTTATGGAAAGGGGAAGTATGGAATCGCCATAAAAATGGAGAAGATTATCTACAACGAATGACAGTTAGTATGGTGCGTCGTGATGTTGATGATGAACCAATGCGGTATGTGTCTGTATTTAGTGATATTACTGAACTGTGACGCAAAGATGAATACATTAAACATTTGGCATTTCATGATCCTTTAACGAATTTACCGAACCGAACTTTATTAATGGAGCGTCTTAATCAAAAGCTTCTTAGCTCTGAACGTGAGTGTTGTGACTTAGCCGTGATGTTTTTAGATTTAGACGGTTTTAAAATCATCAATGATCAATATGGGCACAATATTGGTGATGAATTACTTAAAAATATTTCGAGCCGACTATTAGTTCAAGTGAGAAAATCAGATACGGTTGCGAGAGTCGGTGGCGATGAATTTATTTTTATTTTGAATAAACCACAAAATAAAGACGATATCATTTATGTTGGCAACCGTATTATTAATGCTATTAGCGAACCTATCGATATCATGGGAGAAACATTTAACATTGGAATATCGATTGGTGTTGCACAATATCCAACGAATGGAAACACTGCCGTTGAACTTATCCGAAATGCTGATATAGCAATGTATAACGCGAAAAACTTAGGCCGAAATACTATTCAGTTTTACTCTTCTTAAATAGGGATAGAGTCAAGAACTGTTTTACTCTTAATGAGCATGAATACCGGATTATTGAGATCATCCATAAATCCAATTTAACCGATGTATTATATATGAAAATCTTTTAGATTCATGTGAATAAATAATTATAAATAAATGTAAGCATCTGTATACTCTTCAACTATTCTTAACTTGAATACCTTCATTTAACTAGAAACAGGTTATTTTATCTATTGATGGATCTTGATAAATAAATACCTTTATACAATAAGAAATAGGTGAGCACCTTATGTTAAAAAAACTATTGATATTAAGTTTGAGTATTTTGCCAGTGATGGCATTTGCACAAGCTGATGAGCAATTTATGACGGGACAAAAAAAAGCGGCGGTGTGTATGACTTGCCATGGCACTGAAGGGATTTCCAGCATCGCTATATACCCTAATCTGCAGGGCCAAAAATTTGAATATCTGGTGACGACATTGAAAGCTTATCAGCGTCGTCAAAGAACAGGTGGACTTGCTTTAGTCATGTATGAGCAAGCCGATAGCCTGACAGAGCAAGATATGAAGGATATTAGTTATTTCTTTTCTAAAGTCGCCATTGAACCTCAATCAAATATGAGTGATACAGCAGATGCAAAATCTCAATAATGGATTGGTTTACTAATAAGGAGGCGTACTATGGAAATTAATTACGATATGAAGGTAGTGAAGTATTTCATCATTACTAGTTTGATTTGGGCGTTACTTGGAATGACGGTAGGGTTAATTCTTGCCGCCCAACTTTATTGGCCAATACTCAATTTTGATTCAGAATACTTTCAATTTGGCCGATTACGTCCGTTACACACATCAGGCGTTATTTTTGGTTTTGTGGTGAACATATTAATGGGTACATCGCTTTACATTGTGCAGCGTACCAGCAGAACCGCATTGTTTAATAAAAGCTTAGCTTGGATTGTGTATTGGGGATGGCAGCTTGTGTTGTTACTAGCACTAATTACGCTCCCTCTTGGTTTCACATCATCAAAAGAGTACGCCGAACTAGAGTGGCCGATTGATATTCTCATCGCGGTGGTCTGGGTAATGTACGCTGTGCTATTTTTTGGCACGATTGCAATACGAAAGGTAAAACATATATTTGTTGCCAATTGGTTCTTTGGTGGCTTTATCATCGTTATTGCCATGATATTTATTGTCAATAACCTGGAATTACCAGTTAGTGCGACCAAATCTTATTCTGTTTATGCGGGCACACAAGATGCGATCGTGCAATGGTGGTGGGGCCACAATGCGGTCGGTTTTCTTCTGACTGCGGGCATCATCGGAATGAATTATTATTTTATTCCTAAAGCTGCTGAACGACCAATTTACTCTTATCGTTTATCCATTGTTCACTTCTGGGGGTTAGTCGGTTTTTATACTTGGGCTGGAACTCATCACTTAATTTATTCCTCTGTTCCTGACTGGTTACAAAATCTTGGTATTGTTATGTCGTTATTACTGTGGCTGCCTTCTTGGGGGGGCGCATATAATAGCTTAATGACACTTCTTTCTAACAAAGAGAAGCTGAAGAATGACTACGTTATGTTGTTCTTTTTGTCTGCGGTTATCTACTACGCACTGGCGACATTTGAAGGGCCTTTACTCGCTATTCGTTGGTTTAATATGATTGCTCATAATACTCAATGGATTATTGGTCATGTTCACTCTGCGGCATTAGGTTGGGTCGCGATGTCAGGCTTTGCCGTGTTCTATTACTTCATTCCTCGTTTATGGGGACATGAAGAAATGTGGTCACGACGTTTAGTAAAATGGCACTTTTGGTTTGCGCACATTGGGATCGCTATTTACGCAGTGTCACTTTGGATCGCAGGGATCGGTCAGGGTTATATGTGGTTAAAGCAAAATGATGATGGTTCTTTAATGTATAGCTTTGTTGATTCAATGAACTTTGTTGCACCTTGGATGCTCGCACGTTTCATAGGCGGAGCATTCTTTGTCATTGGTGTGATATTGATGATTTATAACCTTTATCGAACGCTCTCTTTACCTGAAAAAAATACGGTCATTACTGAGGAGGGTAAAGCATATGCTAAATAAAGATTTTACTCAGTCTGTCGGTATTTTGATTATTTCTATCATTGCCGTTGCTAGCTTTTCTTTATTGACTTGGGTTATTCCAGACATGTTTATGAAGGGTGAGCAGGTCAAAGCCTCCACAGCAAAACCATATTCGGCATTAGAATTGGCGGGGCGTGATATTTACATTAGTGAAGGCTGCCATACTTGTCATACGCAAATGGTGCGTCCTCTACCTGCTGAAGTTGCACGCTATGGGAAAGCGACTTCAGGTTCAGATGATATTTATGAGTATCCTAATCTGTGGGGTTCTGAGCGAACCGGGCCAGACTTGGCTAATTTAGGGCGAAAATATTCAGATCGCTGGCACGAAATTCATCTTATGGATCCTCGTGCCGTGGTACCGACTTCGATAATGCCATCTTATCCGTGGTTATTTGAAAAGAGACTGAATGGTGAAGATATTGCCGATAAAATGAAAACGCTACGAGTTTTAGGCGTGCCTTATACCGATGATGAAATTGATCGGGCTCGTTTGCAGGTAAAAAATAAAACTTACGCTGATGCATTAATCAGTTACCTGCAAAGTTTAGGGAAATAAGGAGGCAGCATGTTAAGTACATTTTGGAGTGCGTGGGTCATTGTCCTAACTGTCGTTTTTATGCTGATTATGATTTATGTCATTTGGCATTATTGGCATAAAAATAATGAAGCGGATGAAAATAAAGAACTTCATAATTATGATGGCATTGGCGAAAATGATGCTAAGTTACCGAAAGTATTACTCTATTCTTATCTGATCGCTTTTATTGGCAGCGCCATTTTCTTTGTACTGTATCCAGGTATGGGGAACTGGCAAGGTTTAATGAAGTGGCACTCAGATGATGCTCTGCAGCAACAAGATACCAAAATTATTGATAAAAATTTGGCCGAATTAGAGTCAGATACATTGACGTTAACCCAACTCAGTCAAAATAGTGAAGTTGTAGATTACGGTAATCGTTTGTTTCAAACTCATTGCGCAGCGTGTCATGGTGCTAATGCTCAAGGGCAAATGCATTTTCCTAATTTAACCGATGATGAATGGATTTATGATAGCAGTGATAAAGGCATTATTGACTCGATCACTTACGGTCGGCATGGCGTTATGGTTGGTTGGAAAGATGTTCTAACTGCTCAGCAAATTGACGATGTATCGACTTATGTAGCCAGTCTACAAACTAACCGTGCGGTTCCTGCGGCAAAAGTGCAACGTGAACAAGGTCAGCAACTATTTGAATACAATTGCTCTGTTTGTCATGGTGATAATGGCAATGGAAATATTCACATTGGTGCCTATAACTTAACGGATGACACCTGGGTGCATGGTGGGAGTATTGCTCAAATCCAAAAGACAGTACGTGAAGGATTAGACTCGGTTATGCCCGCCTTCGATAAGCAATTATCTAGCGCTCAAATAACGGCAGTTGCGGCGTATATCATTCATCAAAAGTCACAAAATCAACAAGATTTGGCTGGGTTAGATGCCGCTCAAGTGAAACGAGGTGAATACCTTGCCTATGCGGGTGACTGTGTGGCTTGTCATACGGCAGAAGATGGAGAACTGTTTGGCGGTGGATTACCTTTCCCTACGCCATTTGGTACCTTGTATTCAACCAATATTTCGACCCATGTTGAGCGAGGGATTGGCAGTTATACTTATCAAGAGTTCCACGATGCGGTACGTTTAGGCGAGGCAAAACATGGTAATTTATACCCGGCCATGCCCTATACGTCTTATCAGTATATTACTGAGGAAGATACCAAAGCATTGTGGGCTTATATGCAATCGTTGACTCCGGTAAACAGTCCGAATATTCCTAACGGCATGATATTTCCAACCAATATTCGTCTAGGAATGT
The DNA here is from genome assembly GCF_015223435.1 of Vibrio hibernica. GTDB lineage: Bacteria > Pseudomonadota > Gammaproteobacteria > Enterobacterales > Vibrionaceae > Vibrio > Vibrio hibernica. The sequence continues at coordinate 74,848 of NZ_VHKO01000001.1, forward strand.
GGGCTTGGAATATGGCGTTCTTCGATGAAGATAAGTTGGAATATCCGGAAGACCAAACAGATACTTGGAAACGAGGCAAATATCTAACGATGAGTTTTGGTCACTGTGCCGAGTGCCATACACCGCGTAATATTGCTCAAGCTCTAGAAGCCGGACAACCGTTCCAAGGTAATATTATCGACCATTGGAATGCGCCAGATATCACTGCCAACGAGTTACATGAACATGGTTGGGAAGTGAAAGATATTGCCGATTTCTTGAAAACGGGCCACTCAGCGAAAGGGACTGCGTTTGCCGGTATGGCGGATGTTGTAAAAAACAGTACCCGTTATATGACGCGTGATGATCTTGATGCGATTGCCGAATATCTATTAACTGGGGATGAAAATAATCGTTTGGATCCAAATACCAAGCCATTACAACCAAGTGGTTTTAGCGTTGAGGATAAGAAAACCAAAGAGTATGCGATTTTTGCAGAAACTTGTGGTGCTTGTCATGGCCCCGACGGTAAAGGGCGTGAAAATATTGCTCCAGCCTTATTAGGTAATGGCATTATTTCGCACTCGGAGCCATATAATACGGTCGCGGTGGTATTGCGTGGTTTATCGCCTGACTATCTTGAACCCAATCGTGATTATATGCCAATGAGCAGTTTTAACGATATTGCTGGCGATGCCGAAATGGCTCGAATGATCAGCTTTATTCGCGATAAACTGGGAGCACGATCTGAACCTGTGACGACAGAGATGGTAAAAGAGATTCGCATTAGTCTTGAAAAAGGTGGTATTACCGGCGGCTTCCACGAGGTGAAATAGCCAGCTATTTGTATTTCGAATAGTATGAGTTAAGTTTACAAGCCACTAGTGATACATATTGCTGGTGGCTTTTGCTTATAGGTAAGACAACGTTAAAAAATATAAGGAAAACAATTGATTATATTGCCTATTATCATTTTTTGTCAGCTTATCGCTTTACGGGCAGGATTGATTTTTAAAACAATCTATAAAGTGAACCTGAGAAAAAGGAGCAGATATGATAAAGCCTGAATTTCCCTTTAATGAAGCGGAGAGGCTGCATGCTTTACGATCACTTCAAATTATTGATACGTCTGATGAAGAACGATTTGATCGAATTACTCGAATGGCCAAGCATATATTCAATGTGGAAATTTCACTGGTTAGTATTATTGATGAAAATAGACAGTGGTTTAAATCGAAGCAAGGGATTGATGTACCTGAGACACCGAGAGAAGTCTCATTTTGCGGGCATGCCATTAATCAGAACGGCTTATTGATTATTCCAAATGCGATTGAAGATGAACGATTTTATGATAATCCCTTAGTGACAGGAAAGCCCTACATTCGTTTTTATGCCGGTTACCCATTAAAGTTAAGAGCAGGCATCAATTTAGGAACATTATGTCTCATTGATTCGAAACCAAGGCATCTAAGCGAGGAAGAGATGCAAATATTAACTGATCTAGGCGCTATTATTGAGCAGGAAATCCGCTCAATTCAACTAGCAACGTTGGATGAGTTAACTTCTATATCGAATCGAAGAGGGTTTATGGCATTGGGAGAAAACATTCGGAAAACGTGCCATCGAAAAAAAATTTCTATGTCCATAATTTTATTTGATTTGAATAAATTTAAGCCGATCAATGATAAATTTGGTCACCATGAAGGTAATTTTGCTTTAAAGAAGTTTGCTGAGGCAATGTGCAATGTGTTTTATGAGAATAACTTAATTGGCAGACTGGGTGGGGATGAATTTGTTGTCATGTTGATACATGCAAACGATGAACAGATTGATATCGCCTTAAATCGATTTAAAGCTGAAATATTAGCGGTCAACAAGGCAATGAACAAGCCATATATTATAGAGTACAGTGCGGGTGTTGCGAGTTTTCCTCATGATACCGAGCAATCGTTAGAAAAAATGCTTGAGAAAGCGGATGCTGCAATGTACAAGAAAAAGAAAGACAGGTTGAGATAATCTGAGAGTAGGCCGCTAAATCTGAGTCATAATAGGGTATTTCAAAACCACCAGTGAGGTAACGCTCTGGTGGTTTTTTATATATTATCATTTTTGTAAATGGTCATTAATCACAAACTAAGATCCAACATATAATCGAGTTTATTATTTAGATGAACTTCAATAATAGTCCTTATTGGTAACCGTTCACCGGGAGTGTATTGACAAGCATTCTGGAGTATGCCTCAGAGCGTTTTAATGCTTATTCTCTGGCATTTAGAAAAGTTTTAATGCCCGTACGTTATAAAAACACATAATTCCTTACTTTTCACCGTTGTCAAGCCCCTCCCGGTGAACGCTTACCCTTATTGGATTAAAATACGGCACGAGAATTTAACCGAGAACCCCTTGCATGACGAAAATAAGAAACTTCCCAACACCAGTGGCGGGTTTGGCTCTAGGGATCTCGGCAATAGGTTGGTGTTGGGAAAACTATGCACCGCATTTAGGCTTAATACAAAATCTGACCTCAGCGATTGCCTTGGTATTGGTGATGGGCGTCGCGGCAAAATTTATTCGTCATCCTAGCAAACTATTTGAAGAGCTTCGTCATCCGATTGTGGGCTCTGTACTGCCAACCATGTGCATGGCACTTATGGCTATTTCTTATGATCTTATCCACTTTCATCAACTTGCGATTACCGGTCGGGTAGTTTGGTATGGTGCCGTTATCCTACATTTGCTATTTTTCTTTTTATTTACTTACCATCGATGCCGTGGTTTCAAGTTAAAGGATATTATTCCAAGTTGGTTTATTCCACCGATTGGACCTATTTTGGGTTGTTTAGCCAACCCCGGCGCTGATACCTTATGGCTATCAAATATTTTATTAATTTTAGGCGTGGGCTCATATGTAATTATGTTGCCACTTTTAATGTATCGGTTAACCTTTCACGAACGACTTCAACCCGCTGAAATCCCAACATTTGCTATCATGGCAGCGCCATCAAATTTAATTATTATTGGTTATTTAGGTGTTGCGGATGCACCAATGATTAATATGTTATTGATGTTAAGTGGCGTGGCTATATTATTAAATGCAGTGTTCTATTTATCGTTAGTAAGGCTATTACGAGAACCATTTAGTGCAGGGTTTTCGGCTTATACTTTCCCATTGGCGAGTGGCGCGACGGCGATGTTTAAAATGGAAGAGGTGTTAAGCCGCTATCATTTGACAAATGGAGTCGAGATGTTTCATTACTTGGCTATCATCCAACTTTATATTTCCTCTGCGGTGATTGCTTATGTTGCTTTATGCTTTCTTAAACATTATCGCACCAATCTTATTGGCATGTTTGTTAATCGATATTAAAGACAGTCGCTAAAATAAAAAAGCAAGTCTCCTTTAACAAAAGGGGACTTGCTTTATTTCTAGGGGAGTCAATTATCTCTATTTAACCGCGTTAGTTTTGCTATTTAACGGTTTGTTTTATGTTTGCTCTAGTGCTTGGTAATTGCCCAATAATGCATTGTAGAACTCACTATTACTTAAAATTCCCACTAACTGATTATTTTCCACCATGAGTACAGGGTGAGCTGTGCGGTTTTTCAGTTCAATGGCCTCACGCATGTTAATCTCTGGGCTAGCAGTAATAAGCATATTGGCATTGATATCCTCAAGCCGCATATCTGTCGCTTGCCAATCAACTAAAGTGAGTGATTTTTCACTAATAATCTCAAATGATTCTAGCGATAATGACTCATCGGTTCTTTTTAGGCGAATGTCTGAATGCGAGCAAATCTGAATTTCATTATTGGCGAAGGTTAAGTCACTTATTGGCATCATTAACGAACTGCCTTTCAAGACATTTAATGGATTGGTATGCGCCACAAAATCTTTTACATACTGCGTTTTTGGCGCAAGTACAATTTCTTCTGGTGTGCCGTGTTGAATTAAACGACCCGATTCCATAATGGCAATATTGTTACCAATTTTTAACGCTTCATCTAAGTCATGGCTGACAAACAAAATGGTTTTATTGAGCTTGGTTTGCAGCTCGAGTAATTCATCTTGAAGTTGCGCACGAATCAATGGATCCAATGCTGAAAATGGTTCATCCATTAATAAGATATCGGTATCCATCGCAAAAGCACGGGCAAGGCCAACACGTTGTTGCATTCCACCAGACAATTCATGCGGATGTTTATCTGCCCATTCAGCTAGGCCGACCATTTCTATTTGTTCACGCGCTTTTTGACGGCGTTCGGTTTTGCTCATTCCTTTCATTTCAAGGCCAAACGCAACGTTGTCTAATACTGTCAACCATGGCATTAGGGCAAATTTTTGAAAAACCATTGATATGCGATGAGTACGTAGGTGTCGCAATGTGGCTTTATCGCAGCTAGCAAGATCAACAAAATGACCATTGTCTTTAATTTCTAGAGAACCACGGGCAATAGGGTTGAGACCATTAACTGCACGTAACAAGCTCGATTTTCCTGAACCAGAAAGTCCCATTAGTACACAAATCTCACCTTCTTTAACGCTGATACTGACACCATCGACGCCAACGACTTGACCGGTTTGATCAATAATATCTTGGCGTGATTGGCCTTGATCCAGTAAATCGAGTGCCTGATTAGGGTTTTTACCAAACACCACATCAAGATTTTTAATGTTAATTGAGTTCATTATTATCCCTCTTTGGTTTGGTTGGGCGTTTTACACAGACGATCCAAAATAATCGCAACTAATACGATGGCTAAGCCAGCTTCAAAACCTTGAGAAATGTTGACCGTATTCAATGCACGGATAACCGGTTTACCGAGGCCATCAGCACCGACTAACGCGGCGACAACAACCATTGAAAGTGACAGCATGATGCATTGTGTTATCCCAGCCATAATGCTTGGTAGCGCGGCAGGTAATTCCACTTTAAACAGTAATTTCATACGACTAGCACCAAAGGCTTTACCTGCTTCGACTAATTCTTCTGGTACTTTAATAATGCCTAAATAGGTCAAACGAATCGGCGCGGCGATGGCAAAAACAATCGTTGAGATAAGGCCTGGCACGATCCCGAGACCAAACAATACTAACGTTGGAATTAAGTACACGAAGGTAGGGACGGTTTGCATCAAATCCAAAATAGGTCGCATGATGGTGTACAGCCATGGTCGATGCGCTGCCATTATTCCAAGAGGAACGCCAATTAATACGGAAATCGTTGTCGCCGCAAAGACGAGAACAAAGGTTTCCAGCATTTCTTGCCAATACCCTAAATTTAAAATCAGCAGTAAGGCTGCAATGATAAAAATCACTAATGATAATTTACGATGTAAATACCACGCTAATGCGGCCGTAATCGCGATGGGAACAGCGGGTGGCATCCATTGAAATATGTCGACTAAACAGGTGATGATGGTTTCAAGGAAAATGGAAATAGCGTCGAAGAAACTAGCGGCATTCACCGTAAGCCAATCAACAACAATTTCCATCCAATGTCCGAGTGGGATTTTATGATCCGTTATAAAGTTCAATGTATTGCCTTATCTGGCGAGCTTGCACCCGCCAGTCCTATTACTTGTGTTGAGAATGTGAAGAAGCCAGCGCTGCTGATCTTCTGGTGTTACTGAGTTTTATCTTTATGACGTTTTACGCTTTAACATTGCTTAAATATTGAATAACCGCTGGCGCAGCAGGTTTGCCATCTATCGTTTTAATACTTTCTAGCCAAACTTTGACTTGCTCGGGGTGCTGTTCTAACCATTCACGAGCGGCGATAGCCGGTTTTTTGTTTTTATTTAAAATGGAATCCATGATCTGGTTTTCCATTTCAAGGCTAAATTTTAAATCTTTTAATAAATTACCGACATTTGGACATTGCGCTAAATAGCCTTGACGAACGTTAGTATGTACGCTCGCACCGCCATAATTAGGACCAAAGAAGTCATCGCCCCCGGCAAGGTATTTCATATCGACTTTGCTGTTCATCGGGTGAGGCGCCCAACCTAAGTAAACAATCCATTGGTTACGACGTACCGCACGAGTAACTTGTGACACCATGCCGGCTTCGCTCGATTCTACTAACCGGAAGTCTTTTAAATCGAAAGCGTTTTGATCGATCATGCTTTGCAGTAAGCGGTTGCCATCGTTACCCGGTTCAATTCCATAAATGCGGTCGTTAAATTTGTCGGCATTTTTAGCAATGTCTGCAAAGGTTTTTACGCCAGCGTCATACACATATTTCGGTACGGCAAGGGTATATTTTGCGCCTTCAAGGTTAGCTCTAACGCTTTCTACTGTGCCCGCTTCGCGGTATTTTTTGATGTCGTTTTCCATGGTCGGCATCCAGTTACCAAGGAACACATCAATATCGCCGTTGGCCATCGAAGAATAGGTAACCGGAACCGAAAGTAATTGGGTTTTGGTTTGGTATCCCATCCCTTTTAATAGCTCAGAGGCCACCGCGGTTGTTGAGGTAATGTCGGTCCAACCAACATCTGAAAATCGGACGGTTTCACATTGGTTGGCGGCTTGGACATTAAAAGCGGCTAATGAGGTAAACCCTAGAGTTATTAATGTTTTATTTTTCAGTGACATAATCAATCCTTATGATGAGTAACTTACTGTTATTACTTAGTTGTAAAGTGGCGCATTGGTGCATTAATACGCTGTATTTCTTGCCAGTTAGGCGCAATCCATACGGGAACATTAGTAGGTTCGAGTAAGCGCTTACCTAAAATCATATCGGCAGCCCGTTCTGCCACCATGATGGTTGGCGCATTTAAGTTGCCGTTAGGGATAATGGGGAAAATAGAAGAATCAACCACACGTAGGTTTTCTATGCCTAGCACGCGACACTCTTCATCGACGACTGCCATTGGGTCATTTTTAGCGCCCATTTTGCAGGTACAAGAAGGGTGATAAGCACTTTCCACGTTTTCTTTAACCCATTGATCAATCGCTTGATCGGACTCAACCTCTACACCTGGTTGAATTTCGGTGCCTCGGAATGTGTCCATCGCGGGTTGCGCTAAAATCTCACGGGTTAAGCGAATGCAATCTCGCCAATCTTGACGGTCTTGCTGCGTTGAAATGTAGTTAAATTCAATACTTGGCTTAGCGTGTGGATCGCTTGATTCGATAGCGACACGACCACGACTTTCCGGTTTGTTTGGACCTACGTGCACCTGAAACCCATGTCCATCAAAGGATGCTTGGCCATCGTAGCGCATGGCTGCAGGTAAAAAATGGTATTGAATATTGGGCCATTTCAAACCTTTACGTGAGCGAATAAAGGCGCATGATTCAAAGTGGTTCGTCGCGCCTAAGCCAGTGCGTTTTATGATCCATTCTGCGCCAATTAAGCCTTTGCTGACTAAACCCAGTTTGCTGTTTAGTGTGATGGGTTCTTTGCACTCGTATTGAAAATAAACTTCTAAGTGATCTTGTAGATTTTCACCCACGCCAGCCAATTCATGTTTAACGTCTACCCCGGCCTTTTTCAATGTGTCGCGTGCGCCAATACCAGAGAGTTGCAACAGTTGAACGGAACCAATTGAACCTGCACTTGAGATGACTTCTTTATCGGCGTAAACGTTATGCATTTTTCCCAACTTCTCATACTCGATTCCGCAAGCTGTTTTACCTTCAAGTAAGATTTTATGCGCCACAATTCCTTTTAGTAACGTCAGGTTTGAGCGTTTTAGCGCACGTTTTAGGTAAGCATTAGACGTTGAAGCACGTACGCCGCCATCGACGGTCATGTGCATTGGGCCAAAGCCTTCTTGCTGATAGGCGTTATAATCTTGCGTTTCTGGGTAGCCTGCTTCTTTACCCGAATCGATAAAGGCTTGGTATAAAGGATTACGCGACATGTTATTACCGTTACAAGTACCCACGGGGCCATTACCACCTCGGTAGGTGTTACTTCCATCCATCCAGCTTTCTGCTTTGCGGAAGTAAGGTAAACAGTTTTGGTAATTCCAACCGTGAGCACCAGACTCTTCCCACTGGTCAAAATCGCAAGCATGGCCGCGTACATAAACCATGCCGTTAATGGAAGAGCTACCACCGAGTACTTTACCGCGAGGGCAATGTAAGCGACGACCATCAAGCCCTGCTTCTGCTTTGCTTTCAAATTGCCAAGCGTATTTATCACTGTTCATTGGATAAGAGAGAGCGGTTGGCATTTGAATGAAAATACTTTTATCACTGCCGCCAGCTTCTAATAGTAGGACTTTATGTTCACCTGATTCGCTGAGTCTGTCGGCTAATACGCAGCCGGCCGAACCCGCGCCGACGATAATATAATCGTAGCGTTGTTGCATAAGATTGATTCTCCGCTTCCGTTTAAGGACGCATTGGTTTAGAAAATCGGTGAGTATTTCTCACCGTTTAATGGACTATTTTTTATTGATAAGGGCTTTCGAAGTCGCCAAGGTGGACAAAAACACTTTTAGTTTGAGTATAGTGGCGTAAGGTTTCAGCGCCATTTTCGCGCCCAACGCCGGAGTGTTTGTAACCTCCAACGGGCATTTCAGCAGGGGAGTCACCCCAGGTGTTTATCCAGCAAATACCCGCTTGCATTTGGTGGATCACGCGATGTGCGCGAGATAAGTTTTGTGTGAATATACCAGCAGCAAGGCCAAATTCAGTGGCATTGGCGCGTTGAATCACTTCATCTTCATCACTAAATTTTAAGACCGACATGACGGGGCCAAAGATCTCTTGTTGAACATGTTCCATGTTGTCATCGCAATCAATAAAGACCGTTGGCGCGACAAAATTACCGTTCTCTAAACCGTTGTCAATGACTTGGTAACCACCGGTTAGTAACGTTGCTCCACTTTGTTTTGCCGTTTCAATGGCGCTTAAGACTTTACCTAAATGCTCTTTGGAAATGAGAGCGCCCACTTGGGTGTTAATGTCCATAGGATCGCCAATGATCATCTTTTCGGTGCGCGTTTTTAATTGAGCAATGAAATCGTCATACATGGCTTCATGAACAAATACGCGAGTACCGTGAGTACAAACCTCACCTTGGGTATAAAAGTTTGCGACCATAGCGGCAGAAACCGCTTGGTCAAGCTTGGCGTCATCAAAAATAATCAAAGGAGATTTACCTCCTAATTCCATGGTGACCGATTTTAACGTCTTGGCACTGTCTCCCATCACGGCTTTGCCTGTTCCTGATTCGCCAGTGAAAGAAACTTTTGCAATGTCAGGATGAGCAGTCAGCATTTGACCGACACGATAATCACCTTGAACGACATTAAAGACACCGTTTGGAACGCCGGCTTCAGTGAAAATTTCTGCTAATTTGAGTACCGACAATGGTGTTTCTTCAGATGGCTTGAAAATCATGGCATTACCTGCCGCAAGCGCAGGCGCTGATTTCCACATGGCAATTTGAATCGGGTAGTTCCATGCACCAATACCGGCACAAATACCAAGAGGTTCACGTCGAGTGTAGAAAAATTGGTTATCGCTTAATGCTTGCTGATCGCCTTGTAAGCTAGGGACTAGATTTGCAAAGTATTCAATCACATCGGCGCCGGTGACAATATCGACTTCTAATGCTTCTTGTAGTGGTTTACCGGTATCAAGGACTTCTAGTGCCGCCAGCTCATCGTTTCGTGCTCTAAGGATCTCAACCGCTTTTAATAGGATTCGACTGCGTTCAACCGCACTCATTTTTGACCAAACCTCAAATCCTTTTTGGGCAGATTCTACCGCTTTGTCTAAGTCACTTTGAGAAGCTTGATCTATATTTGAGATGACTTCACCTGTTGCAGGGTTCAAGTTAGTGAAGGTTTCCCCTGAGGTTGCTGAGGTTAATTGACCATCGATATAAAGTGTTTTAGTTGTCATGTGAAAGCCTAATTATTAGAGATTTTTAAGTGATGATTGAGCATAAAATGTCAATTGTTTATCGAGATAATCGTTAATGATCTCACGCGCTTTATCGGCATCAATGCCTTCTGGATTCAAAGTGCCACGTAGCCAAATACCATCGATCAATGAGGCGATCCCATGAGCCACCAATATGGCTTGTTCTTGTGGTAATAATGCCTTTAATTCAATTTTTAAATGAGAAAGCAAGCGTTGTTCATTGACGCGTTGGAGCCTTTTTAATTGAGCGTCATGCATTGAATAAGACCAAAAGGCTAACCATGTTTTCGTTACTTTGTTCTCTGCTTGAAAGCCTTCAACGTTGGCATCGATAATGGCATTGATCCGCTGGTGATGGGCGTCTTGCGACAACGCATTGAGTTTCGTTTTTACCGTGTTAGAAAGATCTCTTAAAATTGCACGCATGGTTTCTTCTAATAGACCATGTTTGCCACCGAAATAGTGATTAATGATCCCGGTCGAAACGTTCGCTTCTTTACTGATTAAAGAGATGCTTGCGCTGTGTAAACCAACTCGTTCAATCACCGCCATGGTGGCTTTGACTAACTGCGGTTTTCTAATATCTGGCATTCCAATTTTTGGCATATTTCGAACCCATTTATTTTTCATTGAACGATCAATTAATAATAATGCTACACATAAAATGTTTAGACCTCAAACTAATATATTGAGTTTTATTTACGTTAATTTGTATTTTTTGATATAAAATTGTTATTTATCAGTGAAATAAAATGGTATTAAATATTTTTTTATAAGAATAATTGTTATGGATGTAATGATTATTATTGAGGGGATTGATAAATAAAGGGATGCGGATGAGGAAATAATGCACAAAATAAAAATGCCACCAAAAGATTAGTAGCAAAAGTAAGGGGGTAAAAATACCAATCAATACACTCGAAAATCAGAATAATTTAGGAGCATATTATGAGAAATAAGTGAGTAGATGGGTTATTTTTCAACTAGGCCATTCCTTACCAATCCACGGCGTACATTTTTGCATAACTTCCCGAATCGGTTGAGTTCATCAAAATCGGGCAGTTGATCTTTTTTGAGTTTAGATTCCCAAAAGATGAGTTCACTTTCCACTAATTCTAATAGCTTTCTTGGGCAACCCACGCAAGTATCACCACAAATAGAGGCTTCTGGAGCATCTAATGGGAAGTCTTTTTTTACCGTTTCGATAATATTTAACATAACGGTTTTACGATCAGGTTTGGCCATGATGAACTCCTGTTTATACGATAAGTTTATTATATCAAAAATAGTTTGGGTTTTTATATACTGACTTGGAGGTAGTCATATAGAAAAAGCCAGCATACTGAAAATAGATGCTGGCTTAAAAAGGTACCGTGTTGATTTAGATTTTAACGGCGGTTACGCACGATTTGGTAGCGACGGGTTAGATACTCCACTGGCACGCTCCAAATATGAACTAAACGACAGAAAGGGAATAACAGGAACATGGTCATACCCAGTACGATGTGTACTCTGAAGATCATAGCGACGCCATCTAAATGCGCTGAAGAATTGGCACCAAACGTCATCACTGATTGTGCCCAGCCCACTAATTTCATCATTTCACTGCCGTCCATGTGTTGGGCAGAAAAAGGAATGGTTAGCACACCTAAACAAGCTTGGATAACTAGTAAGGTTAAGATGCCAATATCGGCAAAGCTCGATGTTGCTCGAACGCGTGAATTAGTTAAACGGCGTTTTAGCAGCATTGCGCCACCTGTTACCGTCATTAGTCCACATGCACCACCTGCAATCATCGCCAATTGTTGTTTAGCTGCAATGGTAATGAAAGGAGCATACATCCAGTGTGGCGTTAACATACCGACAAAGTGACCCGCAAAAATGCCTAAAATCCCAACGTGGAATAGGTTAGACGCAATGCGCATGTAGCGTTTGTCATCTCGGCTACTCAGCATCTGGCTAGAGCCTGCTCGCCATGTATATTGAGCGTAGTCATAACGGATCCAACTGCCAATAAAAAACACAGCACTGGCGATGTAAGGATACACGTCAAAAAAGAACGTATTTAGAAAACTCATTGTTGGCCTCCAGATGCTGAAGTTGATGATGCAGTTGACGTTGGAAGTGAATCCAAGCTGACATATTGTGGTTGTACGCTGCCAGCAAAACGTTTTTGGTGCATGTTTTGTTCAGCAGACGCGCAACCTTCTTCACCTAAGAATTTGATTTGCTCTTCTTCCCAAACCGCATCTAATGCTTCGGGCGTATCGTCGCGTTCTTCTTTTTCTACATTACTATTTAAATGCTCAGGACGAACTTTTGTGCCTGATAACTCAAGTAATAAAGTAAACAAGTGGCGATAAATGCTGTCACGCTTTTCTAAACGAGCGCCAAGCAGCGCCAGAATAGGGGCGATATCCGCTAAACCTTGAATCGATTCTTCACGGGTTTGCGTGGCTAAGTATTCAAGGTAAACCGGTAAGTAATCAGGTAGCTCAATACTTTCGATTTGAAGTCCTGCGGCTTTGTACTGATCCATCAAGTCGATCATGGCTTGGCCACGATCTCTTGATTCACCATGCACGTGTTCAAACAACAATAATGACAATGAACGCCCACGGTCGAACAGTTCAATGTAGTTAGATTGAGCATCCAATAAATCTTGCTCAGTCAGTTCTTCAATGAAGGTGTACAACCGACTCATCTGAGCGGGAGAGAGAAAGAGCATCTCAGAAATGTCTTTCATCAACTCGTCTTTGTGTAACCAGATCTCACGATCTGGGTACTCAAGTAAGAGAGAAATAATCTTTAGATTTTCCATTATTTCGCTCCTTTACCATTCATATCTGAAGGATCCATAAATTGAACGCTATTTTGAGGGGCCGTTTTTGGATCAATGTTGATAGCATCAATGCGTTTGCTGTCAAATAGATTGAATTTGTTTTCGCTCCCGCCGCCGTGACAACCATCACCAAAGCTAAACCCACAGCTACTTTTTTGTGCATAAGCACCGGTGTCATCAAGTGCGCCTGGGAACGATTCTTTGGCCATTTCACGGTGACTGGCTGGAATAACAAAGCGATCTTCGTAATTAGCAATCGCAAGGTAACGATACATTTCTTTCGCTTGAGCTTCGGTTAATCCCGCTTCTTCAAGTGCCGAAGTATCGATAACACCATCAACGGTTTCTGCGCGTTTGTAATGACGCATAGCCAGCATACGTTTTAATGCGCTGAGGACTGGTTTTTCATCACCTGCGGTAAGCAAGTTAGCCAGATATTTCACTGGGATACGCAGTCTTTCAATTTCTGGCAAGATGCCGTCGCCGTCAAGTACACCCGCATCCGTTACCGCTTGAATTGGCGATAGTGGTGGCACATACCATACCATTGGTAGGGTGCGATATTCTGGGTGAAGGGGAAGGGCTAATTTCCAATCAACCGCCATTTTGTAAACCGGTGATTTCTGCGCCGCTTCAATGGTGCTCATTGGAACGCCTTGTGCTAACGCTTCTTTAATCACAGCAGGATCGTTGGGATCTAAGAATACATCCAATTGTTCTTGATACAGATCGGTGACGTTCTCGGTTGATGCGGCTTGCTCTACTTTATCAGCATCGTAAAGCATTACGCCAAGGTAGCGAATACGACCAACACAGGTTTCAGAACACACGGTTGGTTGACCTGCTTCAATACGCGGGTAGCAGAAAATACATTTTTCAGATTTACCTGATTTCCAGTTGAAGTAGATTTTTTTGTATGGGCAGCCAGTTAAGCACATACGCCAGCCGCGACATTTGTCTTGATCGATTAAGACAATGCCATCTTCTTCACGTTTGTAGATTGAACCGCTTGGACAAGTAGCAACACAAGTTGGATTCAAACAATGCTCACATAAACGCGGCAAATACATCATGAAGGTGTTTTCAAACTCACCGACGATTTCTTTTTGCTTTTTCTCAAAACCGAACGCATTCAAGTTGTAATCTTTTGAACGTTTTGAATACTCGCCACCAAGAATTTCTTCCCAGTTTGGTCCGTTTTCAATTTTGTCCATACGCTTGCCGGTGATCAAAGAACGTGGGCGAGCGATAGGTTGATGCTTACTTTCTTTGGCATTTTGCAGATGCTCATAATCGAAAGTAAATGGTTCGTAGTAATCATCAATGCTTGGCATATCTGGGTTGTTGAACAATTTTGACAATACGCCAACCTTGCCGCCCATTCTTGGCTCAATTTTGCCATTGATTTTTCTAATCCAACCGCCTTTCCATTGGTCTTGGTCTTCCCAATTTGCTGGGTAGCCTACACCAGGCTTACTTTCTACATTGTTGAACCACGCATATTCCATACCTTCGCGGCTGGTCCATACGTTTTTACAAGTGACTGAACAAGTGTGACAGCCAATACATTTGTCTAGGTTAAGCACCATGCCGACTTGAGAGCGGATTTTCATGCTTATTTCTCCTGTCCAGTTTGCGTTTTATTAGACGGTTGAGCGATTGCTTTTTCTTGATCGTAATCGTTGTTTTCGTCATCTAACCATTTCACGTCTTTCATCTTACGCACTACAACGAATTCATCGCGGTTAGAACCCACGGTTCCGTAGTAGTTAAAGCCGTAAGATTGCTGAGCGTAACCCCCAATCATGTGGGTTGGTTTTGGCGTAATACGAGTCACTGAGTTATGAATACCACCACGTTGCTTGGTGATTTCAGAGCCAGGAAGGTTCACTAAACGCTCTTGCGCGTGATACATCATTACCATGCCTTCTGGTACACGTTGACTCACAACAGCACGAGCGGTTAGAGCGCCGTTACTGTTAAACGCTTCGATCCAATCGTTATCTTCAATGCCAAGTGATTTTGCATCGTCCTCACTCATCCAAACAATTGGACCACCGCGAGACAGCGTTAGCATCAATAGGTTTTCACTGTAGGTCGAGTGGATACCCCATTTCTGGTGCGGAGTAATAAAGTTCAACGCTTTTTCAGGGTTGCCATTGCTCTTTCTATTGATTTCGCTTTGTACTGAGCGAGTATCAACCGGCGGACGATACGCTACTAAGCTTTCGCCGAAATCACGCATCCATTGGTGATCTTGATATAACTGCTGACGGCCAGACAGAGTACGCCATGGGATAAGCTCGTGTACGTTGGTGTAACAAGCGTTGTAAGACACATGTTCATCTTCCAAACCAGACCACGTTGGGCTTGAGATAATCTTGCGAGGTTGCGCTTGAATATCACGGAAGCGAATTTTTTCATCTTCTTTATTCAAGGCTAAATGAGTGTGGTTGATACCGGTTTTCTCACCCAGTGCCGCCCAAGCTTTTACTGCGACTTGGCCGTTAGTTTCTGGCGCAAGTGACAGGATAACTTCTGCCGCATCAATGGCACTTTCAATCAATGGGCGACCTTCAGCTGAGCCTTCTGTTTTGGTGTAGTTCAGCTCTTTTAGGAAATCGACTTCAACTTGCGTATCCCAGTTGATGCCTTTGCCGCCGTTGCCTTCTTGATCCAAAATTGGGCCGAGTGAAGTGAAACGCTCATAAGTATTTGGATAGTCACGAACCACGGTTTTTAGGTGTGGCGCCGTTTTACCCGGAATGAGGTCACATTCGCCTTTTTTCCAATCTCTCACATCAAACGGTTGAGCAATCTCAGCGTTTGAATCGTGTTGAATTGGTAGCGAAACAAGGTCCGTTTCAACCCCTAAATGGCCAACACAAACTTCAGAGAATTTCTTCGCGATGCCTTTGTAGATTTCCCAGTCACTTTTCGCTTCCCAAGCAGGATCAACCGCTGCAGAAAGAGGGTGGATGAATGGGTGCATGTCTGAGGTGTTCATGTCATCTTTTTCATACCAAGTGGCAGTAGGAAGAACGATGTCTGAGAATAAACAGGTGCTCGACATACGGAAATCTAGTGTTACCACGAGATCAAGCTTGCCTTGTGTGCCTTGGTCTTTCCATTCAATTTCTTCAGGCTTAACCTTACCTTGTTGGCCAAGATCTTTACCTTGAATGCCGTTTTCAGTACCCAACAAGTATTTCAGCATGTATTCGTGACCTTTACCTGACGAACCTAATAGGTTTGAACGCCAAATAAACATGTTACGAGGGTAGTGGTCTTCAGGTTGTTCAGCGGCAAACTTGATGCTGCCATCTTTTAAGTTTTTCACCATGTAATCTTCAGAACTTAAGCCTTCTGCTTTGGCTTTCTCAGCCACATGCAGCGGGTTAATATTGAATTGTGGTGATGATGGTAACCAGCCCATGCGTTCTGCTTTCACGTTCATGTCGAGTAAGCTTTCGCTGTAACGCGACTTGTCGGCAAGCGGAGAAAGAAGATCGTTCGAATTAACCGTTTCATAACGCCATTGGCTTGAGTGGTTGTAGAAGAACGACGTACCATTCATATGGCGAGGCGGTTTCTGCCAATCTAGACCGAAGGCAAGAGGTTGCCAGCCAGTTTGTGGGCGCAGTTTTTCTTGACCAACATAGTGCGACCAACCGCCGCCACTTTGACCAACACAACCACAGAACACCAACATGTTGATAATGCCACGGTAAGACATATCCATGTGGAACCAGTGGTTTAAGCCAGCGCCAACAATAACCATTGAACGGCCGCGAGTTTTCTCGGCGTTTTCACCAAATTCACGAGCAATTTTGATGATTTCAGCGCGATTTACACCAGTAACAAGTTCTGCCCAAGCAGGAGAATACGCTTTCACTTCATCGTAAGTGGATGCGCAGTTCTCATCATTCAGACCACGATCAATACCGTAGTTCGCCATGGTTAAGTCGTAAACGCTGGTGACTAAAATCTCGTTACCTTGTGCATTGGTAAGGCGTTTGGCTGGCAATTTATGCTGAATAACATCGTTCAATTCAACATTTTGGAAATGCTCGCTTGGCAGGCCACCAAAGTATGGGAAACCAACACTGACGATTTCATCGTATGAATCCACAAGGCTCAAACGCAGGTTACGTTCTTGGTCAGTTTTGCCATCTTTTTGTTGAAGATTCCATTTTCCATCTTCACCCCAGCGATAACCGATTGAACCTTGCGGCGCAATCAATTCACCTGTCGCTTCATCAATCGCAATGGTTTTCCATTCAGGATTGTTATCTTGGCCAAGGTTATCGACTAGATCAGAAGCACGCAGCTGACGACCCGCAACAAAAGTACCATCTTCGCGTTTTTCAAGTTCAACCAACATTGGCATGTCGGTGTATTGTTGAGTGTAATTTTTGAAGTATTCAACTTGGCGCTTGGTGTGGAACTCGGTCAACAAAACGTGGCCCATTGCCAATGCCATTGCACTGTCGGTGCCTTGTTTTGGATTTAACCAATGGTCACATAATTTTGCTACTTCAGCGTAATCGGGCGTTACTGCAACCGTTTTGGTGCCTTTGTAACGAACTTCCGTAAAGAAATGCGCATCAGGAGTACGCGTTTGAGGAACATTTGAGCCCCACGCGATGATATATGAAGAGTTATACCAATCGGCTGATTCAGGAACATCGGTTTGCTCGCCCCATGTCATTGGTGAGGCTGGTGGTAAATCGCAATACCAATCGTAGAAGCTTAAGCACGTTCCGCCGATAAGAGAAAGGTATCGTGCGCCTGATGCGTAAGACACCATCGACATAGCAGGAATTGGAGAGAAGCCAACGATTCGGTCCGGGCCATGTTCTTTCGCAGTATGAACGTTTGCTGCGGCAATGAGCTCATTAGCATCGTCCCAATTAGCACGGACAAAACCGCCACGTCCACGGGCTTTTTTGTATTGCTGCATTTTGGCTGGATCGGAAGTGATTGATTTCCAGGCATCCACTGGATCGGGATGCTGTAGCTTCGCTTCTTGCCAAAGTTGTAACAGGCGTTTGCGAATCATTGGGTATTTCACGCGGTTGGCACTGTAAAGATACCAAGAATAACTAGCACCACGAGGACAACCACGAGGTTCATGGTTAGGGAGATCTGGACGAGTTCTAGGGTAATCGGTTTGTTGTGTTTCCCAAGTCACTAAGCCATTTTTAACATAGATTTTCCAGCTACATGAACCGGTACAGTTAACCCCGTGAGTGGAGCGAACAATCTTGTCATGTTGCCAACGACTACGATATCCATTTTCCCAATCGCGGTTAGAATCCATCGATTGGCCGTGGCCATTTGAAAAGGTTTCACCTAGCTGCTTAAAGTAACGAAACCGGTCAAGAAATTTGCTCATCCGGGGGATCTCCTCATCAGGTTTTTCACCTGTAGTTATATGTATTTAGTGAATGTTGACATTGGTCATCTCTACCAGAATAGGGAGCATAAGATGGCGAGATATTGATTTTGATCAATAAGTACTTTGTTTATGTTAGGAACTAGAAGTTATCTACCTCCAATTGATTATGCTTAAGTTTTAGTTAAATCATTGTTTAATAGGTTATTTTTGGTTTTGTTGGCATGAGGTAATGATGGGCGAAGATGAGGGGACTATTGAGGGGTATAAGGAATTTAAGCTTGATAAACGATACCGTGTCCTGAAAAACGAATACATGCTAAACAAGGACATGCTAAACAAGGACAGCTTGATCGATAACAATCAAGCTGTCTTTTATAGTCAGAAACCAGAAACCAGAAACCAGGAATCAAAACTAAAAGTTAGAAACCTGTGACTTATTTCTTCTCATAACGACCATAGACCGCCCAAGTCAAAATAATACACACAAGGTAAAAGCATAAGAAAACTTTCATGGCACCAATCGGCGATCCAGTCAGTGCTAGAGACGTACCAAAGGCTTTAGGGATAAAGAACCCACCAATTGCGCCAATGGCAGAGATAAAACCTAATGCTGCGGCTGAATCTTTAACTGCTCGTACTTGCGCTTTTTCTTCGTTACCACCATTTTCACGCAGCATCCTTTCAACCGTTAATTGTCTAAATACCACAGCAATCATTTGGAAAGTTGAGCCACTTCCTAAGCCAGCCGTAGCAAATAACAACATAAAGCCAATAAAGAACAATTTGAAATTACCGTTGGCCGATGCTTCTCCCGGTAAAAAATAGAATATTGAAGCTGTAAATATAGCCATCAATATAAAGTTTACTGTGGTGACTTTTATCCCTCCAAGCTTATCGGATAATGCACCGCCCACAGGTCGCATTAATGCACCTAATAATGGGCCTAAGAATGCGATATGAATAATATCTACCGTTGGGAATTGGGTTTTGGTTAACATCGCAAAGCCTGCAGAGAAACCAATAAACGAGCCAAATGTCAATAAATATAAGAAACTCAACACCCACATATGAGGGCGTTTTAATACTGGCAATTGTTCTGAAATAGACGCTTTAGCAGTGGCAATATCGTTCATGCCAAACCATGCCGCTAAGGTGGTTATAATGATAAACGGAACCCAAATGAGAGGCGCGTTTGCGAGCCATAACATGCTGCCGTCGGGTTGTTGAGAGCCAGAAACAAAGAAGCTAAAGATCCCCAGAGAAACTGCAAGTGGTGCAAATAATTGCATAACACTCACGCCAAGATTGCCTAAGCCACCATTTAAGCCCAGCGCACCACCTTGTTTATGTTTTGGGAAGAAAAAACTGATGTTTGACATGCTTGATGCAAAGTTGCCACCCGCAAAACCACACAGTAGGGAAATTAAGACAAAAATAGAATAAGGCGTATTGGAATCTTGAACCGCGATGGATAGCCAAATGCATGGCACGGCAAGGAAGGCGGTTGTGAAGGCGGTCCAACGACGTCCTCCTACAATGGGAACCATAAACGAATAAGGAATACGCATGATCGCGCCGGAGGCAGAAGGTAATGCGGTTAACAAAAACAGCTGATCGGTAGTAAAAGTGAATCCAACTCGATTAAGGTTGATAGAAACGGTGCTAAACATCATCCAAACACAAAAAGAGAGCAATAAACAGGGAATAGAAATCCATAAATTCTTACGTGCAATATGTTGGCCTTCTTCTTGCCAAAATTTTGGGTCTTCCGGTACCCAATTGGTTAACACTTTGCTTATATTTTTATTCTTATGAATGGTCGATTCCATTTCAAAATCCTTTACTAAGTTTGAAAATAGCCGCTAGCTTTGATCTATTTTCAAGAAGACTTTTTGACTCATATCAATGGAATGGCTGTTTTCTAGTGGCATAGAGGTGACATCAATCCTATAGTGGTAGTATTTATGTGGTTATTATATTGTTTATTATTAATAAGTTAAGTTTCATTGCCGCTGTTGGAATATGAAAACATGATGTGGTGGATATTAAGTGATACCTACAAATGGTTATATGGTTCTATCTCAAAAAGCATAAAATATGACCTTATTGTTTGTGAAAGATTGCCATGAAGCCAATTCGATTAAAGAAAGTTCAATTAAAGAAAGCTAAATCAAAGCAAGTTCAGCTAAAACAAACGCCTGCTAGTCCTTTTTGGAACCCATTTTCACTCGTCAGTAAAGTGTCTTTATCGATGTTAGTGATCACGGTATGCGCGATCATCGGCATGTCGGTTTCTGCATGGGTTGCCAATAGTATTCAGGGGAATGCCCATGCGATTAACCGAATTGGTTTTATGCGGATGCAGAGCTTTGAATTGCTATCATTAGTGCCATTTAATAAACAGACAGCAGACGTGCTCTTTGCTATCGATAAGAAAAGCCATTCCCAATTTTTAGAAGATTATATCCATGAACGTGGCCTTTCAGACGAATATAAAAAGGTACATCGTTATTGGTTAGAGAGTGTTAAACCGGCTTTGCTTGAGGTGAGTAATTCAGATGAAGCAAGGCAAGTTATTACTCAATATGTGATCCAATTAGATCAATTAGTGCACCTAATTGATAAAGAAACTGAGCATCGTTTATGGATTTTAAAATCCTTACAGACCACGTTTATCATTTTATTACTGCTGATTTTATTGGTTAACGTCATTCATTTACGCAACCGTATTTTTCATCCTTGGCGTCAATTATTGACTATGGCGTTTGAGTTAAAAAATGGCCGTTTACAATCTCGATTTCCTGTTAATAATAAAAAAGATGAGTTAAATCAACTGGGTATTATGTTTAACAGCATGGCAGATAAGCTCGAGAGTATGTATTCCAGCTTAGAAACCTTGGTGGAAACCAAAACGGAGAGTCTTACTCATAAAAATAAGTTGCTCGATTTTTTGTACCGTTCCAGTGGGGTTTTAATTCTAGACAACAGTGAACGCTATTGTGCTTTATTTTCTCCAATAGTATTTGAGCTTAGAGATATCACTGGTTATCAAAATATTACTTTAGAAATTGCGGATTACCATAAGTCGGGCAATTGCCAAGTGATTTCAACTGTGCAGCATCAAAGGCCAGAAAACTGCGTCGATCATAATTGTGATGCCTGTTTTTTCTCGATATCTGAACGATTACCGAATTCTTCCGGTGACGTTAAGGTTTGGGAACTGGAGGATGGATTACGCAGTTATGGCACTTTAAAGATTGAATTTTTGAATGACCAAGCCGCTTCAGAAGATGATTTACAGCTGATTGATACGTTAAGTAAACAAATTACTCGTTCATTAGCTTCTAAATACCAAGAACATTTAAATAGTGAATTAATGTTAGCCAATGAGAGAGCGACGATTGCTCGTGAATTGCATGATTCCATTGCCCAATCTTTGTCTTGCATGAAGATCCGTTTGAGCTGTTTGCAAATGCAAAATAGTAATTTTACCGATGATCAAAAAATCTTGGTAAAAGAAATGCGTCAGGAAGTGGATATGGCATACACCCAACTGCGTCATTTGCTGGCAACGTTCAGGTTGAAATTAACGGAGCCTGGTTTATTAGCCGCATTGGAAAATACGGTTGAAGAATTTAATGAGAAATTAGGTTTAATGATCAACCTAAACTTTAAAGTGCCCGCCAATAGTATTTCTTCTCATCAAGCTGTCCATATTGTGCATATCGTTCGTGAAGC
Organism: Vibrio hibernica; assembly: GCF_015223435.1. Lineage (GTDB taxonomy): Bacteria > Pseudomonadota > Gammaproteobacteria > Enterobacterales > Vibrionaceae > Vibrio > Vibrio hibernica. The sequence continues at coordinate 96,700 of NZ_VHKO01000001.1, forward strand.
ATTATCCAATATTTACAAACATGCAAATGCGAGCATTGTTCATATTGATGCTAAATATGATGTTAGTAGCCAAAAAGTCGCGGTCACTGTAACGGATAATGGTCGAGGTATGAATACAATCACCGAGCCCAAAAATCACTATGGTCTCACTATTATGAGAGACAGAGCCAAGTCGTTACCCGGTCAACTCAATATTGAGTCAAAACAAGGAATAGGGACTCGTATTAATATTGAGTTCTCGCCACAATAAAAAGGTATTGCTATGGAATTACAACACAACGATAAATCGACCATATTATTAATTGATGACCACCCAATGCTATGTGGTGGTGTGAAGCATTTGATTGAGATGAATGGCAAGATGCAAGTTGTAGCAATGGCTCACACTGGTGTAGATGGTGTAGCCTTGGCAAAGGAGCATGATCCGGATCTTATTTTATTGGATCTTAATATGCCTGAGATGAACGGGTTAGAGACTTTGCGTGAATTACGAAACTGCCATTTATCGAGCCGAGTCGTGGTGTTTACGGTCTCGAATTATAAAGGTGACTTAACCAATGCAATTAAGTTAGGTGCAGATGGCTATTTACTAAAAGACATGGAACCAGAAGAATTAATAAAGGCAATTGATCAAGCTTGTAATGGTCAAATGGTATTAAGCCCAGAAATGGCCCCAATTTTAATGGAAGGCTTACGCAGTAAAAAAGAAGCGCCACGCGGAGTGGATAGTTTAACCAAGCGAGAGTTTCAAACCTTAAAGTTGGTTGCAACAGGCATGACGAACAAGATGATTGCTCGTAAACTTGGCATTGCGGAAGGGACGGTGAAAGTTCATGTTAAAAGTTTGCTTAAAAAACTGAATTTACGTTCACGCGTAGAAATGGCTGTGTGGGTACATGAAGAAAAAGTATGTTAATCAACGGCTAATTAAAGAATATAGATCCTAGCATTTGCTCTTAAATACTAGGATCGAATTAATTCTAAATTCTATCGTTTAAATAGGCTTGATAGTCTGGGATTTCGATATCAACTTCTTGCTCAAGTAACTCAGAATTAAACAAGAACTTAGCGGTAGCTCGATTGGTAGCAACTGGAATGTTCCAGACAGAGGCGATACGCAGTAAAGCTTTAACATCAGGATCATGCGGCACTGCATTTAATGGATCCCAAAAGAAAATCATCATATCAATTTTGCCTTCAGAGATTAATGCACCAAGTTGTTGATCACCTCCCATCGGACCACTGATTAAACTCTTAATGGCTAATCCTGTTTCTTTACTTAACATATTACCTGTGGTGCCTGTCGCGTATAAAAAGTGACGCTGTAGCTTTTCTTTGTTCTCAATTACCCAACGTAAAAGTTCTGGTTTGTAGTGATCATGCGCGACCAGAGCAATATTTTTATGGGCCGGCATGGTACGAATGATTTTTTGCATTATGAGTATCCTAACTGAGTAATAATAAGTATTGGCTACTGAGCAGCATAAGTGAAACCTGAAATAAAAAATAGATGCTGAGTTATTAATTCTTAATTACTTGATGATTAAGCGTTGATAACCTTTGAATATCAATAATTAGCGGTTCTCAAAGCGATTATAATCGAGCAACCCGGCTTCAATAGGTTGATCTTTTTCATACCACTGATGCAACTCATCGCTAAATTGCCAAAAGTTATCTGCACCACGTCTCACGCCATAGCGATCTAATAAAGCAATGTAGTCGTCATCATCATTTAAATTAGCGAGTCGTTGGTAAAAATCAGCGGTATCGGATTCTTTTAATTGAATAAAGGCCGAGGGGTAGCTGCCAAGTACGCCTTTGACTAAAGCCAGGGTATCTTTCTCTTTTTGGCGATTACTTTCTTCATCAAATAAGCTCGAAATATTGCTATGAGCATTATTATGAATCAATGTGAACACCTGTTTTTTACCCGATTTAGTGGTCATCATGATTGAAATTAGCTGCGGTATACGATAAATCCCTTTTCCTTTCAGGTTATTAATCTGTCTTAAAATGGCTTCATTTTTTACCGATAATCCTGTGTTTTTTATCGAGTAACGGTCAGATAAAACAGGTTTAAGACGCTGTTCTAACATGCCATACAATTCCATTTTTGTATTATCGGTTTTATAGTGAATATTGGTTGGTTGCTCAAATGGTGTGACATCTCGTTGAATAAAGTCACTTAGTTGCGGTGACGGATCTTGATACCAACTTTCCATTTGTTTATGACGCTCTTCAACGGGAAGGAGTGATAAGAAATTTTCTTCTCCTTCCATACGTAGGAAATCCATAAACATGCGAGTCATTAATTGATGACCAAAATTACCGTAAATATCAAACCCATCCACAAGAAGATATTGGATTCGTTCTAATAAAGCGTAATCCATTACCCAAGCTGTTTTTGGTGGGTTACCCACTAAACCTTTTACGACCGAGGCGCTATCAAAATGACGAAAAACGGTTAGTGCTGCATTATCATTCTCCCCATCACCATCCCAAATCAATTCAGTTGTTAAATGCTGACCATCCTTGAACCATTCATTCATATAACGAGATTTAGCTTCTAAATAAGCGGCTTGTTGCTTGGAATAAGATAGCCATTGATAAGTGGGAACGACGGTACTTTTTTCCGTCGGTAAGCGTAAGTTTTTTATTTGACTGCTATAAAATTGTTTTACTTTATCTAAGCTTGAGGATTTAGGATCGACGAAGAAAACCCAAAAATGATCATTAATTACGTTCAGTGCTAATTGCCCCCGGCAAACAGGGCCTTTGATAAAACTCATGATGGTATTTTGAGCATTATCCAGCATGAAGCGATATCGAGATTCAACGGGGATGTCCACAAATGCCGTCATGGGATTTGCTGCAACCGAAGCTTTATAACTTGGTAAAGCCTTGACTTCATACGCTGGCTTGATAAATAAAGATTCTATCCGCTTTAATTTTTGATCATTTAATGCATAAGGCTGGTGGGTTTTATCAACAATGGTGGCAGGGTAGGCAACTAAGCGATAATACACTCGATCGGTTTTAGGATCAGAGTAAGGGCGACGAGTAACAATTCGTTTGACCGGCTCACCAGGTGGGGTAAGCGATCGAACTATCATGAAAAATTGAATGTCACTCTCCGCGCTCGCTCTTTGAAAGTCTGAAAAATATAAATGTGATAAAAAGAGGTGTTCATAAACATAACGACTCATTAATTGCTGTTTTAATGAGTCACCATTTAAAAAAGCCTCCCATTTATCTACTTGTTTTCGCTGAGGTTGTGATAAAGGTTGATGAGCCGTCATTAAGGCGCCATCTGAAAGCCACTGCATTAAGGTTTGGTGCTCTTTACTGGTTAATGCTGGCATTCCATAAGGCATTCCCCATGTTGGATAATTGGCGGCGTATTGGTCATATTCTTCAATCGTTGGGCATTGCTGGGCTCGATCAACCGAGAAATCAAATCCTTCTAGCTGATCTTGCTTCACCATTGGATGTTCTTTTTTCTGAGTTAATAAGCGAGCAACTAACCCTGCTTCTAGATTTGCTTCTGGAATTTGAGATCGCTCATTGAGCACTGGATGAAAGCCAATGTCTCGCCATTCTTGCGTTGTCTGAGCATCTTCGAATAAACGGGTTGGATTGGTCGCGGTTAAACGGGTTCCTGCATATACGAGGCTTTTATTTGCGCCTCGATCAATACCGTCTACTGACGATAATTTTAATTGGCAGGGAGCATCATAACAGGCATGACAAACGACACAGCGGTTATCTAAAATGGGTTTTATATCGTTGATAAAATGTTGTGCTGCTTGAGTGTCGAACTTTGGTATTCGTGGCTGAACTTGCTGTTTGCCAAAAAGGTTATCATAATTTAACCCAGTATAAACTGCGCATCCAGAGAACGTTACGAGTGCCAGTATGGAGAGGAAGTGCTTCAATTTCATTGAGAATTCACTATTGATAAGTTAAGTCATATGCTTATTAATAATGAAGATAGCAAATCTGAATTAATTGTTAACTATTATTTACTGGTTATATAGCCGTCACTAGAAATTTTGTTAAACACTGCTAACCTTAGTTAAACAATCAGTAACTTAAATGCAATTCTATAGATACATTCAGCATGATAATGTTGGTGGTGTGTTTTTTTACATAAGTGAGAGGGCGCACTCTTTTTTCCTTTAATTTCAATCGAATAAACTTAACGAAAGTGTTCCGTTGTGCTAAATTTAGCCTGAATTTAAACATAATAAAATAGAGATTATTAATATGAAAAAATTAAAAATAGCAGTAGTGGCGGCTCTAGGAGTGACAACGCTTAGTGGTTGTATGGGGCAAATGGGTGTAACAGGACTGGTTGGTAAAGCTAACTTAATGGCAGTTGATAACCGTTATGCGCGTGAAGGCCTATTTCTTTTAATGAGCCCAATTTATGCGATTGCATCTGTTGGCGATTTATTCATTTTTAACGCCATCGAATTCTGGACTGGTAAAAACGTGATCACTGGTAAATCACCAGCCGTTGTTGATACTCCTGCTCCATCTTTACTTAAAGTAAATGATAAACTAGATAGCTCTTTGACTACCGTACCCGTTCAAGCGAACAATGCTGATATTGAAAATGCAACAATTGAACAAATTGATGCAAACACACTGCAAATGAACGTTGCTTATGTAAATGGCACTCAAAAAACATTGCGTGGTGTTAAATCTGGTGACCTAGTTACTTTTTATGCTGACAATCAACTTATCACCACCGTAAAAGTACAAGAGTTAGAAGATTACGTAGCCGCTGCTAAGCTGTAATTTGAGATAGTGTTGACTTGAAGCCACAGTTTAGATCCGCTCTCGGGTATATCACGTTTAAGCTTCATGAATAAAATGCAGAGTAGACTTCATCGGTCACTCTGCATTTTTTTATTTATGCTGGTTGTTAATATCATGATTTATAAAGATCCATGGTTTATAAAGATTATTACTGATAAAGATCATTGCCCATAAAGATCACATAATCTGATATTTACGACTTAAGTCCAACAGTCGTGGATTAAAAAAAACGACATAGTAGTAGCATTATATCGTTAATCGCAACGGATTATGGGAGCGGTGAATATGATTGAAATGACACTATTGATGATAGAGAAGAGCTTTCTTTTAATAGGTATTGGTCTAATTTTCATTAGCATGATTCAATATGGAAAGAGGAGTCAAGATTGGAAAGGTTTAGCCACTATCTTCTATAAACGCGTAGAAATGTCGATCAGTGAATTTAAATATTATAAATTAGGTGTGTCATTAGTGGTATTTGCAGTGGTATTGCGCATATTGTTTTTGACATTATGGCCATAATCACTAGTTAACTACTTATTTAACAAATAGTTATAGAGTTTTATCTAGGGGGAGGTTCTGAGGCTAAGATGGTTTTATGAGTTACTATCTTTCATAAGGTATCATAAAAAAAAATGAAATATCAGACTAGTAACAAAAATATCTGAACCTATAATACTGAAAACCGGAGCGCCTGCCAACGCTCCGGTTTTTTTGTGTCCGAAATATGCGAATGCTTCTGCCAAAGCGATTTTCGCAACGCAACTTGCTGATACAGTAAAGCTGCGAACTAGAATCGGACGCGTCATTATTTGTTTCAAAGGAAGTGTATAAAATGCGTATCGAACAAGAACTAAAGTTAGGCTTTAAAGATGTTTTATTTCGCCCTAAGCGTTCAACTCTAAAAAGTCGTTCTCAAGTAAACTTAACCCGCGATTTTACATTCAAGCATAGTGGCCGTCAATGGTCTGGTGTACCTGTTATTGCGGCTAATATGGATTCAGTCGGCACTTTTGCAATGGCGCAAGCGCTTGCTGAGCATAACGTAATGACTGCGATTCATAAGCACTATACCGTTGCTGACTGGGCCGATTTCATTAAAAATAATGAAGCTAAAGTTTTAAATAATGTCATGGTTTCAACGGGGACATCAGACGCTGACTTCCAGAAAACCCTAGATATTATGGCATTAACCGATGAGATAATTTTTATCTGTGTCGATATTGCTAATGGTTATTCTGAGCATCTTGTGGATTACGTGATGAAAGTACGCCAAGCTTTTCCTGATAAAGTGATTAGCGCAGGTAATGTGGTCACTGGCGATATGGTAGAAGAGTTGATTCTTGCCGGCGCCGATATAGTGAAAGTTGGCATTGGCCCGGGTTCTGTCTGCACAACTCGCGTAAAAACGGGGGTTGGTTACCCTCAACTTTCTGCCATTATTGAATGTGCGGATGCGGCACATGGCCTTGGCGGAACGATTGTGGGCGATGGTGGTTGTACTTGCGCAGGTGATGTATCTAAAGCCTTTGGTGGTGGCGCAGATTTCGTCATGCTTGGTGGTATGTTAGCTGGGCATGAAGAGTCAGGTGGCGAACGTGTTGAGCAAGATGGTAAAGCATTCATGAAGTTCTATGGCATGAGTAGCCAGTCTGCGATGAAGAAGCATTCTGGTGGTATGGCGAAGTACCGCGCAGCAGAAGGTAAAACAGTTTTGATTCCATTTCGTGGAACCGTGCATGACACTATCAACGATATTCTTGGCGGCGTGCGATCAACCTGCACCTACGTTGGCGCAGCGAAGCTTAAAGAGCTGACAAAACGCACCACATTTATCCGTGTTCAAGAGCAAGAAAATAACGTTTACGGACGTGAATAAACTGCTAGCTTAAACCTAAATTGGCCGCTTTTTTAAGCGGCCTTTTTTATGTCTAAAATTTACACGGATAAAAAGAATAGACATGCGATGAAAGTATACTGTATATTTAAACAGTTGTAGGGCGCTGGTAAAAAGGAAAATAGAATGACAAATGTCTACGAATTTAAGAAAAAAGAAGATTATGCAACAATAGAGCAAGTGGAACATTTACGCTGGATGTTTTCCCCTTTTAATTCTAATCGCGATCAATTCACATTAGCTAAAGTCAGCACCACACATCAAATCATGTCTTTTACTGATCGTGGTTGCACATTAAGCCCTAAAGAAATTCATGAATATTTAAGTGAAATAAAACCAATGCCAAAAAGTGCACATCAAATGGTTGCCAGTATGATGACGGCGTGTTGATAGTACAAACATCGAATAAAGTGCATAAAAAAAGCCAGTAACTAGGTTGAAGTGACCTTAAAGTTTACTGGCTTAATAAAAATCGTTAACGCACTTTATTGAGGGCTAAACAGAAAGATAAAATGATTAACGATTTAAACTACGGCTTTGTAACTCAAAAATTAATTTTTCAGCGCTACATTCAAATCTAATATGAGCCGTTAACTGTGTTGCATCATCAGTCATGTCTTCAATTTGATATTCAAATTTTTCATTTACACGTTTTGCTAATGCTAAATAAGGTTCTAGATGAGTGATTAGGGTTGCCTTATTTGGACCTTGAATATGAACATCTGCTACATCATCACCTTCCTTGATGATAAATCCCATTTCAGCACTGCAACCACAGGCTTCACAAACTTCGTTCTCAGTTATTTCTAGCTCTAATTCTTGTCTTTGATTATTCATGCTTATTGCCTTATAAGTAACGATTTACTCTATTTTACGCCTCATTTTTTTGCAAAACTAGCCAATAACCATGATGAAAATCAAACAATAGTTTAATTTCTGAAAGATTGTCCTTGTGAGGTAAAACCTATACCGGATAAACGACGGGAAAACCATAAGTAGGGTGTGGCTGAATAAATGTTGGATACCCGTAGACTTGTGAAATATTTTTTGGGGTTAATGTTTCCCAAGGAGTGCCATCTGCAATGATTTCTCCTTGGTTAAGTAATAAGATCCGATCCGCGTATTGCGCCGTTAAGTTTAAATCATGAAGTACGATAATGACGGTAGCACCGTTATCTGCCATTGTTTTCGCTAAAGATAGCGTTCTATGTTGATGGGCCAAATCTAAAGCCGACGTTGGTTCATCTAGCATAAAAATACAATTATCGGCTGCACTGCTTAATTGAGTGAGTACCCGAGCTAAATGAACTCGTTGTTTTTCTCCTCCCGACAGTGAAGGGTAAGAGCGCTCACTTAAATCAGAAATACCAACGGTTGCCATGGTTTTTTGAGTCGTTTGCTTTAAATCGTGATTATTCAGACTTAATGGAATGCCCCCTAACTCCACGACTTCTTTAGCCAAAAATGGGAAAGTAAGCGTACTTTGTTGAGGTAACATGCCAAGCTGTTTGGCTAACTGAGATTTATCCCAATCTTGCTGTGCTTTACCAAAATAATGCAAAGTTGGCTCTTGATCGTTATTAGTTAATTTAGGTTTCTTGGAAAGCGATTGTTCACCACTTAAAATTTTGAGTAGGCTACTTTTTCCTGTTCCATTCGGGCCTAATAAAGCGGTCACTTGTCCTTGGTAAATATCTAAATTAAGATCATTTAGTATAAGCTTATTGCCAAATTGTAGATGAATATGACGAGCTTTAATGGCGGTAGCTAAAGGTGCTGAAGTAGTCAACATTAAACAATCCGTCCTTTTTGGGAAAACAGAAGGTATAAAAAGAATGGGGCACCCACAATTGCCGTCACAATACCAACCGGTAATTCTGCAGGTGTTACGGCAACACGTGCGAACATATCCGCTAATGTTAGTAATAACGCGCCTAAAATGGCTGAAAATGGGAGTAGTGCGCGATGATCTGGACCAATTAACATTCGTCCAAGATGAGGGATGACGAGTCCGATAAACCCTATCATGCCACTTAAACTCACTGTAACGCCGACACCGACGGCGGTTAATAATATTAATTTACGTTTCAATGATTGGACTGGAACGCCAAGATGAATGGCTTCAGCCTCACCGAGTAATAAGGCATTGAGTGGCATGGCTTGTCGCATAAAAAATGCCAGTAAGCTGATTAATGTTATAGCGGCTAAACCAATTCCGGCCCAGGTAGCACCCGCTAACGAGCCCATTGACCAAAGAGATAAATCTCTCAGCATTTGATCGTCTGCAATAAAGTTTAAATAACCTATCGCGGCACCCGATAATGCGCTTATTGCGACTCCAGCGAGTAGCATTACGGTCACGGAAGTACCAAATTGGCTCGTACCTAATTTATAAACAATGATGGTCGTCAATGCACCACCTAAGAAAGCAAAAATTGGAACAGCGGCCATATCCATAAATAGCGGATAGTCTTGTTTTAATTCAGCGAAGAAAACAATGGCGAGCGCCGCGCCAAGTGCCGCGCCAGATGACACCCCAATAATTCCTGGTTCGGCTAATGGATTACGAAATAGCCCCTGCATGACGGCGCCACATAAGCCTAAAATTGCGCCAATTAATAAGCATAACAGTGTGCGAGGTAAGCGTACTTGTTGGATGATAAGCTCAACATGTATCGGCAAATCGTGTATCTTTGGTGTCATAAACGTAGGCAAAATATTTTGAATACTACTTTGAAGGCTGTGACTAAACGAAATATTCATAGGGCCGACAGAAATAGAGATCACGATGATCATACACAGTAACAATGTAAATGCCGTAAATAGAAGGCTAAAAGGAATATGGCGTAACATGTTACTTCCTGTCTAATAAGTTAAGGATAAATGAGAGTTTGGATTCGTTTTGCTTCGGCTAAGCTTTTTAGCCCTAAACCACCGACTAAAGCATGACCATCAATGGTAATAATACTTTTAGATTGACCAGCGGGTGTTGCTGCCAGCAGTGGCATTTTTTTCAAGATAGCGTCCGCGCCACCTAATTTATCAAAGCTACGACCGCTAACTAAAATAATATCAGGCTGCATTTCAATCATGGCTTCAGTTGAAATTGGCTTATAAGACTCTAATTTTTCAGCCGCTGGATTAACACCACCAACAAGTTTAATAATGGCATCTGGGGTAGTGTTTCTTCCCGCAACATTGGCAGGCCGCCCTTCATGGATCAGTAAGAAAAGAATCTTTTTCGCAGATGCTATTTTCTGCTGCGCAAGATTTTTTTGTTCTAACTGCGCCACTTTCGTTTGAATATCTCGTTCTAATGATTGGGCTTTTGATTGTGTATGTGTCAGTTGAGCAATTTCATTTATTCGTGTTAATAATCCATCAATATCACTCTGGCTATTGACCACATTTATTTTCACGCCAGCTTCTTTCAATGTATTGAGTGTCGAAGCCGGACCCATTTCATCGGATCCAATAATTCTACTTGGATTGAGAGCCAGTAAACCCTCGCTTGAAAGCTGGCGATGATAACCGACTACTGGTAATTCAGATTTTGTTGGTTGAGTACTCGTTAGATCGATAGCAACTAGTTGATCACTCGCGCCTAAAGCTTCTATTATTTCAGTGACAGCGCCACCTGCGCTTATGATTCGTTCAGCAGCCATTACCGCTGTTTGTGGCAAGAATGTTAGAACTACACTCAAAGTTAATCGATGAAAAAAAATGCCGATATTAAAAGATTTAAGTAGCGTAATTAATGGTTTGAAATTCATCATTTAGGGTCTTCCATGAGGATTTGTGTAGCAGCAATATTATGCTGATGTAAAAAGGCGAATAATTTGACGATATGCTGGATTTCTGCACTTTTATCCGCCGCTATTACGATTGGCTTTTCTGGGGATGTTTTGACTAATTCAACTAAGGCTAATTGGAAGCTCTCCCAATCTGACATTGCTTTGCCATCAATAGCCCAGAAAGGTGCTTTTTTTAAGATATTCAGTGTGATCGATTTATTATCAACGGCTTGAGTCGCCGATTGTTCAGAATTGGGAAGATCTACTTCTAGAGAGCTTAATTTTACCGAAGCGGTGAGAAGTAAAAATACCATGACGATAAAAATAATATCCAATAAAGGGGTCAGATCTGGCGTTAGTCCTGCTGTTGAATCAGACCGTTGTGAGCGGATCATGATAGTTCGACTGTATTAATGTCAGTATTCGTCACCGTATCTAAATGCGCTCTGTTACTTGGAGTAAGATCAACACCTTCTAACCATAAATTAAGACGATTTAACCCATGCTCTAAACGAAATATTACTCGTTCAGACCAAAGTGTGAATAATTGCGCTGCTGAGATTGCGGGTAGAGCAACAATCAAACCTGCAGCCGTTGTTCTCATTGCAAGTCCTAAGCCATCGGCCAGATCATTGGGGGTAATATTACCCGTGCTTGCTGCAACGCCTTTGAACATATCGATTAAGCCTAATACCGTTCCTAATAATCCTATTAATGGGCTAATTACACCGATCAGCGTTAATAACTTCAAACCACTTTGAAGTTGCAATCGTTTCTCTTGTAACCACATTTCGGCAATATCTTCACGTAATGCTTTTGGGGTATGTTGCTGACGAAGTAATAGACTTGCACCTTGATAGAGCAATGCTTTCTTGCCGGATAATTGTTCTGATAATTTAAATATTTGGGATGAATCATTCCGGTCAACATTATTTAAGTGCTGGGCCATTTGCTTGCGCCCAATATGTAAATTGAGCACAACATGGAGGCTGCGTTCAATTATGATAATAAGAGTTAGGAGTGAGCAGATGACTAATGGCCACGCCATTAAACCGAATTGTGCTTGAATATGTAAAATAAATACCATTGTTAATCCAACTTAAATCGAATAGGGATCTGGACACGATGTGCCATGGAAATACCGTTTACCTTTCTTGGGGTAAATTTCCATTTTTTAATTGCATCAAGTGCCGCTGCATCTAGCATATTGGCACCTGATGATGAAACTAATGTGCGTTTAATCTGTTGGCCAGTCTCATCCAGCCAGATTTCATAGGTTGCAGTCCCTTCAATCCCTTTGCGCTGAGCTAGACGAGGGTAGCGGGGCTTGGTAGGTGGTGAAATGAAATCAGGCTGATCGATCAAAATGGGCTGCTCACTGACGCCTTTTTTAGCATCTTGTTTGGTCATCATTTTGGTAGAGTGTTCTGTTTTCGTCACTGGGGTATCGATTTTTTTGACGCTTTTAACTGGCTTTGTCGATGTTTTTGTAGTGACTTTATTTTTTGGTACCGGTTTAATCGAAGGATGGTTTTGTTTAAGTGGTTTACTTAATGTCGGTTTTTTTCAGCTATCGGTTTCAATTTGGGCGCGGTTTGCTTTGGTTCTACAGGAGTGGCTTTTTTTTGCACGTTAGTCAATGGCGCTGCTGAAGAATTGGACATTACACTTGGTGATGCAGCGATTAAATTAATCGATACTTTAGTGCTATTGCTGCCTGCCGGCATAGCATAGGCTTTTTGATCATCTAACTGAGTTACCATTAATACATGTGCGCCAATCGCGATGGCAGCTGAAAATGTATAGCGACTGAAATTCACAAGATATCCTTATCAATGATCTTAGAAGAAACGTAATGACGGGAATTATTGATCAAGATGCAAATAATATCAATTATCATTTGCATTATTATTTACGTGAAATTATGATGCTTTTATACAAAAATAGTTGGTTATTAAATGGAATAGGTACGAATGGAATTAAGTCAGCAGAGTGATGTGACAGAAGTAAAGCTGGATAGCATGAAGGGTGCAGTATTAACGGCCATTACTGAGGACCCTAGCTTATTGCCTGCTAGCATTGCTCAACAGCTCAATATTTCAGAGCTTGAGGTGGTTTTATCATTACCTAAAGAGATGGCAGTGATTATTAGTGGAAGCCATGCACAAAGTATTTTAGAGCAGTTGGTTGGTTGGGGGCCGATGACCAGTATTGTGCATTCAAGTGGCTCTATTTTCGAAGTTAAAGCTCCGTTTCCAAAAGGAAAGGTAGCGCATGGTTATTATAATTTAATGGGGCGAGAAGGTGAGTTACACGGGCATTTAAAGCTTGAAAGCATGTCTAAAGTAGCTCTTATTTCCAAGTTGTTCCGTGGAAAAGAAAGCTATTATTTTGGCTTTTTTGATCAACAAGGTGACAGTATTTTTAAAGTTTATTTAGGCCGAGACAATAAACGCGTGTTGTTTCCAGATCAGGTAGAAAAATTTAAACAACTTCAATCCTCATTGAACTCATTATAAAGGGATAAATTATGCAAAACGAAGTTAAGCAGGAAAGATTACAAGGTCGTTTAGGCCCAGAAATCCAAGAGTTTAGAGATGAAAGAAAAACTATTCAGCTTGCTACCATTGATAGAGATGGTAAACCTAATGTGAGCTACGCACCCTTTGTGTCGAATAAAGACGGTTACTTTGTTCTGATCTCAGAGATTGCTCGCCATGCACGAAACTTACTAGATACTCCCAATGTCTCTTTAATGCTAATTGAAGATGAAGTGTCTGCGAAACAACTTTTTGCTCGTAAACGTTTAACTTTTGATGCAGTGGCAAGTGTTGTTGAGAGAAATAGCATTCAATGGCAAGCCGCTATTGCGCAAATGGAAGTTCGTTTCGGTGAAATAATATTAAGCCTCAGCCAGTTAGAGGACTTTAAACTTTTTTGCTTAAAGCCAGAGAAAGGTTTATTCGTAAAAGGTTTTGGTCAAGCCTTTCAAGTTTCTGGTGATGATTTAGTTGATGTGGTTCATTTAGAACAAGGGCATAAGAAAGTAGTTAATAGCTAACCAGCATCGATTATCTATAATGTGATTATCAGCCTTAAGGCGAAAAATAAATAAAAAAAGGGTCAGCTCATATGAACTGACCCTTTTTTCATTCTTGCAAGCAAAGGTATTGTAGCTCTCCCATTATTTAGGGATGTTATTGTATATAAATAATACACTTAGATTAACAATAGTATATTTTGAACATTTGTATATGAGATTTACTTCGTGTTTTGTGCAATCATTTTTCAGATTTATATTTGAATATCTAATGTGAGTCTAAAAAGTGAACCGCTTTAAAGTATTGCTATTTATTGATATGAATATCAGTATTTAATTGGTTATCTTGCAGTTACCTATAGATAAGAATATGGTAAACCGAATTATTTGTTTCAGTTCATACACTGATTGAATGCCTAATAGTAAAAGAATGGGATAATTATGATTTGGAAGAAAGAAGTTAATCTCGATATTTTGAATGCGAGCTCTAAGAATACGTTGATGGAGCATTTAAATATTGTTTATACCGATTTAGGTGATAACACCATTAGTGCGACTATGCCGGTTGATCATACTACTCATCAACCTCTTGGCATGTTGCATGGTGGCGCATCGGTTGTATTGGCTGAAACGTTAGGCTCATTAGCAGCCAATATGTGTGTGGATGATAACTCGTATTGCGTAGGATTAGATATTAACGCCAATCACATCAGAGCCAAACGCCGCGGCTTAGTCACTGGTACCACATGGCCCATTCATATTGGTGTATCAACACAAGTATGGCAGATTGAAATTGTTGATGAAGACAAGCGCTTGCTTTGTACTAGTCGTATAACCATGGCAGTGAAATCTCGATAATGATCATTGAATTCTCACACGGTAAAGTCATTGCTAATATGCACGAGGTCGTTGTACGGCTAACAGGCGTTGGGTTGGTGACATTACAAGCTCAAACCGATGCATTAACCTTGATTGGCCGTGGTGCTAATGTTGTTACCGCCTATGATATGCAGTGTCAGTGGTCAGTACAGCTTGATTCTCAAGAGCAGTTACAGCAGCTTTCTAATTTTATTGGTACGCCGATTCAGGAGTGATGGATTTATTACATCACGGACATTCATGAAATAATAAATAATAAATAATAAATAATAAGGCAATTTCTTCGTACATTCTTTGACACTTAACCAAAGAATTCTTCAGTTTAGCGTGCTAATCTAGGAAATATTTTTCTGACTTAAGATAGTTGAGTTTCCTCTTTATGAGCAGTCCTCGTTTACGTATTCAATTTGAACGTTTGTTTGAACATCTTCAAGGTGAAGATACTTCTATTCAGCTCGATGATTTGACTGATATTTTGTGTTGTACACGCCGTAATGCTCGTATTGTTTTGAATAAATTAGCCGATGAGGACTGGATAGAGTGGATCCCAGCGGCGGGACGTGGAAAACAATCGCAGCTTATTTTTAAACGTAATAAATATGATGTGAGTGAAAACCTTGCTAAGCGATATTTGGAAGAAGGTAAGATTGGACATGCTCTATCGGTATTAGATAATGACCCTTCTCGCCTAACGCAAATATTTCAAAGTTATTTGGGGGTCAGTCATTTAGAAGGCGAGCAGGTTGTTCGTTTGCCTTATTATCGTCAACTTGCCAATTTGAATCCTGTTAAACCTACTCGTCGCTCTGAACAACATATTATTCATCAAGTATTTAGTGGTTTGACAAAGCTTGATGAACAAGAAAATGTTCAGCCCGATCTTGCTCACCATTGGGAAATGCTTACCCCAACACACTGGCGCTTTTATTTACGTTCAGGAGTACGATTTCATAGTGGTGATCGTTTACAAATGAATGACGTTATTGAAAGTATTGAGAAAATGAGCACGATGTTACTGTTTCAACATATCGAATCGGTTATGTCACCAGCAACGAATACGCTCGATATTGTATTAAATAAAGCAGACCACTATTTACCATTATTATTAACAGAAACATTGGCTAAAATTCTGCCTAGTACTTCAGAGCGCTCAGACTTATTTGATTTAATCCCAAATGGTACAGGGCCATATAGAGTTACTCGCAATGATGAAACTCGATTAGTACTAGAAGCGCATGATCAATATTTTGGTTACCGACCTCTTATTGAGCGAGTGGAAGTATGGGTGATTGATGAATCACATTCTTCGATGGTTTACCCGAGTTTAACCAACCCAATGAAACCCAAAGAAGGGCAATTTATTGATGTTGAGCTTGATCCTGGCTGTACTTACTTATTATTAAATCAATCTACGGGACTGGCGAAAGATCCACTTTGGGCGGAATACTTTGCGAGCCGTTTGAATTCCTTTAGTTTATTACGAGAAATACCGAATCAAAAAGTAATCGAGCTTGGCTTGCTTCATGCTCACGGTTTAAAGCCGGGGTGGCATCACAGTGGCACTTATCATACTGACATTCGGTTACCATTTGGTGAGGAGATGTCAAAGCCTATGATCACGGTTGCGTATCACTCTATGCATCCTTTATTTCCTCATGTGGTTGCCGCGATTAAATCATTATTGAAAAAAGATGGCCTTCAGATCCGAACGATAAAATATGATATTGAAGTTGAAAACCCTCAAGAAATCGATCTTTGGCTTAAACCAATGGGATTAGCCAATAATCGAAAAGATGCGTTGATGGGTTGGTTACTCGGCTATAGTGATATAGATAAAATGAGCAAACCGGAGTTATTTAACAACTGGCAGAATTTAATTAATGATTGGCGGAGCGAGAGTTTAGCGTCATTTCCTGCCAAAATATTAGCGAAAGAGTTAGTACAAAGTAAGCAAGTTATTCCAATGTTCCATTGCTGGTTAGGGGTAGGTCAAGACCATTGTGGGTCATTACAAAATGCTACTTGTAATGCGTTAGGTTGGTTTGATTTTAGCCAAGTTTGGGTTAAACCTGAATAATTAGCGCAAAGGAGCGTAATCTAGAAATTGTTTAAAGGAGAGACTGTCATGAGTGTTATCACCGATAGCAATATTTTAAAAAATGATCAGGGTCGATTACAACCTTGTGCGGTTGTGCTTACGACAACGAACGATGATGAAATTACACAGTTACTTATTAGGCAACTTCTTGAAAAGCAACTAGCTGCATGTGTGCAAGTCTTACCTATTTCAAGTTATTACCAGTGGCATGGTGAAGTGAATCACGATCAAGAATCCTTGCTTATTATTAAAATGGTTAAGACTCAGTATAAAGAAGTAGAACGTTTGATTCTGGACCTAAATACTTATCAAGTGCCGCAAATTATCATGTTACCAATAGAAACGGGATACTTTGAATATTTGCAATGGATCAATAAACACGCTCAACCTGATATCTCCTAGCTCATCTATTATAACTTAGGCCACTGTCAGCCAATTATTTTTTAACTATGGATTTTTATGCAAACCGTCTCGATTTTAGTTGATGTACAAAACATTTATTACACCACTCGTGATATTTATCATCGTCATTTTGATTACAATGCCTTTTGGGCAAAAGTGATGAAAGAACGAACTTTAATTCATGCCAATGCTTATGCGATTGCTCGCAGTGATGATAAGCAAAAACAATTCCACAATATTTTACGCGGAATTGGTTTTGACGTGAAACTGAAACCGTTTATTCAAAGACAAGACGGTTCCGCTAAAGGTGATTGGGATGTTGGTATTGCGTTGGATGCGATTGAATTAGCCGAAATTTCGGATGTGATAGTGATTGCATCTGGCGATGGTGATTTTGACTTACTCGCTAAGCGTATTCAGCAACGTTACGGTAAGAAAGTGGAAGTGTATGGCGTTCCTGGTTTAACGGCAAATTCATTGATTGAAGCGGCAGATGAATATTTCCCAATTCAAGCAGATTTACTACTCTGATAGATTTGAATATGAAGCCGCTTTTAATTAAGAGTTCTCATTATTGAAAGCGGTATCAGAATATCATTACTGGTAGTTTTACGCGTGCTAAACACCAGTAATGAGTCTTTAAATAGAGCGAATGTCACCGCTGATACCCAAAGTGAGTTCGTTTACTCTAGTGATACAAGATAAGAACGAATAACTTGTAATACACCAGAATCTCGGTGACTAGGTGCACTGAAACGGGCAAATCTCTTCACTTCTTCGTGAGCATTATCAACGGCATAGGAATGGTAGCTGGCTTGCAGCATTTCAATATCATTAAAATAATCACCAAAACTCATGGTTTCTTCATAGCTAAAACCTAATGTGTTTTGTAGGTGCTTTATAGCATCACCTTTAGATGCTTTGATGTTCATAATATCGAGCCAAATTTTTGCACTTACTACTACTTTATGGCTTTGACCAAAGAGCTTATTGATTGTTGGGTGAACATTTTCAGCGGTTCCATCAAAATGGCAAATCGCGACCTTGATAAATTCATCTTCAACGCTTAGCAAGTCATTGACATATTCACAACGATGGTAATACTTTTGTATTTCTTCTAATGCCTTTGGATCTTGTGTTTCAATATAAGCCGATTTTTTACCACATAAAACAGTGTATGCACCCGCAATGGTACGAGCTTGCTTTATGATTTCTTTAATTGAAGGGGAATCGATGGTGCAGCTATACAACTCTTTATCCTGATGCATCACTAAAGTGCCATTTTCAGCAATAAACATCATTCTATCTTTTATGGGAAGAAAGCTTTCCACTAGGCTGTAATATTGACGCCCAGATGCGGCAGCAAACATAATGTTTTGGGCTTCAAGTTGGGCAAAAACGTTGAAAAAATCAGGATCTAACTTGCCATGTTGATCCAGTAAAGTCCCATCCATATCGGTCGCAATGAATTTGATTGTAGGTGATGACATTTGAATACTCACTCAATAATGGAATAAAAATCATATAGGAAGCTGAGGCTTATTATATAAAATCCAATAAAAAACGCCCATCTATCAATGAAGTTGATTACTTCATAACAGAGTAGGCGTTATGTTATCGGCTATAAACCTAATCTAACTAGAGTCGTTAGATTAACAGTTTAGTAAATGAATTTGAAATTAATCCAAGTGAATGCTGTTAGTGCGATAAATACAAAAGCAGAACCGTAAAGCAACCCAACATGCAGCGCAATTTTGATTGCACTTTTCAATTTATTGCTAAGGGTTGTTTTAGGTTGTTCTGCTGTAAATGTAATAGTGTTCATACCTGGCCTTTAATGTGATTCACGTCACAATTAGACCATTTTATTTGAACTTGATCAAGTTTTTGTGTGTTTTTTCTACATTATTTTAATGTGATGTTAACGATTTCTTTATAAGTTAAAAACAAACGAGCATCAAACTCAAGCTGGTGATAATCAGGTTCCATATGACAACATAAAGCATAAAAAGCTTTGTTGTGATCTTTCTCTTTAATGTGCGCGAGTTCATGAACTACTAGCATTCTAAGCAGCGGCTCGGGAGCATCTTTAAAAATGGAAGCAATACGGATTTCATTTTTAGCTTTTAATTTTCCACCGTGATTACGAGAAACAAAAGTATGTAAGCCTAATGCATGATTAACGATATGGATTTTAGGATCGTAAATGACTTTCGACAGTGGTGATGATTTTTTCAAATAACGATTTTTGATTTGTATCGTGTATTCATACAGTGCTTTTTCTGTTTTGAGGTCATGCATTTTAGGGTACTTAGAGTTCAGCCATGACTTTAACTTATCATTGTTGATCAGTTGCTCGACCTGAGTTAACACTTGTTCAGGATAGCCTTGCAGATATTTAAGTGTTGGGTTATTGGTCATACTTATTCTTATTTGAACTCACAGCCTTGGCGCTGGGAGTTCAATTTTGGTGAGTGGTGTTCTATCTAGGCGTTTAGCTTTAAATCCGTATGAATTATGAAGCTTTAAATTGTGCTTTGCGTAAACGGTTCAACGCAGCCATTACATCAAGCGTTCTTGGTTTAGCTAAATCACCATTATTCGGCA
Organism: Vibrio hibernica; assembly: GCF_015223435.1. GTDB lineage: Bacteria > Pseudomonadota > Gammaproteobacteria > Enterobacterales > Vibrionaceae > Vibrio > Vibrio hibernica. The sequence continues at coordinate 116,241 of NZ_VHKO01000001.1, forward strand.
GGGCTTGATGCCAGTTTCCCGCTAAATATTGTTCGAATGCTTGAGCCGGGTTCTCGCTCCAACCTGGTTGCTGTGATAATAAGAACCACAACCAACCAATGGTATTTAACTCACAAATCGATTCCATTTGTTCTAAAGCTGAAAGGTTAACGTGTTCTTTACCAAATCGAAGGGTATGAGTGCCTTTCCCTTGAATACGGAATTTTCCTTCCGCTAAGATTTTTTGCAAACAACCATTTTGGAATGAACGGGCTGGGTGCGCGACAAGCTCGTTTTCCACTTCATGGTTACGTTGACTTGGATGTTGCTTCACTACTTGTTTTGCTTTTTGAGTCACATCAAGCACTTGGTAATCATGCATTTGAATGACCGTATCCGCAATATCAAAGTAATCACCAGATCCGCCCATAACAATAATGGAGGATACACCTTGTTCATCACGCAACTGACCAATACGATCCACCAGTGGTGTAATTGGTTCATCACCTTTGGCAACCAATGCCTGCATGCGCTCATCACGGATCATGAAATTGGTCGCCGAGGTATCTTCATCTATTAAAATCGTACTGGCACCTGCTTCCAAAGACTCTTGCAGCCAAGCCGCTTGAGAGGTTGAACCGGAAGCATCTTGGGTTGAGAAATTAGTGGTATCTTTCCCCATTGGTAAGTGATTTATATAATTAGACAAATTCAAATTATGAACGCTGCGACCATCTTCAGCTCGGATTTTCATTGCTTGTGGATCGGTAACGATATATTCACGGCCATCCGTTGGAATATGGTCATAGATAGAACGTTCAATCGCGGTTAATAATGTTGATTTACCATGGTAACCACCGCCCACAATTAGGGTAATGCCTTTAGGAATACCTAAACCACGAATATCACCACGGTGCGGTGTATGGAGTGTGATGGCTAAAGAATCTGGCGCGCTAAAAGTAATGGCTTCTTTCATTGGCAGATCGCAATCACCAGATACGCGTGGTAATACGCTGTTATCGGCCACAAATGCTACTAAGTTATTAGCCGCTAATTGACTGCGTAGGGCAACTTGATCTTCAGTAATTTCACAATGACGTTTTAAAGCGTCAATATCGATTTCACGCGCAAGGGTGGCGCGGCGAATAAACTTCGGCAAATGGAAGGTCAAAATATTAATGGCTTTTTTGCCTAAAATTTGTCGACCATCGGCAGGCAGGTTCACACGAAAGCGCAGTTCGATTCCATCTTCAGTAAATAATACCGCGGTATGATCTAAGATCGTTTGCCCATTAAATGCGATATCAACCGTGGCTTCTGGTTGTGCTAATTTAGAAAAATAACGAGCAATATAATCGCGAGCAGCGCGTTGATAATCTTCCGATTCTTGTTGCAACCATTGTAGATCGGTCAATGACCAAGCACGTTTGGCGCGCAGTCGAGAAGCGGTGGCATGCGGATCACCTTGAACCGTATCGATGAAAAGATCGAAATCAGTAAAATTATATTGGCCTTTAATTTGTTGATAGGCACGATAGTTTTGTTTTTCGATGCTTTTCAGAGTGTAGATCAGGTTTTCCATAGAATATCAGTTTCGCTTTTTTAGGTGGGGCAAAATAATGGCGCTGAGTATAACCTGAATTGGGTTTTAGGCGAAGAGATTAAGGGCGTAGAGGAGAAGGTGATCGTGCCGGAAGACAGGATCCGAGACCCGAAGAAGGTTAAGATGATCTTCTTCGGCTCTCAATCACAGTTTGATCCTATATCGGCTTTGCTTTAGTTGTTTGTTTTGCTAACGCTTGTAATTCTTCCATTGAAATATCTTGCGTATAATCGACACCTTCAAGTCCAAAGCCATTGGTTTGCATGAATTCTTTTTTCACTGCTTGATAATCACCAATAGATTTAAAATTATCAGCAGTCATGCTTTCCATCATGATCTTAACTTGGGCTTGGATATTAGCATCCATTTCTAAATCATCAATTCGGATTAAACGCTCAGCGTCTACGGGGATAATTTCTTGACCATAGAGCTTGGTGGTAAATAAACGCTGCATTTGTTCAATACAACCTTCATGGGTTCCGTTATCTTTCATCGCTTTGTATAGCGCAATGAGATAAGGCGTTAATGTTGGGATGAACACACTGGCTTTGGTCACTAGAGCCTTGCAAACGCTCACATGTGCAGAGCCATTAAAATAGGCCATTTTTAAGTTAAGAGAATGACTGGCTTGGTGTAAATCAACTTTTGCCCAGCCAAGTGTGCCATCACGATAAATAGGATAATTAGCCTCGCTGCCAATGTAAGAAAATGCAACGGTTTTACAGCCATCAGCGAGTGATTCATTGTTGATCAATGTATCTATCCAGCTTTCCCAATCGGAGCCGCCCATGACTTTTATTGTAGATTCAATTTCAATATCCGTTGCCGGTTCAATAGTACTCTCAAGCCATGAGTCATCTTCTAATAACACAGTTGCACCAGTGACGCTGTCACCAATTGGTTTAATGCTCGATACCCATTTATTTCCGGTATTGTGGTCAGGGCGTATTCCCGTTGCTAGGCTATAAATAACGAGGTCAACTTCACCTTCAAAGTAGGTTTCAATTGCTTCGATGACTTGCTCGCGAGTTTCTTTGGCAAACGCATCACCTACGATATTGATTGCAATTCTTCCTTCTTTTTCGGCTTCTTGCTTGAAGAAAATATTGTTATACCAACCCGCACTTCCAACGCCTTTATCGGAGGGGCCGCGTTCAAATGACACGCCAATGGTATCAGCTTGACTACCACCAAAAGTAAGCGCAATACGTGAAGCTAAACCAAAGCCTGAAGATGCCCCTAAAATTAACACGCGTTTAGGACCATTTTTGATTGATACAGCTTGTTTTACGTAATCAATTTGTTGCTTAACCGCAGCTCTACACCCATAAGGATGGGCAGAGCGGGCAACGACGCCTTTAATGATGGGTTCAATGACCATATGTGATCCTATGTATGCTTTTTGTTTGGATGAAATATATTGATAAAAAATTATAGATTCAGAATAAATTTATTTTTGAAAACTTTTATTGAGCGAAAAGGGTATAAATGGCTTTTTTTCGAAATAAAAGGAAAAAAATTGTTTCAGATCATAAATGAAATCAACAATAACCGTGGTTACTCAGGATGAAAGAGCTTCATTCGCAAGTGAACCATTATCATCACAAATTCGTATTAGACATTACATTCACAGTATTGATTGCAGCTGAGTCGCCATGAATTGGGCGATCCACGGTTGTGCTTCCGCTTTTGGATGCAAACCATCTTCTTTTATCCATTCAGGTTTAACGATGACATCTTTTAGAAAAAAAGGTAACAAAGGGATGTTTTGTTGTTTGGCTAATTCAGGGTATAAATGAGAGAAGGCTTGGGTATAACGTTTACCATAATTAGGTGGAACCATTATCTGCATCAGCGCAACTTGGCTACCAGAATTTTGACTCAGCTTAATGATTTTAGTGAGGTTACGAGTAATGGTTGCAGGAGGAAAGCCGCGCAACCCATCATTAGCCCCTAATTCAATGACCACCCAATCGGGATTATATTGGTTTAGTAGTGAGGGCAATCGAGCAAGACCATTACCGGTTGTATCACCAGAAATACTGCCATTAACAACCTTGGCATTTATACCTTTAGCTTGCAATTGATCCGGCAATAACGCAGGCCAGCTTTGTTCGATAGACATTTGGTAACCGGCACTCAAGCTATCTCCAAGTATCAAAATGGTTGGATTTTTTGGGCTTGCTTGCACCATGTTCACTTGTGCTAATGACGTTATACATAACATCATCAATAAGGAAAATATTCTCATCATGTCTCAATCACCTATAGCAAATAAATCCGCAGATATAATCACTGAGTCTACCGCGTCAGATCCTAAAAAGGTAGCCGTTATCACAGCGCAAAGTGTTGCCAAAGTGGTTAGTACTAAGCAAGAACAGCTAACCATTTTACATGATGTGGATCTTTCTATTTATGCTGGCGAAAGTGTGGCATTAGTTGGAACCTCTGGCGCGGGTAAATCGACATTAATGACCTTATTGGCGGGATTGGATACACCCACAACGGGCGAGATAAGTTTATTGGGTAAGCGGTTGTCTCAATTGGATGATGAAGCGAGAGCGGCGCTGAGAAGTGATGCTATTGGGTTCGTTTTTCAAAGTTTTTTACTTATTCCCACTCTTTCAGCATTAGAAAATGTCACCTTGCCTTGCTTATTAAAAGGTGAAAATGAAAATATTGAGCGTGCGACAACGTTATTAACGGAAGTAGGCTTAAAAGATCGTATTCACCATACTCCAAATCAGTTATCCGGTGGAGAGCAGCAGCGTGTTGCACTAGCACGAGCATTTATGATTAAACCTCAGATTTTGTTTGCTGATGAACCGACTGGGAATCTAGATCAAATTACCGCAGCCAACATTATTGAGCAATTGTTCGAATTAAATAAAGCTCACGGTACCACTCTAGTATTAGTGACACATGACAGCGATCTTGCCAAACGTTGTGACCGTATTTTTCATATGCAAGCGGGATATTTAGAAGAACAACATTGTGACCAAGATTCTGAGGAGAAATAATGAAACATTCTCCAGTCAATAATGAGCAAAACCCTGAGATACCTAAAAATATTAATACGGCGCGATCTTTACCTAACAAAGCGTTATTAAAATGGAGTTGGCGCGAAATCAAACATGGTCAATTATGGCCAGTGGCAATGGCATTGACGCTGATTATTGCTTGTGTGTTTGGTCTGGCAGCTTTGGCTGATAGGCTTGATCAAGTAGTGGTTATGCAGGGAAAAAATGCCTTAACAGCCGATACCGTTTTTCAATCATCGAACCCTTTACCTAAAATCTTACTGGATGAAACTCACAAGCAAGCATTAACTACCGCGACCCTGACACGTTTTGCAACGATGGCATTTAGTGACAACCACATGCAATTAGTGACGGTAAAAGCGGTCGATACGGCTTATCCATTACGTGGCAATATGGAATTACAACGTGGTGACGAACGTTTAAACCATGTCAGCTCAAATCAATTATGGCTTGAACCTCGAGTCATGGAGCAGTTGCAAGTTAAGATAGGTGACGGCGTAACAATTGGTGATGCCGATTTTAAGGTGTCAGGGGAGATTACCCAAGAGCCGGGGCTAGCCTTCAATCCATTTCAACAAATGCCAAGTGTGTATATTCATCAATCGGATGTAGCTAAAACGGGCGCAGTACAGGTGGGTAGTCGTGTCAGCTTCCGCTTATTTATTAATGCCTCAACAGCTCAAATTGATGGGTTAAAAAAAGATCTGTCTTTAACGCCAAGCGATCGCTGGGTTGATCAAGACTCTCAGAGTCGCACATCAGAAGTGTTTGACCGTACTAAACAATATCTCTCTCTAACCGTGGCGATTGTCATTGTGATGGCGGCTATTACGTTAGTTTTAACCTGCCAACATTATGTTGCGAGTCGTCGTCAAACTATTGCCATGCTTAAAAGTTTAGGCGCGCAAAAACCTTGGCTTATTCGTTGGCTTACGCTGCAAATTGGTAGCTTGTTTGTGATTGGCATGATCGCTGGGGCGGTTATTGGCATCATATTGGAAATATTGTTGCGTATTCCTCTTACCGATGTATTGCCTGATCCTTTACCAAGTTATGGTTGGATGCCGTTAATACTGTCCATCGGAACTTGTTTTGCTATCGGTATTCCCGCATTAGGGATCCCACTGTTAGGATTATTAAACACCTCTGCGGCCTCTGTTATGCAAGCAACACCGACTCGAATATCGAAGAAAGCATGGAGCTTAGTACTATTGCCATTGGGGTTATTAATACTGGCTTACGGTAGTAATACCTTGGTGTGGATGGTGCTTGTTAGTATTGTAATACTGTTTATTGTACTCGCTATTATTAGCTTGTGTTTAGCTCGCCTGTTGCAAAAAATCCCCGCATCTCCAGCATTAAAACTGGCTTTAAGTCGGATTAACCGCTCATCGATTGCGAGCGGTATTCAATTTGGCGCACTGGCGTTGTCATTAATGCTGATTGCGATGATTTGGTTGGTTCGCAGTGATTTACTCAGTGATTGGCAGCAAACCCTACCTCCGGATGCTCCGAATGTATTTGCACTTAACATTGCCGATTATGAAAAAGATGCGTATTTACAACATCTAGATGATGCGAAGCTTATTCGTTCACAGGCGTATCCAATCATTCGTGGTCGGATTAGCCAAATCAACGGAGAGGATGCAAAAGAATACGCGCATGGTGAAGATAAAAGTGATTCATTACGTCGTGAACTAAATTTCACTTGGGCTGATACGTTGCCAGAAAGTAACGATTTACTTGAAGGAACATGGGGCGAGCCGGGGAGTGTTTCGGTGGAATCTGGTGTCGCAGACGATCTTGGTTTAAAAATTGGCGATACCGTTTCATTTGTGATCAGCAGTCAAACGGTAAGTGCCAAAATTAACACTATCCGTAAAGTGCATTGGCGTGAAATGAAGCCGAATTTCTACTTTATTTTTACACCTGATGTTTTAAAAGATATTCCCGGCACTTGGCTGGTGAGTTTTAAAGCGCCAGAAAGTTCAGCGTCGGCCTCTACGACTAATAGTCAAATTGATGCCAATACTTTTTTAAATACCTTATCTCGTGATTTTCCAACCGTGAGCTTGATGGACATTCGAACCATGGCAGGGAAAATTCAAGTTCTGCTGACTCAAATAGTTTGGTCGATCACGGTGTTAGCAGGTTTAGGCGTGGTGGCCGGTTTACTGCTTATTTTCACTTTGCTTAGGTTGAGCTTATCGCAGCGTCAGCAAGAAATTCGTTTGTACCGAACGTTAGGCGCGAGTCGTAAGCGCATTAGTAGAACGGTGTGGTATGAATATGGAATTATGGCGTTAATCGCAGGGCTAGTGGCGTGTATGGGCGCAGAAGCCAGTGTCGCGAGTATTATGAAGTGGGGTTTTGAGCTCGATCCTAGTTGGCATTGGGGGTTATGGATTAGTCTCCCTGCATTGGCTTTTGTTACTTTAGCTTTGGTGCTGAAAACGCTAATTCGTCAATTATTAATCCCAATGAATAAAGTTAACGACTAGGAAAAGTGTTAATAGGATTATGAGTTATCCACAAAAACGGTGGATAACGATTGGGATAACTCATTTACTATTTTAAGGCGGTTGGCTTGTAGACCATGAGATACAATTGTTATCGAAATTTGGTTATGCACATTTCATAAAAAACAGAAAAGTGAATAGATTGAGTCAAGGTTTATTTCAAATATTTTTAATAAAATAATTTAATATATTTTCAATTATTTCTCGAAAAATTTGAGTAAAATGATAGGGTAATCGTCAGGTTTTCATAACGTACTGTGATATCGCATTATGGTAGTGAATTATATGCTCCCAAATATTGGGTTTATGTTTAGGATTGTTAATTAATACTATGTCAGCACCTCATATAGGCATTATTGGTGGTGGAATTGCAGGTGCTACGGCTGCTTTGCATTTTGCTGAGTTGGGTTTGAACGTTTCTATCTTTGAACGTGGTCCTAGTCTGGTCGACGGACCTCCAATTTGTCACTTACACGCAGGTGGCAATTTATATCGTGAAATCTCGCAACAGCAGTGTGTTCAACTGCTAAAAGAATCGATAGAAACGGTTAAACTTTATCGTCATACCTTAAATATTCGCCCGACGGTTATTGCCGTGCCAAAGAAAGATAAAGGTCAGCCAGAAGATCTACTTCCACGCTTAGATGTGATTCAGCAAGCCTATCAAGAACTTGTTGTAAATGATTCGTCTAATCAGGTGCTTGGCAATCCTAGTCACTATTATAAGCTTTATTCTAAAGCTGACCTTGAAAGGTTGGCTGAAATGGATCCCCCGAGTCTTGATGATATGACTGAAACCAGTTTAGATGAATGGATGATCCCTTTTGCTAAACAAGTGGATTTGAAGTTACTTAAATTCCCAGTGGTGTTAGTGCAAGAATATGGGCTCAGTGTATTTCGCTTATCGGCGACTGTGAATATTTCTTTACAACAGCTTTCTAATTGCCATGTTCACACTGGAACCACGGTGACTGGCGTGAATGAGTCAATTAATCAAAAGGGTCAATCCGGTTGGAAAATTCATTTTCAACCATCAGTTTCTCCTGTGACGGGCACCAGCGGACAGAATAAATCGGTTGATGTGGATTATTTAATTAATGCGTCTGGCTACCAAACGGGAACCGTGGATGATTGGGTTAAAGCACCACGCTCTCGTTTAGTTGAATTCAAAGCCGCTTATGTCGCTCAATGGCCTGAGCATAATGGAATGTGGCCAGAGGTTATATTTCATGGTGAACGTGGTACTCCACAAGGGATGGCGCAATTAACGCCGTATCCTGACGGTTATTTTCAACTTCATGGTATGACAGAAGATATTACCTTGTTTAGTGATGGTGTGGCGACATCAACAGAAGAAAGCTCTCAACCTAAATTACCGGCTTACCTTATTAATAAAATAATTAGAGGTTGGGATGAGGCTGAACAAATCGAGCGCACCAATAAAGCCATTACCCATATGGCGCAATTTATCCCCAGTTTCTCTAATGCCAAAATAGGTGGAAAACCTTTATTTGGTGCGCAACAAGTTCCAGGGTCTGATATTTCGCTACGAGCGGCTAGTGTTTCATTTGTGGGCGACAATTACGCCCGATTAGAAATAGTTAAAGCCTCTTCTGCCATTGAAGCGGCTAAGCAAGTGGAAGCGGAATTACGTAGCAAAGGTTATATTCAAAATGATGATGAACTGGTGCTTAATTCTGTTTCTGCCAAGCTAGGTCTCACTCAAATACTCGAAAGAGCATGTGAATTAGCCGAAGAAAGGCATTATCCAACCGCACTCGCAGGAATTGGCGGCGTAAACCAAGCTGGTTGATTTTGACTATTCGATACCACGTATATTAATAGTGCTGGCGACTGGACAATGATCACTTAAATGGTGATCAAGCGCTTCTTGCCGACTATATAACACCTGTTCTGCATAAGAAGTATGGCTTGGTTTGCTGACAATAATATGGTCAATCACGCTAGGGTAACGATAGAGAGAGTTAGGATCATGTTTAGATTTTACCTGACAGACGGCCCCCGTGGTTGCAGTGACTAATTCAACTTGTTTTTCAATTCCATGGTTTAGTGCCAACCAAAGCCAATCGTTTTGTGATGAGTGACCATGAAAAGATAGATTATGATTAAAATCGCCCATCACAATAAAGGTTTCTTTGTTCCTAATTCGTTCTTTCATCCACGAGTTAAGCTTTTCCCCTTGCTGAATAAGTTGATGACACGCCTTTTTTCTCGACTTCTTACCAATACAACCCTGTTTTAAATGTACGGATAATAAATGAACGTTGGGTTCTCCCATTCGCTGCAGTATCAAATAAGTACCAAAGCGTAGTTTTGAGTTAGGCGATAAAACCAAATCTTTTGGGTCATGAGCGCGCCACTTTTGGGAAATGGCAAATCCCGTGTATTGATTCACATCTGAAAATTGTTGTGAACGATATGCAGACTTTGCACGATCGGAAAGATAAATATTATAAAAAGGACCGACTACTTTTTTTATTGCAGTTATGGAATTGACTTCTTGAAAAGCTAAAACATCCACCGACATTGCTCTGAACTTATCATTTAGTGCGTAAAAATCTTGTTCACTTCGAATGCTTTGAGGGATCTTGCTTGAGGGTTTAGTTGTAAGCCATTCTAGATTCCAAGTTACAACGTTAAGATTATCTGCCTGTGCATGAATGGAAAAAATTCCGCCAATAATCACTAATATTATCAGATGTAGCCGACCTTTAAGAAAGTACATTGTAGTCCTTTTGAATAGGAAATAGATTGTCATTTTTATACATGAAATGAATGATCAAAGTAGCAATTTAATAGCTAGATTTTAGCGACTTGGTAACGTACAAAATAGTATGTAAATTTAAATAAGAGCGTTTTCTTTCATACCCGAGATCAGGATCACTTAGAGCGTATTGTTCTTCATCATCTATAAGCTTCTATTGATCTAGATCAAGAAGTCATTCGTCGTAAAATTGATAATGCACACTATATATTGTGTCTCGATTGGATTTATATCCATATATAGTAATTTGTCAGTGGAGATAGACGTAATGACTAAGTTAATTGTAATAAAACGAGATGGTGCAAAAGTACCATTTTATCAAAATCGCATTATTGCTGCTGTTGAAAGTGCAGCTGAACACTCAGATAAAGCATTAAAAGATTATGCTCAAAGTGTCGCTCAAAACGTAGAAGCTAAGTTATCCGCCCAAGCGAGCGCTGACCCACAAGAAATTCATATCAACGAGATTCAAACATTAGTTGAAAATGAGTTAATGCAAGGCTCATATAAAGGCCTAGCGAGATCTTATATTGAATACCGACATGATCGTGATATTGCCAGAGAAAAAACGAGTGTATTAACCAAAGAAATTGATGGATTAATTACACAAAATAATACTGACATTCTAAATGAAAATGCGAATAAAGACGGAAAAGTCATTCCTACGCAGCGAGATCTACTAGCGGGTATTGTCGCGAAGCATTATGCGAAACAATATATACTTCCTCGTGACATTGTAACTGCTCATGAGGTTGGTGATATTCATTACCATGATTTGGATTACTCACCATTCTTCCCAATGTTCAACTGCATGTTGATTGATCTTAAGGGCATGCTAACCAGCGGATTTAAAATGGGCAATGCTGAAATTGATACGCCTAAATCAATTTCAACAGCAACGGCGGTGACGGCTCAAATCATTGCACAAGTCGCCAGCCATATTTATGGTGGTACGACAATTAATCGTATAGATGAAATTTTAGAGCCTTACGTTCAAGCCAGCCATGCCAAGCAATTAAAATTGGCTCAACAATGGGATATTCCTAATCCACAAGAGTTTGCTCGTCAACAGACTGAAAAAGAATGCTACGACGCTTTTCAATCATTGGAATATGAAGTGAACACGCTACATACCGCCAATGGACAAACGCCCTTTGTTACCTTCGGTTTCGGTTTAGGAACATCTTGGGCAAGCCGATTGATCCAAGAATCTATTTTACGTAATCGTATTGCTGGTTTAGGTAAAAATCGTAAAACGGCCGTTTTTCCAAAATTAGTTTTCGCAATTCGTGATGGCTTAAACCATAAGCCAACCGATCCGCATTATTGTGTTAAGCAACTTGCTCTTGAATGTGCAACTAAACGTATGTACCCAGATATCCTTAACTACGACAAAGTGGTTGAAGTCACGGGTTCATTTAAAACGCCAATGGGTTGTCGTAGCTTTTTAGGTGCCTATGAAGAGAATTGTGAATTGATCCATGATGGTCGTAATAACCTTGGTGTTGTGAGCATCAATTTACCCCGGATTGCGATTGAAGCAAAAGGCTCAGAAGATGCATTTTATACTATTTTAGAGACCAAACTGAAATTAGCAAAACGCGCATTAGATACTCGAATTAATCGTTTAGAAAATGTTAAAGCACGAGTCGCTCCAATTCTTTATATGGAAGGGGCTTGTGGTGTTCGTCTTAACGCTGACGATAATATTGCGGATATCTTTAAGCATGGACGCGCATCCATTTCATTGGGTTATATCGGTTTGCATGAAACAGCAACGGCATTGTTTGGTAGTGAGAAGCATGTTTATGACGATGAAACGCTCCGTCAAAAAACATTAAAAATCGTCAACCGTTTAAAAGATGCGGTTGATCGCTGGACGCAAGAAAGTGGCTATGGGTTTAGTTTATATGCAACGCCAAGTGAAAATTTATGTAGCCGCTTCTGTCGTTTGGATGCAAAAGAATTTGGTGTTATTGATGGGGTTACCGATAAAGGTTATTACACCAACAGCTTCCATTTAGACGTACAAAAAACGGTTAACCCATACGATAAAATTGATTTTGAAATGCCATATCCTGAAGTCTCAAACGGTGGTTTTATTTGTTATGGCGAATTTCCAAATATGCAACATAACGTAGAGGCGCTCGAAAACGTATGGGATTACAGCTATAACCGTGTTCCTTATTATGGCACGAATACACCAATCGATGAGTGTTATGAATGTGGTTATACCGGTGAGTTTGAATGTACTAGCAAAGGATTTACTTGCCCTAAATGTGGCAATCACGACTCGAGTAAAGTTTCGGTAACGCGTAGAGTCTGTGGTTATTTAGGCAGCCCTGATGCACGGCCATTTAACGATGGTAAACAAGAAGAAGTGAAACGCCGTGTTAAGCACTTATAAATACGCTAACGGGAATTTATAAGTGCATATCTCACAATATTATCCCATTGATGTCATTAACGGCCCAGGCACTCGCTGTACTGTATTTGTGTCGGGTTGTATTCATCAATGTAAAGGCTGCTATAACCAATCAACCTGGTCGATAAATGCAGGGCAACTGTTCACGAAACAACACCAAGATGCCATTATTCGTGACTTGCAAGATAAACGGATCAAAAGGCGCGGTTTGTCGTTATCAGGAGGGGATCCGCTTCATCCGGATAACCTTGATGATGTGTTGTCATTGTTGGTACGTGTGCGCCAAGAATGTATTGGTAAAGATGTGTGGATGTGGACTGGTTATACGTTAGCCCAATTAACAGCTAAGCAAAAAAGAGTGACGGATTTAGTGGATGTTTTAATTGATGGCAAATTTGAACAAGCATTGGCGGATCCTAGCTTAAGGTGGAAGGGAAGCGCGAATCAGGTGATTCATTATTTTACAGATGTGAACTAAACATGAATTAGATTTAAAAATGAATCGATGAGAGCAAAATTCTCGTCGATTTTTTTTTGCTCTGGTGGTAATTTGGAGGTCTATCTAAATTCAATTATTTCACAGGGTTGTGTCTTATGCTTTCTCATCTATCTGCCCCTACACCAGATCCTATTTTATCTCTTTCTATTGCTTACCGTGAAGATCCTAGATCTGAAAAAGTTGATCTTGGTATTGGCGTGTATAAAAACAGTCAAGGTCAAACCCCTATAATGGCTGCGGTAAAACAAGCGCAAATTCGCCAAACAGAACAACAATCAACCAAGGCGTATGTTGGCTTAGCAGGTAACGAAGTATTCAATCAGGGAATGATCGATTTAATTTTAAAAGATACTTCCGCTTATTCTCGTGTCTCAGCGATTCAAACTCCTGGCGCAAGTGGCGCGCTACGTATGCTCGGCGATTTAATGAAAATTGCGCAGCCAGATACAACGGTTTGGATCAGCAATCCAAGTTATGTTAATCATCGACCTGTTATGGAAGCGGCAGGGTTAAAGGTTCGTTATTACCAATATTTTAATCCTGAAACTCGCCAAGTTGATTCTGATAAAATGCTGCAAGACTTATCTCATGCAGGAACAAATGATGTGGTGCTACTACATGGTTGTTGCCATAACCCCACTGGCGCCGATATCAGTTTTGATGATTGGAAAGCCATTACAGCATTGGCTCAAAAAAATGGATTTACACCTTTTGTTGATATCGCTTATCAAGGTTTTGGCGACGGCCTAGAGCAAGATGTTCTTGGCGTAAAGCATATGGCTAATAATGTGGATGAAATGCTGATTACTGCATCATGTTCTAAAAATTTCGGCTTGTACCGTGAACGTACTGGCGCAGCGATCTTGGTCGGAAAAAACCAGCAAGAAGTGAATAATGCTAAAGGTAAATTAATGACTTTAGCGCGTTCAACCTACACTATGCCACCTGATCATGGTGCTGATTTAGTGGCGAGCATACTGAATGACTCAAGTTTAACTCAAATGTGGAAACAAGAATTAGTCGTCATGCAGCAAAGGTTGGTTGGTTTGCGTATTGCTTTGTGTCAAGAGTTAAACAATAAGCACAATATGGAGCAATTTGATTTTATAAAGTCGCACAAAGGTATGTTCACTGTGCTAGGATTTTCGGACAAGCAAATGCTGCAATTACGTCAAGACTATGGAATTTATGGCGTGGGTGATGGTCGAATTAATATTGCCGGCTTGCAAGAAAAAGACATCGAGTATGTTGCATCAGCAATTGCTACACTAGCGAGATAATGTATCTGCGCTAAAAATTGAATAAATAAAAGGTTAGTATAATGAAAAAATTGGGTTTCCTCTTTCCAGTCGTATTGTCTATTGCTGTCGTCGGTTGTTCAATAACACCGGACCAAGCACAAACAAATGAAACAACAAAGTCCAATAGTACTAACACCGTAACAAAAGAAGATGCAGCGACTAAAACGGAAACAAAGCTTTCTCCAGTAAAAAAACACCCAAATGTAAAACCTAAACCAATGCCAACCGTTACACCTAAAAAAACAAAAGCAATGACGACAGGAATTAAAACACCTGAAGGTAAATTGATTTTAGGGCAAACAGAATGGATACATATCGATGGCTTGGATATTAACGTTCGAGCTCGTATTGATACTGGGGCGACCACTTCATCAGTAAGCGCTGTTGATATTCTTGCTTTTGAGCGCGATGGTAAAAAATGGGTAAAGTTTAAGCTTTCACATGACGGTAAAACCTCAAAAGAACTTACATTACCCGTTGTATCTACCAAGTTTATTCGCCAGTCTAATTCTGAAAAAACGGTTGAACGTTATACCGTTAAAGGTTGGGTTACGGTTGGTAGCTTAAAACTGAATACCGAATTTACTTTAGCTGATCGTACACATATGGATTTTGGCGTATTGCTGGGAAGAAGTTTCTTCCAAGATGAGGCGGTGGTTGACATTAGCCGTCAATACGTACAACCCAAAGTGAAACTTGGCAATAAATAAATTCTATTATAAAGATTAACGAAACCTCTGAGCGATAGTAACCAATAAGATTTGGATATATTACTCAGAGGTTTTTTATGAGCCGTTAATAGCGCTTATTGATGGTTTGTCATTTAACTGCTTACTCAACACGAGCCTAAAAATATCGATAACTTTGATTTATATTTTGTGCTTGCTGATCCTCTCGGTGCTGTTGAATTTTTGCTAACTGCTTATAAATAACATAGTAACGGCTAATATTTGCGACGTAGTTTACCGGCTCTTTACTAATATATTTTCGCGCCATGACTTCAACATGATTAAACCAAATATTTGGATTATAACCATTTCTAATTGCTAATTGACGCATTCTTCTAATTTTGGCAGGGCCAGCATTATAAGAGGCAAGGGTGAAATATAATTGGTTTTCTGGCGTTATTTGAGTATCGCTATAATAACGATCCTTAATAAACCTAAGGTACTTAACGCCTGCGTGAACATTATTTTCAGGCTTTTCAATATGTTTAATATTAACGTAAGGCTCTTTGGCTGTTTTGGGTAATATTTGCATCAGTCCTATCGCTCCAGCATGTGAAACTAAATTATTATTAAAACGTGACTCTTGAAAAGATTGAGCTGAAATCATTAACCAATCAAATTGGTATTCCTTTGAATAAAGCTTAAAAATGCCGGATAGATTATTTAAACGGTCTATTTTCTTTGGGCTGAGTGCTGTTTTTAACCATTTGGTTTGGTTCAAATATTTATTATAAATGACGTTACCGAGAAGGGTGCCTTTCTTTGATTTCTGGATGAATGAGTTTACGGCTTGTTTTAATTGAGGCTCATTTTTCCGTAATGCCCAAGCGATTTCACCATGCTGCCGAATGGGTAGTTCATCATGCATACGGATATTCGTCATTGTTTTAACCCACAATTTAGATTTGTGGCTATCAATTACAGTGGCGGATAATATTCCCTGGTTAAGCATTTCCATCAACTCATAATCTTGTAAATATTCTTCTAATAAATTGATATAAACTGGTTGTAGTCCATCCTTTATTAGCTGTTTATTAATGCTTTGTAAGCTTTCAAAATAGCTTGAGCTTGGACGCACCCAAATTTCTTTGCCACTTAAATCTTTAATAGATGAAAAGTTAGGAACGCTTTTATTGGTAACGATTAGCTCTTGTATTTGGCTAATAATCGGCAGACTAAAGTCATTATCTCTTAGTCGTTCGGGCGTGATAGTTAAATTGGCGACGGCTAAATCACCAAAACCTGCGTTCAGATAAGGTAGAAGCTCGTCTCGCTGAACCGGAATGATTTGGACCTTGAGTTTATTTTTGCGCAGACTCTTTTCAAAGTGCTGTAAAAGCTCGGCAATAATACCTTTAGGTTGACCTTTTTCGATGTAATAAAAACCAATATCAGCGGCAACGAGTACACGTATTACACCTTTCTTTTTGAGTGCTGGAATATCGCCAGTGTAGGGCTGTTTGATTAATGGTGATATTCCAAGACTAAAAGCCAAGTTAGGCAGTAAGAGCAATGTGATTATCCATAATCGAAATCTTCTCATTGATTGTTATCACTTTGTAAAATACTTTACTTAAAGGTAATGTGAAATAGAGTTTGAAGCAAATAGCATTGGATGACTTGCACCGTTACAATGAGAGTTTGTAAGCAATGACTAATACTTGCTTAATTAACCTCAGATTAATTATGTAATTAAAGACTAACGGGATTGAGAATAATCATGAAAGCAGCACATCAAGCGCTTATGGTTCAAGGTACTACATCCGATGCAGGTAAAAGTGTCCTCGTCGCTGGGCTATGTCGAGTGCTAGCCCGTAAGCAGATTAAAGTCGCGCCTTTTAAGTCTCAGAATATGGCATTGAATAGCGCAGTCACAAAAGAGGGGGGTGAAATAGGTCGAGCGCAAGCAGTACAAGCCTTTGCCTGTGGGATAGAACCAAGCGTCCATATGAATCCAGTGTTGCTTAAACCCAACACTGATATTGGCGCTCAAGTTATTATTCAAGGTAAAGCTTTACAAACCATGGATGCGATTGATTTTCACGGTTACAAAAAAATCGCCATGCCTTTTGTGATGGACTCTTTTAAGAAGCTAAGCCAAGAATACGATAGCATTATGATTGAAGGTGCGGGTAGCCCAGCTGAAATCAACCTACGAGAAAATGATATTGCCAATATGGGATTTGCGGAAGAAGCCGATGTTCCTGTGATTATTGTTGCTGATATTGACCGAGGTGGCGTTTTTGCTCACTTATATGGCACCTTAGCGTTATTATCGGAATCTGAGCAAAATCGTGTGATTGGTTTTGTGATTAATCGTTTTAGAGGTGACATTAAATTACTCGAATCCGGACTCGATTGGCTTGAAAATAAAACGGGAAAACCTGTTATTGGTGTTTTACCATTTTTGCATGGATTAAATATTGAAGCTGAAGATGCACTGATTAGCGAGCAAGTTCTTAACGATAACGCAAAGTTTACGGTATTTGTTCCAGTATTAACGCGTATCAGTAATCATACCGACTTTGATCCATTACGTTTGCATCCCGATATTGATTTCCAATACCGTACGAAAGGGCAATCACTACAAGGCGCTGATTTTATTATTTTACCTGGTACAAAATTGGTTCGTTCTGATCTGGACTTTTTGAAAGAACAAGGTTGGGATAAAGATATACAGCGTCATTTACGCTTTGGCGGCAAGGTGATGGGGATTTGTGGTGGCTTTCAAATGCTAGGGCAACATATTTCCGATCCGTTAGGTTTAGAAGGTGAGGTTGGGGAATCTCAAGGCCTAGGTTACTTAGAGCTAAAGACCCAGTTAGAGTTAGAAAAACAACTTCGCCAAATGAAAGGTGTGCTGACTTTACCGAATCAAGTGCCTGTTAAGATTGAAGGTTATGAAATACATGCGGGGCGAAGTGAGATAAGAAATCATCAACCAATTGAATGGTCTGAGAGCTCGAAAGAAAAAACAGATGATCATCTTGATGGTGCGATAAGTGAGTGTGGTCAAATCTTTGGAACATATTTGCATGGTGTATTTGATAAACCGGATGCTTTAGAGTCAATTCTAACGTGGTCTGGATGCGATTTTACCTCTCAATCTGTGGATATTCTTCAGAAGAAACAAGATGCCATCAACCGTATTGCGGATGCGATTGAAGAGCACCTAAATCTACCATTACTTTGGCCTGAATTGGCTTTTGACCGTGATTGAATAAGCCAAGAAATTTTTAATGGAATTACAAGCGTTACTCACATTAAATAACAATCAAGAACTGTTCGCTAATCCAAAGCGTATTAACCTACTCAAGCATGTCGATTCATCAGGCTCGATTAGCCAAGGGGCAAAACTCGCGGGATTAAGTTATAAAGGAGCATGGAGCGCTATTAATGCGATGAATGCGATTTCACCTGAACCAGTCATTTTTAGTGAGAAAGGCGGTAAAGGTGGCGGTGGTGCTAAGTTAACTGAATTTGGGCACCGATTGCTAAAAGTTTATACCGTAATGAATGAAATGCAGCATGTGGTTTTAAAAGCCTTATTGGATAACTCGATACCGACGGAAAATTTACTTGATGTAATGAGTCATTTTTCACTGAAAACAAGCGCTCGAAACCAATTAACAGGAACAATTACCAGCATTGAGACTAACGAGTTAAATGATCTTATTAAAACCAAATTGGCATCCGGTTCTATTATTACTACGGTTATAACGCATTCAAGTACAGAGAAACTACAGTTAGCCGTAGGTAAAAAAGTCATATTATTATTTAAAGCGCCTGCGGTGACCATTGCTGAAACAGGGAAATCTGAAGGGGGTTATAATCAACTTAAAGGTAGGCTAGTTCATCTCAATAAAGGTGAACATCGTAGTGAGGTTTTTCTCGATATAGGTGCAGGCGATATACTTTATGCATCGATTGATAACCAAATATTGGAACGATTCCCTTTAACCATGCAGCATACTTATGTTGGCATATTTGATCCACATCAGGTCTTGATCACTTGTATGTTGTAAATCTGGCAGAATCTTTGATTACTTATTCGTTTTATCGTAGTATTCTTTTTCATATCGATATGTACAATGTTACATATCGATATTTGATTTAACATAAAACATTAGAGGTTTGCTATGAAATACGGTCAAAAAATTGCGTTAATTACTGCATTAATTATACCTTCTATTCCTGCAATCGCAGCTGATGTACATGTGTATGCAGCCTCATCGATGACAGATGTAATTAAAGAGTTAGGTAAAGAATTTAAACAACAAACGGGTGATACGGTTGTGCCTGTTTTCGCAGGATCCTCAACCCTCGCTCGTCAAATAGAACAAGGTGCACCGGCTGATGTTTTTATTTCTGCGAATCCTAAATGGATGGATTATTTAGCAGGTAAAGGTATGACAACTAAAGATAAAGTGAAAATGTTAGTTGGGAATAGCTTAGTGCTAATTGGCAGCGGAAGTGACAATAAAAATCATGTTGATGCCGGCACATTTAAAGAGTTGCCAGCATTACTCGGAAATGATCGCTTAGCCATTGGCCAAACCGAAAGTGTACCAGCTGGTATTTATGCAAAAGAAAGCTTAGAAAATATGGGATTGTGGTCAGTACTATCCACTAAAACAGCACCGAGTAATAATGTTCGATTAACGTTATCTTTAGTTGAACGTGGTGAAGCACCATTCGGCATTGTATATAAAACAGATGCGCTAATGAGCAAAAAAGTAACCATTATTCAAACCTTCCCAGAAAGCACGCATTCTCCTATTGTGTATCCTGCTGTGACGTTAAATGACAAAGCTGAAAGCCAAGCCTTTTTTAAATTCTTAGCAACAGAAGAAGCGAGTAAGACTTTTATTCAATATGGCTTTACACCATTAATGGCCTATTAGTCACTGGTTTTTCATTATTAATAGGCATGATGTAAAAGGTGGATGTTGTGGTATTAACCGATTATGAAATACAAGCTTTACTATTGAGCCTAAAAGTATCTTCAACGGCGGTATTATTTTTATTGCCTGTAGGTATATTTTTCTCATGGCTGCTTGTAAAGAAAGAGTTTTATGGCAAAAGACTGCTTGATAGCCTTATTCACCTTCCTCTCGTTTTACCACCGGTTGTTATTGGCTACCTTTTATTGATAACAATGGGCAAACAGGGTGTTGTTGGCCAGTGGCTTTATAGTGTTTTTGGGTTGGTATTCAGTTTTAATTGGAAAGGTGCTGCTTTGGCTTCTGCCATCGTTGCATTACCACTGATGGTACGATCCATTCGTTTAAGTTTAATGAATGTCGACCCAAAATTAGAGCAAGCAGCCCGAACATTAGGGGCCGCTCCTATAAAAGTTTTCTTTACCATCACTTTGCCGTTAGTACTGCCAGGAATTATTACGGGGGCGATGCTGTCATTTGCCCGTAGCCTTGGTGAGTTTGGTGCGACGATTAGCTTTGTGGCTAATATTCCGAATCAAACTCAAACACTCCCTTTAGCGATGTATAATTTTATTCAAACGCCTGGCGCAGAGTTTCAAGCCGCACGTTTATGTGTTATCTCGGTGATCATTGCTTTGCTGTCTTTACTCTGTTCTGAATGGCTAACCAAAAAAAGTCAAACCAAACTGGGGCTCTCAAATACGGCAGGAGGTAGTGGCGTATGATTTCATTGCGCTTCCATCAAAAGCTTGATCAATTTGAGTTAAATATTGATGCCGACATTCCAGCAACAGGGATCACGGCTATTTTTGGGCGTTCTGGTGCGGGTAAAACCAGTGTCATCAATGCGATTAGTGGGTTAAAGAATCCGACTTCTGGACGAATCACCAAAGATGATCATGTGTTATTTGATTCAGAACTTGGTATCAATAAACCGATTGAAAAACGCAAGATTGGCTATGTATTTCAAGAAGCAAGATTATTTCCCCACTATAAAGTAAAAGGCAATCTACTCTATGGTGTGAAAGGTCAAGTGGATGCTAAAAAACTAGAACAAGTGGTCAAATTACTCGATCTGTCTAACTTATTAAGCCGATACCCTGCAGATTTATCCGGTGGAGAAAAACAGCGTTGTGCGATTGCTAGAGCGTTACTTTCTGAGCCTGATATTTTGCTTATGGATGAGCCATTAGCTTCGCTTGATTTACCAAGAAAACAAGAGGTTATGCCTTTTTTAGAGCGCTTGTCTTCAGAAGTGAATATCCCGATTCTCTATGTGACACATAGTATGGATGAGATTTTACATTTGGCAGATCACATGCTTTTAATTGAAGATGGGCGAGTGAAAGAAGCGGGCGATATTGAAACATTATGGCGTTCGCCGGCGTTAGCAGCTTGGCATAATAGTAATGAACTTAGTACGCTATTTAAAGGTAAAGTAAAGCACCGGCATGAACGTTACGATGTCACCTATGTAGAGTTCGGATCACAAGTTGGAGTCTGGATGTCGGGCATAGAAGGTCAGCGCGAAGAAACATTACGGATCCGTATTCATGCTAGTGATGTGTCCATTACCTTGGAACATGCGTCAGATACCTCTATTCGTAATATTTTGCCTGCCACTATAGTTAAGTTGGCAGATATTACCGATCCAATGGCACCTGTTTCGGTATTGCTGAAATTAGGCAATCAACATCATCAAAATAACCTTAACTCATTGGACACTTGTTTATGGGCTAATATTACTGCGTGGGCTTATGATGATCTCCATTTGCATGAAGGACAAAAGGTGTATGCACAAATAAAAGGCGTCAGTCTGACAAATAGAGATATGGCACGTAAAGGGTAAAACATTCTAATAACCACTACTATAAAGGCCTTGAAAGACTGAATACCCTCAAGGCTTTTTTAGTTTTTATCACCATTGACATAGTATCTCTAATTGAAAGCAGGTAGGTACGTATTTAGAGTCAGTAATATTGATTCAAGCGTACATAACTGTTTGGATAAACAATCAATTTTAGGCGGAATTTTAGAAGGGAAACATGAGTATAATCAATAATGGCTATGTTCATTTTCAGCTTGAAAGGGTATCTTATTTCACAATAATAACCTTTATAGGTTGAGGTTTAAGTAATGATTCAGGAGCTAGAAATGAGTAAAGCAAAGATCGGGATTGTCACGGTCAGCGATCGCGCGAGCCAGGGTGTGTATGAAGATTTATCTGGCCTAGCGATTATCGATACATTAAATGATTACCTGACTTCAGAATGGGAACCGGTTTATCAAATAATTCCTGATGAACAAGCTCAGATTGAAGCATTGTTAATTAAAATGGTTGATGAAGAAGGTTGTTGTCTTGTGGTGACTACGGGCGGAACAGGCCCTGCAAAGCGAGATGTTACTCCAGAAGCGACGGAAGCCGTATGCGATCGTATGATGCCTGGCTTTGGTGAATTGATGCGCGCAGAATCATTAAAATTTGTACCAACAGCCATTTTGTCTCGCCAAACTGCTGGTTTACGTGGAAGTAGTTTATTAGTGAACTTACCGGGCAAACCAAAATCAATTCGTGAATGTTTAGATGCTGTTTTCCCTGCGATTCCTTATTGTATTGATTTGATGGAAGGCCCATTTTTAGAGTGCAATGAAAGCGTGATAAAACCGTTTCGTCCTAAAGCTAAGTAGTTAACCTTCAAAAGACAAGCATAAAAAACGCCGATAATTATCAAGTTATCGGCGTTTTTTATCAGTGTTACAAAAGATCTATTTCTTAAAAATATCGATGAAATCTTTTTTCAAGATAGGATCACGGCGTGCTTTCTTAAGCTGTTTAACCATATCTTTAACGCAGTTTTGTAATACTTTATCCAACAATGAAGCTCGGTATTCTTCCTTACCGGCATCGTCCATATCAGCAGGAAGTTTCATTGTTTCAAATTCTTGCATTAAATCGATAGCTGAGAACGTTTGTCCTACAGAAATCAATGCATGAAATTGCTCAAAATTATCTAGAATATTTTGTGCGCTAGCCGGAAGCTCATCCCATACATCGCGTACGGCTTCTTCTGAAACATCATGAATAGACGTTACCATTGGGATAGCTTGTTCTGGTACTTCTTCGAATTCGATTAAATGACGCAATTCTGGCGAGTAAGTACTTAGATCTACACTATCTTCTACTGACTCTTCGATCACTTGGTCTTGTTGTTCTGACATAAAGGAAACCTCAATTAATCCTACGCATGATATTCATACGCTTACATTCGTCTTATCCATACCGCTTTGGGCATGTGCCATTATGTATAAGCATGTTAAGAAGAGCAACTGATCTCAAGTTCCTGCGCCCAAGAAGGCGGTAAATTGGAGTAATGATCAAACTTTGGTTGTTCTTCGTACGGATTTTTAAGTAATTCCATTAATACTTTCACTTCGCTGTAGTCACCTTCCTCTGCTCTATCTATTGCAATTTGAGCAAGATGATTACGTAAAATGTATTTTGGGTTGAATGATCGCATGGCTTGGCAGCGCTGTTGTATAGATTCAGATTCTTGTTCTACACGTTTTAAATAGCGATCTAACCATTGTTTGGCTTTGGATCGATCAATAAACAAATCAAGAATCGCTTGTTCATTATCCTGATCGAGCATAGAAAGCTGACGGAAAAATCGAGTATAATCAGTTTTGTTTTCTGCCATTAAAGTGAATAATTGATTGAACAATTCACCATCTTGAGGCTGTTTAGTATTCAGACCTGTTTTGTTGCGCATTAGTCGGCTGTATTCTTGATTAAGTTCCGGTTCATATTTTTCTAATACGCTATCGAGATCGCTGCGCTCAATGAATGGTGATAGGGCATGAGCTAAAGCGGTTAGGTTCCACAAACCAATATTGGGTTGGTTCGAAAATGCATAACGACCTTGATAATCTGAATGGTTACAAATGTAATTAGGCTGATAAGCATCTAAAAACCCAAACGGTCCAAAATCGAAGGTTTGCCCAAGTATGGACATATTATCGGTATTGAGTACACCATGAGCAAAACCAAACGCATTCCATTTTGCAATAAGTTGAGCGGTAGACATCACCACCTGTTCAAACATGGATAAGTAAGGCTTTTCAGTTTTTTGACTGGCTACGAAATAGTGATCAATACAAAAATCGAGTAGTTGTTTTAATTGGTCATGCTGACCGGTATAAAAAAAATGTTCAAAATGACCAAATCGAATATGACTTTCTGCAACTCGGATACAAATTGCACCTGTTTCAGTTTTTTCACGATAAACAGGGGTTCGGCTGTTAATTAACCCTAAAGCTCGACTTGTTGGCATACCTAAATGATGCAACGCTTCTGAACACAAATATTCTCTAATACTGGAACGCAATACCGCGCGTCCATCACCTTGGCGAGAAAAAGGCGTTAATCCCGCGCCTTTGATGTGAACATCATAAGTAAGATTATTTTTAGCTTTTATTTCTGCAACCAACAACCCACGCCCATCGCCCAAATCTGGATTATATTGGCCAAATTGATGCCCCGCATATTTCATGGCAATAGGGCGAAATTCATCCGGTAATATTTGCCCTGAAAACTCTGACAATAATTGGGGACTAGGTTCTTTAGGTAGTGATAATAATTCAGCGAGATCACTGTTCCAATCCACCCATTCCGGTAACTGAAGAGGTGTAGGCAAAACCGTTTGATAAAACCCGTTTGTAAGTTGATGAAAACGATATTGTAATGTGACTGAAGACCAAGCAGACATAGTAAACCTCATTAGATAAGTCACCAAATTATCATAGCTCCATTAAGATAAACACAGAGTAAAATAAGGGCTTTGTGTATCAGTGTTCTTTTAGTACAATTTTCGGTAATAATTCGCATAGCTAATGGTCAAAAGATCTGGGGTTCATAAATGACACAACTAACGACAATATTTGCCGTTATCGTTCTTAATTTGACATTTATAACCTTTGCTAGAGCTGAGATGTCCGTATATTCGCGGGCAGAGCAAACTTTTTCTACGGCGGTTATTTTAACAAATAGTGATGTCATTACCTTTGGCGTGCAAGATTTCAACCCTAATGCTATTACTCCCTTTCAGGATGAAAACCTTGGCGATGATCAATCTCTGAATTTGCGTAGTCGAGTAGCCGTTACAACCTTTCCTTATAGCTGGGAACTTGATGGGGCAACAGAACGCTTCCATCATGAGTTTTCCGTCCGTGCTTCTTATGTTTATTTTGAAAATGAAACGCGCTTAGATGATCGGCCTGACATACCAGCAGATTTAGATGTTAATAAAGTTTACAGTGGCTATGCTGGGTATAATTTAATTTTTAACATTACTGATAACTGGCGCGTGTTATATGGGCTCGGTAGTCATTTCATGTACTACGAAAATACGCATTCTTACAATAGCAGCGAAAGCCAAAATATGCAGCCGACTTTAGATGGCGCGGCATACAATACCTCTAGTCGTGCTTATATCGCTCAACCACACCTCGCTTTTGACTATAAATTTCAGCGTAAATGGGGCTATTGGCGCTATACCAGCGATTTGAATTATTTTTATGGTAAGTCTTGGGATAAAGAGCACCGTTATGATTCGGGTAACCCAAACGGTTGGTATTTAGTGAATGGTATTAAGGCTAATTATAATATGACTAACTGGGCTGGCTACATCCCGTCTATGTATACTAGTTTTAAGCGTGTTGATTTAGGGGGTGATCCTGTCGCCTCTTTTGGTACTGAGCATTATTATGAATTTTCGCTAGGGTGGTTACTGACTCCGCCGATTTTACGTGACTGGGTCGATAACGTAGGTATTGGCATTAATGTAAATTACGGCAGTGCACTTAAAGGTGGAAGTTTGGTATTGTTCTTCAACCAAGACTAAATTCTATATCGCATTTAATCTCTAATAATAGAGAATGTATTTTTATTTATCGGATGGCTATCGTGAATACCAACAAGCTCAGTCAGTCATACCTATCAATGCCATTACAAAAATCGTCTTTTTAAAATGTTCAACCTGTATTAGCCTACACTCGAACCGGATATCAAAACCACAATTATAAGGAGACTCCATTGGGACTATTTTCTAAATTATTTACCAGTACGAAGAACGTTGAAAAGGCATCTGTTGAACCGGTTGAATATAGTGGCTTCTTAATTTATGCAGATTCAGTCTCTGAAGGTTCACAATATAGAGTTGCTGGCCGCATCACGAAAGAGCTAGAAGGTGAAACAAAAACCCATCGTTTCATTCGGTCGGATGTTTTAAGTTCTCAAAATGATGCAAACCAATTGATGCTGAAGAAAGCTAAATTATTTATTGATCAATCTGGCTCGACGATATTTTAATCTTAAATGTTGTTCATGATTAAATGTTGGCTAGTAAGTGCATGATTTACACTCAACATGATCTCTATACATTTCAGGTATGACCTGTTTTCTTTTCTATCTTGTTGTTTTTTTACTTAATAAAGGTGAGAATCGATATAACTTAGCTTTATAAGTCATGAGTTTTTGTTTTTTTATTACATGATGTTTACGATTATTATCTTATGTTCGTAATTATACGAGTTAGATAACCACTAATTTTATTGCCAATGTCCAAGGAATTACTATGCAGATTGGTGTACCTAGAGAAATACTTGCGGGTGAAACGCGAGTCGCTGCAACACCGAAAACGGTAGAGCAACTATTAAAGCTGGGATTTACCGTATCAGTTGAATCTGGTGCTGGTGATCATGCAAATTTTGATGATGCATCATTTGAGGCGGCTGGAGCTACGATTGTTTCTACACAAGATGTGTGGAGTTCTGAGATCATCCTTAAAGTGAACGCACCTCAAGTAAATGCCACAACTGGCGTGGATGAGTTTGAGCTCATTCAAGATGGTGCTAGTTTAATAAGCTTTATTTGGCCAGCGCAAAATGAAGAATTATTAGCAAAACTTGCGACTAAAAATATTAACGTGATGGCGATGGACTCTGTTCCTCGTATTTCTCGTGCACAAGCATTAGATGCGTTGAGCTCAATGGCAAATATTGCTGGCTACCGCGCTGTTGTGGAAGCTGCTCATCAATTTGGCCGTTTCTTTACTGGGCAAATTACCGCAGCAGGTAAAGTCCCACCGGCTAAAGTACTGGTTGCTGGCGCGGGTGTTGCTGGCCTTGCCGCTATTGGGGCAGCAGGTAGTCTAGGTGCGATTGTTCGTGCATTCGATGTTCGCCCTGAAGTAAAAGAACAAGTTCAATCGATGGGTGCTGACTTCTTAGAAGTTGATTTCAAAGAGGAATCGGGTTCTGGTGATGGTTATGCAAAAGAGATGTCTGATGCTTTTAATAAAAAAGCAGAAGAACTTTATGCAGCCCAAGCGAAAGATGTCGACATCATTATTACGACAGCTTTAATTCCTGGTCGCCCAGCACCAAAACTGATCACCAAAGAAATGGTTGATAGTATGAAAGCGGGTAGCGTTATCGTTGACCTTGCGGCCGCGAATGGTGGTAACTGCGCTTATACTGAAGCCGATAAAGTGATCAAAACACCAAATGGCGTCACCATTATTGGTTATACAGATATGGTCGGCCGTCTTCCAACGCAGTCTTCACAACTTTATGGTACGAACTTAGTTAACCTTCTAAAACTGCTTTGCAAAGAAAAAGATGGCAATATTAATATCGATTTCGATGATGTAGTTTTACGCGGTGTAACTGTAGTTAAAGCCGGTGAGGTGACTTGGCCGGCTCCGCCAATCCAAGTTTCAGCTCAGCCACAAGCTGCGCCGAAACTAAAAGCGGCACCAGTGAAAAAAGAAGCGACACCAATTTCGCCGACGAAAAAAGTAGCAAGCATGGCAATAGCCGCTGGCGTATTCGCTTGGATCGCAAGTGTTGCGCCTGCTGAGTTTTTGTCACACTTTACAGTTTTTGTTTTAGCGTGTGTTGTTGGTTATTACGTTGTTTGGAATGTATCTCATTCTTTGCATACACCGCTCATGTCTGTGACGAATGCAATATCAGGTATTATTGTGGTGGGGGCATTACTCCAAATTGGGCAAGGAAATGGCATTGTTTCAGTTTTGTCTTTCATCGCAATTTTAATCGCAAGCATAAATATATTTGGTGGCTTCACTGTGACCAAACGTATGCTTGAAATGTTTCGTAAAAAATAAGGGTAATATATGTCTGCAGGATTAGTACAAGCGGCATACATTGTTGCCGCTATTCTTTTCATCATGAGCCTTGCTGGTCTTTCTAAACAAGATAGCGCTCGTTTTGGTAACTATTATGGCATCGCGGGTATGGCAATTGCTTTAATCGCTACCATTTTTGGCCCTGATTCTTCGGGTATCACTTGGATTATTTTAGCCATGGTCATTGGTGGGGCTATTGGTATTTATCTAGCCAAAAAAGTTGAAATGACCGAAATGCCTGAATTGGTAGCAATTTTACACAGCTTTGTTGGTATGGCTGCCGTACTTGTTGGCTACAACAGCTTTTTTGAACATGGGGTTTTAGTTGGCGCTTTATTAAACATTCATTTAGTTGAAGTTTTCTTAGGCGTATTCATCGGTGCGGTTACTTTCAGTGGCTCTATCGTTGCATTCTGTAAACTGCGTGGGTTAGTGTCATCATCAGCTCTAAATATTCCTCATAAACATAAATGGAATTTATTGGCTATTGTGGTTTCATTTGCATTAATGATCTACTTTGTAAATAGCAATGGCAGCATGCTTGCATTACTTGTGATGACAGCAATCGCTTTAGTATTTGGTTACCATTTAGTCTCTTCAATTGGTGGCGCAGATATGCCAGTGGTTGTATCAATGTTGAACTCATACTCTGGTTGGGCAGCCGCCGCAGCAGGTTTTATGCTTGCCAATGATCTGCTTATCGTAACGGGTGCATTAGTCGGTTCTTCGGGTGCAATTCTTTCATACATCATGTGTAAAGCAATGAATCGTTCTTTCATCAGTGTTATTGCCGGTGGTTTTGGTAATGCTCCAACGACTACAACAACAGGTGATGAAGAGCAGGGTGAATACCGTGAAACAACGGCTGAAGATGTCGCTGAAATGCTGAAGGATTCAAAATCAGTTATCATCACTCCAGGATATGGCATGGCTGTTGCTCAAGCTCAATATCCAGTTCATGAAATTACTGAAAAACTTCGTGCACAAGGTGTTGAAGTTCGATTTGGTATTCACCCTGTTGCAGGGCGCTTACCGGGACATATGAATGTATTACTTGCTGAAGCAAAAGTGCCATATGATATCGTATTAGAAATGGATGAGATTAATGATGATTTCCCTGAAACTGATACGGTTCTTGTCATTGGTGCGAATGATACGGTGAATCCAGCAGCACTTGAAGATCCAAATAGCCCAATAGCAGGAATGCCTGTATTGGAAGTTTGGAATGCTAAGAATGTGATTGTATTTAAACGTTCGATGAGTACAGGCTATGCCGGTGTGCAAAACCCATTGTTCTTTAAAGAAAACACACAAATGCTTTTTGGTGATGCTAAAGCTAGTGTAGATGCGATAGCAAAAGCACTCTAAGTACCAAACGGTAAACAATAAAAACCAGCTTTCGGGCTGGTTTTATTTATCTAGAAACAATGAATTATCATAATATAAAGTATACTAATAGAATGATAGGTTAAATATATGTAAAAACTATATCGAATCTAACTGCCCATATTGTTTTTAATGTAGAATGCCTTTCATTAAAATGAATTAATGTAGGTAGTTTTTTGAATTTACGACATATTTTATTATTGAGCTTTTCTTGTATAACGTTGTCTGCTCATGCTGACACGTTGCCTGAACGCATCGCCCAATTTAAAAAGTCGTTTACGAATAGTGATGCTATTGCTGTTTATGATATGAGAGTTATTCAAACCGACTACCCTTCAAACTTGTTATCACCAGAGAGTATGCTCCCCCAAACGTCAAATTATCCATTAAAGGACTTACAACAAGTTTATAAAATTGCGACTACATGCAAAGGTAAATATCCTCTCAGTCCATTAGTGACACAACCTTTAGTTTTCGCGCGCGCGATGTGCAAAGGTACTCCCTTACCTTTAAAATGGTTTATTCGTTCCAACCTCATTCACCCAGGAGGAGGAACTTATGCGGCTCGTTACGTCGAATTACATCCGGATAAATATAAAGCACTCACACCATTTATGCATGTGCAGGAAAGACAAAAAGCGGCTAAAAATACATTATTAGGTCGATTACAATTAATGCCATATGATGCAATTGCAGCTTTAATTGCCGGTTCTGAAACTATTTTGTCTCATAATGAAATTTGGCTACGGCGTGGGACTGAGTATCAAATCTACTCGAAAAAAACGCTGGAATTACACATAAAAGAAGCAGACTTATCCGTAAGCTCTTTTGATTTAGCGGAGCATTGTTATGTACGTAATGGCAATGTTTGCTGGGATAATAGAAACGAATCAGAGACCCTTTTTTACAGCATATTTGCCTTAGGTATCGTTAATATAATTTTAATATGCAGCTGGGGTTATTCACGTTGGTTAAGTAAGCGTAAAGACTTACGAAGCCGTATGTTAGTATTACAAATATTAACCCATGAATTAAGAACGCCAATTGCAAGCCTATCGCTTACTGTTGAAGGTTTTCGACGGGAATTCGAACATTTACCACATACCGTTTATGATGAATTTAGACGATTATGTGAAGATACTCGTAGACTTAGGCAATTAGCCGAAGCTAGTAAGGATTATCTCCAATCTGATACTCAGATATTAGCGACAGAGTGGATACCTTCGGTTGGTGAATGGCTCGAGTACCGTTATGAGGAGTCTGATTTTAATATATCGATTGAATTAAATCAGGACTTAGCCGTGAAAGTAAATATTTATTGGTTAGGCACATGTGTCGATAATTTAGTACGTAACGCCTGTAAATATGGTATAGCTCCAGTATTATTAAAAGCAACAACGCATAAAAATAAATTAGTGCTTGAAGTCATTGATCAAGGACAACTAACAAAAAAAGATTGGACAAAACTTCGCAAACCATTTGTTAGTAAAAGTGGTTTAGGCCTTGGGTTAACGATTGTTGAATCAATGGTTGCTCGTATGGGAGGCAATATGAGCCTAAGTGGTCCACCGACGACATTTAAATTGGAGATTCCCTGTGAAACAGACACTGCTACTCGTTGAAGATGATCGCAACCTTGCTGACGGATTATTAGTTAGTTTGGAACAAGCGGGTTATGAATGTTTACATGCTGAACTGGCTGCTGATGTAGCAGCTTTATGGGATAAAGCAGATTTAGTCATTCTCGATAGACAATTACCTGATGGTGATTCTGTGACATTTTTAGCGGATTGGAAGCAAATCAAATCAGTCCCTGTTATTCTTTTAACGGCACTTGTTTCTGTTAAAGATAAAGTTTCAGGGTTAGATGCCGGAGCGAATGATTACTTAACTAAACCTTTTGCAGAAGCAGAGCTATTTGCTCGTATTAGGGCACAGCTAAGAGTTCCAGAAGGGGAGGATGATGGAAGTAAAGTTATTGTTGGTGAACTTCTTATTGATAAAACGACACGTGAAGTTAAATTTGGCGAAGAAATCATTACAATGACTCGTACCGAGTTTGACTTACTTGTCTTCCTCGCGGCAAATTTAGGTCGTGTTTTTACACGTGATGAGCTACTTGATCATGTATGGGGCTATAATCACTTTCCAACGACTCGTACTGTAGATACTCATATATTACAGCTTCGTCAGAAAATCCCAAGTATCAAGATTGAAACATTACGTGGTGTCGGTTATAAAATGAAAGCTTAATAATATGCTGAAAATTGAGCCTAGATTATTATTACTTCTTATTCTCTTGTTGCCCAACCACAGTTGGGCAGCAAGAGAATGGTTTACAGAACAAACGTCAATCATTCGTGCTCATAAAGCTTTGCTTGAAGGAGACTTAAAACAAAGCTTTGATTCTATGGTTGAAGCTTGGCAAAGTAATCCTGAGCCATATGAAAAAGAACATCTAGATGGTTTATTACTCAAAGGTTTAGATGTTGATTGTGGTCGAGGGTTTGATCCTTCTGGCTATCCACATTGGTTAGATAAGCTTACAATTCAAAGGCAAGAAGTCCAAAATACCGGACGGCTAAGTTATAGTTTAAACATTGATGTGCTTACTACGTTAGATATTAATAAATTATCGTTTATACGTTGGCCGAGTCGGTCTTTACTGACTCATGCAAAATTAACCAACGAAAAAGTAAATGATAAATATCATAACAATAGCCAAATCGATCTTAATACAGAAATCGAAAGTGGTTTATATAAAATACAATTAGAGACAACATCTGGAAAGAATTGGGAGCACTGGGTCATTTTAGCCAGTCCGAATAATGAGCAATCAGTAAGATGGAAATCTAAAGATAGTTGGATCATTGATAAAACAGCTTTACTGAATCGATATTGTCCATTACCAGTTTTGGACGTGATGCTTTATGGAATACTCGATGGTGACTACAAAAAAGTGTGGTCAGAAGAATATGAATCAAATTATCCGAAAACTGTACCAGCATCAAACTTACCGGCCAACCGCTATTTACTAGGGGTTTCAATGACACATAAACATTGGCAAGGTCTAATTTCAATTGAATATAAACAAGTGATTAATAAAACGTACGATTTATCTAATTAAGGGTTCATTATGTTTGATGACATACCAACATTAACACACAAAGAACAACAAGAAGCAGTCGAAGAAATTCAAAAACTAATGAGAGAAGGTATTAGTACGGCAGAAGCTATTAAAATAATAGCTAGTAAAATCAGGGCAGAGAAGAAAGAAGATTAGTTTTATTATGCACTATAACTAAATCAGGGCATAAAATAATAGGGGGCAATTCGCCCCCTATACTAATGCTGATTTTCTTCAAACTCATCTAACCGTTGAGAATGTTTATCTCTATGTGCTTTTCGACGTGATTTACTCTTTTCGATTAACTCTCCATCAAAGTCATCAAAATCTCTTTTCGATTTTTTATCTAAAGCGCGGCTATCATTACTTAGCCATTTATCCCAGTTGCTCATTTTGTTATCCAAACACGGTTATTATAAAAACAATTATTATTAAGCCTAGTAAGATTATGAAAAAGCAATGTGACAGTAAAACGAATAATTTTTCACGTTAGGATGAAAATTATTAATCGTCAGAAGTTGTTCTCAACTCAAAATCAATATCGATTAATTGCTGAATTACATCAACTTTTTCATGGCTATTATTCCAACAAAGATACAGTGATTGTTCCATAACCGGAGCATCTTCAATAATAAATAATTCTCCAGAATTAACCGTTTTTGAAATCACAGGATCAGGTAAATAAGCCATTCCTTTATTTGATAATAAATAATTTAAAACAATCCGACTTGATGAAGCATGGAGGATTGGTGTTTTTAATAATTTATTTATCCTTGCATGCTCAATAGAAAAACGAGTTCCCCAATCCAAGTAAGCAAGAGGAAGATCTTTTAGATCATCAAAACTAATACCTTCTTCAGTGGTGACAAGCTTAAATTCAAAGTTAGCAACTCGCTTTAAGTTAAAGCCCTCAACTTTAGGAGGATCACCCAGTAACGCTACATCAATACTTTTCTCTAATAATGCACGTACAATATCTTGACGACCAATGGATTCCAATCGGAATGCTGCTCCTGATAAACTATCATGCAAGTCATTAATCCAATTTGATATTCCGCCTAATTCCCACACACTAGATGACGCCCCGATGGCAATCTGCTCCATATAGTTTTCACTTAATATTACATCTTGTCTAGCACGCCCCCAGGTTTGTAAGATTGATTCTGCGTAGGGGAGGAGGCGCTCGCCAGCCGGAGTTAGGTGGACATTACCCCGTTGACGAGAAAAAAGAGGACTGCCTAATTGGCTTTCTAGTTGGCGAATCCGGAAGCTTACCGCTGATTGGGTTAAATATAAGCTTTCAGCTGCACGACCAAAATGACGAGTTTTACCTACTTCTAGAAAAGTACGTAATAGTTCAGTATCCATTAAAACCTCAAACAATTTAAAAAGATAACAACATTGTCTATTACTAATAAGAATACCCTAATTTGATAAATAATTTTTATTAAATTGAACAAAATATTTTGTTGTACACAAACACGATAAACACCTATTTTCGCTAAAACATGAGTAGCAAGGTTAAAAAAGAAATGAGAAATTCTGGTAAATTTTTTGATACTAAACATTTTGCTCGAGGCTTTAGCCGTTCGGGTGAATTTACGATTAAAGAAGCACAGATCCTTGAAAACTATGGCCGAACGATGCAAGGGCTTTTTGAAGGGATAATTCAACCACAAGATGATGATGAGATACTTTTTATCTCCGCTTTTAAAGAAGACGAAGACATTATTGGTAACTCTTATTCAAACTGTTGGAAAAAGTATCTGAATAAAACACAACGTAAGCGTAGCTACACACTATGCAGTACTGTGAAAAATTCCACATCTTCGTATGATGACGATGATGGAGACAGTGACGATATATTAATTGATGATTAATGTTCATCATGAGACTCAAAGCCCACCACGCAATGGTGGGCTTTTTTATGCGTATAGAAAGGATAACCGTGTAACTAACTGGATAATTGTAACCATTAATTATCTACTTTAAATTCAATACCTTAGAGTGCACTATTATTGATAGCATGAGAGTACATGCAAGATAAAAATGTTACCCACAAACTAATCACAATATGTAATATTATTACCAGTTTGTGTTTCTTTGTAGTTTTGTTTTGTTTTGAATTTTCAACTTGTTATCGTCCCATTTCATTTATCTCGTTTCATTACACTGTAACTTTTTTGCATTCATTAAATATTAAGGATTATATGCAGCAAGAGGGTTTTTATTGGTATAAGAAAGGTAAGGGGGTATTGGTGGGTAATAAAAAAGGAGCCTCAGAAAAAGAGTACTCCGTAGATTTGTCTGCGATCAATAGGTTATTTTGTTAGTGTTTTAATAGCGTTTGCTAATCCATCTACATCCGCACCATTAATCACATAAGTATTATTAATGGTTGCCCCTTTACTTGGCATTACAACTAAAGCGGGCGTGCCTTTGAAACCTAACTGAGAAAATAATTGTAAGTTTTTCTGGTATGATTCTGTTACTGAAAATTTTGACATATCCATGCCTGCTGATTTTGCTTGTTGATCGATCACCATCTTTGTCAGTTTTCCTTCATTTAACCCTGTTGAATAAACACCATTATGATAATTACCGTAAGCCTTTGAGCCTTTTTGAGCAAAGATTGCTAACCCCATTTGAGCAGCATACTTTGATGGTTCCCAACGATTACCAAAAATAGGCGTTTCTTTAAAAATAAATTTAACATTTGGGTAGTTATTTTGCATTTTTTCAACAATAGGTGCTATTTTATAGCAATAGATACATTGGTAATCAAAAAACTCCACTACATTAATTTTTGCATCTTTAGGACCAATAAATGGTGTTAAAGGATCATTTAGTAAAATATCTTTATTTGCTAATATCGCTTTTTTCTGACTATTTGATTGTTGTTCTAACTGCTGTTGCTGTAATTTTTGACTCGCTTGGATCAAAAACTCAGGGTGTTCAACTAAGTATTGAGCTGCAATTTCACCAATTTTATCTTGTTGCTCAGGTGTGAAATTAGCCGTAGTAGCAAATGCAGGCATCGCTAGTAGTGCTAAAGGGACAATGATTTTTTTCATATAGTTATTACCGTTGAATGTAGTTTATAAAATATAGATAGATTCTCTAAGAGCATACATGAATGGTTAAGTTCAATAGAACATTTTAACATTTCTCAAAGCAGACATATAACTTGGGTAAAAAGTGACATTACAACTTTGGGCTTACAAACAAAGTGCGCATTATATGCATTATGTTAAATTAGTGATTGCCATACATTTATCTGATTACACCCTTACATCTTCCCTATTAAAACAAAAGAAGTTAGCAACGGCTTTCCATTGCTAACCCGAACCTTCGTCTTTATTTACAATTTATAACTTCTGATTGGGGCAAAATACTATTTACTTGGTATTCTCCATTTAGATTTCTATAAACTACCGCAACAAAAGCTATATTAGACTCTTCCGTTGTGAAATTAATCTTATAGTTCATACCTGCAACAACTTGTTCAGTTGCGCTTTGGACTTCTTTAACCGTATGCTTGCCTTCCATACTTGAGGCTGCTGCTATAGCGGCTTGCTTTAGTTCCGGAGTAATTTTAGCTTGTTGCCATCCACCAGGTATTGATTGAGTAGCCTCACATTTTTTCGATACTTCTAACGTTTGTTTATTTTGCTTAGGCTCAGAGCTACATGCTATTAACACGAGCGAACTTACTGTTACTAAAAGTATTTTCTTATACATAATTAGATCTCATATTTAAAATTAGTATTTAATTATATTATCTTGTTGAGGTTTATTGCCTATTATTGAATTGTCTATCTATGATCTTCTATTTCGATGATCGATTCTTCGATAACATGAGCAATTTGTTTATCATCTTCGGTTAGTCGTTTATTCTTCCAGCTTCCTCGGCTAAACCATGCAACTGAAATAAAAGCTATTGCAATATT
The DNA here is from genome assembly GCF_015223435.1 of Vibrio hibernica. Taxonomy (GTDB): domain Bacteria; phylum Pseudomonadota; class Gammaproteobacteria; order Enterobacterales; family Vibrionaceae; genus Vibrio; species Vibrio hibernica. The sequence continues at coordinate 152,734 of NZ_VHKO01000001.1, forward strand.
AGTAATCGCAAATGACCACCAAATACCATGAGCACCTAAATCAGAATGTTTCGATAACACATATGCGATTGGGAACTGAATTACCCACTGAGAAATAAGAGATAATAACATAGTATTGAGCATGTTCCCTGAAGCTCTAAATGCAGAAACAATACAAAGCTGCACACCTATAAAACCCCACGTTAAACACATAGTCCTTACAAATTTCGCACCATTTTCGATGACTAGAGAGTCATTAGGAACAAAAAATGCAACTAGATAAGATGCCGAAAAATAAGCAATAACACCGATTATACTTAACCCAATAAAGCCCCAAATAGTCCCTAAAATAGCAATTTTAGATGCTCTTTCTATATTGTTTGCCCCGATATTTTGTCCAACAAGTGTTGAAACCGCCATTGATAAACCCATTGCTGGAATAGTAACGAACTGCAAAATATTAGAACCAACGCCATAAGATGCAATAGTGACAGTACCAAAACTCGCGACAAGAAATGACATAATAATCAAGCCTAAAGCTCTTGCCGACAACTCCACAGAACCTGGTGCGCCCAAGTAGAATGCTCGTTTTATATAGTCATAATCGGGTATGAAACTACGTACGTTTAATTGAATCCCATGTTTACCACGCATGAATATAGTGACACCAACAATCGCCGCAATAGCTTGGGTCACCAATGTCGCAAGCGCCGCGCCTCTTACTCCAAGTCCAGGTAACTCTCCATAGCCAAAAATAAATAATGGGTCGAGAACGAAGTTCATTAAAACCGTAACAAGAACTATGTATAAAGGTACTTTTACTTGCCCAACACCTCTCATAATTGCTTGGAAAATGGCATAGGTAAAAACAAATATCACACCGATAAAAGAGATATGCATAAATTGTAATGCATCATGATAGACGTCTTGCTCTACACCTAATAATCTTAAAAAATAAGGCGATAAATAATAACCGGTTAAACCTAAAACGACAGCGGTAATAAATACCATTAGCATGGTTTGAGCTGCAACATGATTTACCATTTCTTGATTTCCTGCACCCATGTATTGCGCAGATAATGTCGCGCCGGCCATGGCTAAGCCGGAACCTATCGCTATTACAAGAAATGTAACTGGCATGCTGATTGATACAGCTGCAACTTGCGCTGCACCTAAACGGCCAACCCAAAACGCATCCGTTAACTGATAAGCTGATTGCAATATCTGCCCAATCACAATAGGAATAGCCAAACTAATTAATGCTTTATTAATAGAGCCAGTAAATATTGTGCTTTGATTTGTTTTCATTTAAACCTATTTGCACTTATAGCCATTCTCATTAACCGCCCGCTAGTTTTACGGTATGACCTTTTTTTTCTAGGTAGGCTTTTATTTTTTCGCGATTATCACCTTGGATTTCAATAGTGCTATCTTTTACACTACCACCACATCCGCAAACTTTTTTTAGCTCTGCAGCGATTAATTTCAACTCAGGATCATTAGCATCCAAACCGGAAATAATGCAGACCCCTTTTCCTTTTCGGCCTTTAGTTTGCCGTTGAATGCGGACGATTCCATCCCCTTTTGGCCTTTCATCAATCTCTTTCTCTTGCTTAATACGACCAATGTCTGTTGAATATACTAGTGACATAAATAACCTTTAATATTTTTGAGTTTTTATAGTATCTGACTATAGATTAATTTAATAGTAATGAGATTTGGGATATGCTGATGTATTTGTTACATCACATTAAGTTATAGTGCGCTAGGAGTTCTGACTTATGCGAAAAATAATTCCTATAAACTCAGATTTAAATGAATTAAAAAATAGTCGAGAGAGGTTTTCTCTACCTATTAAATATGACCAATTAGATGCTTTAACACATCAACAGTATTCAAATAATTCTTTATTATCAATGCTAAATGACTGGAACCGGTTTAGTGCTTTTTGTCGATCAAAGCATGTATCATCTCTTCCCGCGGCGATTACAGCTATAAGGTTGTTCTTAGAGTGTGAGAGTCAAAAACGGAAATATGCCACACTACGTCGATATAGTTTAACGATCGGTTTGATACATCGACTACACTCCCTAGCCGATCCGACAAACCATAGACAGATTCATTTCACTCTTTCAGCACTACGAATTGAAAAAAAAGGCGATGCGACTCAAGCGATTGCTTTCACTCGTCAACATTTAATTCAATTAACTCATTTACTCGAACATTCCGATTCAGTTAAGGATTTACGCGATCTCATTGTCTACCACCTTATGTTTGAATGTGCATTAAAACGTGGTCAGTTAAGAACAATACAACCTCATCATTTAATCTTACAAGATCAAGAATCAAGCCAAATTATGATTGGCGATACTGGATATACCTTGAGTTCAACCCTATCAATTCTTTTACATAAATGGCTTTCAATTCTACCAAATAATAATAATTATTTACTTAGTCGTATTGATAAGCATGAAAACCTCGGGGATCAACCGTTAGATGACTCTTCTATTTACCGTATTTTTAGACGAGCAAGTGATTTATTAAAGCTACCACTGAGCTTAAATTTTTCAGGTCAATCTAGCCGGATCGGCGCCGCAAAAGATCTCTATTCCCAAGGGTATAATTTGAAACAGATACAAGATTTTGGCCGTTGGATGAGTCCCGTCATGCCAGCACAGTACTTAGAAAAGTTTCAATTATCTGAGTCAGAGCAACTTAAGTTTAAGCAAATAAAAAGTTGGGATTAAAAAGTTTATTAGCCATTTAACCCCTGCTTCTACCTTAGCTTACCCAATTACTATTGGGTCGCTCGACGGATAGCTTGTTCTAAGAAATCTGAAAATATGTGGCCGTTATGTTCCATTAATTTTGGAAACATTGAAATTGGCGTCATTCCAGGAAAAGTATTGACTTCATTTAGGTAAATTTCATTATCTTCAGTAAGAAAGAAGTCAATTCTCGATAAATCTTTTAATTTCATATGAACAAAGACTTTACGCGAGTATTGCTCAATTGCCTTTAATTGAGCCTCACTTAAATTTTTAGCTTCAAGCACCGTCGTTGAATGACTATCTGCGCTGTATTTTTCATCATATGTATAAAATACGCCATCAGGAGCAATTATTTCACCTGGAGGGGTAATAATTAATTGCCCTTCATATTGATAAGCCGCAACTTCCAACTCTCTAGGCTTAACCGATTTTTCAACTAAAACCTGATCTGAGTATTGGAAAGCACTTTGAATAGTCGCTGCCATCTCACTCCTTTTAGTTACACTGTAGCACCCGACCGATGAACCTTGCCGAGCAGCTTTAATAAATACTTTTCCCCATAAATCAAAAGCTTGCTCAGAAATAAGAATTGATTCAGTAGAATTTTCTGTCAAATAACGATACGGAGTATTGGGTATATTTAAAGCCTCGTACCATAATTTTGATGTTATTTTATTAAAGCTATTAGAACTAGATTCCGCATTACAACCAAGGTACGGGATCTTGGCCATATCAAGCAGTGATTGAATATCTCCAGTTTCACCAGGAAAACCGTGGATACAAGGAACAACATAATCGATTTTAACTGATGCAAAATCATCGCCTTTTAGAGACGCATGTGTGATATCAAGTTCAACCTGTTTAAAGGTGGATGTTAAGTTATCGTCTAACTGCCAACCATTAATTTTTGTGATTTCAACTTTTAACACATTGAAATCAGAGGTTAGTTTGAGCTGTTGCTCTAAATATCGGGCAGAAACTAGCGATACTTCATGTTCAGATGAACCACCACCACATAAAAGTAATATATTTTTCATTATTAATTCTGTTCTTCAAAAATATTTAGCCTCTTATCGTCTATCTAAGATAGAAGCATTTACTCTATAAAAAACACTTTCGCATTTAGATGCGAATTACCTATTTAAAATTTAAGGTAATTTTTTAAGTGTTGGATACTGAGAGTTTTTAACCGATTTTACACTTTTAATAAAGGGATCCATCGCTTGTAGATCAACCGAAAGGCGTAAAATAGCATCTTTTGCGTCACTTTTTGTCTTAAAATCCCCAAATAATAAACTATGCCACTGCTTACCACTTACCGTTTTAATATTCTCCCACTTGGGTTGATTAGCGGGTAACTGCTCTGCTACTTTCAATACTTTGTCTTCACTATTTAAAGCGGCAACTTGAACGAGGTAGTGACTAGAATCTGGCTGTTGGGCTGACTTGTTTTTATCTTCTGGATAAAATACTCGCACTGAAGATTTGCTGGTTGATTCTTGACTGTTTTCAGGTGCAGGGCTTAACTTAACTACCTTTTTATTTGATCCAGTGGAAGCTTCAATCATTGATGATTCATCTTTTACATCCTGCTCCATTGGTGAAGCACTAGTATCAGTAATTGGTTGAGCAATTTCGTCCGTTTTATAGGCCTCTTGATAAGACTCCGTTTTGACTTCTGAATCATAATTGCTTGACGAACAGGCTGCCAACAACAGCACGGAAAGAGAAATAATTGCTATCTTGTTCATAGTAACCACACATTCATTAAAACCTAGTTTCATCATGCCCCTAGCACCATTTAATATCAAGGAATAAGCCATCAGAAACTTAAAAATTACCAATATCCTGACGCAATGAAATCCCTTTGAATACAATTCAAACAATATTTTATTCCTGAATTTGCCACAGCTCTTTTTTGTGTATATGTTTTTTATTAAGTCGCCGAATTATGGGTATAGATCACATACAAGCATTTGTCAGATAATACTTTTGTCTATTTTGATTATGATATCTATATTCAAGCTGTTTATCATCATGGTGAATACTAATGCTCAATTTAGACAAATTATTAAAACCATCCTCCATTGCTGTTATTGGAGCTTCACAACGTCCCTTTCGAGCCGGTTCTATCGTGATGAAGAATTTATTGCAAGGCGGTTTTCATGGTGCAATCATGCCTGTTACACCAAAATATAAATCTGTCAGCGGTGTGTTGGCTTATCCAAATATCGAAGCGCTACCTTTAACTCCAGATTTAGCCGTGATCTGTACAAATGCAAAACACAATAAGTTAATCATTCAGCAATTAGCAGATAAGGGCGTTGGTTCTGTCATTATAATTTCAGCTGACATGTACCAAAGCCAAAGTATAAATTCAGATATAACATTAGATGAGGAATGTCTTGCCATTGCTCTGAAATCTGGCATGCGAATTTTGGGATCAAATAGTTTAGGTATTATTTTACCATGGCTAAACTTAAATGCATCTCTATCACCTGTCACGGCTTCTCGAGGAAACATTGCGTTTATTTCTCAATCTGCGGCTGTATGCACCACTATTCTTGATTGGGCAAACGATAAAAACATTGGTTTTTCCACTTTCGTCTCTTTGGGAAATGCTATTGATGTCGATTATGCAGAGCTTCTAGACACGTTATCAGTCGATAGTAAAACTTCAGCCATTCTTCTTTATGTTGATTCAATTAAAGATGCTCGCAGTTTTATGTCAGCAGCAAGAAGCGCCTCACGTAATCGCCGAATACTAGTGTTAAAAAGTGGGCGAAGCTACGCTGGCCAACAAGCCGTTTTAGCCCATACCAGAGGTGAACAAACATTAGATATTATTTATGACTCGGCTATAAAACGCTCTGGAATGTTACGAGTGAATAACACCCATGAATTATTTGCAGCGCTAGAAACATTAACGCACTCCGTTCCATTAAGAGGAGAACGATTAGCGATCATCACCAATGGCGGTGGGCCTGCCATTATGGCGGTGGATGCTTTAATCGACAGAGGCGGAAAATTAGCACAATTAACCGATGATACACTTGAAAAACTAAATGAAATGTTACCGCAAAGTTGGTCGCATAATAACCCTATAGATTTAGTTGGAGATGCTGATAGTCAACGCTATATCAACGTCATAAATTGTTTATTCGATAGTAAAGATATTGATGCGATTTTAATTATGCATAGCCCTTCTGCTATCTCACACCCAACCAAGACTGCAGAAAAAGTCATACAAGCAATTAAAGATCATAAGAAAAGTAAGCAATTTAATATTCTCACTAATTGGTCGGGAGAAGAAACAGCAAAAGAGGCTCGTCTCCTCTTCACTCAAGCTGGCATTCCAACATATCGAACACCAGAAGGTGCAATTGGTGCATATATGCACTTAGTTGAGTATCGACGAAACCAAAAGCAATTAATGGAAACACCGCTCTCTGTTGAGCTTAGAAACCCCGAACAACTGGCCCAAGCAAAACAATGGATTGAAGATAAAAGAACAAGTAATAGAACCCATCTTGATTCTCACCATATAACAACGTTAATGCAAAACTACGGCATTAACGTCCTCCCGACATGGCTTGCTTCAGATCCAAGTGAAGCCATTCATATTAGCGAACAAATAGGTTACCCTGTCATAGTTAAAATACGATCACCTGATATTGTACATAAATCACAAATTCAGGGGGTTATGCTTAATTTACGCAATGCAGAAGAAGTATCGAGTGCTGCACTGGCTATTTTAGATCGAGCAAAATTGGCTTACCCTTCCGCTTTAATTCAAGGTTTAACCATTCAAACGATGGCAAACCGAGCGGGTTCTCAAGAGTTACGTATAAAAATAGACAGCGATCCTGTATTTGGCCCAGTCATTAAACTTGGACAAGGAGGTTCTGAATGGGATGAAAATCATGATGCCTCAGTTGCACTTCTTCCTTTAAATATGGCACTCGCACGCTACCTTATTATTAGGGCCATGCGTGTAGGAAAACTAAGATTAGAACAATTACCCACCCCCATCGATACGATTGCGTTATGCCGATTTCTCGTACGATTATCACAGATGGTCATTGATTGCCCAGAAATAATAAGTTTAGATTTACATCCTTTATTAGCATCTGGAGATGAATTTACAGTGCTTGATGCAAGATTAGAACTGCAATCACAAGAAGGCTGTCCGAGACAACGTTTAGCCATTAAACCTTACCCTGTCGAGCATGAACAAACTGTTAACTTGAAAAACGCTGAACCTTGTTTACTTCGCCCTATTTTACCGGAAGATGAAGACCAGTTAGCCGGATTTATTACTCAAGTATCTCGTGAAGATTTATATAAGCGATTCTTCTCCGATATTGGTAAATTTAACCATGAAGTATTGGCTAACTTGACTCAAATTGACTATGACAGAGAAATGGCATTTGTTGCTACCCAAATAGATAAAAATAAACAGGAACATATTATTGGGGTCGCACGCGTGGTTGCCGATCCTCATAACTACGCGGCGGAATTCTCTATTTTGGTCCGTTCTGATTTAAAAGGTATTGGGCTCGGTAAAATATTGTTAGCAAAACTCATTCATTATAGCCAAGAAAAAGGAACAAAAAGGATGGTAGGAATGACGATGCCATCCAATAAAGGTATGGTCGGACTCGCAAAAAAAATGGGATTCAGCACAATCATTTCCTTTGAAGACAATGTTGTTGATATGCAATTAGAACTACAAAATCCCATTAATGGATTAAATTCGATTAGTCGAACTGACTAGATGACCTCCACTGTTTTTTAATTTGTTGAATTGCCCATGTTTTTGCTTTGCCCATTTTATTTCGTCGCCAAGCAATCACGACTTCAAATTTTTCTTCATTAGTATTTATGATTTTTTTTAATATACCGCTTTCAATAAGTGGCAATGCAACGTTTTTAGGCAAAGTACCAATACCAACCCCCGCACATAAAGCTTCTAGTTTTGCATTAAAATTATTGACGGTTAAGCGTGGTTGATCATCTAATAAATTACGTGTTAATGCTGGAGAAGTTCTGGCGGTATCAGCAATAACAATGGCTCGGTAGTTTTTTTGTGCATTAGTATCAAAAGGTGATGAGCGTTTATGTACATGATGATGACTGGCGGCAACCCATACCATCTCCATACAACCTAATGGCTCAATTTTCACATCAATCGGTGAATGATCTAGCTTAGGACAGATCAAAATATCAGCACGATCATAAGCTAAGGATTCCCAACATCCGGCTAATATTTCTTCTTGAAGCTTAATTCTTGTTTTAGCTACTCCTTCTATAGACATAACTAAAGGAAATAAACTCGATACAGGGATCAATCCATCATAAGCAATCGTTAAATCTAATTCCCACCCATGAGCAAGGATATTTGCATCAGAGACTAATTCTTGCGCCGCTGCAATAATGGTACGGCCACGGTCAAGCAATAAAAATCCAGCTTCTGTAAATACGGCTTTATGACCAGAGCGATCAAAAATAACCAAGTCTAAATCTTGTTCTAATTTTTGAACTTGATAACTTAAAGAGGAAGGTGCCCTATTCAATTCTTGAGCTGCGGCAGCAAAACTTCCCCTTCTCGCAATCGCATCCAGCACATGTAGAGCCTCTAATGTAATAGTGTGATTCAAATTAGTTCCATCCTTTTTTATAATTACATTAATAATATCGTGACATAAGTCACAATAATCAAATGTGGTATGCATGTTATAGAATTAACCATTTAGACACAATTAAACATAACCAATTGAAATTAAATACTTATTTTATTATTTAATCCTAATGACCATATTTAAATTAAGCACTAGATAAGAATGTAAACGATAGTTATTATCATTAATATCCATTAGAATGCGTCGAATCAATCAACATGGTAATGGATAACTATATGTCTACATTCAACTTTAAACCAAGCTTGCTGCCTATGGCTATTGCTTTATCTTTTTCTTCCCCATTAATAGCGGCAGAAAAAACAGCATTAAACGAAGTGGTGGTTTCAGCAACTCGTACCGAACAAAATATAAAAGATGTATCTTCATCAATCAGCGTCGTGTCTGATGACACTATTGATAACCAACTTTCAACCGATCCCCAACAAGCTCTGCAATATACACCTGGTGTGAATGTAGAGGGTCAAGGCCGATTTGGAATTGCGGATTATAATATTCGTGGGATGAATGAAGGGCGAATCAAAGTGATGGTCGATGGCGTTGAACAACCAACACCTTACAACCCTGGCGCATCAGAACAACGTCATAATCCAGGCACTATTGAAGTAGATACATTGTCTGCTATTGAAATCAATAAAGGACCTTCTTCCACGTTATATGGCTCTGATGCATTAGGTGGCGCGGTTCTATTTAAAACTAAAAATCCAGATGATATTTTAATCACAGACGGTAACGAAAATCGCTTTGGCATAAAATCAACTTACACTTCCTCAGATGAAACTTTTAAAAACACTTTAACCTGGGCGATGCGTCAAAATGATTTAGAAACCTTATTAATGGTTACCTATGCTGATGGTCAAGAAACAGAAACCTATCACTCAGGGCCTGGTGCTTTAGGTGAAAGCCGAGGCCAAGCAGATCCAGCAGATAAACAAATTGGTAACCTATTAGGGAAAGCGTATTACCAAGTCAATGATAATCATAGAGTCGGTTTAACCGTAGAGTATTATCAACGTAGCTATGATGAACAAGAGCTACACAGTGAAGGTTCTAGTATAAACATGGGGCCTATGGGATCGCTGGTTTACAGTGATAACTACAATGAAGATGATGTGAATCGATTACGAGTTGGCTTAGAACATGAATGGCAGATGAATACGACGATTGCCGATAGTTTACATTGGTCAGTTAACTATCAAGCAAGTGATTCTGAATATAAAAACTACGATACTACGACCGGATTTATGAGTTCAGGGCAACGAATGCGTTATCGTGATGCCAGCGATGATTTGATCAAATTCGACGCCCAGTTTGATAAGCTTATTGATCTTTCAACTCATTTTCATCAGTTAACCTATGGTATTAGCTACAGTAATGATAAGTTTGAACTCGATAATACTGATTATAAATACGATCTTGGCACTGTCACTCCTGGCAACACTGGACTCCCAGATGCACGCTTAGAAAAATGGGGCATATTTGCTCAAGACCAAGCCTTCTTTCTGGATGAAAGCTTAATCATTACCGCCGGTGTTCGCTATGATGGATTTAAAGCTAAGCCTAAAGAGGATGAAGGGTTTACTACCAATTATTCAGAAAATAAAGAAGATGCTGTTACGGGGAAAGTAGGTGCGGTTTATCACTTAAATGAAAATTTAAGTACCTTTGCTCAAATTAGCCAAGGCTTTAAAGCACCAAGCGTGCAAGAACTATATTATGTCTACAATACTGGCGCGGTATACGAACCTAACCCTGATTTAGATGCAGAAAAAAGCTTAGCCTATGAATTAGGTTTCCGTGGACAACACGCACTTGGTAGTTTTGAGTTAACGGGTTTCTATAATGATTATGATGATTTTATTGATCAAGCTAACATTGGAACAGAAGTAAGTACCGGCAAAGAAATTTACACTAACCAAAATATATCTAAAGCAGAAATTTATGGGGTGGAATTCTCAGCTCGTCTTAACTTAGATGAGGCTTTATCAGCACCTGAAGGTTTATATTCTAAATTTTCTATCGCTTACGCTGAAGGGAAAAATAAAGATACTGGTGACCACATTGACTCAGTGGCCCCACTTAATGGCGTTGTTGGGCTGGGTTATGATAGTTTAAATAATACTTATGGCGGATTACTTAGCGTTAGTATGACGGCAAGTAAGGATGATTGGTCAACCGAAGGCGTTGCTGATGTTGCTGGTTATACCTTAGTGGACTTAACTGGTTATTATCGTCCAATTAATGATTTAACATTAAGAGCAGGTCTATTTAACGCCTTTGACAAAAAGTACTGGGAATATTCAAGCATGAACATGGATGAACACTCATCCGGTACTAATCGTGATTTCTACAGCCAACCTGGACGTAACTGGGGTGTAAGCTTAGATTATCAATTCTAATCGCCTCTAAAATAATCATTATGGCCACTGAATGTGCTGCATATTCAGTGGCTTTTGTACTAGAGAACAATTAATAATCGAAAATTTTCACACTCAATACAAAACCATTAAGCTTCTGGATACCCTTCAGGGTTATTCGACTGCCAACGCCATGTATCTTGTGTCATATCGTTTAAGGTTCGAGTTGCCACCCAATTAAGATCGGCTTTCGCTTTAGCTGGATCAGCCCAGCACTCTGCAATATCTCCTGGGCGACGATCAACCAGTTTATATGGTATTGATTTACCCGATGCTTTTTCAAAAGCTGCTACCATTTCTAAGACACTATTTCCCTTGCCTGTGCCTAGGTTATAGATATGCAGATTCGATTTTTTCCCAACGTGATTTAATGCGGCTAAGTGTCCATCAGCAAGATCCATTACGTGGATATAATCACGAACTCCTGTTCCATCAATAGTTGGATAATCACTTCCAAATACCGATAAAAACTCACGACGGCCCACAGCAACTTGGGAAACAAATGGCATTAAATTATTCGGGATCCCTTGCGGATCTTCGCCTAAACGTCCTGATGGATGAGAGCCTACAGGATTAAAATACCGCAGCAACGTGATACTCCAGTCTGGATTTGCTTGTTGGAAATCGGTTAAACATTCTTCAACAATTAACTTACTACGACCATAAGGGTTAGTCGCACTTGTTGGAAAATTTTCTAAAATTGGTGTCGACGCTGGATCGCCATAAACAGTTGCTGATGAGCTGAAAATTAAAGACTTCACACCAGCATCTCGCATAGCTGAAACTAAAACATAAGAGCCATTAACATTATTATCATAATACTCTAAAGGCATCGAAACCGACTCACCTACCGCCTTTAAACCCGCAAAGTGAATAACAGATTCAATATCATATTGACTGAAAACCTTATCCAAAGCACCTTTGTCACGAACATCACCTTCAATAAAGATCGGACGCTGACCTGAGACTTCTTCAATACGGTCAAGCACACTCGATTTACTGTTATAAAGGTTATCAAAAATAATCGGTGTCATACCTGCATCGATCATTTGTATACAAGTATGGCTCCCTATATACCCCATACCACCTGTTACTAATACCAACATAACTTCCTCAATATTATAGAAATTTCATCAATTCTAACGTACCCGTGTCACCAATAACAAATCCTTATATTGAATCGAAAATAAATTTATATAATGGTGTAAGTATTTATTTTCCAGGCGCCCGAAATAAAGCGTCAAGTTGATCAACAACTGAAGCCCAATCTGCATCTTCTGATTTTGATTCTTTTAAAAATGCAGCTTGAGAATTACTCCAAAACTCAGCGTGGTGAAGTTTCGAAGTGTGTGCCAATCCATCTCTATGTTGCTCAATGAACATTTCTATTTCTGATTCTGAACTCCCCAAACCAAGTTGTTCGAATAAGGCCGTTAGCGTGTGATTATGCATTTCCATACGATTTACTCCTCATTGACATCAAGCCAGTTAATGACCAAGCCTGATTCACTACAAAATATTCATTAACTATAGTAGATTCTAGTGAGTTGAGGTCCAGAACTGTATTTATTTACCAATAAAAAACCTACACATTTTAACAGAATACGTGTGCAGGCTCATCGATTGCGAGTGACTCAGGTAAATTGGTTTTATTCTGTTTCAGTATGAGAACGACAATGTTCGATCGCTTTTTCAAGCAACTCTAGTGCCGTCTGCTCACAAGGTGGTAATTTAGCCGTTTGCTCTTCCAATGGCGTTATACGATCGCCCCACTTGATCATACCAGCGCCCCAAGTTAAACCTGCACCAAAAGCCGCGACCAAAATATTTTGATTTGGTTGAATAAAGCCTTGCTCAACCGCTTCACACAATGCAATGGGTACGGTAGCTGCCGAGGTATTGCCATATTTTTGAATATTCACGAATGCTTTTTCTTGTGGGATGCCAGCAAAATCACATAGTGTTTGAATAATACGAATATTAGCTTGATGTGGTATTACGCGGTCTATTTCATCTTTTGTTAAACCAGATCGTTCAATGACCGATTGAGTCGCTGCGCTCATCCCTTTCACTGCTCGCTTGAAAATATCTCGCCCAACAAATTCAAAATCCCAATGACCATTTTGCGGATCAAAGCGATCCATACGAGTACCAAAGTTAGGAATAGCTAAAATATCACGTCCTTCAGCATCACATCCTAACGCGGCTTCTTGTAAACCAACGGGTGTTTCTTGTTCACAACGTGATAAAACAACAGCGCCTGCTCCGTCACCAAATAAAACAGCAGTATCACGTTGAGTCCAATTAAGATAAAAACTCAAATGCTCCGCACCAATAATAATGGCATTGCGATAATTGCCAGCTTGAATCAATCGAGTTCCCGTTTCTAATCCGTAAAGAAACCCAGTACAAGCGGCATTCAAGTCAAATGCGGCAGCAACCGGGATTCCCAAGTTCCGCTGTACTTTTGATGCAATATTGGGAATTAAGGTATCGGGTGAACACGTTGCAACAATAATACAATCAACATCGCTTGCCGTGATACCAGCTGCTTGCATTGCATTTTTTGCCGCGACCGTCGCTAAATCTGATGTTTCAACATGACTAATTCTACGGCTTTCAATACCCGTCCGAGAGCGAATCCACTCATCTGAAGTTTCAAGAAAAGTACTCAGATCATCATTAGATAAAGTGGCAGGTGGAAGGCACTTTCCCCAACCTGTAATTTCAGCGTAAACATTAGCCATAAAAACACCTTATTATTTATTATATTTATCGTGGAATAGACTGAAATTATACGACATTTGTCCACAAACGGATACGCCAACAGCTTCACCCAGTCTCAATCAAATTTATTTATCGAGATATAAAAAAAATCTCATTTTACATATTTATCAATAAGCCTCATATTCGCCCGAAAATAGCTTTATACCCAATGGCCACCCTCTTATTTTAGGGGCTGGCGGTGTTACATTTTATCCATTTGGAGTTGCGGTGAACAGCCAACTTTTAACCTCATCAAAATCCTCTTTAACCGTTCCAGTAATGGCACTGTCGCTCTATGCGGTTGCCTCTGGTTACTTAATGAGTTTAATTCCTTTGATGTTAGAACAATATGGTTTAAGTACGGATGCTGCGAGCTGGCTTGCCAGTGCCTTCTATGCAGGATTACTTTTAGGTGCCATGTTTATAGAACCGATTGTGGCAAAAATTGGTCACAAATCATCCTTCATTGTGTTTTTGATTTTATTTGCCTTAACCATTGCCGTGATGCCTTTATTTGCCACTCAAGAAGTTTGGTTATTTGCTCGTTTTATTGCGGGCATGGCCGTTGCGGGTGTGTTCGTTGTTGTTGAATCTTGGTTATTAATTGGCGATGAAAAAAGCAGAACCAAACGACTTGGCCTATACATGGGCGCTCTTTATGGGGGGACTACTTTAGGTCAACTTGGAATTGGTGCATTTGGCTCTCAAGGCATCATTCCATTTACTATTATTTTAGTATTACTTTTATTATCGACCACAGTATTGGTCTTTGGACAAAGTAACTCACCAAGTACACAGCAACATATGAGTCTAAGTTTCAAAAATATTAGTAAACTCAATAAAGCCGCCATTATTGGTTGTATCGTATCGGGTTTATTACTAGGTTCTATCTATGGATTAATGCCATTAGAGCTACAAGCCCGTCATGTGACAATTGAACAAATCGGGATATTAATGGCTTTGTTAGTCTTAGGTGGAATGGCAGTACAACCTATTGTTTCATGGGCAAGTAATAAAATTAATCACAATCTTCTGATGGGGCTTTTTTGTGTATTGGGCGTGTTTGCTCTTGGCTTAACAACACTGACTGATAACAAAATGATTCTTGCCATTAGTTTAGTATTGCTAGGCATGGCGACTTTTTCACTCTATCCAATCGCCATTACTCTAGGCTGCATTGGAATGAATCAATCTTATATTGTCTCGGTCACTCAAGTTATGCTGCTAAGTTATAGCGTAGGATCGGTAAGTGGACCAATGGTTGCACATAGTTTTATGCACAATCCAGAAGGTTTGATGGGTTACTTATTCGTCACATTACTTGCTACCGCTTTATACATGTTTGCGACTAGCTTAAAAAGCAAACCTCGTATGGTCGCAGGCGGCTGATCTACCTTCAATTCAAACAACAAAGCCTCAGGTGAGAAATCATCTGAGGCTTTATTTTTTATTCAATACGACATCCCAATATAACGCAGATAAAAACGGTTACGCTATATTTAAATATTTATGCGTTTGAATTGATAAGCGCCAATTACGCTCAATACACACTTGCATACAAAGCTCTATCGCTCGTGGTTTTTGGCTGATTGGTTGAAGCGCAATTCCTACTTTATGCTGACACTTTGTTTCAAGCAATAATGCGTCTAGTTGCTCGATATCTTTTAGAGTACCAACAGGATGCTTTACTTCATTCGCTCGTTGCATAGCACTGATTAATACTGGTAATTTACCCTTCATAGCAATCTTTGGTGACACTGTCACCCATGTTTTGTCGGAACATTGGATCTCAAAAGTACCACTGGTTTCAATCTGGCATTGACAGCCAAGTTGCTCAAAAGCCGCCGTCAAAGGTTTTAAATCATACAAGCATGGCTCTCCGCCAGTGATGACAATGTGTTTGGCCGTAAACCCAAGAGATTGATATTGCTTGATAATGTCACCTTCAGAGGCTAAGCACCATAAAGGGCTATCAGCTTGCTTTGCAATAATCTCACCAAAGCTAACTTCATCTTGAGGCTCAGCTTCCCATGTTTGTTTGGTATCACACCAAGCACAACCAACAGGGCAAACTTGCAAACGAACAAATACCGATGGAACTCCGGTAAAATAACCTTCGCCTTGAATAGTCTGGAATATTTCATTCACTTTATACAAAATTATCCACCAATTTCTTCTGCTAAACACACTTACTCGCCAATGTAGAAACAACCAGCCGTACAGGTTTCTTTAATTTCAACTTTACTCAGCTGAGGTAAAGATGGTTTAACTTGTCGCCAAATCCACTTTGCCAATACTTCACTGGTTGGGTTTTCAAGCCCAGGAATATCATTCAAATAATAGTGGTCAAGACGATCATAAATTGGAGCGAAAATTTGTTTAATATCACCAAAATCAATAACCCAACCTGACGTTGCATCCACCTCACCTTTTACATACAAACGGACAAAAAATGAATGCCCATGTAAACGACCACATTTATGACCTTCTGGTACATTGGGTAAATGGTGCGCCGCTTCAAAAATGAAGTCTTTATAAATTTCACAAGTCATGGAGTTACCGTTAGATTGATGTGGTAGATAGCTGTGATTGATTATCACAAGCAATTATTCATTCGATTTCGCGCTGAATATATAGATACAAGTCACATAAATAAAGTCATATGGTCAAATTTCTGATTTATTCTATGCTTACTGTACATAAGTCCACCGAGTACAGCTCACCAAGTTAAACATTAAACCTATATTTCATTAGCTGCCTTTCGTGATTATTGATATTATGCGCGCCCATCAATACCATCGGCTGAATTCGACGGTACAGATTTACTGGAGAAAGAAGCATGAATCGTAAGAAAAAAATAAATTCAATCTTAAAAAAACGTATTAAAAAGATGAATTCAAAGTTACACCCATCCAATAAGCCCAAATACATATCTAAAGCTGAACGAGAAAAACTGGAAGCAGAAGCCGCTCAACAAGAAAACTTAGAGACTGCAACAGCAGAACAAAACGACATTGCCGTAGAGCAACAGTCAGAAGCGGAAATAACAGAAAAATAATCTGCGTATTGATGGGTGCATACTCTATTGAGCCAACGTTTGACTCGTTAATCGTTGGCTTTTTTATGCTTCTATACAGCGAATAAAAGTTTCTATTTATAACAAGCTCCCCTCATTGATTTGAAAAAAATTTGCAATCAGCAGCCACGTTATCGCTTAAGTGGTTTCACTAAGCTATCAAGCCCTTCAACTTTTAACGCTAGACACAATTGTAATAATTCGCCCAGCTCACCTTTGGGAAATTCGGCTTTATTTTGAAACCACAATAGATATTCTTCTGGTAAGTCAATCAACATACGTCCAGCATACTTACCAAATGGCATCGGCATTCTAGCCAGTTTAATCAGGTTTTCTTTTTCCAACATCACTTCGCCTTTTCCTTCACCCCCAACAAAAACGCCGATTCAATCTTTAGGAATAGATCGGATCGGCGCTCATCACTAGAACACTCTCATAGCCTAACAAGCCGTAACTTAATAAGCCGCAGCCTTAATGGATTGGTTGACCTTTCTTATCATCAAATTGAGAGAAATGCTCTGCTAATATTTCTGGCGTTAATTTGCCTTCGGCCTCTAGTTGCTTGAATTTAGCCACTAACGCTTTTTGTTCTTCCATCGTTGGAAATGGCGTTTCTGGAGAGTCGGCTAGATTTGCAGTCATTTCTTCTAACTCTTTTTCAAAGTCGCTACTCATAATCATATTTCCTAAAAATAAACTTAACTTGATTCTAACGACTTTATACACACATCACCAGTTTGCTTGATTTAAATTCTGCAAGAAAATCATCAACCATGATCAAACCGCTTATCTATTAAACAGTTAAATAAAAAAAACATTTCTGGCCGAACTTTTTATGTTATTGCTGGTCCGAAATACAATGCTTACAAATTGTAACAACTGCGCTATGTACCTAAATCGATTGAGCGGTATAACTTCATCAAAATGATGATTCCTGCATTCACGGAGATATTTTGAACATGCATTCAGACACTTTTGCCCAACTCCAACAATATCTAAATACTCAAGTCATAGGACAGAGTGAATTAGTAAAACAATTATTAGTCGCCTTACTCGCTGATGGGCACATTTTGGTAGAAGGTCCTCCTGGCCTTGCTAAAACCAGAGCCGTAAAAGTGTTAGCAGATTGCATCGATGGTGATTTTCATCGCGTTCAATTTACGCCAGATCTTCTTCCGTCTGATTTAACCGGGACTGATATTTTTCGCCCTGAAACCGGTGAGTTTACTTTTCAACCTGGTCCAATTTTCAATTCATTAATCTTAGCCGATGAAATCAACCGTGCACCTGCTAAAGTCCAAGCGGCAATGCTTGAAGCGATGGCAGAAAAGCAAATTACCGTCGGACGTGAATCTTATAAATTACCCGAATTATTTTTGGTGATGGCGACCCAAAACCCGATAGAACAAGAAGGTACATACCCACTGCCAGAAGCGCAACTTGACCGCTTCTTGTTGCACCTGGAAGTCAATTACCCGGATGCTAATAGTGAATTAGATATCTTACGCCTAAATCGAGGTGAAGCTCAGGGGCATGTTGCTATTCAACCAGTTACATTATCACAGCAAACTATTTTTGATGCTCGCCAAGCAGCGCTATCGATTCACATGGCTGACAATGTTGAGCAATATATTATTCGCTTAGTAATGGCAACTCGTCACCCAGAACAATACAACCCTCTTTTAAAAGATTGGTTACAAATGGGCGTAAGTCCACGCGCTACCATTGCTTTAGATCGCTGTGCTCGTGCCCATGCTTGGTTATCAGGTCGTGATTTTGTCAGCCCTGAAGACATACAAGCAATGGCGTTTCCAGTACTTCGCCATCGCTTATTGTTAAGTTATCAGGCACAAGCTGAAGGTGTAACGCCGAACCGAGTGATCGCAGAACTATTAGCACAGGTTGGCAGTGCATGAGTGAGCAAAAGTTACCCCCTTTTGCTGCTGGCGCTAAATTATGCTTAAAAGAATTACTGTATTATAAAAGTCACACAGTATATTGGCAGCCACCGGCAAAGAGTATTTGGTCGCAATTAAACGGCGGTCATATGAGCCAACATAAAGGCCGCGGGATGAATTTTTCAGAAGTTCGTCAATATCAGGCTGGCGATGATATTCGATCTATTGACTGGCGCGTCACCGCTCGAACAGGAAAAGCGCATACCAAATTATTTACTGAGGAGCGTGAACAACCAGTCATGCTTTATCTTGATTTAAGCCGCACGATGCGTTTTGGTTCACAATTATTATTTAAATCGGTTCAATGTGCTCATCTGGCGAGTTTATTAAGCTGGCTTACCATCGAACATAAAGATCGTATTGGTGCCTTAATTGACACTGGCGATCGCTTAATTGAATTAAAGCCAACGGCTCGCCAACAAGGTGCTTTACAAATCAGTCACCAACTCGTTGAATTAAATAATCAACTCATTGAAGCCGATTCACAAACTAGACCAAATAAAATACACTCAACTAAATCCACCTCAGATCAAAATAATCACGAAACCCCATCTTTCAAACACGTTTTACAAACAATGCATCGCATGTGCCCGAAAGGCAGTGATATTATATTTATTAGCGATTTCCAACGTTTAACTGAAAATGATAAACCGTTATTGAACCGACTCACTCAACACAATCGATTACGATTTGTGCATATTTATGATCCTCTAGAAATGGGAACAACATTATTTAGAGGCAGTGAACACGTTACCGACGGCCAACAAACACAATGGTTAAATTTCGGGCTCAAACGTACACGTCAACAGCTTGAAAACCGTTATACCGAACATCGAGATTTTATCGAGAGTATGTGTAAAAATATGGCAATTCCTATTCAATCGTTATCTTGCGCAGATACTTTATTATCTCAATTAACCACCAAAACTAATCAATCTAATCTTTCGCAAGGATCTCTCTCGTGAACAATGCTACTGCCCTTGCTGCCTCTAACGCACAGCCAACAATCGCTTCTGCATCGTCGGCCAATTCGACACCACTACCATTAGCATCATTACATCTCCCTGAACCTCCGGGAGCATGGCCGGTCGCTTGGGGCTGGTGGGCCGTTCTCGCTGCAGTGATATTATTTATCATGATTGTACTTCTCTCATGGCATAAGCATAAGAAAAATAGACGAGCAAAAAAAGCCGCTTTGAAACTATTAACCAATATGTGTCGACGTGAAGCTAACCCCAATAAAAAAGTTGCCTTAGCTAACGATTTATTACGCCAAGCATGCCTTGCTTATTACCCACGTGGAATGCTTGCCAGTTTGCATGGTAGTGCGTGGTATGAATTTTTAGATATGCAGTCTGCAGTGAAAAACGCATCATCATTTACGGCTAATCAAGCTGAATGGCAACAAGCACTGTACCAAAAACAGCCTGTAAGTGAGGCTTTGGCAATCGGACTTATCCAACAAGTCGAACAATGGATAGAACAAACCTTACCACCAAGTAAAAAACAGCTTAAGGCGGCCAGCTTAACTTTCAAGCCAGTAGCAAACGAAAGTTTTGATAGCACCGTATCAAAAGCTCGCGTGGTGGCATCTTCAAATTCTACTGTAAAACCTAAGCCAAACTCGACCAATAAAGATGCTCAAGATGCTGATTTTGAACCGACCGAATCGGCAACTTTAAAACGTAAGGAACCAAAGAACGATGTTTGAGTTTCATTGGTGGTGGATGCTATTTGCTCTACCATTACCATTAATCATTTACTTCTTTGCTCCAGCTCATCAGCCAAGCACTGCCATCACTCTGCCAACCCTACCGGATCAAGGCGCAGTACCCAAAACACAAAACCTAGGCTTGAAAATATTAGCGGTTTTGATCTGGGTATCTTTAGTCATCGCGGCCGCTCGCCCTGTGTGGTATGGAGAGCCTGTTGAATTTCAGCCTAAACACCGAGATATGATGTTGGTGGTTGATTTATCTGGCTCAATGGCGCAAGAAGATATGAATACACCAGATGGTTATATCAATCGTTTATCGGCGGTAAAACAAGTCCTCAATCACTTCATCACTGAGCGTAAAGGTGACCGATTAGGTTTGGTGTTGTTTGCCGATCATGCTTATTTACAAACCCCTCTCACCTTAGATAGAAAAACCGTTCAGCAACAGCTTAACCGTGCTCAACTCAATATGATTGGCACACAAACTGCCATTGGTGAAGGGATCGGTATTGCGACTAAAACCTTCATTAAAAGTGAAGCGAAACAAAGAGTCATGGTTCTGCTTAGTGATGGGGGCAATACTGCCGGTGTAATTGAACCATTAGAAGCAGCAAAAATTGCCAAAGAAAATAACGCGATTATCTATACGGTCGGCATTGGCGCTGGAGAGGTAAAAGTAAAAGGGTTCTTTGGTACTCAAACCGTAAATACTGCTCAAGATCTTGATGAAAAAACATTAACTGAAATTGCCAATATGACGGGTGGACAATATTTCCGCGCCCGAGACAAAGAGCAACTCGATAAAATTTATCAGACTATCAATAAGCTGCAACCGGTGACAAATGCAACACAAACTTGGCGACCACAAAGTGAATGGTTCACTTACCCACTAGCACTTGCCTTGATTTTATCTTTTGCTCTAGCGATGTTAAGGAGACGACATGGCTGACTTTCAGTTCTTACATCCCAATTGGATCTTCGCTGCCATTCCAGCTTTATTACTAACAATTTGGCTGTTTGCAAAGCCTAAAACCAGCAGTTTGATTGCTAACCATCTAAGCCAGCAGTTAGGGCTAGATGAAAAGAAATCACACCGGTCTTTAGCAAGTATGGTTCTCATTGGTTGGCTTATTTCGGTATTGGCATTAGCCGGGCCAAGTTTTCAAAAACAAAGCGTACCAAGTTTTGGCGTAAATAATGCACGTGTGATCGTAATGGATATGACCCTTTCCATGTACGCCACAGACATTACGCCTAATCGACTCACTCAAGCACGTTATAAAGTATTGGATTTACTGCCGGCTTTAAATGAAGGGACAACCGGTTTGGTTGCCTATTCTGCTGATGGTTATATGATAAGCCCACTAACTTCTGATAGTAAAACGCTCGCTAATTTAATCCCCAACCTATCACCTGAAATAATGCCCACTCATGGTAGTAATGCAGCAGCTGGCGTGAAAAAAGCCATTGATATGCTGACTCAAGCGGGCCACCTACAAGGCGATATTATCTTGATATCCGATGATATGAGATCAGAAGAATCTAAAAATATTGAACAGCTATTAAAAGGAACTGATTGGCGTTTATCTGTCATGTCTGTTGGCACGCGACAAGGTGCGCCAATCAAATTACCAAGTGGCGACATGCTCACTAATAACGGCACAACGGTGGTGGCAAAAACGAACATCAAAGCCCTGCAAGCTTTGGCAACAGTAGGCAATGGTATCTATACCCCACTTCGCACCGATGATGGCGATATTCAAGCTCTAGTTCAAACCCTACAGCATGTTCAACTTAAATCATCCAAAGACAATCAAGGATCACCCGAATTGGAAGTACACATAAATAACGGGTTTTGGTTACTGCCAATTTTATTATTACTGGCATTAGGCGGCTTTCGTCGTGGTGGTATTTTCAGTGTCGCATTATTGATCACATTACCACTATTAACGCCTCGCCCAGCTTTGGCTTCAACCGCCATCACATCATTACCTTCAACGACAACAAGCCTTATTAATTCCGCCTTTAAAACGGCTGATCAACAAGGATTTAATGCTTACCAAAACAAAGCCTACACCCAAGCTGCCAGTCAATTTGTAAACAAAGCATGGCAAGGAGCCGCGCAATATCAAGCTGGAAACTACCAAGCGGCCATTAACACGCTTCAAGGCTTAAGTGATGAAAATTCACGTTACAACCTCGCCAATTCCCTCGCACAATCAGGTCAATTAGAACCTGCAAAACAAGCTTATGAAGATATTTTGAAACAAAATCCGAATAACCAAGATGCGAAGAAAAACTTAGGCATCGTCAATAAAGCACTTGAACAACAGAAACAACAAAACCAGAAGGATAAGGATAAGAAAAAAGATCAAGACAAAGATCAAAAGAGCCAATCGGATTCAAAACAAGATAAAAAACAAAAAGATCAATCTGGATCTGATCAATCTAGTTCAGATCAATCAAAATCAGAGCAAAATAAGCAAGAGCAATCACAAAAAAATGCTGGTCAAGGTGATTCAAAACAAAAAGAATCTGAGTCCAATAATTCATCAGCACAAGATAAAAAGTCATCACAGCCAAAAGATAGTAAGCCAGATCAATCCAAACAAACCCAAAATCAGAATACTCAATCAAAATCTGAACAAAAGAAGAATCAAGCGAAAGCCAAACAACAGGAAACGGATCAAACCCAACAGCAAACACAAGCACAAGCACAAGCAGATAAAAACAAACCACAGCCTTTGTCTCAAGCTACTCCGAGCCAAGGTAAAAAGCCTAGCAGTACGGTGGCAGTTGATCCTCAACTAAAAAAATTGGAACAAATCCCAGATGATGCACGTCGTTTATTACAGGCACAAATGGCATTAGAAGATCAACAAAACCCAGCGCCTCAATCCACTGGTCAAACATGGTAGTAAACAAAAGGTAATGCAAATAATGGAACATAAAATGAAACAAACACAATACTCACAATGGCTTACCATACTTCTTGTTTTGATCAGCTCGATCGTATTTAGTCAAACTAGTTTTGCCAAAGATATACCCGCTTTTGCTTCCGTCAATCAAACGACACTCAGCACCAATGAAGTTTTTAACTTTAAAGTCGTATACATGGGAACAGCAAGCCGTGATGACTTTGATGCCAGCGTCTTAAATCAAGATTTCACCACAGGCCAAGTACAATATGGCACCTCTCGCTACAGTATTAATGGCGATACCACTATTCGTACGGAATGGAATGTATCACTAGCAACCAATAAAGCTGGCAATGTAGTGATCCCAAGCTTTACCGTTAATGGCACTAAAACTCAGCCAATTAGCTTACACGTGAGTAAAGACCCAAGTACGCCCAACCAAGATGATCTCATTGAATTTCAAGACAGTATTTCAAAACACACACTGTATCCAAAAGAAATGGCAACTTTACGCACTCGTCTCGTGGTTAAAGCCGATCCTCGTGGTTTGCAAAATACAAAAATCATTCCACCA
The DNA here is from genome assembly GCF_015223435.1 of Vibrio hibernica. Taxonomy (GTDB): domain Bacteria; phylum Pseudomonadota; class Gammaproteobacteria; order Enterobacterales; family Vibrionaceae; genus Vibrio; species Vibrio hibernica. The sequence continues at coordinate 176,609 of NZ_VHKO01000001.1, forward strand.
ACAGGCGATGGGCTTAGCATCACTCCAATTGGTGAACCTAAACAATATCAAAAGCTGGTGAATGGTATCGAAGCCACTATTGTTGATCAAAACTACCAAGTAACCGCCACCGAGCATGGTAAACATACTCTCCATCCTCCACGTTTAACTGCCACTCTAATTGATGTCAGCCGAGCAACTGGCGCACGCCGTATTGTTCCAGTTAATGTCTACTCTGGTGATATCGAACTTACCGTATTAGAAAAGCCTGCTTCTTTTTCTGGTGTATGGTTACCAACTCAATCGCTTAAATTACAGCAAGGCTGGCAGAATAGTGATGGTGATATGATGGATGTATCTTCTGGAAAAATTGACGCTAAAGTTGGTCAACCTATCACGCGTATCTTAGCGTTAGTGGTAAAAAATGTCAGCGCAGAAAACCTTCCTGAACTTAAAATTGATTATCCAAAATCGGTACGTGTTTATGCCGAAAAACCTAAGTTTGGGCAAGACAAACAAGGCAATACGGTAATGACACTCAAACAAGTGCTGATGCCAAAAAAATCGGGCAGTATTAACTTACCAGCAGTCAATGTACCTTGGTGGAACTCTCAAGCAAATAAAGAAGAAACTGCCACTGTCGAAGGATTAACACTCGCGACCACGGTAGATGAAAATGCGCCTGTGCAAGCACCTACGTCTGTGATAACAACAGCGTCAACGAATCCAGCCATCATAATGGACGATAAAACCACACAGCCTACTAACACGCTCTCTACACCAACGATGGCGACGGCTGGCTACTGGCCTTATTTCACGGCTTTATTTGCCGTACTTTGGTTGTTGACACTAATATTATTGATTCGAAAGCATAAGCAAAAACCAGCGGCAGAAATAACTCAGCCTACAATAAAAGCTGATAATAATAATTTAGCGTCTGTATTAAAAAATCAAGATGGCGCGAAGATCCACAGTGAAATATCACAATGGCTCGCCGAGCGCCCTAATCTTTCCAGTGAATTAACCCAAGCGATTAAAGCAGAATTAAGTGAAGTGATGGCTGCATTTTACAGTAAAAAACGCCGCGATTATGACACAAGCCCATTGTTAGCCTTGCTTAAAAAAGCTAAAAAAGAAGTGAAGAAAAAAAATAAAAATGATAAGAACGATATGCCTCAACTCTAGTACGCAGCATGAGCTGTAAAATTTTATAGTTCAAAAATAAAGCTCATTATCTCATGTCTTATGAGGAACAATAATGAGCTTTACTCTTTTGAGTATTAAGATGCTTGGCGAGAAAAACAACGTTGGTATGGCTGATAATTATCATAAAGCCAATTAAATACAAAAGTATAAACCAAGAAAAATAATAGGAAACCCGCATCCACAATCAAGGCATGTAATAAGGTCACCTCTAATACCCAAGCCACAATAGGAACAGTAGCAATAACTAACCCACCCTCAAACCCAAAGGTATGAACCAGGCGTAACTTCCATTTACGCTGCTGGCGATTCTCACCAAATATCTTATCAAAAACAATGTTATAAACGTAATTCCATATCACAGCAAGTACCGTAATACTGGCACTTAATCCTGCCATTTGTTCAAGGCTTTTCCCACTTAACCAAGCAGAAGCAGGAACGACAATACATAACGCTAAAAGCTCAAATATCGCCACATGAAAAACTCTCTCTTTTGTGGTCATGTTTTACTCCAACTGAATCAATAACTCTTACTTTAGGTATATTTCTTTAAATTAGATAACGTTTACCTGACTAGCGTTGGATTATCATCTAGAATAAAGATAGTTAATAGTTAGATACCATCGGTTAAAACGATATGTTTGGAATTGAACAATTAGAAGCCTTTGTCACAACCGTCGAAACAGGATCTTTTTCTGGCGCAGCTCGGCAACTTAAAAAAGCCCAATCGGTTATCAGTCAACACATTATCAATTTAGAGATCGATTGCGGGGTAGATCTGTTTATTCGTTCCGGTCGTTATCCTACTCTCACTTCACAAGGTGAGAAATTAATACCTCATGCCAAAGCAACTCTGCTTCAACATCAAAGGCTTAAAAATACTGTCGAATTATTATGCAATGATCAACCATCTCAACTTTGTATTGGTATTGATGAAGGGATCCCAATGCAAAAAGTATCTAATGCTATTGCGAAACTGCAAGCTGCCTACCCTAATATCCAATTAGAAATTTTTGGGGCATCCAGCATCGATATTATCGAAATGTTAGAATCTGGTCGTGTATCCACCGGCTTGGTTTTTAGCGAGTTACTGCTCCCTAACAGTATTGATTTTGAGTGTATTGGAGCGGTTAAATTTGATATGTATGTGGCTAAAAATCATAGTTTAGCCACAATAACCGTCCCAAACATGGATCATTTACGACTCCACCGGCAACTATTAATTCGCTCTCGAAATACGCAAACGAGTAGTTTCCAACAAGCTTTTAGTCCCGACATTTGGCATGCGAATAACTATTACTTACTACTAGAATTAGCACTCGAAGGCTATGGTTGGTGTTTATTACCAGAACATATTGCCCAGCAATCAGTAAATGAAGGAACTTTAGTGCGGGTCTCAACCGAATTTGAAGAGTTAGGCTGGCTTGCCAATATCGATGTAATTCAGCATCAACGAGACAGTTCACATCCGCTGTTTAAACAGGTACGAGAACTCTTTCGTTTAGGCTAGCCTTCTAACTAAAATAGACAACTTATCGTTCGCGGAGCTATCTCGACCTTTTGATTTTTAAATTGTGACCATATTTTTCAATAAAATATATACTGATCGTACTTAAGATCATCGCCAAACAAGTGGATACGAAAACATCTTGCGACCAATGCATTCCGAGTAGCATACGACTTAATCCCATCGATATTCCCCACATGATCAATACAATGTTAAGTACACTTGCCCCACTTAACAATAAGTAATAACTTGCTGTTAATACGAGAGTCGTTGCAAAAATAGTGTGTCCTGATGGGAATGCATAACCGACTTCATGCTGCCAATGATGCTGGATAATTGACGATACTTTTAATGGCGGCTGAGTAAGTAAAGAGTTTTGATTCATTGGATCTTGGTATTGTTTTAACGCTGTATAGATAAGCTCACTGCGTTGAATACTTTTCTCGGTATAAAACGTATTCAAATCGATAACAGTATCAACCTGAGAAGCCAACCATGTTAAGTTTGGTCGAGGCTCTTGAAAATAAGATTTCAGAGCATGATTTAACTGCAAACTCATACAAAGACTGAATATGACCGCAATCACCATTCTTCCCCAATACGGTTTAGATACGCAAAAAAAACTGAGACCAAAAAACACGAAAACCGTTATTACTGCATAAGGCGCCGTCCCCGTTGTTGTCAGAGAGAAAAGAATACGCGCGATAGAACTAGTGAGATCCAGCCATGGAAATATCTGCTGTTGCGTTAATAATAAAAACCCGGGAAGTGCGAGTAATAACGCCCAAATGGCGAGTACAGTTTTATAAGTTGGTTTATTGATAACCACGATCCACTCTCTAAAAAATGTCTATCTCAATATGGAGGGTTAAATTAATGGAAATGTCGTTAGGCAGCAAGTAAGAAGGTGTAACACAAAAAAATAGCGCCTTTTCAGCGCTATTTTTTGTCGACTGTAGCAGATTCTGTGTCACTACTGGTTAATACTTGACCTGATAACTCAGCATGTAAGTTCTGCCTTGCCCTTTATAGTCAAATATAGATGCAGGCGCTGAAGCAGAGTAATACAACTGAGCACGTTGCCCCCAAACAGTGGTGTACTCTTCATCCATCAAGTTTTGGATCCCAAATGCGAGGCTACCCACTGGTAAGTTAACGGAACTCATAAAGTCAACGGTCGTATAACCATCGAGTTCATTATCTGAATCATCACTTAAATCAAACATGGTATTACTTTGTAAACGTAATGCATATTGTTCATCATACCAGCCTAGCCAAGCACTTGCTTTTGATGCACTGGCTCCAGTCACAGCAGACTTAACCCAATTACCATTACTGTCTTTCTCTTCAGTTCGAACCACATGGCCAGAACCACCGATTTGTAAATTGGTGGTTAACCAATAATTCAGTTCTGTTTCTAAACCATATACGCGTTTGTCCGAGTCTATTTCTTTTACTGAAAGATTCTTTTTATCATAAGAAATCACTTTATCCGACAACGAAATATACGCCGCAGTCTGAATACTTAACTCACCAACTTGGTTACGCATACCCACTTCAAAACTGTTGGTTTTCATGCCTTCAAGTTGAGAATCAGCAACATTAATACTGTCCACCAGCTCTAAGTGTCCACCGACATTATTATAATTGCCATAACCATAAGCTTTTGCAGGATCAGCAAGATCAAATCCTTGGGAGAAATTCGCCCATACCTGATTCATGGCATTTATGCGGTAAATCGTCCCTAAGTTAAATAAACCGACACTATAGTCAGTGCTACCACCATTAATACTATCGGCCGAAGTGGCCTTACCAAGAGCAATATCGGCTTGTGCATCAGAGGCAACATAATCATCAATCTTATTATTGATGTATTGGTAACGATAACCACCTTGAACAGACCAATCGTCGGTAATATTAAACTCACCTTGTAAGAAGCCGGCAACCGAAGCCACTTCTGTTCCTGGGTATCGGCCTATTGTGGCGTAAGAGTTATTCACTAAGCCGCCAGTTGCATAACTAGTCGCAGGGTCAAAAATAGTTTGTTTACTGTCTAACGTATCAATATAACCATCAACACCATACGTTAAATTAAAGCGCCCAAAATCCTTAAGCAATGCCATTCGTAAGCTAACCACTTCAGTATTTTGCTCTGAAGCCGCCATGTAAGTACCGTAGATAAAAGGGATAAAAGACATGTTTTCTTTACGGTATGAAGCTTGAACCATTAATTGTTGATTTAAAAAATCCGTATTCAAATAGTTCATATTGAGCATGTAACGCTCGGTGCCACCTTGTTGATCCGATTCATAACCCTTGCTACGTGGATCAATTTGACTCGGATCTTTTAATCCTGCAAAGTTTTTCCCAAAATTAATTCCGTAAGGGCTATCTTGCTGGCTGTCATAATACTGAGCCATTAAAGATAGCGTCTGAGTATCGGTTAAATTGATTTCTCCCGATGCCATGAGATCCAGCACTTTGTTGTACTGTAATGAACCTTGGGTAATATCCGGAACAATGATGTCACCATTACCGTCATACTTCCCACCAGTTTCATGGTATACCGCTGAAATTCGTCCACGAGCTTTATCATTACCGCCGCTCACTGACTGAGCAATCTTGCCATCGTAATCATCACTATTATTAAAGCCAGAACCACCACCAACATAGGTTTCCGCTTGAACAGTGCCATCAGAAGAGGCTTTTTTAGTGACGATATTAATCACACCACCAGTTGCACCCGCGCCATAAACCGAAGTCGCACCAGAAAGCACTTCAATACGCTCGATATTAAAGGGGTCGATGGAGTCAAATTGACGGCTAATTGATCGAGAAGAGTTAAGTGATACACCATCGATCATTACTAGCGCAGAACGGCCACGTAAATTCTGAGCATTGTTGGTACGACCTTGGCTACCAACATCTAATGATGGAATCGTTGCCGCAAGAATGTCGCCTAAGCTTTTTCCCATACGCGCTTCTTGCTCAATACGCTCTTGATCAACATACCAAACCGTTCCCGGAATTTCGCTAATGCTTTTAGGAGCCGTACTTGCCACCACCACCATCGCATCCGTCGATCTATTTTTATCTTCTGCCTGTACTGCGAAACTTGACGCTCCAGCAAGTGCTAAAGCTAATGTTACAGGTGTTAATCTCAATCCTTTTAAGGTGTTAATGTCCATTTAACTAGTTCTCTCTATATTGAATTTAAAAAAATAAACGCATTTCAATACTTCATGTGCAACGCCAATAAAAGTAATACGAACCCCAATGATAAGCATTACTATATAAGAGCAATAATCACCCATTACTCAACAGGAAAACCCGAGGGTTAAATAAGTGATTTAATGATCAGCCGTTCAAGTGCCAATCGTACATACCCTATTTACTTAGGTATTTTATGGTGTTTCTAATTATTCTTATTGCTTACGTAGTAAGTAAATGAAGTAACCACCGCCAATTAATGACGCTAATAACCCCGCGGGAACTTGCCATGGAAACCAAATATTTCGCCCAAGCCAATCGGCCAATAGCATGATATTACTACCAATAACACACGCTAATAGCATTTGATGTCGAGCGGTATACTGCCCCAACGATTTCGCCATATGTGGCGCTAATAAACCAACGAAACTAAGCGGGCCAACAACGATCACCGCCAAAGCCGTCAGTAATGAGGCCAACAACATTAACCATTGACGTACGCGATAGGTATTCACCCCAAGCGCACTTGCCGTAATATTTCCCATCGCCATTAAATCCAACCAGCGGTGACATAAAAATAATCCCGCAGCCAACACTATTGTTCCAAGTACTAATACCAAAGAATCTGACCAAGCAACCAAATATGTTGAACCTGATAACCATGCTAATAACGCTTTCACTTGTTCATTACCACTGGCCAGTGATATTCGAATTAAAGAGTCTAAAAACGCACTTAATGCCACTCCGGTTAATAACATTCTGGTAGGTGATAATTGGCTTTTTCGACTTAACCACCACACCAAAAACATCACAGATAAAGCCCCTGCACCGCCCAGTAATAACTGTTCAGCTCGGCTAATAGATCCAAAAATCAACACGCCTAATACTAATGAAAAAGCCGCACCAGAGCTGATACCTATGACTTCTGGGCTAGACATTGGGTTACCCGTGATCCGCTGAATAATGCTGCCGGCTAAAGCTAAAGAAGCACCGGCAAACACCGCAACAATCACTCTCGGTAGTCGTAAATCGAGTACCGTTGCAGACCAAGAAAATTGCCACCCTAGCTGACTTTGTCCGATAAAAAGTGATAGACACAATAAAATAACAAGTACTGTGATCGATAAAATAAAAACCGGTACAAAAGCTTTATCAACAAAATATGGATCTGGGGTGGCTTCAAATTTTTGACTTGAAGACCATGATTGCTTGCTTAACAACCACAATAAGCATGGCGCTCCAATTAAAGCTGTCACCGCTCCCGTTGGTAATAAATCGCCAGCAATCCCAGTAAACTGCATCACCACCAGATCAGTAAGCAGCAACAATACTGCACCGACTAATGTACTGATAATCAGTTGGCTTACCATACGTCGAGCACCAAGTAATTTTGCCAAAGCAGGTGCAACCAAACCTATAAAACCGATGATCCCGACTTCACTCACAATGCTAGAAGTAACAAACACAGCAACGATTAATGCCGAGATCCGTAATACACCTACTTTTACGCCCATTGAAGAGGCAATATCTTCCCCTAACTGAATAATTGAAAGTGGTCTTTGGATCAGCATTAACACGACTAAAGCCAATAAAATTTGTGGTAACAGATGCTGAACCCCAAGCCAATCATTTTGATCAAGTGCTCCCGCTCCCCAAATAAATAATCCGGTTAGTTGCTGTTCATTAAATAAGATCAACACCATATTTAATGCCCCTAAAAACAGAGTTACCACCATTCCTGATAACACCATTTGTAGTGGCGCGAAGCCTTTTCTTACCGTCAGTAAAAACACCAATCCTGTCGCCAATAATCCGCCAATAAAAGCAAAAGATTGGGGAGTTAACCAAAATAAAATTGAATGCAACGCACTCCAATCGGCTAATGGTAATAATAATGCAACGGCAATACCCAGTTGAGCACCAGATGCCACACCTAAGGTTGTTGGAGAAGCCAGTGGGTTTCTTAATACCGTTTGCATCACACACCCCGCCATCGCAAGCCCGGCACCGCACAAGATAGCCATCGCTAAACGAGGAAAAAAACTGTAATGCAAAATAACGTGTTGATAGCTATCAAGATCAGGCGACAGCAGAACCTCACTCCATTGAGAGAACGGCAATGGATAAGGCAAACTAACCGAAATCAATCCAGTAATGATTGCCGTCACTATCAGCATGAACAAAACCGACTTCAACAAATAGGCACAATTTGCGCTGTTGGTTTTTAAAACTGAGATAGATAACGTCATTATTTAGCCTGCATCGTTAACTGGCGAGTCACTTCATCACTCAATCGCTCGGCCGCTTTAAGACCACCAAAGGTCCAAACTGGCGGCAATGCATATACTCGATTTTCTCGAACAAATTTCATGACCTTCCAGATGGGGTTACCGGTTAATACACTTTTGTCTTTTTCGCTCAGAGGACCAAAATAGAAAACCCTCGAATTTTGTAAAGGTGCTAATTGTGAAATCGTCGCAGAACTAAACCCCCAGCTATTTCCCATCGGCTGCCATGCATTGTTTAATCCCATTTGAGTAATGGTTTCACCTGCCAGTGAATTGGATGCATGAACCCGAATATGTTTATCACCAATAAAGCGAATGAGTAATAGCGGTGTTTGCGAAGTATTATGCAATTCAATATTGGCTTTATTGGTTGTTAGGGTTTGATCAAATTCATCGATCACTTGTTGAGCTCGAACCGTGCGATCAAACACTTTACCCAACGTCAATAGTTGGGCCTTTGCCGCTTCTAAAGGTTTATTCTTTGGGGTATATACACTCAAGACCATCGTGGGTGCAATCGCATTTAATTTTTCATAAGCTGGGCTCATCGCGTCACTCATTAAAATTAAATCTGGTTTCATTTGGGCTAAAAGTTCTAAATTAGGCTCTCGTCTTGATCCCACACTGATCACGTCATTTGGCAAGCTCGGTTCCACGACCCAACTTTGGTAACCTTTTACATCTGCCACACCATAAGGAATAACGCCCAATGCTAAAAGATGCTCAGTTAATACCCAATCTAGTGCGACAACTTTAATTGGCGTCGTTTTCAACTCAACACTTCCCATTTCATGTTCAAAGCTTTGAGCCTTAGCACTCAAAGCAATAAGAAACAAAATGGCACCAAGAAAACGCATTTTCATCTTCATTCTTTCCTTTTGTTCCCGAGCATTAACTCCAGAACTATTTTGAATACATCATTTATTGACGAATATATTGATTAGCGGATGTAGCTTATTGAATGTCCCGTTTCTGGGTGAATAAATAAATCCAGAGGAATTCCGTAAATAGAATGCAGCACGTCTTGCTGCATAAGCTCTTGCGGTGAACCGCTTGCTAATATTTTCCCTGAATGCAACGCCACCATATGATCACTAAAACGTGCCGCCATATTAATATCGTGCAATACCATGATGACCGTCATACCTAAGCTTTGATTTAATTCACGGATTAGCGCGAGAAGTTCATATTGATGTGCCACGTCCAATGCTGATGTTGGTTCGTCCAGTAAAATACATTCACTTTTTTGTGCCAATAACATTGCCACCCAAGCTCGTTGTCTTTCACCGCCAGACAAAGTAGCAACAAAGCGGTCTTGCATATGAGTTAATCCGACCTGTTCAATTGCTTGATCGATAAACACTTCGTCTTGAGTGCTATAACGCCCAAACAAGCCTTTCCATGGATAGCGCCCAAAACGCACCAGTTCACGAACCTTTACACCATCGGTGACTGGTGGATGCTGAGGTAAATAAGACACTTTCAATGCGAACTCTTTAGCTGATAAATCGGATAATTTACTTCCGTCAACCAAGATCTCACCTTGAGTCGCCACTTGCTGTCTCGCGAGCATTTTGATCAACGTTGATTTACCACTACCATTATGACCAAGCAAACTGGTCACTTTTCCTCTCTCAAAACCAATCGTAGTGGGACTCAGAATCGTTTTATCTTGAGTACTAAATGCAACATCTGTTAACTGAAACATACACCGAAACCTAAATGAACTATTTATGAACCTATTTTCAACGCAGAGATAGTAATGATTATCATAAGCAATATCAATTGAACTATGCCTTTATACCTAAATTAGCTCACAAATAAAAATTATTTACGCCATTACCATAACAATAATGGATTACTAATCGGCTCGGCTAATTCAGGCAAAGGACGCTCACTACTATCCCCTAGTCCAATTTTAAACCGCACTTTGTTTAAACAAATTTTGTCTATTTTATCCGTGAAAAGATTCAACAATTCATAACGAGAACTTAGCTCTGGATGCTGAGATTGATAGCTTATAAGCGTGCGGTGCAATAGCTGATAAAACTCAACTTCAGTAACTCCAAGGTTTTCTAACCAAGGCGAAACAAAACGTAAAACAGTGACAAAATGTCCGGTTAATAAGTCATGGATCAGATAATGAGCGGGCAAACGAACAAGGTTATTTTGAATATCTTGATCTAAGTTTTCTAGTTCAGAAAAAGGTTGATCGATCAGACGTAAATCACCATGAAAATCTTTAATCAAACAGCCTACTGGACGGTTATCTTCCAATACTAAAGTAACATTTTGACCATGCGCAACGATGCCAACGCCATATTTCGCCATTAAGTGATAAATCGGTACCACCACATGTTGAAACAGATCTTGCAACCATTGCTTAGCAGGTAAACCCGATAATAAAATTAATGCTTCAATGCACGATGTTCCTTCTCCATCGGCTTGCATTAACGTTGCCATGGAGAGTGGTCGTTGATTGGTTGACAACAAACTTTCTGCTCGCTCGCGCCAAATACAGCCCAACATTTCTTGGTATCGATATGGGCCCTCAATTTTAGACTGATGCGGATGCGGGCAATACACGCCCCCTATTTCTTGCTGCACGCGCAAACCACAAGCCTTTAGCACGGGATCGTTATTAGCTATATCAACCAACCACACAGAAATTCGAGCGCCATGAGCAATATATTTCCCGGGAATCCCTCGATAACAAGATGTATTTAGAATCGTTAACGCGGTTTTTACATCAACATCAACTGAAGAACTTTCCGCGGTTAAGGTTCGAATTGACTGTTGAGTAATCCACTTCATTGAGGTGGAGCCTAACTCGATCAATTGTTGTTGCATAAAATACTGAAGAAATTGGCTTTTTAAATAACGCTGTAATTGCCAAGGATGGACGAGGATAATATCAAACTGCTCTAACCCACCTTTAGGCAGTTGGCAAATCAATGCTTGCCATTCTTCATTTGAGACAAAAGACTCAAATAAATTTTGCGACGTTAAGCCGGCCTGAAAACCTGAGATAGAAATAGACTTATCAACGGCCAGAAAGTGCAGCGAGAAAGAGCTGCCCGACTCAGGTGAATATTGTACTAATTCCGTTTCTCCCCACCCAAGTCGACCTTTATTCGCGATCAATTTAGGGTGAGCATCAAGATATTGTTGACGCGTTATCTCATCCATCTGAACGATATCTTGCGCCGTCACACCTTGCTGCGCTTTCAAGCACCGTACCTCGCTCCAAAGTGTTTGCTGTGTTTCCTCAATCAAGCCCGCTAAATTCATATCTGATATTGACAATCTAGTTTGTAAATCCAATAACAAATCATTCAATAGTGGAATATCACCGTGGCTAGTCATAATAGAATCAGGCTTGATCAACAACATTCCCCACACGCTGAGTTTTGCGTTAAAAGACCAAAAATGATCGCCACATTCCAATTGAAACACCTGACCTTTAACCCCTTTTGATGCCAAAGTTTGGGCCGTCATTGGGGGGTAATTGATGAGCTGCTCAAAATGAATTTCACTCAATGTTTTTGCGATTAACTTACGATTAGCTTGTTGCCAAAACTGATGATCCACGCGTCCTCCTAAATCATAATACCTTGATAAAAGTAGGTTTTATTTCATCTCCAAAAACATGAAGCACGAAATATTCACCAAGAATTTACATCAATGTATTGACATCAGACCCAAAAATCAACAAATATAATGATAATTATTCGCATTATCATTTGAAGATTAAATTATGTGGTTATTCGGTTCATTATTAACATTAGGCGTCAACCAAACACTATTGATTGCGCTGCTGCCTCAAATTGCGATGCTTTTCGATGTCGATGCTCAGAGTAACAATCTTGGTTTGATTGCCATTGCCATCAATGTGAATTTAATCAGTTACTGGATTGGATCTGGTTTGTGGGGAAAATATCTTCATAAGATGAGTTTGTTGCAAGCCTATTTCGCGGCTTCCCTCGGCTATATTCTTTGCCATATTTTATTCATCAGCGCCCTATTCCACGTCTCCGAACCACAGTTATGGTTAGCTGCATTAAGCCGATTTGGCTTAGGATTATTTAGCAGTGCATTCATGCCGATTGGACAAACTTACCTTGCACACAAACAACCGCCCGCGCTCAATAAATTATCGCAATTAAGTGGCATGGCAACATTAGGTCGATTACTTGGACCCACGCTCGTCTTCTTACCGCTTTCGTTACCCACCATGTTATTACTCACTCTCATTCCGGTATTAACGAGCTTGTTGTTGATTAAATGGTTTGTAAAAGACTCACTAACTCTCACCACTCATCAGCAAGTTTCACATAAAACCATAGGAAAAACCTCAGCATGGCAATTAGCTAAACATCACCAATTAACGTTTATAACCGCATGTTTAACCACCATGTTAGTCGCGGTTTATCAATTGATGTTGATCCCATACCTAGGTCAATTGGGTTTCAATGACCAAAAAATTTCTCATTATCTGGCCATGCTAATGCTAGGGATCAGCTTATTGATGGTAATAAACCAACTCTGCCTTATCCCCCATGTCGTTAACTTCTCCAACATCACTTGGCATAGTATCTTTTGGTCATTACTTGTCACCGCAGCACTACTTATTTTCACCCAACATGATTTAAGCGCTTTAGTGGCATTAAGCGTCACTTTAACTATCGCACTATCAACGTTACCAGCTTGGTATTCAAAACAACTTTTATCCATCCAAGAAAATAAGAATGACACCAGCCAACTCAGTGGATTATTGGCGCAATCCCACTCGTCAGGTCATCTAATTGGTACCGGTTTCGCCTCATTGTTCTTATATCTGCATTGGAATGTTGAACATTTATTACTCTTCTGCATCGCTATATTACTCATTTTTACGATTCAACTCAGACGTAAACATAGACTTTCAGCGCCTTCACGCAGCTTGAGTCAAAGCTAACACTTTAGACGTTATTTAACGTAATCATTTTATCCACTCAATACCGATTTTAAATAAGGGAATGTCATGTCACTTGAACAGCCATCTTCACATCATCACGAACTCAGCTTACAGAGCTTTTTTAACAGCTTTTCAATGGAAACAGATTCTTGCCAGCTCCATCACCGAACATTATTTATTCCATTAGGAGAAAAGCAACTTGCCTTGCCATTAAGCTACCAATCTCACCTTGGTCGACATCGTTATAAAGGTGACATTTACCTTTGTCGTAACGCTATTACTGATTCACTTTCACAAACTGACCGGATTGAGTTTTCAGCCTCTATCCAACACATCGTTGAGCATTACTTTCCACAAGTGAATGATGAAAAACGCGATCGATTCTTTAACCGTGTTGGCGAGTCAAATCGTTATGTAAAAGCGGCTTATGAATCGCTCATGTCAAGGCAAAACACAAACTCAATAGATGCTTTTATTCAATCAGAACAAGCATTAATTGGTGGCCATAGTATGCACCCTGCTCCCAAAAGTTGTGAGCCACTGACTATTGAGGAGCAACATGCTTATTTACCCGAATATGGACAGACATTTGCAATTGAATGGTTTGCGGTTGACCCTAAATTTGTTGCGACACAACGAAATAATCAAGGTGATACACAAGCGCTTTACCACACTTTCAAACAATTATTGCGTGAAAATCTTAATCTTGATGGTAAAGCGGAAATGCCATTACCCACTTTAATTGAACAAGGTTGGTTAGCACTCCCAATGCATCCATTACAAGCGCAAGCATGGCGTAGAAGTCAGCATGATACTGATCTCAGAAAGCATGTTATCGATTGTGAAATTGCCACTCAAGGTTGGACGGCAACATCATCTAGCCGAGCAATTTATCACCCAGACTTAGCTTGGATGCTGAAGGTTTCTTTACCCGTAAAACTGACTAATTCACTTCGACTTCTCACAGAAAAAGAAGTCAAACGAGGAGTGCAATTTAGCCAATTATTGCAAACCAATGCAGGCAAAGAAATGCTGCAACGTATGCCAAATACTGAGTTCCTACAAGAACCAATGTGGGCGTCAATAAAATCTCTCGAAGGGGAATGCTTAGATCTTCCTTTGGTGTGTTTACGAGATAACGTTTTCTTTAAATCAAATAACAAAGCCAGTTCGTATTTGTTGGCGAGCGTGAATCAGAACATCAATAATCATAGCCAAATTGGGGATTGGGTAAAGGCCTACGCCAACGCAGAAAATATCAGTTTGCAACAAGCGGCACATCAATGGTTATCTTGCTTTATGGACAATGTGATTGCGCCGCTATGTATTGCTCGTAGTGATTACGGCATCATTTTATTAGCTCACCAACAAAATATTTTGTTAGATATTAAAAACAATCTGCCTACTGGCATGAAATACCGAGATTGCCAAGGCATCGCACTCACTGATATCGCTTTAACTCGTTTTTCAAATTTATTTGAGGGACAGCAGCCTGAGTATTTTGTGTCGCAAGATCAAGTTAATCCTTATTTAGCTTATTATTTAATCGGCAATAGCCTACTCAATACCATTACGGCTATTTGCGCCGATCACCAATTAGATGAGCGTCCATTATGGACAGTATGTCAGCATAGTTTTTCAGCCTTGCGCCAAGCTCACCCGAAAGATCCCAGTTTTTATGACTACTTGTTATCGTCGCCAACTTTACATTGGAAGCGGAACTTCTTCTGTTTCTTATCTGATCTCAATGAAGCCACCTTGGACGATCCAAGTCAGATTTACTGCCAAATCTCTAATCCATTTTATGACTCTGAGCCAAAACCTCGTATTTATAAACCACTGCCCCTTAATCAACCTTCAAATTCACTGTCATCCTCACCTTCAGGCGCGTCCCAGCAACGCAACGTGTGCATTGAAACCTTAAGCCATTTAGATGATGGCGAACAAGTGCATCAACGTTACCGCCTTTATGAACATGGCATTAATCAAGGTGAATTTGATGTTATTCGTCATCTTGGTGGTACTCATTTAGACGCAGAATTTAGTGATACGTTAATGTGGTGGAGCGCCCTAGAACACGCTTTTTATCTTTATAACGATACTGATATTTCAAGCAACCAATGGCCTGAATTTGCCAAACCACATTTAAGCGATAACAAAATGTCGCGAGCGATTTTTTTGCAAGTAGCGCCTATCTGGCATCAAGCACATGACCGCCAAAGTCGGTCTAGCCAATCCAACACTAACCAAAGTATCAGCGACATACCCAGTTCAACCCAGATCGCGGCCAATGGTATTTCCCACCCGACACGCCCCGGTAAACCCGTGGGCCAAGTCTTTCAACGCTACTGTTACCACTTAAAACGCAATCTATCATTTCGAACGGTAGATATTGAGCGTGATTTGCCGATTTTTCACCAATGGCACAATCACTCACAAATCCACCCTGTTTGGGAACTAGAAGGCAGTATCGCTATGCACCGAGAGTATCTACAAAAGATGACTCAAGATCCGCACCAATTTGCGGTGATTGGTGAGTTTGATGGCGTCGCTTTCGGGTATTTTGAAGTGTATTGGGCGCCAGAAGATCGTCTTGGACCTTATTACGAATGCCAAGATTTTGACCGTGGAGTGCATATTCTCGCGGGTAATTTTGATTATCGTGGCGGCACCTTTTTCGATGCTTGGGGGAAATCCATTTTACATTACTGCTTTTTAGATGAAGCACAAACCATGCGAACCGTAGGCGAACCCAATGCCAAGAATCACCGCGTGGTAAAAATAACTGAACGTATTGGAATGAAAAAACAATTCGAATTTGATTTCCCTCATAAACGCGCGGCCTTATTGCAATGCGAACGTGGCGACTTTTTTAACCGCGTACTGTTCTAAAACCTCAAATCTAAAGGAAAAGATGATGACTACCCCACAGAAACTAGACCCAATGTTAGACTGTATCGGCATCGGCTTAGGCCCTTTCAACTTGAGTATTGCCGCATTGGCAGATCAAGACAAAACTCAGTTGAGTACTCGATTCTTAGAACGTAAACCCTCTTTTAGTTGGCACCCAGGTTTACTTTTAAGTGATGCTAAAATGCAAACCTCTTTTTTAAAAGACTTAGTAACCGCTATCGATCCCACTAGCCAATACAGTTTTTTAAATTACCTGGTGACCCAGCAAAAATTCTACCCTTTCTGCGCCTCTGGCCAGTCGGTCATTTCACGCTTAGAGTTCTCAGATTATTTAGCATGGACTGCGCATCAACTGCCCAATGCACAGTTCGATTGCAACGTGAAAAATGTTGAGTATAAAGACGGCCAATTTACCGTTAGCTCAGAAAATGACACCTTCACTAGCGAGCATTTAATCATTGGAACGGGAATGCAGGCTTATGTGCCAGAATGCATAAAAGGCCAATTATCTAGCACCTGTTTCCACGCTAGCGAATTGGCTTTACGTGCGCCGGATCTCACAGGAAAACGGGTCGCTATTATTGGCGGAGGTCAAACTGGCGCGGATATTTTCCAACATACATTTGATCAGCACTTTGGCAAACCTGCACACATTGAATGGATCACTCGCCGTCCTAACATCGAACAATTAGATGAAGGTTGCTTCACTGACCAATATTTTATGCCCGATTACGTCAATCACTTCTATCCTCTTGATCAAAAGAGTAAGCAGCAAGAAATTACCCATCAGAAGCTTTCAAGTGACGGCGTCACATCCGATTGTTTGCAAAATATTTACCAACGCTTATATCACGATAAATATGTACTCAGAAATACTAAATGGTGGGCAATTAAACCTCATCAAACCTTGGTGGGAAGCCAATATAGAAATGGATCATACCAACTAGAAATCCAGCATGGGCTGAACAAAACTGTGGATAATATTCAAGCCGATGTTGTTATTCTTTGCACCGGATTTACCCACGATTTACCGGCTTGTTTTGACAACTTAAAACACTTGATGATCACCGATCAACATAATCGTCTCATATTAAGTTCAGATTACTGTTTACAGTGGAAAGGGATGCAAACCAATCACATCTATATTGTAAATTCTGGCACTCATAATCACGGTATCGCCGAGCCTCAACTTAGCCTAGCCGCTTGGCGAGCCGCCAAAATAATTAACCATTTAACACAACGATCAGTTTATCCATTAGCGGAAAATCAAAATATTCTAGATTGGGGGTTGGATGTTGAACCGCAACACGATTTAGCCGCAGTAAGCTCGATGTAATACGTATAGAGCCGATACCTATAAAGCTTAGGCATCTGAAGTATCCACCGCATTAATGAGACTTCAGTTCTAAAATCAACATATCTGAGAACTAGACTCGCATTAAAAAAGCAACCCATTAATTTGGATTGCTTTTTTATTTTAAAATCGAGTTAAATTACTTCTTTTTAAAAACAGGATTAGCGTACATCTCGATTAGTTTCGCTTGTGCATTTTCTGGTAATTGACGTAATTTCGCCGCCAATGTTGCCTTTGTTTCGTCTGTAATTGAATCGCTCTTATGACCTGCTGCCAAAAGATTAATCGGGTACAATCTATACAGATCGTGAATTTGTCGGTCGATCTCTTGGGCTAATAAGTCAGGGGTTTCGAAATCACCAGTGACAACGTCACCAAAGCTTACATGAACTCGCCCTTTCTCCCCAATTATACCCGTCACAATACTTTCAATATCTTCAAACTCTGTTTTTTGATAATGACCATTGGCTTCCATTTGGTATAATTCGTTCGCTTTTGCGACATCAAGTGGATCGTTTTCATAAGAAATCGATACCGGCACAATCTTCAACGACTTTACATAATCTGAAAATGGTATTTTTTGACGACGCCCTTCGACATGGAACATCTTTAAGATTGCAGGCTCCGTCATATCATTACCATCTTTAGCTCGCCCTTCACGTTGAGCAATCCAAATCGAATTATTTGTATCTAAAGAATGTTTGATATAGGCCGAAAGCTGGCCCAATGTTTTCATCATCTCACGTGGGCCTTTCGCTGAACGTTTAACAATAAAGCTTTTGTTTAGCTTCATCATTTCAGTTGCACAAGGCATTTTTAATAAATTATCACCAATTGCAATTCTCATTGTTCGATGACCCGCATTATATAAGCCCCAGTTGACAAGTGCTGGGTCCATAGCAATATCACGGTGATTAGAGATAAATAAGTATGCTTGGTTTGGATCTAAATTTTCTAGACCAGTATAGGTGACCCCATTAGATGTTTTATCTAACGTTGATCCCATAAAATTTTTCACTTCAAATTGAATATCATCAACACTTTTTAGCTTCGACCATTTTAACTTGAGATAAAACTTGATAATTGGCGAGACCAATTGCTTAAACCAAGCTGATTTATGGGAAAACCGATACTTAATGATGGCATTAATAAAATCAGCATCATTAATTAGCCGATCTAACGCGGCAGGGATCTCATCATCATTATAAGGACGAATTTCTTTATACGGATCGTTATCAATACTCATTATTTACTGCTGTTATGAATAGAACGTAATTTGCACAAAATTGTAGTTAGCTCGACGACTTCACCTATCTTTTTAGGTAACCATTAACACAACTATGCAAAGCTTAAACTGGAGACGTAAAGTACCTGAATTAGCGCCAATAGTGAATAAGAAGATAGCTCAGTTTTGCTATCTTCGATCTTTTTAGTATAGTTTTTTGATATTTTAACCACAAAAATTGGCATCAGGTTTAAGAAAACGCTAGTCTTAGCCTCTCTTACTAGAAGCCTGAACTCTGCACATGAATTATCTCATTTCCCACACTCGTACCCAATATCCATTTCTTGTCAGCACGGCTAGAAGAAAAACCACCAAACATCGACTCATTTATATTGAACAAGGCCACATCATTGTTCGTTTGGGGAAAGAAGAATATATATTTACAACCGGACAAACTCTATGGCTACCAATAGATTGCTTGGTTGCGATAAGCTATTTACCAAATACAAACGTGACTGAAATAGAGATATCTATCCGATCCCAGAGAAACTATCCTTATCAAGCGGGCTTACTGCGCGGCTCAGAACTTATCACCGCTATCGTAAATAAGCTTTGCCATCTCCAGTTTTCATCAAATGATACTGCGCTAAAGGCTTTATATTCCGTTTTTATTGACGAAATAACATCTAATGAATATCAAAAAGAAAAAATACCACATCTTAATGATAATCACACAACGGCATTACAAGGCTTTAGTGATAAAACTGAGCATCACCAAATACAAGTTGCATTAAAAGTTCGAGAAGCCTTTAAAATGCAACAGTCAGGAAAACATCGTTCTGTTATTATTAATACCCTATTTGCAGGTAATGACACTCAAGCAGATCAGCTTTGTCGCTTAATTGCTAATCAAACTTTATAAAGCTGATTTTCCTCAATAAATTGCCGAACTGACGCAGTAGTTAGATGTGAAATGTTTACATTTTGACTACAGTTTCGGCGAATATCACTGCTTCTCACGGCTAATTTTTCAGGACACGCTAACACTGACCAACGCTGAATAATTTCATCGTTTTTATAAAACTTAGAGAAATTCAAAAAATTATCTGGCCCTACAACAAACGTCAGCTCAGCGTCTGGATACATTTCTTGTAAAGCACAAAGCACCTCAAACGTCGTTACGGAATAGTTATCACTTTTTTGATGATCTTGATAAAGCTGACTTTCAATACGCGATAATTTAACTTTGGTGAATGCCATATCAGCAATAAATCTCTCTACCATCTGGCAGCGAACATTAAACTCCAGCATGGACTTTCCCCAAGCATGAGCAATACTGGGCACTAACAATATTTGGTCAAAATGCATTAATGATGAAATAACCGATTGATGCCCCAAACTCGGTGGATTAAATGCACTGCCAAATACCGCTATGGTAGCCATGTTGATTTCCCTATAAACAATAATTCAATGTATTAATCTCAAGTTTACCACCGAAAAGCGTTGATTCGAACTGGAAACCCTAACCCTTTTGAGTATATGATTAAAATGACTTAAATTTGCTGGTAATAAGGAATCATCATGGAGCCACACATTCGCCAAGAAATGCGCGTACAGCCATCTATTGATGCACAATTTGAAATTTCTCGTCGAATTTCATTTATCAAAAATCGTCTTCAAGCATCCGGTTGTAAAGCATTAATATTAGGGATTAGCGGTGGCGTTGACTCCACCACTTGTGGTCGTTTAGCTCAATTAGCGATCAATCAATTGAATCAAGAATTATCAACTAACGATTATCAATTTATTGCAGTTCGTCTCCCTTATGGTGAACAGAAAGATGAAGATGAAGCACAATTAGCCCTCTCTTTTATTCAGCCAACACATTCTATCTCGGTTAATATCAAAGCCAGTGTCGATGGAATGAATAATGCTACACACCAAGCACTCAAGCATACTGGACTACTTCCAACCAAAGCTGAAAAATTGGACTTTGTGAAAGGGAATGTAAAAGCACGGGCACGCATGATCGCTCAGTACGAAGTTGCAGGTTATGTAGGAGGCTTAGTATTAGGGACGGATCACTCAGCCGAAAACATTACTGGTTTTTATACCAAATTTGGTGATGGTGCATGTGATCTTGCTCCTCTATTTGGCTTAAATAAGCGCCAAATCCGTCAAGTTGCAGCGCAGTTAGGCGCCCCAGAATCATTAGTGAAGAAAATTCCAACCGCTGATCTAGAAGAGCTCGATCCTCAAAAAGCAGATGAAGCCGCATTAGGCCTAACTTATGACCAAATTGATGACTTTCTAGAAGGTAAATCGGTATCCAAAGAAGCGTCTGATCGCTTAGTGAATATTTATAATAAGACACAACATAAGCGTCAACCGATTCCCACTATTTATGATAATGAGTAATTAGGAATAAAGTAGGCTCCCAAATTCACATAAGGGAGCCTTTAAGTCAGCGGTAAAATTCAATTACTGCTTAGTTACTTAGTTACCAACTATTGCTTGATGCCTTCAACATAAAGATCTAAATCAACATAGCTAGCACCCGCCATGATTTTAATACCAAAATCTTTTAATTCCAGACGAGTCGTGCCTTTAAACCCAGCTCTCTCTTTACCCCATGGGTCATTACCACCACCAATAAACTCTGCATCAATCGTTATTGGCATTTTCTTCCCATGCAGATCCAAAGTTCCATCCACGGCTAATTTCCCATCACCTTTATCGGTAACTTTCGTACTGGTAAATGTGACTTTCGGGAATTTGTTAGCATCTAAAAAGTCATCGCTACGAATATGCTTATCACGATCAGCTTGGTTGGAATCTACGCTGCTCGTATCAACGATAACATTTACTTTTGACGCTGAAATATTGCTCGGATCGTAAGAAAAAGTGCCATCAAATGTATTAAAACGACCTTGAGTAAAACTATAACCCAGATGGCTAACTCGGAAGTTAACCGAAGCATGCGCCCCTTTTGTGTCAATAGCGTAATCTGCCGCAATCGCACTCATAGGAACAACCATGGCGGCACATAAACCTACGGTCGTTAGATATTTTTTAATTCCTGTTTTTATCATTTTATAACTCCTGTCATTTTTCGTAGAGTATCGTCTTTATTAATAAAGTGATGTTTTAGTGAAGCCGAGGCATGTATCACAGCTAAAGCAATGAGCACGCAAGCAAAATAATAATGAAGCAAACCCGAAATATCCGATTGGTCTTCAAACAACGCACCAAGAGATGGCACAGTAAACCAATCAAAAATATCGATTCCTCTTCCATCAGAAGTTGAAATCAAATAGCCCGAAATAAAGATACTAAACATCAGTAAGTACATCAAAGCATGAGCAACTTTAGCAGCACCCTTTTCAAACTGCGTCCCATCAATAATGGGTGAGGCCGTTAACAACATCCATATAACTCTAAACATCGTTAAACCAGAGAGTAATAAGCCAACCGATTTATGCCAATGAGGCGCATCTTGATACCAAGCGCTATAATAATCTAAGTCCACCATCCATAAGCCGGAAGCAAACAAACCAATAATCACCAAAGCTGCAACCCAATGGTTTACTTTTGCAATTCGATTGTACTTTTTTACATGACTTTTCATCTATTGAAACCTTCTCATCATAGCGCTGGAACATCAAAAGCACTTATTAATAAATGTAACATTTGTATTCAAATGTTAATAATAAAAATTAATCAGCAACCAATTGAAATAAAATCTTAAATTGACTGGTCTTAATTATTACTTGATTCGTATTGATCAAACAATGTAATTAAAACGTTATGAAAAAAGGAACTTGTTATGTTAATAAAAAACGTTCTTTCGTGGCAACTCAAAGAAAGCCAATCAACACCAGAAACGATCTATAAACAACGACGAGACATTGTAAAGAAACTTGGCATTGCGGCTGCCATAACACCGTTTGCATCTAATGCACAAGCTGGACTGTTTGATGTTTTTTCACAGAAGAAGGATTCCGCTCCTGAGGTTGATCCTCGCCAAGCTCTTAAAGGCATTGCATCTCCTTTATCGAGTCAAGGTTTGGAATTAACGCCTGAATCAAAAGTGTTAACCTACAATAATTTTTATGAGTTTGGTGCAAGTAAAGGTCAGCCATCTGAACTCTCAAAAGGATTTAAAACCCGTCCTTGGACAATAGAAATCACTGGAGAAGTCACGAAGCCAGTCACGCTTGATATTGACGATATTATGAAAAATATGTCCATTGAAGAGCGGATCTATCGTCATCGATGCGTTGAAGCCTGGTCAATGAATGTGCCGTGGCTTGGATTTACTTTAGCCAGCTTACTTAAATTCGTCCAACCCACGAGCAAAGCTAAATATGTCGCATTTGAAACGCTTTACGATCCAGAACGCATGCCAGGACAAAAGTCATATTCTGTTGGTGGTGGTATTGATTACCCTTACGTAGAAGGCCTCACCATAGAAGAAGCAATGAACCCTTTAACTTTAATGACAGTTGGCTTATATGGAAAAACTTTAGCGCCACAAAATGGAGCCCCACTACGCTTAATTGTTCCATGGAAATATGGTTTTAAAGGTATTAAATCAATTGTTAAAATACATCTACTAGAGCAAAGACCACCTACGACATGGAATTTATTGGCTTCGAATGAATATGGTTTTTATGCCAATGTTAACCCAAATGTTGATCATCCAAGATGGAGCCAAGCAAGTGAACGCTTTATCGGTGAGGGAAGTTTATTTAGCTCGCGTAGACAAGATACTTTGATGTTTAACGGTTACGGTGAACAAGTAGCATCACTTTATAAAAACCTAGATCTAAAGAAAAACTATTAAACGGAAGGTATGTATGAGATTAACGCCCAAGCATACAATATGGATCAAAGTTGTCATACATACTGGGCATATCTTTGCATTTGTATGGCTATTTTTTGCTGTCAGTAATGGATATTTAGGCGCAGACCCAGTCGAGCCAATCATCCACTTTACAGGTAAAGCGGCAATTAATAGCTTACTTATTACCCTGCTTATCACGCCATTGGTACAACAATTCAAACTAGGTGCGTTAATAAGAGTCCGTCGTTTGCTTGGCGTTTATACTTTTGTATGGGCGCTTCTACATTTAAGCAGCTTCGCATGGTTAGATTTGGCGCTAGAGTGGCAGTTATTAGGCAGCGAAATAATCAAACGTCCCTATCTTGTTATCGGCGCGATTGTATGGATAATTTTATTTTTGCTCACGTTGACGTCAACACAATCAATGCAGAGAAAGCTGGGGAAGAAATGGCAACAGTTACATAACTGGGTTTATATCGCCGCAATCCTTGCTCCAATTCATTACTATTGGTCCGTGAAATCTGGCATCGTTGAGCCTATTATTTATTTAATGATTAGCTTTATTTTGCTGTACCTACGCCGACAAAAAATCAAACGTTGGTTAAATATAAAAACGGCCAAGTAGTATCAAGACTATGTACGATACAGAACCTTAACTACATGCCATCCAAACTTTGTTTTTACTAATTGCGGCGTTAGGATCTCTCCAGAAAAACAGGCTTTATCGAAAGCAGGTACCATAGCACCCTTTTGGAACTCACCAAGATCGCCGCCTTTCTTTCCT
Organism: Vibrio hibernica; assembly: GCF_015223435.1. Lineage (GTDB taxonomy): Bacteria > Pseudomonadota > Gammaproteobacteria > Enterobacterales > Vibrionaceae > Vibrio > Vibrio hibernica. The sequence continues at coordinate 200,875 of NZ_VHKO01000001.1, forward strand.
GATGGGCATGTTGAATATTTTTTTGCCAAAACTTGAAACTTAGCGCCTTTTTTAAGTTGAGCTAAAATATCTTGAGCTTGAGATTCATGCTTAACCAGAATGTGTAGTGCAGCAGCCGTTCTTGCCATTGGTAACCTCGTATTTATTGGTTAGGATAAAAATAAAAAAGCGCTGAGATTAATCAGCGCTATTAAGAAATATGTTATTGCCGTTTAAAAATACAGGCGGACAACCGAAACGACGACGCAACCTGGGCGACGAATACCATCAATCTCGACCTTAACTTCACGTTCAATCTCTAAACCGCGTTTAATCGGTGTCACTTTTAAAAGCTTGCTGCGAGCACGAACTTGATTTCCTGCCTTTACTGGATATGGAAAACGAACTTCATTTAACCCTACATTTACGGTCATTTTTGCAGTAGGAAATGGTGGGTTTTTCTCATCGACACTATCAGTCAAGCGAGATAATAACGATAACGTTAAAAAGCCGTGTGCAATGGTGGTTTTAAAAGGCGACTCTTCTGATGCACGATCTGCGTCAGTATGAATCCATTGCATATCTTCCGTTACTTGGCCAAATGCGTTAATACGATCTTGATCAACCGACAACCAATCGCCAACATGAAGCTCTTGACCAACTTTTGCACTTAACTCGATATAAAGCGCTTCAGCGTCTTCAGAAAGTTCAATTTCAGGTACGGCAACAGGAGCGACTTCTTCATTAATTGCGGGCTTTTGATGCTCTTTAAGCCAAGGGAAAATTTGTTGAGAATTCGCTCTATTAATAAAATCAGTCCAGTAAGCTCTTAACACTGGTGACATCAGTTCTTTTAAATCAAACTGATGCTTCGCTAGCGAATCTGTTTTGTGTTTTATAATATCAACGACTTTCATAATGAGTCTTTGCCCTTTTTATCTATCACAACTCTTACCAGTTGCTAAATTATCTATAATTTTGAATCACTTCACAAAACTGTGCAAATACTTTCGAGCGTACAAGTGTATTCGCAACGTATAAATTCATTATAAAACAATAGATTAAATATTTTATTAATTTAACGCTTTGACACACTAGTGACATAAATTGATGTTAATCAAACAAAGTATTGATTTTATTATAGTGTAGATATGCCATTTTCCAGTATGAACTATGCAATATCGAACAAATAACATAAGAAAATAAATCATATACGTTCAAGACTTAGTTAGAGGTTAGAAAAACTGAAGTCATAAAGGTGAGAATTTTGGGGCAATAAAAAAGGCTCACCATAAATGGTAAGCCTTCGTTATAGATGGTGCCCCGGGCCGGACTTGAACCGGCACAGCGCGAACGCCGAGGGATTTTAAATCCCTTGTGTCTACCAATTCCACCACCAGGGCACGCAATTCTTATTGCGATGCGCCTAACTGTAAAGTTAAGACACCATCTGGATATCGCTATTGCAATACCACTTCAATTTTTATCTCACAGTAGGTGTTTAGTAACATCTTCCGTGGGAACGAGGTGTACTTTACTCGACTGACAAAATGAGTCAACAATAAATTTTGTTTTTTTGATTCAACCGATCAAAAAGCATACTCAAGCGGTGATATTACAAACAAGGCGACGGTAAAAGCAGCAAATAATACGAAGTTAATATCTACTTTTGTTTCACAAAGCGCTGCCCTACCGTTGGAACATAAGCCCAATGATGATCAAAAATATTCATTAACTCTGGATTTGCGTATTTAGACAAGCTAATAGCATGAAAGCGATTTTTATTTAATTTAAGTTTATCTACATGAGCAATCATATCTTTCGACTGTTTTGGGGCAATAAAATCGGACAAAATCACCAAGTCAGCATTGGTATATTTATCGCTCTCCATTTGAGTTAAAGCCGCAGTAATCGCGGGTGATAAATCCGTTCCACCATGAAAGGTATAAGATAAAAAGTCACTCGCTTCTCTTAATCCATCCGGCCTGGTCAATTCATAGGTAACGTAATCGGTTGAAAATAAAACGACAAAGCAATCCCGATCTTCAGCTAAGGCAATTTGCATTAATGCGAACGCAATCGCTTTAACACATTGCTCAGGAAAGCCTCTCATCGAGCCGGACGCATCCACACAAATAATAAATGGCCCTGTATCATCTTCAGCTTTACTTGGTATAGGTTCTTGAGCCTGCACTTTTCTCACCTTGCGCGCTTTACCTTGCATTTTATAATTCATTAATCGTTTATCAATAAGATGTTTATAGAAGACAACTTCAAGCTCGGGATAAGCTAAAAATAGCGTTTCATTGGGTAGGAGTTTGTTGAGATCATCACTTTCATGAATACCGACAATATCATCGGTAGCTTGTTCTGAAACTTCATCTTGATATTGGATCCCTTGCGCATAAAGTTTTGGCTGTTCAGGATCGATGTCATCCTTCGCCATTCGGCCTAAACTCTCCGCAATATCTTGCAGTTTAGGGTGCTTCCTCAAAAAATCAGCTTGTTCTTTCATTACCGACCAATCCGATTTAGAAAGGGTGGCTGAAGACATATCCCATAAGCGCCCAGCAATAGAACCATTATTTGTATCAGGATCAACTTTATCCATATTTTTTAAGGTATCTATACGCTGATACAAATCTTCTAGCTGATCCGCTTTTTCCTCTTCTAAAGCATCTTGTTGCACCTTTTTTACCGCTTCGAGAATATGTTGATACCATTGATGGCAGAAATAATGCGGCAGCATAGGATTTAATTTAGCGCCTGATTCAGACACCAAACGATGCGCTTTAGGATAAAATGATGAGATTGATTTCAATTGGCTCAATAAGTCATCAGAACGATTCAAAAACTCATTTTCCTGCCAATGAATAACTTGTTGATATAGTGCTAATTCTGTTTGTAAATCGGGCGAGGGCGTAACATTAACCACCGTTTTAGTTGCTTTCCTTTTCCACTTCTCGAGTTGATTCCTGACCAACGACGCAACATTTTTATTCTCTTCCATAAGAGGCATTAATTGTGAGCGCGCCATTAAATCATGAAAAGCGGCCTCAATGACCTCCGCATCCGCTAGAATAACGGCAATATCAAGCGCATCAATTCCTAGCATCGTTTATACCTGCTCACCTTTAATTTTCGCTTAAATACACTCATTCAAACGCTTCATTCAAACGTACAACTTTACTTAATGCTAACTCGCTAAGTTCCAATACCGATTCAATTAAAGTATCTAAGTCCTGTAAACTCGATTCAATCATTAATGGAAGATCTTTGTCTAAGAAATTATGCGGTAACGAACTATGAAAATCACTACGCGATTGGTGTAGATTGAAACTGATACCTTTTAATTCTTTTGTCATTTGTTCCGCGACACCATGCCAATCATTTAAGATCTCTTGTTTAAAACCTTGCTCAGTGGCCAATGCAATGGGTATGGAACGGTTGGCAATATCTTTAATCACTAAATGTTGCTTATGATCCACTTCTAAACGGAATCGGCATAACGTCGTTTTCTTATTAACAAAACCATAAGCATCTCCTCCTCCATCTCGAATTATCTGCTCGAGTTCTTTATAAGGTACATACACCCAACGGCTATCACCTGAATCACTTTCACTGACCGACATATTACTTTGTAACAGTATTAGCTTAACTAAGTCAGAGCTAGTGGCGACTTTATATTTCTTAGCGTCAGAAAGTGCATATTGGTAAATATTCTTACGGCGTAATGTTCTTTCCGTCTCAGCCGATAGCACCATGGCGTACTGCTTAATGATTTCATTATCAAAATCCGTCATTTTAGCTTGTTGCAACTCAACCTCTTGCTGAATAGAAGTCTGATCATATGCATGTTGAATCGCAAAATTGGATATGCACTCCCGAACCACCACTCGAGATTGAGGAGAATTCCATAGGCAATCTTGCAGGAGTAGCAGATCGAGAGAGTTAATGTCATCACGCCCATTAAAATAGGCGCTCGCTTTTAATAATTTAACGGCCTTTTTCCATCTGCGATCAGAAACATACATATCATCTCCCGCCTCACCAGCTGCATTTTCTTTTGCCTCTAACATCGACTTTAATTGATATAGTTTTTCAAACATGGAGTCAGTAAGAGACAACTGCTCCAGTTCTTGCAGCCATAACTGATACTCTTCATCCTTGATAGCTAACCCCTCAGGGATCACCGCTTCTTGTTGTGTTCCAACCGTTAACATAGCGCGAAAATTTTGTTTATTTTGAATTCGATTCACAAACACTCGTACCAGCATGCGATCATATAAAGCCTCTAATCCGCTGTCTTCATCTGGTAATTCGTTAGATGCTGAGATTAATAAACGCATTGGAACCGGCTCTATATCATTCCCATTTTTAAACGTTTTTTCGTTCACCACGGTTAATAAAGTATTCAAAATAGCCGGGCCAGCTTTCCAGATTTCATCCAAAAAAACCACTTGTGCAGTCGGTAAGTAACCGTCAGTTAAACGGACATAACGACCATTATCTTTTAATTCCTGAATACTTAGCGGGCCGAAAACCTCTTCAGGTGTTGAAAACCGTGTCATTAAATATTCAAAGTAATGACTATTGTCAAATGCCTGGATCAGACGTTTAGCGATTAAGCTTTTCGCTATCCCTGGAGGACCAAGTAAAAAAACACTTTCACCCGATAAAGCCGCCAATAAGCATAATTTGATCGTCCCTTCTCTTTCATAAACACCATCAGACAAAGCTTGAACTAATTTATTAATACGTTCGGAAAGTAGCGATCGTTGAGAGGCGGTGCGATTTGAAGTGGCTAATAAATGAATTTGAGTACGATCCATACGCTTTCCTTTTGAATGCATTTCATACGGAAGAAAATGATAAAATAAACAAGCTGTTTAACGGGTTATATGACGATTACGCTTGAATTTAACAGCCTAGATGGCACTATGAAAGCCTCATTTTCGTATTATTAGATCTAAGTATGAGCCAGCAAATCTTACATCGTTGGAAAAACATTCAATTAGTTGAGGAAGACATCCGTTTACCCACAGGTATCTCCATTTCTCATACCACCATTATTCATCCTGGTGCCGCGGTAATATTATCCATTACCGAGGACGAAAATATCATTCTATTGAAACAATTTCGCCCATCTTTAGGTAAATGGATCATTGAATTACCCGCAGGCACAATTGAAAATAATGAAAAGCCATTAGCATGTGCAAAACGAGAATTGTTCGAAGAAACTGGCTATCAAGCGGACGTTTTTCATTCACTAGGCCAATGTACACCAATGGCTGGTTTTTGTGATGAGATTCAGTATCTATTTGTTGCTAAACAGTTATCACTTCCTATGAAGCAAAAACTTGACGATGACGAAGTTATTGAGGTCATTAAAGTCAGTTTATGTCAAATAGAACAATGGATCCGAGACGATCTTATTACCGATGCCAAGACTATCGCTTGCATTAGTAAAGCAAAATTATGCGGCCATTTTACTCATCAAAATTAATCATCTCCTAAATAAGAGGAACTAACATGGACTTTCGTTCTGACACTGTGACACAACCTACGGAATCAATGCGTCAAGCCATGGCAACAGCCATTGTTGGTGATGATGTTTATGGTGATGACCCAACCGTTAATGATCTCGAATCATGGTCAGCAGAACGCCATGGGTTTGAAGCCGCATTATTTGTCACATCCGGCACACAAGCGAATCTGCTTGGGTTAATGGCGCATTGCCAGCGAGGTGATGAATATTTATGTGGCCAGCAAGCACATAATTACAAATTTGAAGGCGGTGGCGCGGCAGTATTGGGTTCAATTCAACCTCAACCGATTGAGAATGAACCCGATGGAACAATATGTTTTAAAAAACTAGAGCAAGCCATTAAACCAGATGATTCTCATTTTGCTCAAACAAAACTGCTCAGCCTTGAAAACACGATAAATGGTAAAGTGCTTCCTTTAGAATATTTGAAGCAAGCTCGTGCTTTTACCCTTAAGCATAATCTACAACTTCATCTCGATGGTGCTCGGGTTTACAACGCGGCAGTTGCACTAAATGTAGATGTCAAAGATATCGCACAGTATTTTGATTCCATGACGGTGTGTTTATCTAAAGGGTTAGCGGCTCCAGTCGGATCCTTGCTTCTAGGATCAAGCGATTTTATTAAACGAGCTCGCCGAATTCGTAAGATGTTAGGTGGTGGCATGCGCCAAGCCGGTATTTTAGCTGCTGCGGGGAAAATAGCTCTAACCGATCAAGTAACACAACTCAAAACCGATCACGACAATGCTCAAATTCTCGCCAAGGGATTAAGTGCTTTAAGCGCGTTTGAATTAAAACCTGATCTAATTCATACCAATATCGTTTTTGCTAAAATTGCAGATCACATTGATCGCAAAGCTCTGCAGCAATACCTGCAACAACAAGGTATTATTATTGGTAATAGCCAGCCGATGAGGTTTGTATTACATAAAGATATCAATCGCCAAGATGTTGAACGATTCCTACAAGAAATCAGTTTGTTCACGAATTAAATCGTTCTGAATCGGATGAGTATTTTCCACCAGTATCACCATTGGTTTATCAATACTCATGACATACCACAAAAAATTGAAACCAAATACACTATACTTTCCATTTGTATAATATAATTTCAAATTACTGGAATGAAATAAAAGAAGTGTCGCTTTAATCAGCGCACTTCGACTAAAAAATGGGAGTGAAAAGTGCATACGGTAAGTGAAAGAAAACAAGGTAGACGTAGCGCGGAAGAAGCAGAAAAAACCAAAAAAGCGCTTCTTTTTGTTGCGGGTGAACTGTTTTCAGAATTAGGCTATAAGCGTGTTTCCCTCCGTTTAATCAGTGAGAAAGCGGGTGTTTCTCATAGCCTATTACGCTATCACTTCGGCAGTAAAGAAAAAATTTGGCAACATATTAGTGATCATCTTTACCAATATTTTCGAAATTATTTTCAGCATATTGTCAGTATTCTGCCAGAAGGCTTACCTGCAAATATCCAACTATACAAATTAATGAATCGCGTTTTAGCTTGTAGCCTTAATGATCCACGTGCGGTTCGCTTTTTAGCAGATGCAGTAAGACAAGACAAAAAAATGGTGAACTACTTCCTTGAACCTAGCGTTCAAACCAATGAAGTTCTAGAAAGCCTCGTTCACCAGTTCAAACAAAGCTATCCAAAGTCACCAATAACGGGCAGAACATTACGCTGGCAAACGACAATGTATTCGCACTCTGCTACAACTTTACGACCTTTACTTCAACACATGTTTGAAAAAAAGACTGACACAGAGGCACTTTTTGCACACTGGCAGCAGTTCAACCAATTATTAGTCCTTCAGCTTCATATCGACGAGAAAGATATTGAACGCCCAAAAGCTCTAACGGATCTTATCGTCCCAGCTCCCACAGAATACGTTTAACTCCACGGCATCTCATCAATAATAACGCTGTTAACGACTAACCGCGCTTACCTCGTGAACGATGAATGTTCAACTTAGCTTTCAGTTTCCGCTTTTCTGCTGTTCTGCCACGTTTCATTTGAGGTTCTTCAACCTGATTAACACTTGGTTCATAACCTGCCAGCCATTCTTGTGGCAAACGTTTGTCTAATAAAGCTTCAATCGCATCTAACAAATATTGCTCTTGTGGGCACATTAACGAGAATGCTTGCCCTGTTTCACCGGCTCGACCTGTTCGTCCAATTCGATGAATATAATCCTCAGCTTGAAAAGGCAACTCATAATTGACCACTTGTGGTAACTGTTGGATATCCAATCCCCGAGCGGCAACATCTGTCGCAATCAATGCACGAACTTTTCCTGACTTGAAATCATCCAATGCTTTTTGACGCGCACCTTGGCTTTTATCGCCATTAATAGATGCCGCATTAATACCATCAAGTTTAAGTTCTTTGGCTAAAATATCTGAGGTTTGTTTCGTCTTAGTAAACACCAACACCTGTTGCCAATTTCGCGAGCCAATCAAATAAGCCAATAACTCTCTTTTTCTCGATTTATCAACAGGGTAAATCATTTGTTGAACGGTATCTGCTGTGCTGTTTTTAGCGGCAATTTGTATTTCTTTTGGATCATTAAGCATTTTATAAGCGACTTCACGTATGCGTTTAGTGAAAGTTGCTGAAAAGAATAAGGTTTGTCGGTCGGAGCTCATCCTGCGCAGAATTCTTTGTAGATCAGGCATAAAGCCCATATCCAACATTCTATCCGCTTCATCTAACACTAAAGTTTGAGTTTGCTTCAAATGAATATTGCCTACAAATAGATGATCCAATAATCGCCCCGGTGTTGCTACAACGATATCTGCGCCTTTTGCTAGGGCTTTAGTTTGCACATTCATGCTCATACCACCGTACACAACAACAATATTTAAACCCTGGTTGTACGACTGCAAACTATCAAAAACTTGTTGTGCTAATTCGCGGGTTGGCGTTAATACTAATGCTTTGACTGATTGAGTTGATTTTTCATTTTTTGTTTTTCCTAGCGGTTCACCATCTACTTTACCTATATTTTGAGATATTAAATCTTCGGCAGAAATAGATGGTTCTTGAACCAAGCTCTCGTCTCGAGCGATAGAGATCTGGTGCAGCACTTTTTGAATCAATGGCAAACCAAAAGCGGCTGTCTTTCCTGTTCCAGTTTGCGCACACGCTAGCAAGTCGTCACCTTGTAGAACCAGTGGAATCGCCTGCTCTTGAATGGGTGTTGGTGAAGTAAAACCTAACTGCTTAACGCAATCGACCAAAATAGAATCTAAACCTAATGATTGAAACGACATGGCAACCTAATATTAAAATACAAATATCGATAAATAATGGGGTGGAAGTTTAGCAAATTTATGTTTGAGAGTATTTCGCTTTCATTAATAAGTCCGGATAGAACTGACTAAATGCCGCTATGAAAGTGTCGTATTCTTGTTCCATAATTTCCGAGCACTGCGCTAAAGGCGATAATTTTGGTCTGCGCATCGACATACGTTCAAGTGCATAGGCAATATTATCGAAGTTTTGATAAGAAAATAACCACTCACCTTCCCACATTGCCTTTGTCACTCGCTCATACTTTTCAGGCAATATTAATTCGCATTGAGAACACTCATATTCCGATTGATTAATAAATTGCGTTAACGATAAATGATGGTACTCATCCCAGCGAGTCGCAAGCGCATGATCCCAAAACATATCAAATGCAATAGGTGCAAAACGTTTTAAATTTTCTGGGAAAAAACGTTTTAAACTAAGAACAATAGGATGGGAATCTGTATTGCTATCGACCCAGCGGTGTAACTTGATCCCTTTAACTACCTCTGATGGAAATAAATCATCAGGATTGCCTTTCACAAAATCGCCTAATAAATTACCGACCAAATCACTACCGCAATGATCAGCAATATGTAAATGTGCTAAATAATTCATACGATTACCCTATGGTGAACGTTAATATTGAAAATAAACATGCCTCATAATCGAACCATAATGGCGGATAGCAATACATCATTCTAGGTATGTAAAGATTACGTTAAAACTAGATATGCACCCCATATGCTTACTGTGGGAATAAACGAAGCAATTAGAACTGTGAGATAATCCCTACCAGCCTGCAATCACAGCTAGGTTAGTTACACTAGATTGTAAACAAACTCGCTATATTGATGTTTAGCACAATAAATTATGTACAAGAACACTGTCACATAGCCATACTAGATAATAACGACAGAGGGCATGAAAATTATGAAAAGAAAACAAATAAAAAAAGATCCTGCTTTAGACGTTAATTTGGATATTTGCTGTTGCCCATTATGTTCTAGCGAAGAATTCCTACTATCAGAAAACGAAGACGAACTGGTTTGTATCGACTGTGGTCTTGTGCCATTAAACACGGACACAAAATATCTTACTTCGACCAGTCAATTTCAATATCACAAATTTCCATTCGTTCATTGACCCTTAGTAAGTATTGATTTCTATTAGCGGTCATGAATATTCTTATCGATTAAATATGCTTATCAGTTAAAGTAGACAAAGCCCACCGAATTGGTTTGCTTCAATTCGGTGGGCTTTGTCTATTCTAAATCATTGTTATTTGAAAGATTCATGCAAATAAAGAAATAGATTGAAGCTCTGATAAATGCTCAATTCTTCTTACTAAAGGATGATCAATGGTTTGCCCAATCAATGGCGTAAAGTGAATCGTTTGGATCCCCGCATTGATCCCGGCTTTTACACCATTTTCAGTATCATCCACAAATAAACACTCTTCAGCGCGAAAACCCATTTGCATAGCCGCATACATCAATAAATCTGGTTCTGGTTTCCAACTATTAATGTCAAAGGCACTGAATATATTATTCTTAAACAAATGCAACATCCCTGTTAATGAAAGTGCATATTCCATTTTACTTACCGAGCCATTTGAAGCTACACACACAGAGATATTATTATTAATCAAATGCTGTACTGTTTCTAAGGCTGAGGGAATTGGTTTAAGATTTTCAGAAAATAGATGGTTCATAAATTCTCTATAACGAGGCTCTAGTGTTTGCATGGGAATTTTTAATCCAACTCTATCACTCGTTTCTTTCAGAATATCAAACATTTTACCGCCTTGAAAATTAGCCATGCATTGGTCATAACACACCTCGGCACCGTAACTAGCAAAGACTTGAACTAATGCCTGACAACAGAGAGTTTCACTGTCCACTAGCGTGCCATCGCAATCAAATATGACACATTTGATCTGAGATTTAGCCATGCTGATTCCCCACTTTCAACCTAATAAACTAAGTTTGGCTTTTAGTTATTAAATTAGAAAGAAAAGGTTAAGTATTTTGTTAAACCAAGCCGAGCAAAAATCTATATTTTCAGACAAGATCACTATTTATTCTTATAGCATGAAAAATTAACAGGCAATTCACCTAACTGACATAAAATTATGCTTCATAAATGACAGTCATATTAAGATCATTTGGAGTTTGATATAAATGAACCATGGAGGCTATGAGAGGTAGGTATATTTCTGGTAATAATGCTTGCTGCGTATAAACATCGGATAATAACAAGCTATTGGTTTGATCATCTTTATAAGCGATCATTGCCATCATAGGTTGGCCCTGTTTAAATCCCATATAAAGCTGATAATGCTCATCAAGAATGATTTGAGTGAGAAATTCAATAATAAGTTTTTCTTGCTCCGGATCGTTGGACCACGCTTTTGCTTGCAGAACTGAAAACAGAATGGTTAGTCGATGAAAATCGACAGGTATAATATCATCTAACCAAATAGGATAATGGCTAGCTTGATCTAATAGCTCTGATGCAAATTGCGTTTTAAACGTTTTACTTTCTTGTGAAGATAAATACAACTCTCGTCCTTTTAGGCTCTCTTGAGTTGGAAAGTCCACATCAACATGATGAGATAACCATTGGTTTTTCTGTTTGATTAATCGTACTGCTTGCGTGTCCATATTATCCTTCTTCAACGAGCTAACTAAGGTGTGACAATAACATTTCAGGTTAGGAAGCGATAGCGCTATCATATTGTTAAATAAATTAAAAAAGCCATCCACTTTAGTAACAGTCAATGGCTTTCCTTTATTTATTCAGACTCTTTTAACGCTTTTTCTTCTGCTAACATTTCTGGCGTTTTATAAGCTTTTGTTCCCCATAAAGGAACCGTTGATAAGCTATGTTTAAAACTCCCAGAGGTTTCTTTTGTTGAATATGATAAATACATCAATGTTTGACTTTTAGGATCAAAAATACGTCGGATTTTCATCGTTTTGAAAAATACACTCTTTGATTTTTTAAATACGGTTTCGCCCGATTCTGAACGATCAATACCAGCAATCATTTCAGGCGTAATTTCACCCGTTTGACGGCAAGAAATTGAACTATCACTTGGGTCAGAGAAACTTAAATTAGCTTCAATAGAGGCAATATGACAAGTTACACCTGAAATTTCAGGGTCAACAAGCGTATTCAATTTAATATCTTTTGTAGTAAACAATCCTAAAGAGACATCCCCCACTTCGTTATTGTCACAACCGGCTAATATTGTCGCCAAACTGAGAGCAACGATTAATTTTTTCATTTTCTTCCTTAAAATTAACATTGTTTTGATAATGTTATCACAATGAAATCACGTCTTATTCAATATTTAGATAACGAATATTTTATAGTTTAGTTCAATTACGTAATCGCCACGTTAATGGCATGCTCACAGGGTATTCATAATCAATCGAGAACCAAATTATAGCTATCTTGAGCTTTCTTTTATCCTACAGCCTAAAGTTACACCTCTCTTCTCATAATGCACCGCTTTTGTTTTACATCAGACGGAACTTTTTCTATGATTTGAGCTCTATTAGCTTGTCATTTTAACTTAAGTTTGAATTCTCTATCATGCATAAACATATAAAAAATATCGTTTTATTTTCAATTTCATTGATTTTTCTTTCGGCCTGTTCTGATAGTAGCACTCCAAAGGAAGGTGAAAAGTATCAAAAGCTCTCAACGGTATTAACACAGCCAAACATAAAACCTGTCACTGAAGTGTTTTCTTTAATGTGCGGCCATTGCCGTAACCTTGAACCTTCTATTGGGGAACTAGAAAAGCTAACCAATCAACAGTTTGGGAAGGTTCATGTTACCTTTAATGATCAAGCCCAAGTGTCCGCTCTCATTTATTACGCAGCAGAGATGCAGCTCAATAAGATTCCAGATGAAAAAATGCTTTCAGAATTATTTGCAGCCGTACAGCTAGGCGAAGGTTCAACCATGACTCAGAAGCAACAAGCAATTGAGCAAGTCTTCACCTCTCGCAATATTATTAGTCCATATAATTTCGATGAATTACAAAAGAAAGCTTTATTACGTTATTTAAATGAAGCTATAGAAATCACCAATCAAGCAAAATTTAATGCGGTACCAACTTTTATCGTCAAGGGTAAATATCAAGTTCTCATCACTGGCCATAAAGATATTCAAGATATCGCAAACACGATAAACTACTTACTTAAACAGCCTTAGAACATGTATTTGATTTGCTATTTTAAGTCAGGAAATCTAGGCACTTATCGATAAATAAAGGATTAAGTTAAGTGAAAATATTATTACCCATTATTCTGCTACTTTTAGTTGGTTTTTTATTGTATCGCTCTATCAATACCACGAAAACGGCAGAACTAAATATTAAAGCGGGTGAAGGATTTTTAGCCGAAAATGCAACTAAAGAAGGTGTTATTACTACACCGACTGGTTTGCAATACCAAGTTCTGATGAAAGGGACTGGTGACAAGCATCCTACATCAACCAGTACCGTTCGTGTTCACTATCAAGGAACATTATTGGATGGTACCGAGTTTGATAGTTCATATAAACGCGGTGAGCCGATTGAATTTCAACTCAATCAAGTCGTAAAAGGCTGGCAAGAAGGTCTTCAATATATGGTGACCGGTGAAAAAGTTCGCCTATTCATTCCATACCAACTTGGCTATGGAAAATCAGGCAGTGGCCCTATTCCTGCTGGAGCAACGTTGATCTTTGAAGTAGAACTCTTGGATATTGTTAAATAAAACTTGTATTGAAAATAACGCCCCAATAAACGCTAAAGCCCTGAAATGCAATATTTCAGGGCTTTCTTATTAGAGTAAAATCTTACTTTTCATTCATCATTTTTATATTAAGGGAAGTCATGATGATGCCATTTTATGATTGCTTTCGACTAATTCCCCATCCACTACCATAATACACGCCATTCCTGCCGCTAATGCCGCTTGCCGACCAATTTCAGTATCTTCAAACACCACACAATCTTTCGGTTTAATACCTAAACGCTCTGCCGCAAGTAAAAATGTATCTGGATTTGGTTTATGGTTTTCAACATCTCTAGAAGTGACTAAAGCATCAATCATTGTCAACATTCCATTGTATTCCAACAATTTCATCGCGTTATGGTGATTACTACCAGTGCCGATTGCTATTTTCTTCTGACCTTGAAATTGTTCTAATACTTGGTAAGTACAATCAATAATTTTTCCATCATGAATAAGGGAAGAAAAATAGGCCGTTTTAGTATCAGCCACTATAGCCGGCTCAATTTTAACGTCATACTTCGCATTTAACTGTTTTGCAACTTTTAATGTGGGCATTCCCCCCATGCTGTGAATCCATTCCTTCTCATAGGGAAAATTATATTGCTCGGCGGTTTGTTGCCATGCTTTTAGATGAGATGGCATGGTATCGATTAAGGTGCCATCCATATCAAAAATAAGTGCTTTGTAATGAGATACATCTACAGTCATACTACCCACCTTAAATCAATATATAGCTAGAAATGTTATTTTAAACAGTGCTGCTTTCATCATTTAAGTGCTTACTGTTTCTCTAATACGATATAGCATATCATTAGTATTAATAACAATCCGATAACTTAGACACATTCATTCATCTATTTATAATAAAACTATGCTCAAAATCTCAAATAATGTCCAAATTCCTGATAGTGAAATCGAACTTACTGCTATACGGGCTCAAGGGGCTGGTGGGCAGAATGTCAATAAGGTGTCATCGGCCATCCACCTTAGGTTTGATGTAAACGCATCCAGTTTACCGGGTTTTTATAAAGAACGGTTACTGAAAATCTCTGATAAACGCTTAACTGGCGATGGTGTTATTGTTCTTAAAGCGCAACAATACCGTACTCAAGAACAAAATAGAGAAGATGCCCTATTGCGTTTAAAAGATCTGATCTTAGAGGCGACTAAAATAGAAAAGGTTCGCAGGGCCACGACACCGACTCGATCGTCACAAAGAAAACATACCGATAAAAAAGTACAGCAAGGTCAAAAGAAGCAATTAAGAGGAAAGGTTCAATATTAAAAAATCGCACTCAATGGTGCGATTTTTATAAAGTCTATTTTGATAAAGACATGCAAGGTAGATCTTATTTAACGCAGGCCATGTAAAAATTCAGCGCGAGTTGCAGGGTTTGATTTGAATATTCCACCTAGCGCTGTCGTTGTCGTCACGCTGGTCGCATCCATGACACCACGAGATTTCACACAATAATGAGTGGCATCCATCGTAATGGCGACATCATCAGTTTCAAGTAATGCTTGTAGAGCAACTAAAATTTGCTGAGTCATACGCTCTTGAACTTGAGGGCGCTGAGCAAAAAAACGCACAATACGGTTGATTTTCGATAGACCAATAATTTTCCCACGAGGAATATAAGCAACTGCAGCTTGCCCATCTATGGTCACTAAATGATGCTCACAAGTGCTAGTGACGGTAATATTTTTGACTCGTACCATTTCGCTGCAAGACATTTTATTTTTAATGACCGTGATCTTAGGGAAGTTTTTATAATCCAACCCCGAAAATAGTTCATCTACATACATTTTGGCAATACGACGTGGTGTTTCTTCTAAGCTATCATCACTCAAATCGAGCTCTAACAATGTTAAAATCTCCCGCATGTGATGCTCTATACGCTCTTTTTTCTCTTCATTAGGAATATAATTCAAACACATCGGAGTTTCTATACCGCGCTGCTGTAACGCAGATTGAACTAATAACGCAGATTCACTTAAGCCTTGTTCGTTAAGAGTTTGAGATTCTAGATTTGACATTATTTTCTCCGACTATACTGATGATAAAACTCGACTAGAAGCCAGATACTACTATTGAGTTGATGACAAGGATACTCGTTCTCAAGCATAATTACATCCACAAATTACGTGTGCGCTTTGAGGCTGTAAATAGCTTTTCCCACGTAACCTGACTCACTTTCAAAACAGGAAAGACCATGGACAGCTGTACGACCCCCGGCCTAATGCCTATAGATGATGCTTTAGCAAATATGCTCAAATCCATTACTCCAATTAACGCCACCACAAATAAACCTTTAGCGGATAGCGTCGGTTATGTTTTAGCTCAAGATCTTCACTCTCCAATTAATGTGCCGCCTTTTGATAATTCAGCGATGGATGGTTATGCCGTTCGTATTGATGATTTAACCGAAACCACTACATTAACAATCGCAGGTAAATCATTTGCTGGTATTCCTTTTCAAGGTCAATGGCCTATAAAATCGTGTATTCGTATTATGACTGGCGCAAAAATACCACAAGGTTGCGATGCGGTGATCATGCAAGAGCAAGTGAGCATTAAGGGTGATGATGCCGACTTTTCTCAGGCGTTACCTCTTCGTGATCAACAAAACATTCGATCTTTAGGTGAGGATATAAAGCAAAGTAATTTAGTTCTTCCCAAAGGACACCGATTAACCCCTCGTGATATTCCAATGATCGCAACTTTAGGCATTCCAACATTGACAGTGTTAAATAAGCCAAAGGTTGCATTCTTCTCGACAGGAGATGAATTGAAGCCATTAGGAACCGAGCTAAAAGAAGGCGAAATCTATGACAGTAATCGCTATGGCATTAAAATCATGCTGGAAAAATTTGGTTGTGAAGCCATTGATCTAGGCGTTATCCCTGACGATAAAGAGCAGCTTAGACAAGCCTTTATTCGCGGCCAACAACAAGCAGATGTAGTGATCACATCTGGTGGCGTCAGTGTAGGCGAAGCCGATTATACAAAGATCATTTTAGAAGAACTTGGACAAATCGGCTTTTGGAAAATTGCTATGAAACCGGGCAAACCATTTGCATTCGGTAAACTAATCGCAACAGATAACACATCGGATGCTATTTTCTGTGGTCTTCCTGGTAATCCAGTTTCTGCAATTTTGACTTTATATATTCTGGTCCAACCATTGTTGGCAAAACTAGCGGGTCATTCTGATTGGAAGCCTCAACCAAGCATTCCAGCCAAAGCGTTAACACCATTTAATAAATTCCCAGGACGAACTGATTTTCAGCGCGGTATTTATTCGATTAATGACGATGGGCAATTTGAAGTTAGCAGTACAGGCAACCAAAGCTCTGGTGCATTCCGTTCTATGAGTATTGCTAACTGTTTTATTATTTTAGAAAGAGAGCGCGGTAGTGTTGAAGTAGGTGAAACGGTACACATTCAGCAGTTTGGCCCTGTATTCTATTCCTAATCCCATGAATCAATTGTAATAGTTTCCTCACCAAATTAAAAAGGCTGAAAACATAGATCTGTTTTCAGCCTTTTTTTACTTTTATATTCTACTATCAGAACTGATTATCTAGTGACTTTCTTCGATGCTTTTTTATCTTTAATAATGGAAGCCACCACGGCCAGCGTCATTGTCATTAATAGCACCAATAATGACACCATGGTTGGAATCGCATAAGCCGTACCGATAAGCAGCATTTTACAACCGATGAAAATCATAATAAATGCGAGGGCTGGACGTAAATAAATAAATTTATCCAACATGCCCTCAAGCACAAAATACAGTGATCGCAAACCTAATAAAGCAAATACATTAGCGGTTAAAACAAGGAAAGGTTCTTGTGTAACCGCAAAAATAGCGGGTATAGAATCTAAGGCAAACATCACATCAGTCATGGCAATCACAACAACAACGATAACCAATGGCGTCACAAGCCAACCAGCATTGTCCTTCACTAACAGTTTAGTGCCTTGATAAGAATCACTGACTCTAAAGAATTTGCGTACTAATTTTTCAGGAAAAGAGCTAACAGACTCATCTTCTTCTGGCTCAGGTTTTGTGAGTTGATAACCAGTCCAAATTAAAAAGAAAGCGAAAACGTAAAGTACCCAATGGAAGGACTCCAATAATTCAGCGCCAACTGCAATCATAATGCCACGGAGGAATAATGCACCAATGACACCCCACAATAAAACGCGAGGGCGCAGTTCTACAGGCACAGTAAATCGACCAAAGATTAAGGCAAACACGAACAAATTATCGACACTGAGTGATTTCTCTAGTAAGTAGCCTGTTAAGAATGCGGTAGCCGCATCATGAGGGGTATAAGGACTATCGGGCTCAAATACTGGCCAAAATTCATAAAGAGAAATAAAGAATAAAAGCGCCAAAAACACCCAAAATAAACTCCAGAGTGCCGCTTTTTTGATGGTAACAACACCATTTCGAGTTTGCCATACATCCAGTGCAAACATGCACAAGGTCAGTAAACCAAAATAAGCATAAGTTGAAATGTGCATCTCTTTTCCTTAAACGCGGAAAGAAACGGATCGTAAGAGATCAGACCTTCCGCATAATATCAAAAAACATCAGGCAAATGCCTGATCATTAAATTCT
This sequence comes from Vibrio hibernica, assembly GCF_015223435.1. Lineage (GTDB taxonomy): Bacteria > Pseudomonadota > Gammaproteobacteria > Enterobacterales > Vibrionaceae > Vibrio > Vibrio hibernica. The sequence goes on from NZ_VHKO01000001.1 coordinate 219,124, forward strand.
ATGCGTTGGTCTCGTCTGAGTGATTATTTCATTGATAAAACGTCACAATGAGTAACCACCTTTGCTTACCGGAAAAAGGTCTATCACTATTTCAGTGGCCCTTTTCGAGATGACGACAAGCAAACTCGCGCTAACTACTCCCCAAACCAATAAAGTGTACAAGTGATATTCTCGCCTTCCAAGAACTATTTCTTAATTTGTGTAAATTCGCTCACTTAACTTTTTGTGGTATTAGACAATTGCTCGGTTTGATCCATTCTGATGTCAGCCTGACTAACCGATAGTTGTTGAAAGCGATCTGGATGATATTTTAAGAACTCAATAAAACAATCAGCCATCGATAATGCGGTCACTTGTCCTTGTTGTTTCATATTAACAATCGCGTCATACCCTTCCTTTCCTTTCATAGTATAAGCGGATGACGTGCCTTTAAAATAACGTGTCGATTCAACTTTCTGCCATATTTTTTGCTGACCATTGGTATCAAAAGTATAAATTTCCAACTTCACAATACGTAAACCAAGGGGTTTATCTGCATGATATTCAAAACGTAAATTATGCGTATAAGGATAACTTCCCGATCCTGTTCCGATCACACCATTACCCAATGCGTTATTGATTGCCCCCTCTAATAATTGAGAAATATAACACCCTTGGATTTCATAACAGCCAATAGGAACCGCAAATGGCAATAATTTTCCAGCAATATCCGCAATAGTGATTTCACCCGGATCTAAAGATGTCCGTACGCCACCAGCATTATGGATAGAAAACTCAATATCATGCCCTTGCTGATTTAAAGCAAACGCAAAGGATTCGGCGACTAATGGTGCGACCTCACTACCACCGTTTTCATCGGGAACCCTGACATGACGTAGTTTATAATCAGTTCGACCAATGATCGTTTGTTGTAAAGCTTTCACTTTTGGCATGTATTTATCGACCAAAATACTATGTACATCAGGGTTTTTTTTACATATCACAACATGAGGATGTTGGCGTAAATATTGACATGCTTTTTCATGTGCGTCGTCCGTATGCGCTCGGCTTAAAGTGGCATCTAAGCATAAACGACGACCTAAAAGCAGCTCATTCTTACCATTAAATTCACTCACGCACCCATAAGCATCAAACGTAATATCACAATGCCCCATCGTCTGAGCGTGGAACCCTGCTTGCACAACGTAAGTTTTATTGATTTTCTGGCCATAATCATCATCTTTCGTTAATCCAAGCGTCGAAAAGTCGCCTTGTAAACGGTGAGAGTGCCCACCAACGATAATACCAATACCATCCACTTTCGCTGCCAGTTCTAAATCTGACTCATACCCTAAGTGGCTTAATAAAATGATGTTATTAATGCCTTGACGATGAATGGCGGCGACCGTTGCTTTCGCCACCTCAATCGAATTGATAAAAGGCGTATCAGCATCTGGCGTTGAAATGTCAGCCATCTTATCCAAAGCAAGACTAAATATAGCAATACGCTCCCCATTAACCTCCTTTTCTATCCATGATGCATGCTTCTTGGTTGCAACATAGCTATGAAGACGATCAGAATCACTGACTTTAAATGGCTTATTTGGGTTTTCATTCGACACATCCCAATTACCAGCCAATAGTGGGAATTCAATGCGTTTGAGAAAATGGGCTACCGGCTCATTCCCCATGTCTAATTCATGGTTACCCAGCGCCATTGCGTCCAACTTCAATGCATTAAGCATGTCAGCATTCGCTTTGCCTTTAAATAAAGAGAAATACAGCGTGCCTTGGAAGCAATCACCAGCATGTAAAAATAAAAAACCTTTTTGTTGCAGCTTAGCTTGCTCTCTTAACTGCTCCGCTCGTGTCGCAATTCGAGCAAAACCACCAGCGCTGACATACGGAGATAAAACCTGCTGATCTACCGTGATCTGAAGCTGTAGTGAGGTCGGTTCAAAATAGGAATGAGTGTCATTGATATGAGCCAGCGTTAAGCTCACAGATTGATGTTTTGTTTTTGTCATAGTTCTTCTTATGGTCTTGACCCCTATTGTTCTTATAGAGATCGATAATCATTTATTTTCTTTAATTCTTCACCATCATAAAGCTTCAATCATGACAACTCTATGACTATTTCAAATTTGTGAACAAAACAAACGCTTAGTGTAAGACATTCCTATAATCTATAGGAAAGCGATCATATGTGGGGTACTGAATGCAATTGGAACGAATTGAAATTGTCGGATTTAGAGGCATTCAGCGCCTATCGCTTGATTTTGGTGAAATCACAACCTTACTAGGCGAGAATACTTGGGGGAAATCATCGCTCTTGGATGCGCTTTGCATTGCACTGCCACATAACGGTCAGCCCTACTCTTTCCAAATCCAAGATTTTCATGTCAATTACGCTTTATCTCAAACCCAAACACAACAAATTCAAATTGTGACACAATGGCGAGCACAACATAAAACGGAACACAGAAGCGCGAGATACCGTCGTTTAAAGCCGATTTGGATAAGTAGTCATAGTGATGACCAAGATGATTCTAAACACGTTATTTTTCAAATTAGTGCCATACGTAATGAACATAAAGTCAGTACGCATTACCAATTTCTCGACTGGACAGGGACGCCACTGGCAATTCACGATTGTGAGCAGTTAGCTTTAGAGCTTAGCCGACTGCATCCGGTTATTCGTTTACGAGATGCAAGACGTTTACATCAACACAGTGAAAGCATTACTCCGGACTCGAATAACAAAAAAGAAAAGATTGAGCGCCGAGTGAATAATACTTATCGGCGTTTATCAGCAATGCCTGGGCATGTGAATAAAGCGGAGTTAAAAAGTACCTTAAATGCTATGCAACACTTAATAGAGCACTATTTTTCATTTCAATCACAACCTAAAAACAATATACGAGAAGCAAGATCTAACCTTTTTACAGGAAATACATCATCCACTGAAAGCAATAAAGACAACCTGATTCAATTATTAAAAAGTAATAAAAATCATCAAAGTAAATTACTGCTAATGGGCTTGCTTAACGCTTATCTTCAAGCGAAAGGCGCCGCAGAGATCAGCCAATCGGCGCGACCAATATTGATTTTAGAAGATCCAGAAGGCCGTTTGCACCCCACCAATTTATTAAAATCGTGGGAATTATTGCAAATGATCCCTATGCAAAAAATTGTTACGACCAATAGCGGTATTTTGCTCAGCGCCGTTCCTTTTTCTTCTATCCGACGTTTAATAAGACAGTCGGATAGAACCCTCGCCCTGTCTATCCCTGAACATTTATTAAGCCAAGATGAGTTACGCCGTATTAGTTTTCACATTCGTTTTCACCGCCCAAATGCCTTGTTTGCTCGCTGCTGGTTATTAGTGGAAGGTGAAACCGAAGTTTGGTTATTCAATGAACTGGCTAAAATCTGTGGTTATCACTTTCCCAGTGAAGGTATTCAATTGGTAGAGTTTGCTCAATCTGGACTCAAATCATTAATTAAAGTCGCAAAAGCTTTAAATATTGATTGGCACGTGGTGACCGATGGTGATGCGGCAGGGAAAAAATACGCAACCGCCGTTCGGACTCAACTTGGGCAAGATATGGAAAAGCATCGATTAACTGAATTACCCGATAAAGACATTGAAAACTACCTCTACCATAATGGTTTTGAGAAGTTCTTTCGGGGCATGGTTAACCTCCCTGAAAATCAACAAGTGCCGACTAAAAAAGTCATTAACCGAGTCCTTAAAAAATACGCGAAGCCTGATGTCGCACTTGGTATCGTTGAATATTGTGAAGAGCATGGTATTGATAAAATACCATTATTAATCCGACGTATTTTAAAAAGGGTCATGACAATGGCGAATGGAAACAGCTAATATTTACCTAGCGACTTCCTGCATTCTCGTCATTAAATACGATTTCCATTTATGTTTCGCTTTAACATTTGTGTACTGAAAGCCATGTCGTTAAGATGCCATTAGTTTTTATTGTTCACTCCTAGTTGATAGGAAAAATTAATGGGAAAAAGCATGTACAAATTGATCGCAATTGATATGGATGGAACCTTACTCAACACTGACCATCAAATTACCTTACACAATAAACAAGCGATCACCCAAGCTCGGGAAATGGGCGTAAAAGTCGTCTTAGCTTCTGGTCGCCCTTTGGCTGGTATGCTTTCCGCATTAGAGCAACTAGACATGAACACCGATGATGATTATGTGATCAGCTACAACGGCTCAATGGTACAAACGGCGGCAAGTAAAACCGCTATTCGTCAAGAAATCCTGACCGGTTCTGATGCCAAATTAATTGCGGATTGGGCGGAAAGATTAAGCGTTAACGTGCACGCATTTTCATTAAAAGATGGTTTAATCACGCCTAAAAATAACAAATACACCACCCACGAATGCACTATCAATAATATTTCATTAACCGAAATGCCTTTCTCTGAATTAAGTGATGACGAAGCTATCTTGAAAGTAATGATGGTTGAAGAAGAACCATTATTAACCAAAGCCATTGAGCAACTGCCAGCCGTACTGAACGAAAAATATACCATCGTCCGCAGCTCACCTTTCTTCTTAGAATTTATGCACACAACCAGTGATAAAGGTGCTGGTGTTGAATGCTTAGCTCAACATTTAGGCATTAAACGAGAAGAAGTCATCACAATGGGTGATGCGGGTAACGATCACCATATGCTGACTTATGCAGGCTTGGGTGTTGCAATGGGCAATGCGACCGAAGAAACCAAAGCGATTGCCGACTATATCACTGACACCAATAACAATAGTGGTGTAGCACAAGTGATTGAAAAATTCGTTCTAAACGTCAAATGATTAGACCCATATTAATCAAAAAAGAACTCATTAAACAAACATTGATGAAAAAGGAAACCATATGAAGATGGTGGCAGTAACCGCATGTCCAACAGGCATCGCTCATACTTATATGGCAGCAGAAGCATTAGTAAAATCCGCCGCGAGTTTGTACGTTAACATACAAGTGGAAACCCAAGGTGCAATGGGCATTGAAAATAAGCTTAGCTATCAAGATATTAGCAAAGCGGATATTGCTCTCATTGCCTCTGATATTGCTATTGAGCAAGCCGAGCGATTTGAGCAATGCCTTGTGATCAATGCAACCATTGAAGATGTATTAACCAATCCAGACAGTGTGATCAAACGATGCTTAAACGCTATCTCTTAAATCAAGTTAGAACATCATAATGTCAACGGTACGAGTTACCTTCTACTTAGGCCAAGCTGGATTACCGGCTTGGTTGATTAAAGGTGTCCATCACCAAGTTCGAGGATTTAAAGGTTACGCTGAATTAATTAAAGTACACACCTTACAACGTGTTAATGTCCAAAAATATTTGAGCGCGTTAACCTTTGCTTTTCAACCTTTTGATTTATGCCAGATCGTTCTCACGGGTGAACAAGCGGCAAGCTACGCGGCTATACTCCGAATTTATCTTCACAAAGATTGTTTTTTACTGGATAAAAGAATCACACCAACCAGTCAGGACACCCAACATTTACATCTCAGTCATTTTGAATTCCACCATCTCGCGATTCAAAAGCAATTCGATGCTTTCATTCGGCTTTATCGCTTAATGCACCCATCGGAAAATGAATCAACCGCAGAAAAAGCTTATATACTCCAACAAATTGCCAAAATATCATCGATTCAACACTATAAGTCCATTGAAGAGCAGCTCAATCAACGTGAACAATTATCTTCTACGGGAATGAAAGGCGGTATCGCTCTCCCACATATAATGACCGAGCATATCAATCAACCTCAACTCATTTGCCTAACCTCTAATAACCCTATTGATTGGCAATCATCTCATGGCCCCGTCACCCATATTATTGCTTTATTACTACCCAAAGAAAGCAGCAAAAATACTATGTATGCGGTTCGTCATTTGGCTGTCCGTTTACTCTCATCGGAGGTAAACCAATTTATTAGTGAGCATCATACCGCCAATGAATTACATGCTATTTTGACCTGTTTTATGATGCCAAAAGTTTGATGATGCCAAAATAACGCCAATCATATTGATCTTTAAGAACAGTGATACAACCCTACAAAGTCAATCACCCACCGTGCATGGCTCTAAATTCACTGGGTGTTCGACCTAATTTATTTTTAAATACTCGATAGAAATAATTTACATCATTAAAGCCACAACGCAGCGCCACTTCACTCAACCTAAAGGTATAACGGGTTAACATAAACTTCGCCCGCTCTAATCTCACCCATGTAATGTAATCGGCTAACCGCATATGGCCTTGTTGGCGAAATAAGCGTGATAGATGATTTGGACTGACATTAAAACGGCTCGCAATGCTGTCGCGAGTAATATCACGATGAAAATTTTCTTGGATATAAATGCAAATGCCTTGGTATAAATCTTCACTACGACCTTGAGTTGAGCTTTCTGGCGACAGCAACATGCCATGGCAATAACTCATTAAAGCCATCAACAAATGTCCACCGGTAGGATGTTGAGTCTTTTCTTTGGCTAGAGTATTTAACCCGCTCAAAATATGGTCTAGAGCGTGACCAGTACGCGTCTGCACACTGTGCTTTTGGACATCAAAAAATGTCGCTTCATTTTTGCGTTTTTCCACCAAACTAAAGCCTAATTGTCGCTTACCAAATAACAGGCTCAATACACTGCAATCGGTATCCCATTCAGGCTTATTCCAACTATTGGGCGGTATATACAGAATATCGCCCGGTAGTACTTTAACTTCAGTAATACCAAATTCAGGATCTTCAATTTTATTAATATATTCCCCCTTGATAACAAACTCCATACGAGGAAAGTTCACCTGATAACTAAAAGGTGGTGGCGTGGTATGGTCACTGGCAAACCAAACTCGATTAAAATGCTCCCTTTCCGATAACACACCTTCTAAAACATTAATAAAAACTTGAGTCATCACGATTTTCCACTTTAATTTGAAATAGTTAAGTATCTTTACCGCTCTATTAACTATTGTAGCCTCTAGTAATTGCTGAATATATCGACCAGATGACAACCTAAGTGATCACGATCACAAAGCACCACTTAGGTTACAATAATCCAGTAAATGGTTTCAATGTACACTATTTTAAAACAACAAAATATCCAACAATTAACCTATAACTTAAAATAACAATACATATATAGGTACTATAATGATTACACAGCTGATTAATGAAAACCTGATCCGCTTGAATCTAAAAGCCACCACTAAAGATGAAGTCTTTAATGAGATGGTTGATGTATTAGATGCTCAAGGCAAACTCAATAACCGTGACCAATTCTTACAAGATATTTATGCCCGTGAAGAGATTGGAAACACAGGGTTTGAAGAAGGCATAGCAATTCCACATGCAAAAAGTGCCGCAGTAGCTCAACCTGCAGTGGCAATTGGTATTAGCCGAAATGGAATTGAATATGGCGCAGAAGATGGAGAAGCCTCTACGCTATTTTTCATGATCGCATCACCAGATGGCGGTGCTGATCATCACATTGAAGTATTAGCAGAGCTGTCTTCTAAATTAATCGAAGATGGTTTTATTCAAGCTTTCATGCAAGCGGAATCACCAAAAGCTGCACTTGCTCTTTTACTGCAGAAGAAAGAAGTCGAAAACACCGTAGTGGCTGATAAAGGCTTTCTTATAGGCGTAACGGGCTGCCCTGCTGGTATCGCCCATACTTACTTAGCCGCCGAAGGGTTAGAAAAAGCGGCCGCTGAGATGGGTTACACAATTAAAGTCGAAACCAATGGTTCAATTGGTGTGAAAAATGCCCCAACCGCAGAAGAAATTGAACGCGCAGTTGCGATCGTTGTAAGCTGCGATAAGCAAGTAGACATGACTCGCTTTAATGGTAAAAAACTCGTTCAAACTAGCGTAAAAGCCCCTATTAGTAATGGTAAAGGCGTTATTCAACAAGCATTAGATGCATCGCCTTATCAAGCCGATGCAAGCCATTCCAAAGAAGACAAATCAGCGGCAACCTCTGGCCGTTCAAATCTTTACCGCTACTTAATGAATGGCGTATCACATATGATCCCATTTGTAGTAACGGGTGGTTTGATGATTGCCCTGTCTCTTGCTCTTGGTGGCGAGCCAACGCCAAATGGCATGCAAATTCCGGAAGACAGTTTGTGGAATCAAGTTCTCAACGTGGGTGTCGTTGCCTTTACCTTAATGATCCCAATCTTGGCGGGTTACATTGCTTTTGCTATCGGTGATCGCGCCGCACTTGCACCTGGTTTTATTGGGGGTTGGATTGCGAACAATGGTTCTTTCTACGATGCGGACGCCGGCACTGGCTTTATTGGCGCTATTATCGCGGGCCTTTTAGTGGGGTATTTTGTACGCTTTATTGCAACACGTGATTACCACAAAATGGTTGCTCCACTGGTTCCAATAATGATTGCACCAATCTTAGGTACTGTCTTTATTGCTTCGCTATTTATCTTTGTTATTGGCGCACCCATTGCTGATCTGATGCAGTGGTTGAACGCTGTTTTAACTGAAATGAGCACAGGTAACGTGGTTCTGCTTGGGATTGTACTTGGCGGCATGGCGGGCTTTGATATGGGGGGTCCATTTAACAAAGTGGCATTCCTATTCTCTGTCGGTATGATTGCCAATGGTCAAACTCAATTTATGGGCGCGATGGCCGTTGCTATTCCAATCGCTCCACTTGGCATGGCACTCGCCACCGTGATTGGTCGCAAACTAGATATATTTGAAGCAAGCGAAATCGAAACCGGTAAAGCAGCCGGCGCAATGGGTTTAGTGGGTATTTCTGAAGGTGCCATTCCATTTGCAGCGCAAGATCCATTATCGGTTATTCCTGCTAACGTCATTGGTTCAATGGTTGGCGCGGTCATGGCATTCTCCTTTGGTATTACCAATAGTGTTGCTCACGGTGGCCCCGTTGTCGCTTTACTTGGCGCAATGAATAAACCCGTGATGGCATTAATCTGTATGGCAACAGGCGCCATCGTAACCGCCGTAGTTTGCGTTACTTTAAAGAAAATGCGTAAAGCTCGCGCCTTAAAAGCAGTCGCGGCATAAAAGATTGATGTTAGATAATACGTCAGCGTAAAAATGAGCAGATAATGATTCCCGTTATCTGCTCATTTTAATATTTCCTAGCTAGCGTATAATTTTAAAATTCACCCGATTAAAACAGTTATTCTATTACAGCACTTATAAAATTAAGAGCGCTCAACCGAAAATAAGGTTTTCCATGAAACAACTTCCCCCTTTTTTCCTTATGCAAAACGTGATTCAAGACTATGCATGGGGAAGCACAACCTCCATTAATCAACTTTTTGATATCCCGAATCCAGACAATAAACCACAAGCTGAAATTTGGATGGGCGCTCACCCAAATGGTTGCTCTCATATTAAACTAGATGGTCAATTGACTCGCTTAGATGATGTCATTAATCAGGATAAAAGTGCCATTTTAGGCGATAAAACGACTCAAACATTTAATGAACTTCCTTACTTATTTAAAGTATTGGCGGCGGCCCAAGCGTTATCAATTCAAGTTCATCCAAGCAAACAGGCCTCTGAAATTGGTTTTGATAGAGAAAACAAAGCAGGGATTGATATTAAAGCGGCCAACCGTAATTACAAAGATCCAAACCACAAACCTGAACTTGTTTATGCTTTAACCACTTACCAAGCAATGAATGGCTTTCGCGATTATCCAGCGATTATCAAACCTTTTGAAAAAATTGGCATTAAAGTGTTACAGCAAGACGTTGCTGCGCTTAAAGCAAACCAAACACCAGAAGGATTAAGCGCATTCTTTGAAGCTATTTTGTCACTGGAAGGCGAGCGTAAAACCTCGGCACTTAACGCTCTAATGGCGCATGTAGAAAAAAATACGCAATGTGCCACCGCGGCATTAATTCTTGAATTGGCCGAGCAATACCCGGGTGATGTCGGTTTATTTGCCCCACTGATGTTGCATGTCATTACGCTCCAACCAGGAGAAGCCATGTTCCTTTATGCATGCACACCACATGCATACATAAAAGGCACAGGGCTAGAAATCATGGCAAATTCAGATAATGTTCTACGCGCGGGCTTAACCCCTAAATATATTGATGTCCCAGAATTGGTCGCCAATACTTTATGTGAACCAAAACCAAGCGAGGATCTCTTACTCGCTCCAATCGTTAAAGACAATGCTAAGCATTACCCTATTCCAGTTGACGATTTTAAATTCAGCGTTTATCACGGAGATAGCAACATCACCTGTGAGAGCGCAGAAATTATTTTCGCTATCGATCAAGATGTCACATTACGCCATCAATCTGGCAATATACTTTGTATTACCAAAGGTCAATCAGCTTTCATTCCATTGAGTACTCAGCAATACCAAGTTGAAAGTTTCGGCACCTTTGCTCGTGCTTATAATTAAGCCATAATAATGACCACTATAAACATGCTATCCCATCACATTTCAGTGTGATTAAGATCGCTATTTAACTTGAAAAACGCGCCAATCGGAGTTACCGTGGCGCGTTTTTCATCATATTTACGATATAAAGGATTCTACATTGATTTCTTCAGCTAACATCACGATGCAATTTGGCGCCAAGCCATTATTTGAAAACATCTCAGTTAAATTTGGTGACGGTAACCGTTACGGCTTAATTGGTGCCAATGGCTGTGGTAAGTCAACCTTTATGAAGATCCTAAGTGGTGAGCTTGAGCCATCTGGTGGCAACGTCAGCGTTGATCCAAATGAGCGTGTTGCAAAACTAAGCCAAAACCAGTTTGCTTACGAAGAGTTTTCGGTACTTGATACCGTCATCATGGGCCATAAAGAACTTTGGGCTGTAAAACAAGAACGCGACCGTATTTATTCTTTAGCTGAGATGACTGAAGAAGATGGCATGAAAGTGGCCGATCTTGAAGTTGAATTTGCGGAAATGGATGGTTACACCGCTGAATCTCGCGCAGGTGATCTTCTTCTTTCTGTAGGCATTCCAATCGAGCAACATTGGGGTCCAATGAGTGAAATCGCACCGGGCTGGAAACTTCGTGTTCTTCTTTCTCAAGTGTTGTTTGCTGACCCACATATCATGCTACTTGATGAACCAACCAACAACTTGGATATGGATACGATTCGCTGGTTGGAAGATACACTAAACCAACGTAACTGTACTATGATCATCATCTCGCATGACCGTCACTTCTTGAACTCAGTATGTACACACATGGCCGATATCGACTACGGTGAACTCCGTGTTTACCCAGGTAACTACGATGATTACATGTTTGCATCGACTCAAGCTCGTGAACGTTTGTTAAATGATAATGCGAAGAAAAAAGCACAAATTGCAGAACTGCAAACTTTCGTATCTCGTTTCTCAGCCAATGCTTCTAAAGCAAAACAAGCGACATCTCGTGCGAAACAAATTGATAAAATTCAACTAGACGAAGTTAAAGCGTCTAGCCGTCAAAATCCATTTATTCGTTTTGAACAATCGAAAGAGCTATTCCGTAACGCATTAATTGTGGAAGAGTTGACGCAAGGTTTTGAAAACGATTTATTCACTAACTTTAATGCTATTTTTGAAGTAGGCGAACGTGTTGCCATTATCGGTGAAAACGGCGTGGGTAAAACTACCCTACTGAATACGCTAGCGGGAAGGTTAGAACCTAAATCGGGTGAGTTCAAGTGGTCAGAAAACTCAAACATTGGGTACTATGCACAAGACCATGAATATGAATTTTCACAGAATATGAAAGTATTCGATTGGATGGCTCAATGGCGTCAAGAAGGCGATGATGAACAAGTCGTTCGTAGTTTCTTAGGTCGTATGCTTTTTGGACAAGACGATATTAAAAAAGACGTTCAAGTACTATCCGGTGGTGAGCAAGGTCGTATGCTGCTAGGTAAGTTAATGATGCACAAACCAAACATGTTGTTGATGGATGAACCAACCAACCACATGGATATGGAATCAATTGAATCGTTAAACTTAGCTCTTGAAAACTACAAAGGTACTTTGTTCTTCGTCTCACACGATCGCCAGTTTGTATCCTCTTTGGCAACTCGTGTACTTGAGATCCGCGATGGTAAAATCAATGACTTCCGTGGCACTTATGAAGAATACTTAAAAGTGCGTGAAGTGAATAAAGCGTAATTGATTTAATATAAACAACATCAACAATTAACTGGCCCTAAAGTATTTTCTTTAGGGCTTTTTTAGTCTTTACTTCCTTTAGGATAAACCTAGCATGACCTTTTCTGAGCTTAACCTTAACGCTGATCTTATCAAGGCCTTACCTGCTGACATTACAACGCCAACCTTGGTTCAGCAACAAGCTATTCCTGCCATTTTACATGATGCAGATGTGCTTGCTTTAGCTCACACCGGCAGTGGTAAAACGTTAGCTTTTGGCTTGCCTATTTTACAAATGATAGAGGCTAAAAAAAGTGATATTCAAGCGGTGATCATCGCCCCCACCCGAGAACTTGCTAGGCAGACAACTCAAGTTTTACAACCCATTGCTACATGTTTACATATCAAAACTGCCGCCTTATTTGGTGGTATTGATTTAGCTATTCAAGCTGAACAAATAACTCAACATCCGCAACTGATCATTGCGACACCCGGCCGCTTATTGGCCCTTTGCAAAGAAAAAGCCATCAACCTATCTCAAGTTAAACATCTTGTTTTAGATGAAGCCGATCGCTTATTAGACATGGGCTTCTGGAAAGATATACAAAGCTTGATCACCTTCATTCCAATGCAGCGACAAACGTTATGTTTTTCGGCCACTTTATCTGATGATCTTGCCAATCAAGTTCGTCAGGTTCTAACCTCTCCGGTTGAAATAAAAACGCACAATAGCAATAGTGTTGTAGATGGAATTAATGAACAACTGTACTTAGTCAATAAGGGCAGTAAAACCCAAGCATTAATCTCGATACTAAAACAACACTCAGATAAACAAGCCCTCATTTTTATCAATGCAAAAGATGGTGCCGATACCATAGCGAAGAAACTGGCTAAAGCAGGTATTAATGTTAAAACACTTCATGGTAATAAAGATCAAGCATCACGCGAATCCACGTTAAATGAGTTTAAACAAAATAGTGTTCAGGTACTGGTCGCCACTGATTTATTAGCGCGTGGTATTCACATCGACGCCTTGCATGTTGTGATTAATTTTGATTTACCAGAAAACCCTGCCGTGTATGTTCATCGTATAGGTCGTACCGCTCGATCGGGAAAAACTGGTTTAGCATTATCACTAGTGTGCCATGCAGAAACTGAAATATTACAAGCAATTCGTGATTTAACCCAAAACACGATGGCTCTAGAAACACTAGAACACTTTCCTGTCACCGATATACCGAGTACAGGTGAGAAAAAACGAGCGCCGAAAGATAAACAAGCTAATCGTCGTAGCGCGAAAAAACAGAGTATTAAAGACTTTCAATCGAAAACTGAGCGAAATCATTCTAATCACTCAAAATCAAAATCCAAGTAAATTAGAATGACACTCTAACTCTGTGTCAGACAGGTATACATCATCTCTATAAAAAAGAGGGTATTGCAATAACGCTACTGTCTACTATCTTTAATAATTAGTCCTTTTTAAAAAAATAAGAATTTCATTAATCAAGCTAAAATAATCATTCCATAGAGTAAAAAGAAACAGAGAATTAACAATTCATGCGTTGAGATGCTAATATTTCATAAGTATAATTAATATCTTAACTCTATTTTTCAACCTTAACTTTAAATCATTTTTTATCCTTAATTAACTACGAAAAATCAACTTTAATGGTGCCATTATGAATACTAAACGGACTTTACTCGCTGCATCGATTTCCTCTCTTTTTTCACTTTCTTTATTGATGTCAACTCAAGCTAACGCCGCTGCAGAAAATGCGGGTGAATTTTACTTAGGTGCAAAAACTGGTTGGGCAAATTATGACTTTGCTTGTACAGGATCGGGCTTAGATACTGATTGTGATAATGACGCTTGGGCTGGCAGTATTTTAGGTGGTTATCAATTTAATAATTGGTTAGCACTAGAAGCCGGTTATAACTACTTTGGTCACTCCAATGCTGATTATTCAGGTGCCGGTAATAATAAAACTCGCGTTCAAAATGGTGAACTTTCGGTTAAAGGCGATTGGAATCTAACAGACAAATGGAGTTTATTCGGTAAAGTTGGTACATCATACAATGGCGTCGATAGTAACTTTTCTGGTACTTATGGTTCGGATGTTTCCGACAATAACTTTTCAGCCATGCTAGGCGCTGGTGTGGAATATCAAATTAACCACAATTTACGTTTCCGTACTGAATATCAATGGTTTAATAATGTAGGTGAAAAAGATACTACTGGCTCAAGTGATTTAAATTACTTAAGTATTGGTTTGGTGTATTTCTTTGGCAGTAACGCAGCGGCAGCTCCTGTTGCGGCAGTAGCAGCAAGTGAAGTAATGGCTGAAGAACAACCAGTACAACAAGCACCAGTAGAACAGCCAGTACAAGATGCCTTACCAGCAATTACTCTTTCAACCGGAGCCTTTGCTCATAATTCAACTAAACTGACCCCTGATGCTAAAAAATCATTAGATCCAGTTGCTGATACACTTCTGGCTGATGATACTATCAGTGTGAAAGTTGTTGGTTATACTGATTCTTCTGGTAGCGCTGCATACAACCAAAAACTGTCAGAAAAGCGTGCCCAAAGTGGTGCAGAGTATATCGAGTCAAAAGGCGTTGCTAACGATCGTATTACCGTAGAGGGTAAAGGTGAAGACAGTCCAATAGCCGATAATTCGACTTCTGAAGGTCGTGAAAAAAATCGTCGCGTTGAAGTTTTTTACGCAAGATAATAAATAACCGTGATTTAAACACTCAACCGCATCTTCATAAGGTGCGGTTTTTTATTCTCGGTTATTTATATTCAAAATAGTGCTAAAAATGCTTTTGCCGCATGAGAGAGATAACGTTGCGACGACCAGCAAATTCCAAGCTCCCATTTTATTTCTTGTTTTAACTCAATAAAATCGTAATGCTCAGAATTCAAGCGGGCGCAGATCGGCGCAGGTAAAAATGTTACTCCTAGCCCGCTTTTTACCATAGCAGCAAGAAAGTCCCATTGAGTACTCCTGACCCCTACTCTTGGCTGAAAACCATTATCTTGACATAACTGTTCAATAATCGCCGTCAATGCAAATTCTTCACGGTAAAGATAGAAAGTATGCTGTTGTAGATCGACAATATCGATAGTTTGATCGATTGAATAACCACTATTTTTTGCCAAAACCACATAGACCGGATGCGTAACAATAATTTTTGTCTTCAATTGTTCTTGATTTAAAGGCAGCATGGTAATACCAAGATCAATATCTCCAGCATGAATGGCACTTTCAATTTTACGGCTACCAAACTCTACAATAGATACCTCTACTTTCGGGTATTTGACCTGAAACCGATGCAAGGTATCAGCGTATAAGTGTCCAACCATGGGTGGAATACCAATCGATAATGTCCCCGACTCCAACTGTTGTAAATCATGTAGCTTTACCTGCATATCATTGAACTGCTGTAAGATCTCTTCGCCATAACGATAAACAATACTGCCCGCTTCCGTTAACCTAATATCTCGATTATTGCGATGAATTAAAGGACCACCAACCGATGACTCTAAAGACTTCAAAGCTTTGCTAATAGTAGGTTGTGTGACAAAAAGTTGCTCAGAAGCACGAGTGAAATTTTTGGCTCGAATCAAGGTGACAAAATAATTGAGCTCTTTGTTATTCATAAATTACAACCTTAATATGGGTAGCAACACAGCCAAAATCATTCCGATATAGAATGTATTCTAGTCATATTATTCATTACTGGAAAGTGATCTGTATCACTTATAATGACTACATCTTATTAAACCGAATCAGTTAAGACGATGATCCCTTCAAAAATCAAAACAATTTCTCTTATTTTTATCCAAGTAATTAGCCTTTGCCTATTGTGGCTTTTCGCAGACCAAGCAGTACGGATACTTCATATTCCAATGCCCTCCAATGTATTTGGTTTGTTCGTCCTTCTTGTGCTGATGTTCACTGGGATTATCAATATTAAGTGGTTAAAAGCCGGTTCAATGTGGTTACTCGCGGAAATGTTGTTGTTTTTTATTCCCGCGGTTATCGCCATCATTAATTACCAAGATTTATTCATACACGATGGCATTAAAATTATGGCTGTAATTTTATTGAGTACCTGCTTTGTATTAGGTGTAACCGCATACGTCGTAGAGAGAATTTATCGTTATGAAGTCAAAAAAATGCAGGGGCAACACTGATGGAACTTCAATCTATTCAACACCATGCTGCTATGTTGATGTACTTAGCTTTTACTGTAAGTTGTTATTATTTTAGTAAGTGGCTTCACTCTCGCTTTCCTGTGTTTATTTTTATTCCACTTGTTTTTGTTCCTGTGGTCATTGTGGTTTTAGTCACTGGTTTACATATTCCATACCAAGACTATATGTGGGATTCTCATTGGTTAGTTTGGATGCTCGGTCCTGCGACTTTAGCCTTTGCGGTTCCTGTATATGAATATCGCACTTTAATCGTCAAACATTGGCTTTCTTTAACCACTGGCGTTTTTATTGCTGTGAGTGCTGGCGTTGGTAGTACCTTATTATTAAGTCGCTGGTTTCATCTATCCGAGATGTTACAACGCAGCCTGGCAATGCGTTCTATCACAACGCCTTTTGCAATGGTGGCAACAGAATCAATTGGCGGAAAACCGGACCTAACGGCTGTTTTTGTCGTGATCACCGGGGTTATTGGGATTATTGTAGGAGAGTTAGTACTAGGTGGGCTAACCATTACATCGCACCATGGTAAAGGTGCAGGTTTAGGTGCTTGTGCTCATGGCGCAGGTACAGCAACCGCTTATAAAATAGATAATCAAGCGGGTGTCATCGCCAGCTTAATGATGATGCTATCTGGTGTGGTTACCGTGCTTCTTGCGCCATGGCTCGGGCATATTTTATGGGCTTAATAGGCGCTCCAAGCTTATAAATTTACGGCTTGTATACTGTTTACAGCTGAGAAACTCCACCTTGAGTAAGAACCATCGGATCTAATAACTCTTTAAGTTCTTCTCGGCTTAATGTGGTTTCCTCTTCTGCTACCTCTAAAATAGCCCGCTGTTGTTGATACGCTTTTTTAGCAATTTTTGCGGCGTTTTCATAACCAATAACAGGATTAAGCGCCGTCACCAGAATTGGATTTTTTGCTAACGCTTTATCTAGATTATCTTGTCTAATGGTAAAACCTTGGATCGCTTTATCTGCCAATAAAAGAGAACTATTTGTTAATAATTCAATGCTTTGCAACAGGTTATACGCAATAACCGGTAGCATCACATTTAATTGAAAATTTCCTGCTTGCCCTGCTACCGTGATCGTTGTGTCATTGCCCATCACTTGCGCAGCCGCCATCGCAACGGCTTCAGGAATAACAGGGTTAACTTTACCCGGCATTATTGATGAACCCGGTTGCAAAGCAGGCAATTCAATTTCACCAATTCCAGCGAGTGGGCCAGAGTTCATCCAACGTAAATCATTGGCTATTTTCATTAAAGCGACTGCATAACTTTTTAACTCACCTGAAAGCGCGACACTACTGTCTTGGCAGCTCAAGTTATAAAATGGATTATCACTGGCATGCAGATTTAGCCCAGTCATTTCACTTAATTGTTCGGCTATATTTTTCGCAAATTTCTCAGGCGCATTTATGCCCGTTCCTACCGCTGTACCTCCCTGCGCTAAACTTTGCAGCTCAGGTAATGAATCTTCAATACGTTGTTGCGCTCGTTGAATTTGAGCTTTCCAACCTCGTAATTCCTGCCCAAAAGTCACTGGCATGGCATCCATTAAATGCGTCCGGCCAGTTTTTACAATGCTGTCAGTTTGTAAGGCTTTTTTCTCTAACGTATCAATAAGATGGGACATATTCGGAAGCAGTTGGTGATGAATGGCGACTAAACAACTTAATTGAATTGCTGTTGGGATCACATCATTGCTACTTTGGCTCATATTAACGTGATCATTGGGATGAACTCGTTGCTTACCATTCAACTCTTCACCCAGATGGTTATTCGCCAATGTTGCTATGACTTCATTCACATTCATATTGGTGCTGGTGCCGGAGCCCGTTTGGAACACATCAATGGGGAACTGATCAGAATGTTCACCTTCGATAAGCATGGTACAGGCAACCTCTATCGCTTGAGCTTGCTCTGAGTCTAATAATTTTAGGTCTCGGTTAACGACTGAAGCCGCTTGCTTGATTAATACAATCGATTGAATGAAACGAAAAGGTAGCCTTAAATCACTCATTGGGAAGTTATCGATCGCGCGTTGAGTTTGCGCTTGATACAAGGCGTTTTTAGGGACACGAACCTCACCCATGCTGTCGTGCTCGAGTCGGAAATTAGTGTCAGTTGAATTATTGGAAATTGAAGAAGCCATCGTATTTTCCTTTTTTACTATTCTCGTCATTACGAATAAAAATCAAAAGTCGATGGCTTCAGTGTTGAGCTAAATGAACGGTTATGCAAGTGTCTCAATCATTAAGACTCTTATTTTCTCATTTAACGCTGTTTTTCGAACTGCTGTACATCATCAGGAATAGCGACCCAAGCTTGCTTTTCACTGGTCCAAACATGCATATTCGGCACAACCATACTGGTGTCATCTAAGCTGCTCATTGCTTTAAATTTAATCATTTCAGGTGCAGTTGGATTAATGTGATAAATACGATTGCCACATCCTGGGCAAAATTTACCTACATTGAGATTACCACTGGCGGCAACACGTGAGTTTTCGTTTAGATCTCCAGTAATATCAATATCATGCTCGTCCACTATCGCTGTGATGCTAAATGCACTTGTTGATAATTTTTGGCAGTCTTTACAATGACATGCAATGATCAACTTTGGGGCGGCATTCAATGAGAACTTAACTTGCCCACACTGACATTGTCCTTTTACTGGATATATAGATTCATTACCCATAATATTTCCTATTCAATTGGAAGCGAATGATCTCCGCCCCACTCACTCCACGATCCATCGTAAACCGCCATATTGTTATAACCAACGCAATAAGCTGCCAATAATACGATACAAGCGGTTAGACCTGAGCCACAACTAAATACCAGCTTTTCGGCTTGATCAAACTGATATTGCTTTAATAACGCCACAAGTTCTTCATTTGGCAGATATTGATGCCCAGCTAAGACTTTACTGAAAGGCAAATTAATCGACGATGGAATATGCCCTGAACGCATGCCTTCACGTGGTTCTTGTACCGTACCGTTAAATCGCCCTTCGCCACGTACATCCACAATCATAGTATTAGTTGTATCAATTGCGGCTAGAACATCTTGAGCACTGTAAATTTTATCCGCTTGATAGTGAGCAACAAAATTACCTTGAGCATAAAGATCAACACCAAGAGTATCGCTTAACGGATACCCCATCGCTTGCCAAGCTTTAACGCCACCATTAAGCACATACACATGCTCATGACCCATGCATTTAAACATCCACCACGCTCGAGGCGCAGAATATAAGCCTCGTTCATCGTAAATGACAACAATACTGTCATCGTTTATTCCCAAGTTTTTGGCTTCTTGAGAAAACTTATCAGAGCTGGGCATGGTGTTAGGCAGTGACGATGTAAGATCCACAAACACTTTTTCAATATCAAAAGCTTGCGAATTAGGAAGATAATTACGAGGTCCCTCTAGTTGCTCACCAACAACCGAGTGTTCAACCGTGGCATCTAGAAGAATAAGATTGTCATCAGAAAAGTGATCAAACAACCAAGTGGGAGAAATCATTGGGTAAGTAGAATTCATAGTATCTCTTTCCTTTCTCTACATTAGAAAATGAAAATGATGCTCATAATATATTCTATAATTACCCAACTGACTTGAAAGTCGGTATTAAAGTAGGTTAACCATTAATTGAGCATCATCACCATAGCTATCAGTACAGTCTGACTTTACTGATTTAAAACCATATTTAGCCCAAAAGCTAGCCATACCTTGTACTGCGACTAAAGAAACTCTATCAATATTCAAAGCATCGGCATGTTTTAGTAAATTTTCAATCAATGCTTGAGCAATCCCCGCACCTCGCGTATCAGGATTAATGGCTAAATCATGAATATATAAAGTTGATGCATCTTCTACAGACACCACTTCTTTGCGATCAGAAATATCTTGGTTGATGTGTGGCGGCTCTTCACTTTCCCAAGGGTGCGCGAGTACATAACCTAATACTTGCTCATCATCATCCATACACACAAAACACGTTTCAGGTGATACATCAGATTTAATTTTAAGAATATCAATATCTTCGGCTAGGTCATCTCGATAGGCGACTTCTTGAATTTGTTCTATTTGAGGCCAAACTTCATCGGGGATTTCTAAGATTTGTGTATCGTTAATATTGGTGTTCGATTGGAGAGTCACATTTTGAGTCGAGTGGATACTTTGATTTGATTGCGTCATGTTCATGAGATGGAGACACCTTGTTTGTGTTCCGTCATCCTTAACTGGAAACCCATTTAGTGGGTATATATGAATGGCACCGAAAGTGGTGTTGATATATTGAGGCGGATTATAGCAAAATATCGCTTATGAAGGAATAGTCGATAAAATAGTCAATAGCAGTAATCGATATTGACTATTTTATTTCTGTACTCATGTTTTGAATATTTATCCTCTTCAGCCTTTGCATTCATGAGACTTGTATTAACGGAAAAAATGAGGGTTCTGGATCCAAATACTTCCGATGCAATTCAGCACCACCATAAACCAAAAAATCACTTGAAAACTAAACTTGCGAGTCTTATGGCGCAATAGTTTTTGCGCCATTAATGCTCCTGGCCAACCGCCCGCTAAAGCTAAAAGTTGCAACGTTTTTTCAGGTGTGCGCCACTGATCTTTTTTGGCTGCGCGCTTATCTTTCCAGTAAATAACAAAGGTTACAAAGCTCATAATAAAACAATATAACAAACCCATTTTTAAGGTGACCATAATGCTATTTCTTAATCCAATTGTTTAAGGTCTGATAAAATCCACGCACTCTCGTGTCTCTCTAAGCCAATATAAGGATAATAATCAACCGCTTGAGGCGCAGCTAATAAATTCAATTTACAGCCTGGGTTTAACTGTAAAAATGTCTGCTTAATTAGCTCTTTGCCAATGCCTTTCGCTTGAATATTTTCAGAAACGGCTAAATCTGATAAATAACAACAAAAATAAAAATCTGTCACAGAGCGAGAAATTCCAATCAACTCATCGCCCTGCCATGCGGTCACGGTTAAATTCGCATGATCAAGCATTGCCTGAATAGCAACAATATTGTCAATTGGTCGGCGTACACCCAAAGTGGTTTGTTTTAATAAATCAATAAACTGTCTCGCAGTAATGGGCTGATTTACCTTGTATTCAATTGTCATAAGCGCTCCATATTATTTACGTTAAATGAGTCTCGATAAGTCGTGCTGATCAGGCGCATCACAGACTTTAGCTTTGACTAGCATGGCAAGAGTTGAACTCTCTGGTGGGAAGTACACAATAAAGTCACAGTGTAACCCACTGAGCGACTCATGACGATAATAGGCAACGAAAGATCCACCTAAGGATTGGCACTGCTCTTTTAATGAAGCAATGTTAGGTTCTACCATTAAAGCACCACCTAAATTTTTACGATACCAATTCGCTGCCATTCACTTCTCCTAAATTATCACTTCGTTACCAGACAAAGCATGTTTTGAAAATTCGTCCACGTTATTCAACGTTGTTTCTGCAATATTGGATAACGCTTCTTGGGTTAAGAATGCCTGGTGTCCAGTGAACAATACATTATGGCAGGCCGATAAACGGCGGAAGATATCATCAGTAATAATGTCATTCGATTTATCTTGGAAGAATAATTCTTTCTCATTGTCATAAACATCTAAACCAAGCGAGCCTATTTTACCGCTCTTCAGCGCTTCAATTGCATCACCAGAATCCAATAATCCACCACGACTAGTGTTAATAATCATCACATGATCTTTCATTTTACTGAATGACTCTGCGTTCAATAATCGCTGATTGTCTTTCGTTAAAGGACAATGAAGTGTGATCACATCGGACTGGCGATAAATTTCATCTAAGTCCGTATAGGTTGCCCCTAATTCAATCGCGGCATCACTTGGATATGGGTCGGAACAAAGAATATTCATGCCTAAACCTTTTAGGATCCGCATTGTCGCCAGGCCTATTTTTCCGGATCCAATGACACCAACGGTTTTACCATGAAAATTAAAACCCGTTAATCCTTCTAACGAGAAATTGGCATCACGAGTTCGTTGGTAGGCTTTATGAAAGCGGCGATTTAAGCACATCATCATACCAACGGCATGCTCAGCGATGGCTTCTGGTGAATAAGAAGGAACGCGAACCACTTGGATCCCAAGCTCTTTTGCTGCATCTAAATCTACTCGATCAAATCCCGCACATCGCATTGCAATCAACTGAGTGCCTTGCGACGCTAATTTCTCCAATACAGGCCGGCTTAAATCATCATTCACAAAGGCACAAATGACTTGAGAATCTTCAGCAATAGACGCGGTTTTTACATCCAACTGAAAATTATAAAAGTGGCATTCAAATCCATACTTTTCGTTCACTTTAAGAAACGAGGCTTCATCATAAGATTTGGTACTGAACATTGAGATTTTCATAGTGGTTCCTTTGGGCCTGATTTTAAATCGCGCCTAGTTTGAAGTAGCGTCTGATCTTAAACAACGCCTGTTCTTAAACAACAATGATACACATTACCCTTATCTGTTGATCTATCTCAAGTAATAATTAAAACAAAAAGTTCCAACCATAAAAAAGCCAAAAACAAGTGCTGGCTTAAGGACAATCATCAACTTATTTTAGGACGAGATACAAACTCTTATTGATTAGTGAATGAAGAAAAATATGACATATCAGTCGTGAGCCAGTTGCTCAACGTGCCATGCATTCATTCTTTTCATCGACATTATAGAAAGCAAGATTATTGCCCCACCACCCATAACGGTGATCACGGCAAATGGCGCTGTCAATGAGGTTTGCTGAATTAAACCGGCGAGCAACGAAGCGCCACTCATCTGAATAAATCCAAGCATTGCTGCTGCGGTACCTGCGCGTTCACCAAATGCAGAAAGCGCCATACTAGTAGCAGGGCCAAGTAATAAAGCAAAACCGATACAAAGCAATGCCATTGGTAACATAAAGCCAACAGCGGCAGCCATTCCCATTTGAGGGCCAATTTCTTGGGCTAAAAATTGCATTGCCGCCGATCCAATTAACAACGATAAAGCAAGAATAACGGTTGGGCGGTTACCTAATTTTTTGATCACCCAAGGTGCACCAAAACATGCGGCAATATTAATGATGGCGTTAATGCCAAATAAACCACTAAAAGCTAACTCAGATACACCTAAATGACCAATTAACCACACTGGCGCATAAGAAACATAGGTTAAAATCGCGCCCATACCTGTCATGCAACAAATCGCATAAAATAAGAAATGGCGCTCTGTTAATACCGGTTTATATCGAGACCAACGATATAACGACCCTTCACTAACCGTATTAGCTGGCCGTGTTTCAGAAAATTTCCACAATACAATAACCAGCATGATCAAGCCGTATAACATCATAAAGGCAAAGGTTGAACGCCAACCAAAATGCAATGCCAATACGCCGCCTAACGTTGGAGCTAAAGCGGGAACCACACAGATCACACCATTTAAATAACTATAAATTTTTGCGCCATCTTTAACCGAGTAACAATCACGCACCGCGCTAAAGACCACAATAGAAGTTGAACACGCCGCTAAACCTTGTAGCACTCGCGCTACTTGCAGTAATTCAAACTCTTTTGAAAGCACCGCCAATAAACTGCTTAGGATATACAAAACCAAACCAAATAAAGCAATCGGACGACGACCAAACCGATCCGCCAATGGCCCAATAATGACTTGGCCTAATCCCATCGCAAATAAGAATAAAATCAAAGTAGATTGCACTTGGCTGTTAGAAACCGAGAAATCTTGCGCCATAATAGGTAAAGACGGTAAATAGATATCAATTGCCAATGGACTCAGCAACACCATCGACATCAAAATAAATAACAAATTACGTTGCATATAATTCTCAAAGTGGGAATAAAAAAGACAAAAATAAGTGCGATATTTTAACGCTTAGATGATATGAACAGAAATGGTATAATTTCGGAAATCAATTTCCTATAAGGAATATCAGGTGAATTTAGATAAACTTGCTCGCATCGATCTCAATTTGCTGGTGATCTTACAAGTATTACTCGAAGAACAAAGCGTAACGCGTGCAGCTTATCGCTTAAATCTAAGCCAATCAGCATTAAGTAAGAGCTTAAATCGCTTACGTGAAACACTTGATGACCCTCTGTTTCAGCGAACCTCTCATGGTCTAAAGCCTACAGCACATGCAATGGCGCTATCAAAAATACTGCCAAATACATTGCAAGATTTATATCAATTAACGTTACCGCCCATTTTTGATCCTGCGACCAGCAGCCGAAAATTCACCTTTTCAATGGTAGAAAGTGCTTACGAAACTTTGATCCCTTCCTTTATTGGTTCACTTTTACAACAAGCTCCCAGTATTAAGCTCGATTCTTACTTATGGACAGGGCAATCTTTTCACGATCTTCAACAAGGACAAATTGACTTTGGCATTGCCGGGCGAGATTTACACCCCCAAACGAGTTTAGATAACAACAAGCCACCAGAAGGATTAGTCCAGCATACTTTATATGAAGACAAACAAGTGTGCTTAGTGCGAAACGATCACCCTATCTTGCAAACAGTGGAACAAAAAGATTGGACACTAGAACGCTATTTGAGCATGGCGCATGTGCAAGTTCGATGCGAAGGAAAAGAATGGTGGGCACTGGATTATCATTTAGCGGATCGTGGCCATCATCGTAATATCAGTGCCACTGTCCCCGATTTTTATGGCGCGGCGAGCGTATGTGCGCATACCGATTTGATTTTCACCTTGCCATCAAGCTTTGCCAGCCATGCCCTCAAACTTTACCCTTTAACTCAGCTCATTTTGCCTTTTGAATTTTTGCCGATGGCGTATGTCTTGTTATGGCACGAACGTAATAACCAAGACAAAGGCCATCAGTGGATGAGAGAAACGATAAGTCTGAGTGTAAAAAAAGCCATTATTTAAAAGCATAAATTATACGTGCATTTTACCTTCGATGGTCGTCACAGCGCGGCCAATCAATTTTACTCGACCATTAAATAGGATTTCGCACCCTACATAACCACCGCGACCAGATAATTGATTAAGGGCTTCAAATACAAAGGCTGATTTATGGCACACCGTGACCTTTAGAAGCACACCACACTCGGAACCATTGCTCACGGCTCAAATCAATACTCAAGGCATCGATTGCCGCTTGCATACGTTCGATCTTACCTGAACCTATGATCGGTAAAGGTTTTGATGGCAAACGATGCACCCAAGCATAAATCACTTGATCAATACTTTGTGCGCCCACTTCTTTGGCAATGGCTTCTAATTCATCACGAACGCGAACATGCTGATCTTCTAAGCCATTAAAAATATCACCACCAGCAAGGCAAGACCACGCCATTGGTTTCACACGTAATTGCTGCAGCAGATCTAAGGTGCCATCATGCGCGACTTCAAAATTCAGTGGGTTAATTTCAACTTGGTTGGTCACTAATAGCGCATCTAGACGCGATTGCAGTAATTCAAACTGACGAGGAGAAAAATTCGAGACACCAAAGTGTTTCACTTTACCCGCCTGTTTTAACTCTGAGAATGCTTCTGCTACTTCATCAGCATCCATCAATGCGTCTGGGCGATGGATTAAAAGCACATCTAAATCTTCTACTTGCAAACGTTTAAGCGAATTATTAACCGATTCAACAATGTGAGATTTACTGGTGTTGTAATGGTTAACTTTCCAATCTGGGTTTTTATCACCGCACAATTTGATATCGCATTTACTCACGATCTCAATTTGATCGCGCATGCTTTTATCAAGCGCTAAACCTTCACCAAACAGTTGTTCACATTCGTAGTATCCGTAAATATCTGCGTGATCTACGGTTGTAATACCCAGTTCAACATGTTGCTTTAAGAAGGTTAGTCGTTCTTGTGGGCTCATTCCCCAATCACCTAAACGCCAGTAACCTTGAACTAACTCAGAGAATTCAGGCCCTTGCGGTGCAATTTGTACTTTTTTAATTGTCGTCATATTTCATTTCAGTCTAAAAGACTGACTCCATGATGAATATTGAAAATCGATTGCGTTAATCCTAGGGAGTTTTCTAGCTTGGCACAATCAATAAACCCCGAAAGATTACATTGCAAAAAAGAGAATCACTAAAAATGGCTCGAGATAGCTTTATTTTCAGAGTAATGAAAGCCATAAAAGCCAATATTTATACCGTGTCCCCTACGAGCATCTCTAAACAATCGTGATAACAATGTAAGACTGCCAACTCTTTAATGAAATGCCATTTCAATTCGTTGCTAAAATGGTCCTCAACATGTTAGGCTAATTGGTATAACAACTTGACGTGGTATCACCATTTCATCTGAACCCTTAGACCCAAAATACTTGAAGTTTCAGCTTCGAGTAAAACAGACATACAAACCACTGATGCAGGTTGTTATTTCCCTAACATTTCACTTTAAGGCTCATAAATGCAGTATTTAATTGATTTACCGTTTGCTCAGTGGCTTGGTTTTCTTAGCTTTGCACTTGGTATTTCAACTTTTTATCAAAAAGATGACCGTAAGCTGAAACTCGTCATGTTGATTTTCCAATTCAACAATGTGCTGCACTTTTACCTATTAGGATCGGATATTTCCGCCATCAGCACCCTGCTCTCTTTTCTGCGTACCGCAACCGCCATTAAGACCTCTTCAAAGTTAGTCGCTGCTGCCTTTGTCATCGTAAGTATTGCTCTTGGTTTATGGATTGCAGATGGACCTTTAGATCTATTACCCATTCTAGGTTCTATATTAGGAACGATTGCGGTTTTTCTATTAAAAGGAATTCAAATGCGGATCGCCTTTATTATTGGGGCAATATGCTGGCTAGCAAATAACATTATTGTGGGATCAATTGGCGGCTCATTACTAGAAGCCACATTATTAACCGTGAATTTATTCACCATAATGCGTCTTTATCGTAATAATCAAAAAGTGGGTTTCAAGGCTGAGTGAGTAAACAATATATGAACGCGATTATATCCTGAACTCTTCCATTACTGGAGTCGTTACCAATTAAATTGATTTTGTTACCTTTACTTTTTTGCTGTATTGCTTCGGCGTAATTTTAGCAATGGCTTTAAATTCTCGTGTCATATGTGCTTGATCGGTAAATCCATATTGAAACACTAAATCGACCAGTTCTGCGTCAGGATTTAATTTTAAGGCTTGCAAGGTTTTATTCACCCTGATGATCCTTTGATAATATTTCGGCGTTATATTCATCCACTTTTGAAAGTGACGTTCAAGCTGCCGCTGACTAAGAGATAGCGTTGTTGGTTTTACTGAATCCTGACTCTTTTGTTTAATGTTGGCTAACGCTTGTTTTAGCTCTATCGGCAAAGAGAATGGTTCCCTCACCTCATCATCAAAGAGCAACTGGCTGATCCAGCGATAAAGCAACACCGTTCTGGCGTATTTGCCTTTTATTGTCAATAAATGCTGATAAACCAAAGATAAAGAAAGGGTATCGTCTGATATCGCAATGTGTACCGCTTGGTGCTCAGTTTGATAATTACCGCCCACAAATTGACGACCAATTGCAGGGTGAAAACGAACACCAACCAATAAAGATCCAGATGGAAAATAGACAGGTTGAGCATGTTTGGTAACAGGTAGAAAAATCACACCGCGTTTAAAGGTAATATCACCAATTTGAATCTCTCCACCCAAATTGAATAAAATACCGCTACCACCATCACAGTGAAGCCATTGTTTCAACCTTGATGTATTAGTTTGAGGCGTGCAAGCCGACCAAATACCTTGTACATGATCAGCAAGCATCTTTTGAGGTTTAAAAATATAGAAATCAAACTGAGCAGTCACTCTTATTCCTTTTTACTCTCAACTCAAAGTACTGACGTTGCAGTGAAGCGGTAAGTAAAAGATATACTGAGTTTGACTCCTCGTCATCTTTATACCGCTTTGTAGCTTCCGACTTCAGGCTTAAAGGTTTTAGCAATGCGATTCCAACTATTAATCGCATTAACTGCAATCGTTAAATTCACTAAACTTGCATCACCAAAAATACTTAACCCTTGTTGATAATCAGAATCACTGATTGGTTTACCTTCAGTAAGCAATTCAGCCCATGCTAGCGCTGCTCGTTCGTTGTCGGCATAAAACGGCATATCACGCCAAGCAGTCAGCCCATAAATACGCTCAATGGTTTCACCTTGTTTTAACGCATCTTTACAATGCATATCAATACAAAAAGCGCAGTGATTAATTTGAGATACGCGTAATTTAACCAGTTCCCAGATCGTAATACTGAGTGAATCCGATTGACTGAACTGCTGCTGTAAATTTTTCTCTTGCTCAAATAAAAGTGTAATAGCTTTTGGCGCAGCGGCCATATAGTTTAAACGAGTTGTCATCATCTTTCTCCAATCATTCATTGATGTGCCCTTAATATAAGCCCTCGCAACAATCATTTATTGAATATTTTCGACATCGACATAAAAGCTGATAACAATATTAACCACTACCAAAAAGGCAAAAAGGCAAAAAGGCGATGCCAAGCGACATAACCTTTTTTGAGTCAAACAGTAAACATATCAACCAGGTTTATTTATGATTCAACAAATCCCATAAGCCATTGATGTACATAATGCCAAGGGCGCGGTCGTATAAGCCGTAACCCGGCCTTGCCCACTTTTCCTCCCCCCAAATATGACGCCCGTGATCGGGGCGTACATAACCTTGGTAATCGTATTTATGCAGTGATTTTACGATTTGAACAATATCCACCGAACCATCACAAGCACGATGTGAGCTTTCAATAAAGTCACCATTTTCAAAACGTTTCACATTACGGATGTGCATAAAGTGAATACGATCATGGTATGCATCAATAATCGCAGGAATATCGTTATCAATAGAGCCGAGCGAACCAGTACAAACGGTTAAACCATTATGCGGCCTATCGACCAATTTTAAGAAACGGCCAATATTTTCTTTGTTGATGATTATTCGCGGCAAGCCAAAGATTGGGAAGGCAGGATCGTCTGGATGGATCGCCATTTTGATGTCGCACTCTTCCGCCACTGGAATGATTTGCTCAAGGAAGTATTGTAAGTTCTTCCATAAATCTTCGGCAGTAAAACCTTCATATTGCTTAAAAGTATTTTTTAAATTGGCAAGACGTTCAGGCTCCCAGCCCGGCATGGTGACATCAGTATTTTTTGAAATGGTTTCAATTAATTCAATCGGATCAATCTCGTTAATTTTACTTTTTTCAAAGAACAACGCGTTCGAGCCGTCTGGGAGCTTTTTATACAAACTCGTTCGTGTCCAATCAAACACTGGCATAAAGTTGTAACACACCACTTTCACACCAAACTTAGCGAGTACGCGCAGTGTTTGTTTGTAGTTTTCAATGTATTGATCACGAGTATCTAAACCCAGTTTAATGTCTTCATGCACGTTCACACTTTCAACAACATCAATATGAAAACCAAACTCTTTGGCTTGTTTTTCGACTTCAGCAATACGTTCTGGCGACCATAACGCCCCTGCTGGCATATCATGTAATGACCAAACAACCCCTTCTACACCCGGAATTTGTTTGATCTGATCAAGGGTGATTTTATCGTTTCCTTCACCGTACCATCGAAAGGTCATTTTCATTGTTATCTTCCTCTGCTGAATTTACACAGCTTGAATAAATTGTTGAACACTGTGTTTTGCACCATGCTGAATAAGGCGGTTTAAGGCATCGACTAACTGCGCTTTAAACACACTGTTGTTAGCTAATTGCGTTGAAAATATTGAATCTAACGCCAAAAATTCTTTAACTAAGGCAGAAACAGACTCACTGTGTTGTTGCCAAATCTGCGCAAATTTCCCACTTAATGGGTCTTTTACATCAATTGCATTGCCTTGCTCATCGACCCCACTGACGTATTTCATCCATGCGGCCACTGCAAGCACCAGCCCTGAAATATCAATGTTATGTTCTAAACCATAAGCGATGGTTTGTAAGAATCGTTGCGGCAGTTTTTGTGAACCGTCCATCGCGATTTGCCATGTGCGGTGTTGAAGTGCTGTATTTTGATAACGCTCAATAAGCTGATCTTTATAAGCCTCTAGATCGATGCCTTTCACGCTAACTGACGGACTAATTTCTTTATCCATTAAATAACGAATAAAAGTCTTAAAACTCGGATCGCTCATGGTTTCAGATACCGTTTGATAACCGGATAGATAGCCTAAATAAGCAATCGAGGAATGAGTTCCATTGAGTAATCTCAGTTTCATGTTTTCAAATGGGATCACATCATCGGTCAACATAATATTGGCGATAGACGTTTTCTCCCACGCTGGACGTTCGTTATTAAATTTATCTTCAATCACCCACTGCAAGAAAGGTTCGGTGCTCACGCAGCAATTGTCTTGAACCCCAAGTTGAGTGGTGATTTTATCAATATCAGCAGTCGTCGTTTGCGGCACAATACGGTCGACCATGCTGCATGGGAAATGGATATTAGCATCAATCCATTGGCTCAATTCAGGGTCAAGTTGCTCGGCAAAGTCCAACACCACGCGTTTTAGCACATGACCATTTTCAGGCAAGTTATCGCACGTTAATGGCGTAAACGGCGCAATACCCTTCTCTTTACGAGTTTTAATCGCTGATACTAAAAAACCAATCGCACTGTGTGGCTGATTAATATTTTGTAAGTCATGTTGAATAAGCGGATTATTCAAATCAAGATGCCCAGTTGATGGATGATGACAATAACCTTTTTCAGTAATGGTTAAAGACACCACCTTTACTTTCTCACTGGTCATATAAGCCAGTATTTTTTCAACTTGATTACTAAATAATACTTCTTGGATCGCGCCAATCACTTCCAGTTCAACGTTATCATCTTGCCCTACGGCCACAGTGTACAAATTATCTTGCGAAGCAAATTCACTTTCGGCACCTGTTTCTGACTCAAGCTTTCCCGCTGCGCGCCAGTTATTCACGCCAACAATCTTCCAATGACCACCCAGCTCTTTCATGACCTGATTAGTAATTAACGCTTGGTGGGCACGGTGAAATGCACCAAAACCAAGGTGAACAATCCCTACATCTGCGGTATTAATTTGAGTGTTAGGCTTCATTTTTGCGTTTGCTTGATCAATGGTTTGTGTCGAAAGTACATTCATTTCTAGACTCTTAAAAAAGGTATACCAATAAAAATCGAGGCATATACAGAGAATCGTATATGCCCCTGTTCATTTATTATTGTTGTGCTTGTTGGATTTCTTCTAACAAGTCAGCTAAGTCAGGGTTTTCTTTTTTGAATTTTTCGTAAACAGGTTTCACTGCTTCTTGGAACGCAGGGATATCACTGTCGGTGAAAGTTACTTTTTGTTTTTTCAAATCAATTAATGATTTATCTACGTAAGCTTTCCAATTGGTTTTTTGTTGCTCAACAGTTTCCTTGGCAATTTTACGAATCGTTGCTTTTTGCTCGTCCGTAAAGCTATTCCAAGCACTGGTTGAAACCACTAACACATCAGGAACCATGGTATGCATATCGTATGAGAAGAATTTTTTTACTTCATAATGACGAGATGAATAATATGAAGGGATGTTATTTTCCGCTCCATCAACCACGCCTTGTTGAAGCGCTGAGTACAATTCACCATACGGTAGAGGTACAGCCGTTGCGCCTAACGCTTTCATGGTATCAATTGAAATTGGTGAGTTTTGAACGCGAATTTTCATACCTTTTAGATCAGCAGGTTCTTTGATTGGTTTGTCGGTATAAAAACTACGTGCTCCCGCATCAAGAAATGCAAGACCGATAAATCCTGACTTTGCAGACGATGCTAAAATTTTATCGCCGATTGGCCCTTCTAATACTTTGTCGTAGCTTGCTTTATCTTTAAATAAATAAGGTAAAGAAAGAACGTTATAATCTGGCGCAAAGGTACTCAGCGGCGCAGCACTCACTTTGGTGAAAGCAATTGTGCCGTTTTGAACCATTTGTAGCAGATTGGTTTCATCACCTAACGTGCCATTTGGGTATACTTTTACGCGGATTTTGGTTTCTTTCGTTACTTCCTTAGCGAACCAAGTTAGTGATTTATGTACTGGATGCTCTGTTGGTAATGCATGGGCCAACTTCAATGTAGCTGCGTGCGCCTGAAATGCCATTGCTGACGTCAGTACGACAGAAGCTAATAACGTTTTCATATTTTTCATGTAAATCGTCCTTTTTATTGTTAGTAACTTACAAGTACCTGCAAGTTATTGTTGATAGCCTGCGAGACGAGGCAACCAAAGTGATATCTCAGGGAAAACAGTGACGATGGCAAGCGTAATCACCATGATCCCAAATAACGGTAATAATTTAGGGACAACAGAACCCAACTTGGTTTTAGAAACACTACAGCCAACAAACAATGCGGTGCCAACTGGTGGAGTACAAATCCCGATACATAAGTTAAACACCAAAATAATACCGAAATGAACAGGATCAATGCCTAACTGAACCGCAATAGGCAAGAAGATAGGCGTAAAAATTAGAACCGCTGGCGTCATGTCCATAAAGGTGCCAACCACCAATAAGATGACATTCATTAGCAACATAACCATGATTGGATTTTCTGATGCGGCTAATACAAAGTCAGCAATGAAGCCCGGAATATCGGCATTGGCCATAGACCAAGACATCACGGATGAGGTTGCGACCATGAGTAGAACAATCGACGTTGTCACCACACTTTCAATCAGCAGCGGCATCATGTCTTTCATTTTTAGTTCACGGTAAACAATCCCAAGAATTAAGCTGTAAACCACCGCAATCGCCGACGCTTCTGTTGCGGTAAACACACCGCCTAAAATGCCGCCCATTATGATGACAACCAGCCCTAAGCTTGGCAGTGCATCTAATACCACTTTGCGTTTTTTTTCTGTAAATTCGATTCTCTCGGCCGGAATACCATAACGCTTACCAAACAAGAAAATGCCGATCATAATTCCCAGTCCCATCAATAAACCCGGCAGATAGCCCGCGATAAATAAATACTGAACCGATGTGGTGCTCACTAAAGCATAAAGAATGAGGATATTTGATGGCGGAATGAGTAACCCTGTAGGGCAAGAGGCCACATTCACTGCCGCTGAAAACTCTGGTGGGTAATCATGCTTGTCTTGTAGCGGTTTCATGATCCCGCCTACCGCAGCAGCAGATGCCGCAGCTGAACCAGACAGAGAACCAAACATCATATTCGCAATAACATTCACATGAGACAGTGAACCGGGCAGTTTGCCACCAAAAATCATCGCAAAATTAATCAACCGAGAAGCAAGGCCACCTCGATTCATTAAGTTACCAGCCACAATAAAAAAGGGCAGCGCCAACAAGCCAAAGTTATCCAAACCATTTGCAAATTTTTGCGAGCTCAATACCATCGCTTGTTCAAGCGGAAAATCGAGAAAAATCGTCAATACCGCCGCAATCCCAATAGCGAAAGCAATCGGTACACCAATCACCAATAAAACACCCAGCACACCAAATAAAACCGCGACAGGGATAAAATCAAAGAAAAAGTCTGGCGCATTGGCAAGAAAATCGGCTGAAAACAATAAATCTAATAGAGTCATGATTATTAACCTTGCGCTTGATGGTTAGGAGACATAAGCGAAATAACCGATTCACAAGTATCGAACAGCCCATAATATAAAATCAGTACACCGGAAATAGGCACAACCAAATACACATAGCCCATCTTTAAACTATCTCCAAAAAATGTAATTCCTGGCGATATTTGTCCGTGCTGTAATGTTGTACTGACCATTTCGCCACCACCATAAACCAGCACAACTGCGGCAAAAACACAGATAATCAGATTAATAATGATGGTTAAAATTTGCTGCCCTTTTACATCGAGCTTGGAAGAAAGCATTTCTAGTGCAAGATGGCGCTTAACCGAATAGGTATAGGCTCCACCTAAAATACCTATCCACATAAGTAAGTAGCGGGACAGTTCATCGGTATAACTTGCAGGGTCTTGAAGCACAAAACGGGTAAATACCTGCCAAACTACCGCGAGGATCATAATCGTCATAAAAAACGCGAGCAGAAGCTCCAACGCCTTTTTGAGATAGATATTAAATTGGTTTACAAACATGCTGCCCTCTTTAGATTTTCTTATATTTTTTATATTTAGCTGATATCTAGACAATATCGGTAAGCAAAATCGAAAAACTAGCTGAACTAATAGCAACCTATCAGACATCTTAGTGAGAACACTATGCATTGGTATGACATCTAAAAAAGAGTTAGAGATCAATGAAATTAAAATTGGCCCAATATATGTTGGTTTTTTTGACCTTAATCACGGAAATACAGGGCTATATAGAATGCATCATCAATATTCAACTGAATTAAAAGGTAATAATGGCGTAGTAATTGACTTTCTGCCAGTAAATATTGGTATAACAGCATTGGTGAGTGAGCGATTACAAGTCGTGAGGTGTAGAGGTTGATAGAAGAGGCTATTAATAATACAAATTAAGCAGAAATATACGTTTATAAAACAACAGGATCGCTCTATAGACAAAGTAAGTTAAGGCGACCAGCTTAGCCGCCTTTACATTAAAATGAGAGTGGTTCCGAGGGGATTATGTGCAACGCGGATAAACTATGTACGACGTCAGAAATCAATATAATGACATTGGCAATATTGTATTAATGCATTGAGCAATCAGACAATATACATATAAATCTTTGATAATAAATGCTATTTAAGTAGTGTACTTTCTGAATACAGGAATCGGTCATAATCTTCAGTACTGGCATCAAACAACATTTGTTTAGTTTGCTCTATATGATGCCAAGCTTGATGTTTCGCATCTTCAGCATCTCCTTTCATCAAAGCTTTTAAAATCGCATCGTGATCATCACACCAGCTCTTGATTTTCACTTCCTCGATATGCTCATGCAGTTTTTTCCAGTAGGGATTATTTTCTCGATGGTTACATAGCTGCTCAGCGATATGCACAATGGCCGAATTTTGAGTACAACGGGCAAGCTGAACATGAAACTCACGATCCCAATGAGAGTCACGCGAGTGGTCATCACTACGGGCTTGATCTTGAATTTTCATTAACGCAACAAGATCTTGTTTGCTCGCTTGAGTCGCGGCAAATTCAGCAATACTACTTTCAAATAATTGGCGAGCTTGAAGCAGCTCAAATGGCCCCCAGCTTTCCATTGGTGAGGCTTCTTTTGGCAGCGAGACTAAAGGTTCAGCGCTAACAACCCGAATGCCCGAGCCTTTACGAACTTCAACATAACCTTCCACTTCAAGCATGATCATCGCTTCTCGAACAACAGTCCGACTCACTTCCATTTTTTCAGAAATAACCCTTTCAGGTGGCAACATCGCCCCTACAGGGTATTGGTTATTTTTAATGTCACGTTTAAATTGAGCGGCAATTTTTTGATACAGTTTTGTATTGATTTCCATAACCTATAGCCTATAGCTTTGCATTTGTTATACCAATAAAGAGTAACATAACGACATAATGATGTATTAGATGATAATGGTATGAAAACGGGATCCGAACCATTACTGGTAACAGGAATAGGATTCCAAAATTAGAATATACTCATTTCACCGGTGTTATTGCACTCTTATACTTGAGGCCTTTAGATTACACGATTTTTTACTTTTCGCTTGTTTAAAAACCAGAAAATTTAGTTCACTACCGCAAAACAAGTCATTTCAATATTCAAAAGTGTGATCGGGCACGTTGTTATACCAATTTATCATTCGTATTATACCAGCACTTAATGATGCAATTAGAGGCTACCATGTCAAAATTTCTCACTGAAGATTTCTTATTACCCACTGAAATAGCCAAAGAGCTTTATCATTCCGTGGCGGTCCACCAGCCCATCATTGATTATCATTGCCACTTACCACCGACTCAAGTATCCGAAGATTATCGCTTTAAAAATTTAACCGATATCTGGTTACGAGGTGATCACTACAAATGGCGTGGAATGCGTACTAACGGTGTCGATGAGCGTTTTTGTACTGGTGATGCATCGGATAAAGAAAAATTCATGGCGTGGGCAAAAACCGTTCCTCAAACGATTGGGAATCCTCTTTTTCATTGGACTCATTTAGAACTACGCCGCCCTTTTGGTATTACCGACACCATTTTGAATGAATCGACCGCAGAAGGAATTTGGCATCAGTGTAATGAGATGCTGGCCACTCCCGAATTTTCAGCCCGTAATATTATGAAAACCATGAATGTTCGTATGGTTGGAACCACCGACGACCCTATCGATGATCTTGCGCCACATAAAACAGTGATGGAAGATGCGAATTTTGATGTGCAAATGCGCCCAAGCTGGCGACCAGATAAAGCCTTTAACGCCAACGCGGCCGATTATCCGGAATACCTAACCAAACTCGGTGCTCTCACTAATATCAATATCACTCGCTTCCATCAACTTTGTGATGCCTTAAATATCCGTTTAGACCATTTTGAAGCACACGGCTGCTGCATTTCTGATCATGCTTTAGATACCGTGGTATTTGAAACCGCAACGGAACAAGAATTAGATTCTATTCTAACCAAACGCTTATCAGGGCAATCATTATCAGAGCTTGAAGCCGCGCAAATAAAAACG
This sequence comes from Vibrio hibernica, assembly GCF_015223435.1. Taxonomy (GTDB): domain Bacteria; phylum Pseudomonadota; class Gammaproteobacteria; order Enterobacterales; family Vibrionaceae; genus Vibrio; species Vibrio hibernica. The sequence continues at coordinate 256,212 of NZ_VHKO01000001.1, forward strand.
GCGACCTTGATTTATTTAGGCAAACAATACGCGCAACGTGGTTGGGTTCAGCAATATCACATTGGTGCATTGCGTAATAACAACCAACGCATGTTTAATATTATTGGCGCTGATGTGGGATTTGATTCCATCAATGATGCTTTAGTGGCTGCGCCATTATCCAAGTTACTCAATGCTCTCGATGTTGAAGATGCCCTACCAAAAACCATTTTGTATTGCTTAAACCCACGCGATAACGAAGTAATTGCCACCATGTGCGGCAACTTCCAAGGCGGTGGTATTGCAGGCAAAATTCAATTTGGATCAGGTTGGTGGTTTAACGATCAAAAAGACGGCATGGTTCGCCAGCTAGAACAGCTTTCTCAGCTTGGTTTACTTAGCCGTTTTGTTGGCATGTTGACCGACAGCCGCAGCTTTTTATCCTATACCCGCCATGAATATTTCCGCCGTTTGCTTTGTCGCTTAATTGGACAATGGGTCGTGGATGGTGAAGCGCCGCACGATATGCCTCTGCTCTCTAAAATGGTGGAAGATATCTGCTTTAACAACGCCAACCAATATTTCAACTTAGCGATTACTAAATAGTTAGCAATTAAATATTCGCCAATAAGCGGCCTAATGAAAGACGGTAATTACTGCCGTCTTAATACTCGATTCGATTGCCGATCTTCATTATCAATTACCCCCATGAAGATCTTTGGAGAAACAATGAAAACATGGATCCAAATTCATCCCAAAGATAATGTCATTATTGCCTTAATCGATCTGCCAGCGGGAACCTCAATTACGCTTGAAAATGGTCATGTTTTCTCTCTTCAAGACAATATAACCAAAGGTCACAAGGTATCGACGCAAGATTTAAAAACCAATGACCTTTTATGGAAATACGGTGAATCGTTTGGCCATGCGACGGCCGACATTAAGATGGGTTCATGGATACACAGTCATAACAGTAAAACTAATCTGAATGACAAATTAGAGTACCAATATCATCCAGTTGACATTCCCCACACTGCTTCATCGGTAAAAGATATTGACGTTAATATTTACCGCCGTAGTAATGGTGAAATTGGCATACGCAATGAATTATGGGTGATCCCAACGGTAGGTTGTGTGAACGGTATTGCCCAAACCATGGTGAATCAATTCTTGGCAGACAACCCACAACTCGATATCGATGGCGTGTATGTATTTCCTCATCAATTTGGTTGCTCACAACTGGGTGATGACCACATTACAACGCGCAACTTATTACAAAGCATGGCAAAGCATCCCAATGCTGGTGGCGTACTGATCTTAGGGCTTGGCTGTGAAAACAATCAAGTGCCTGTTTTTATGCAAGGCTTAGGCGACATTGACACCAATAGAATCAAATGTTTAATTTCTCAAAAAGTGGATGATGAGATTGAGGCAGGGAAAGCCATTATTCAAGAAATCTATAACACGATTCGCCATGATAAACGCTCCGTAGGCAAACTCTCTGAAATCAATTTTGGTCTTGAATGTGGTGGCAGTGATGGATTATCTGGCATTACCGCTAACCCATTATTAGGGCAACTTTCTGATTATGTGATCGCTCAAGGCGGAACGACGGTTTTAACGGAAGTGCCTGAAATGTTTGGCGCAGAAACCCTGTTAATGAAACGCGCCAAGGATGAACAGGTTTTCGATAAAATCGTCACCATGATTAACGACTTCAAAGACTATTACAAACAACACAACCAACCTATTTACGAAAATCCATCTCCAGGCAATAAAGATGGTGGCATTACCACACTCGAAGATAAATCCCTCGGATGCACCCAAAAATCAGGCACGAGCGCTGTGGTGGATGTACTTAATTACACTCAAAAACTGTCAGTCTCCGGTTTGAATTTACTGAATGCACCCGGAAATGATGCCATTGCCACCAGCGCCCTTGCCGCATCCGGTTGTCATATGGTGTTGTTTTCTACTGGTCGCGGAACCCCTTATGGCGGGTTTGTCCCAACCGTAAAAATTGCCACCAATACAGAATTAGCCGAGAAGAAAAAGCATTGGATTGATTTTAATGCCGGGCAATTAGTCTCCGATGATGTGCCAATGGAATCATTATTGACGCAATTTGTTCAAACCTTAGTGGGTATTGTTAATGGCGAAAAAGCAAAAAATGAAGTCAATGGAATACGAGAACTCGCGATCTGGAAAAGTGGCGTAACGTTATAAACCTGTAACATTATAAATCCATAGCCTTGATCTTATAAATTAAAGACCAGCCACCTCGATATACCACGCTAAAAGTCACTAAAAGTGAACACATCATCATTTTAGTGGCTTTCATATTTATCGCATTTGGTTACAGGTTTCATTATCACCTTGAATATAGCTGCCTAAATGCGTGCTATAACGTTGATCTACCGCCAATTTTGTCAATGCAGTTAAATCGGTAGGAAAGGTTCGTCTATTATTAAGTTCAGAAAGAGAAACCCATTCAACCCCCTTAATAAAGGCCTCATCATTTAAGCCCGTTAAGTTATTGATATGAGGTTCACCTTGATAATGCTTAATATGGTAGAAAAACTCCGAGTGATAAATATTGCGCGTTGTTTCAAGAAACTCACGGACACAAATCAGCTCACCGATATCCACTTGAATACCGGCTTCTTCTAAATATTCACGCTGTAAACAGGCTTTGGTATGATGATCGTCATCTTCTAACCCACCACCCGGCGGGATCCAATATTCACCGCTGCTATCATTAACCCTAAGCAGTAACACCTTATCGTTTTGAATTAAAATTCCGGCTGCTCGTATTCTATGTTTCATCGATATCCTTACCCTTCTTCTCCAGAAATAAACTTAACTGAGAATTAATTCAATTTGTTACATTAAAATGCGAATAACTTCTCATTAGCAAACGTTTGCTTTAGAATCCTCGTCATTCTACACCTTACATACGGATGTAAGTTTTACTCTTTTTTTAAGGAAAACTCGTGAAGATTTATTCTAAAATTCAAACCATCACTTTGCTTTGTGCTTTACCTTTTATGTCTAATTTTGCACAAGCTAATGAATTTCCCAGTGTAACGGTAACTAATGCTATTTCCTCCATGGATAATAGTGCATTCGCTAAAGACGCACCGATCATCATCCAAGGACCAATGCCGATAGAAGCTCAACATTTAGCGTCCATGCTGAAAAATGTGACGACTGAAAAAACCGGCACTTTTGTTTTTTATAAAGGCACATTAAATAACTACCCTGTGATTGTGGCACAAACAGGCAAAGGATTAGAAAATACGGCCGCAGCGTTAGCCATCGCGATTGAGCGTTACCACCCTCGCCTTATCATTAACCAAGGCACTTCTGGTGGCCATGATCCTGCGTTAAAGGTAGGTGATATTGTATTGGGCGAACGTACGGTGAATACCGGAAACTTAAAAACCCCAGTCAAACAAAAAGGCGAAGGTGTGGATGCATTAAGTTGGATCCCAATGGACTTATTTGCTTCTGCAGGCAGCGCAAGCAGTGATGATGCCAATAAAATCCGTTACTACCAAGGCGATAGCCAATTAATTGCTCTAGCAAAAACGGTCACCTATAAAGGCCAAGTCGTTGAAGGCACGATTGCTTCCGCTAATTTTTGGGATAATGAAATTGATCGCATTCAATGGTTACACGACAAATTTGGCACCAGCACCGAAGAAATGGAAGCTTCATCTGGGGCGCAAATTTCAGCGGCTTACAATGTGCCATTTTTAGCCATTCGCGTGCTATCAAACAACCTAACTAATAACGGTCACTACAATCCAAATACTGCCAAGTTATGCCAGCAATATGTGCATGATGTGTTAGTGAAATACATCGCTAAAATTCAAGCATAATGCTCAAAACGAATTTCACTCGTTCTAATAAAAAAGACCGCCGTCAGTCAATGATTGCGGTCTTTCCAATTTATACATATCTTACTCAATGACTTTGAGCATCCGTTCAATTATTTCCAAGCATCCCGATTTAAATCAAATTTTTGGATCCAAGCATCATCAGCTCTGGCGGCAAGGTATAACTGCAACCCATTATAAAATTGGAAGGCTTGTACTCCACCTAAATAAGCAAAGGCATCAAAAAAAGCATCTTCCGCAAGATTGATTTGATCTAACGTTCTAATATCATTTTCAAGTGCCCATTCAATCGCCTGAGCCTCGGCAATCGCCTCACCCATATCAATAGATTCTAATTTATAATGATTATCGTGCGCACTTTTATCGGCTTGTATTTCTTGTGAATCAAGCTCTTGTTGCTCGATTTCATCAATAATCCTGACCACTTCGAAATGGCGGGCTTTGCGATTAATCTGACTAATTTTAAGCGCATAGCTAAAACGCGAATAACCAACGATATTAAGCACCGCTTCAAATAACGTGGTATTTAATCCTTGCGCGGCGCAATAATAATTCATACACGCTTCTTGACTCGCAAACTGCACACCATCGTATTCAAAACCGGCGCTATCATCGTAACCAATTGCAGAGCCAGCAATCATCAAATCCCAACCAACATAGCGAACACGCTCATTGGCGATCTCATACATCATCCACGCACTGCGGCTAAAGCCTTCAAAAATTCGCCCTTCAAAGTCCGCATCCGCCAATTCTTGTTTGGTCCAATTCAATCCTATGCCTAAATGCTTGGCGTACACTTTCATTAATCGCTGTTTGACATAATCTTTATGCTGCCAAATAGAGGAACAATTTGGCTGCACTGGAAAGGATTGGCATTCTGCACAAATTGGCACAGAAATAGGTTCATGATTGAAAATTTTGGTATTGGTCGCCCTGACTGGAATATCCAGCATTTGGGCAGACGGCTCGCCACAAAACCAACATGTATGTCGATAATTAAACGGAATGTCGATGGGTTCGTAGTTCATAAACGCTCTGGGTTTTATATAGAGAAAGGTAAAAAATAGATGAATAGAGAAATGGCTAAACCGTCGCGGTTACGATGGAACCAATCACGCCACAATACCTTATCTCTTTCCTAGTTAATACTTACTCTTTGAAATTTTATTGACTCACGCTATGACGACCACTTCTGTCGATGACATTCGCTTTTTATCACCATAAAAAACTCGATTATGACGATCAAATCCAGCATAAAAAGCGCTCAATTACCGGCTTATTCTCATCATCAATACCGAGATTAAATTCAAACCAACTTTATAAACGCTAAAAACTTCGTGATAAAGATCACCCACCCCAGCCGCCATCGAAACGTTTCGATGATCTATTTCACATTATTTTTAAGCCGAGAATGCAATTTAAATTAGAGTCACTACACTCTATCGAAACGTTTCGATGACTTCGGATTATTCTTTCTGATTAGGTTGTACTGATATGAAAAAAAGCCCTTTATTGCACTCTGAACTTTCTCATTTAATTTCAACTCTTGGTCATACCGATGAAGTGACCATTTGTGATGCAGGGTTACCTATCCCTTCAATGAGTAAACGTATTGATCTAGCCTTAACTCATGGCGTTCCAAGTTTTGCGCAAACGGTGGATGTCTTCTTAAAAGAATCTCAAATTGAAGGCCTTATCCTTGCCGAAGAGTTTCAACAAATAAGCCCACAACACCACCAAGCCTTGCTTGAAAGAATTCAACAAGAAGAAATTATTTCAGGCAAAAAAATCAATATCACTTACATCACTCATGAAGCACTTAAATCTCGAACCGTTAACAGTAAAGGCATCGTAAGAACGGGTGAATGTACACCTTATGCCAATGTCATCTTTCAATCTGGCGTGACTTTTTAAAGCGAGGAATAGTGATGACTCAAGCCATCTTAGAACTCAATCAAATTGAAAAAGCCTTTCCTGGTGTTAAAGCATTGGATAAAGCCAGCTTAAATGTTTATCCCGGCCGAGTAATGGCGTTAATGGGAGAAAACGGTGCAGGAAAGTCCACATTAATGAAAGTACTCACGGGGATTTATTCGCTCGATGCTGGCGAAATAAAATATCAAAACCAAGCGGTTGCATTCAAAGGCCCTCGTGATTCTCAACTCGCCGGCATTAGTATTATCCACCAAGAATTAAACCTCATTCCTGAGCTAAGTATCGCCGAAAACATCTTCTTAGGTCGTGAAATTACCAATAAATTTGGTCGTATTTTGTGGCATGAAATGGTCGCCAAAGCGGATGCATTACTGGCTCGCTTAAACGTAAAACGCAGTGCCAAAACCTTATTAGGCGAGCTAAGTCTTGGTCAGCAACAAATGGTTGAAATCGCCAAAGCACTCTCGTTTGAATCTAAAGTCATCATTATGGATGAGCCAACAGACGCGCTGACCGATAAAGAAACCGAATTCTTATTTAAAGTGATCAATGAATTGCGCGATCAAGGTTGTGGCATTGTTTATATCTCACACCGCTTGAAAGAAATCTTTGAAATTTGTGATGATATTACGGTGCTGCGCGATGGCAAGTTCATCAACGAATGCACGGTAAAAAGCACCAATGAAGATTCGCTGATTGAAATGATGGTCGGTCGTAAATTAGAAGAACAATACCCTCGCATTGCCGTTCAATCAGGTGATACACGTTTAGATGTCAAAAACTTGAACGGGAAAGGTATTCACGATGTTAGCTTTCATCTTAAACGCGGAGAGATCTTGGGGATTTCAGGTTTAATGGGCGCTGGTCGTACTGAATTGATGAAGATGATTTATGGCGCACTACCCTATCAATCTGGTGACGTCTTTCTTGAAGGCAAACCGATCCACTCAAAATCACCGCAAGAAGGCCTAGCCAATGGCATTGCGTATATTTCAGAAGACCGTAAAGGCGATGGCTTAGTCCTCGCACTCTCGGTTAAAGACAACATGACGTTGTCTGCCCTGAAACATTTTAGCAAAGGCGCACAAATTCAACATAAAAGTGAAGTGATGGCGGTAGATGACTTTATTGACCTTTTCAATATCAAGACGCCAAGCCGTGAACAAGTCATTGGTAATTTATCTGGTGGGAATCAGCAGAAAGTTGCCATTGCAAAAGGTTTGATGACGCGTCCGAATGTATTAATTTTAGATGAACCAACCCGCGGTGTGGATGTCGGTGCGAAAAAGGAAATCTATCAACTGATCAATAAATTTAAAGCCGAAGGCATGAGCATTATTTTAGTGTCATCTGAAATGCCAGAAGTTCTCGGAATGAGTGACCGAATTTTAGTCATGCATGAAGGCAAGATCAGCGGCGAATTTGACGCCAAACAAGCAAATCAAGAATTACTACTGGCTTGTGCAGTCGGTAAAAATATCAGTAAGGACGTCGCATGAGCAGTAATACGATAAACAAGCCAGAAAACCAATCTCCTGAAAAGAAGAAAAAACCATTGATCAGCAAAGAATGGTTAATTGAGCAAAAATCCCTGATCGCATTAATATTTTTAATCGTGGTGGTGTCGTTTCTCAATCCCAACTTTTTTACTCTCGATAACATCTTAAATATTCTACGACAAACCTCGGTGAGCGCCATTATTGCCGTGGGTATGACGCTGGTAATTTTAACCGCCGGTATTGATTTAAGCGTTGGTTCGGTGCTGGCGTTATGTGGCGCTTTTGCCGCCAGTTTAATTGCGATGGAAGTACCGGTATTAATTGCTGTCCCAACGGCCCTCGTTGCGGGTGCAATTTTAGGCGGTATTAGCGGGCTCATTATTGCTAAAGGTAAAGTACAGGCGTTTATCGCCACTTTAGTTACCATGACATTACTGCGTGGCGTCACAATGGTTTATACCGATGGCCGCCCTATTTCGACTGGCTTTACCGATGTTGCCGATAGCTTTGCATGGTTTGGCACTGGCTACACACTTGGTATTCCTGTTCCTGTTTGGATCATGGTCGTTGTGTTTGCTGCGGCTTGGTATTTACTCAACCATACTCGCTTTGGTCGTTATGTTTACGCGCTCGGTGGCAATGAATCGGCCACTCGTTTATCTGGCATTAATGTCGATCGCGTGAAAATCGGTGTTTATGCCATTTGCGGTGTGTTATCTGCATTAGCCGGCATCATTGTGACCTCTCGTTTATCTTCCGCTCAACCAACCGCAGGCATGGGATATGAACTTGATGCTATCGCGGCAGTTGTCGTGGGCGGCACCAGCTTGATGGGTGGACGTGGACGTATTATGGGAACCCTGATCGGCGCACTGATCATCGGATTCTTAAATAACGCACTGAACTTACTCGATGTTTCTTCTTATTACCAAATGATCGCCAAAGCCGTTGTGATTTTACTGGCAGTGATGGTCGACAATAAAAACAAATAATCCAATAACAACGCAATGAATAAATAGACAACCGACAAGAGCCAATTGATAGGCTCGCCCTACATAAAGGATGAACAATATGAAAATGAATAAACTGACAACTTTACTTTCTGCTGCCGTGTTAACAAGTGCAATGTCTGTTACCGCACATGCGCAAGATACCATTGCGATTGTGGTATCAACCCTCAACAACCCTTTTTTCGTTAGCATGAAAGATGGCGCAGAAGCGAAAGCCAAAGAATTGGGCTACGACTTAATCGTGCTTGATTCACAAAATGATCCGAGCAAAGAGCTTTCTAATGTAGAAGATCTCTCCGTTCGTGGCGTAAAAGCTATCCTTATCAACCCAACCGATTCTGATGCCGTTTCCAATGCGATTCGTATTGCTAACCGAGCCAACATCCCTGTATTAACGCTAGATCGCGGTGCAAGTCGTGGCGATGTCGTTAGCCACATTGCTTCTGATAACGTCGCTGGCGGTGAAATGGCAGGTAAATACATCATGGAAAAAGTCGGTGAGAAAGCGAAAGTTATCCAACTTGAAGGGATTGCTGGAACCTCTGCTGCACGTGAACGTGGTGAAGGCTTTATGAACGCAGTAAAAGGTTCACACATGGATCTTCTTGCTAGCCAACCAGCTGATTTTGACCGCACCAAAGGGTTAAACGTAATGGAGAACTTACTTGCCGCTAATGGTGATGTTCAAGCCGTGTTTGCTCAAAATGATGAAATGGCATTAGGTGCTCTACGCGCGGTACAAGCTTCTGGTAAAAAAATCCTAATCGTCGGTTTTGATGGTACAGACGATGGTATTGCAGCGGTAAAACGTGGCATGTTAGGCGCAACAATTGCACAACAACCGGCATTAATTGGTGAGCTAGGGGTTGAAACGGCAGACAAAGTATTGAAAGGTCAAACCGTTGAGAAAAACATCCCGGTTCCTTTAAAAGTCATTACAAAATAATACGATACAAAACGAGGGCTAGTTGATGGCCCTCGTTTTAATCATGTAAATGCATATTGTTATTACGCAGTTTGATCATGATAACAACAGATCACCAAACAAACTCAGTCATACCAATTTGTATTTTCAATTGTTCTCATCATAAAGGATGACACATGAATAAATTAATCGTTTTAGGCAGCGTAAATGCTGATCACGTTCTGCAAGTCCCTTCTTTTCCTCGTCCGGGTGAAACATTATCTGGGCGGAATTATCAAGTTATTGCTGGCGGTAAAGGCGCAAATCAAGCGGTTGCCGCGGCGCGTTTAGGAGCAGACATTGGTTTTATTGCTAGCGTGGGATCCGACGATTTTGGCCGTAATATTATTCAACAATTCAAACAAGATGACATCAACACGGCTTACATCCAAATAGCCGATTCAAAGCCAACTGGCATTGCCATGATCCAAGTCTCTGATGAAGGGGAAAACTGTATCTGCCTCTCACCAGAAGCCAATGATCTACTAACATCAGACATTATTAATCAATATAAAAAGCCACTCCAATCTTGTGATTACTTATTGTTGCAACTCGAAACACCGCTTGAAGGGATTCAATCTGCTGTTAATTATGCAAAAACCTCACCAGATAAAAAAGTTAATATCATTTTAAACCCAGCGCCTGCGAGAACCTTGACCGATGATCTATTAGCAAAAATCGATGTCATTACCCCAAATGAAACCGAAGCGGAAGTATTAACGGGTATTAAAGTCTATGATGATGGATCTGCACAACAAGCGGCTAATGTTTTGCATGATAAGGGAATCCATACGGTGATGATCACATTGGGTTCAAAAGGAGTATGGCTGAGTGAAAACTATAAAGGTGAATTGATTCAAGGCTTTAAAGTGAAAGCTATTGACACCACCGCCGCAGGCGATACCTTTAATGGCGCATTTGTAACGGGTCTATTAGAAGGCATGCAAACCAAACAAGCGATTACATTTGCTCATGCTGCTGCTGCACTTTCTGTTACTCGTTTTGGCGCTCAAACATCCATTCCGACAAGACAAGAAACCAACGAATTTTTAGCGCAACAAAATAATCAAACCAAAAAATAGTTAAATAAAAAGGGAAAATAACATGGCCACCATGAAAGATGTCGCACGACTTGCTCAAGTATCAACGTCAACGGTCAGCCATGTTTTTAACCAATCTCGCTTTGTGAGTGAAGACATTGAAAAACGCATCAAACAAGCGGCGAAAGAACTTAACTATGCCCCTTCCGCTTTAGCTCGTAGCTTAAAAATGAAATGCACCAAAACGCTCGGCATGTTAGTAACCACGTCAACCAATCCGTTTTTTGGTGAAGTGCTAAAAGGTGTCGAACGTCGTTGTTACGAAAAAGGCTACAACCTGATCCTCTGCAATACAGAAGGTGACAGCGAGCGCATGAAAGTCTCGATTGATACCCTTTTGCAAAAACGCGTTGATGGTTTAATGCTGATGTGCTCGACATTAGAAGGCGAAACGATTGAGATTTTTGAGCGCTACCCAGAGCTGCCTGTTGTTGTCATGGACTGGGGCCCAATGGCGTATGCGAGTGACAAAATTCAAGATAACTCTTATAAAGGAGGCTATCTCGCCACCCAGCATCTAATCGACAATGGACACAAAAATATTGGTTGTATCACCGGCCCCTTGCATCGCAGCCAAGCTTCCTCACGTTTTGATGGTTTTAAGCAAGCCCTACAAGATGCCAAGATCACGCTTAATCAAGATTGGATGGTCGAAGGTAACTTTGAATGTGATGGCGGATATGATGCCTACCACACCCTTAAAAAACGCACCCAAGAAAACCCGGCATTAGCATTCCCGACCGCTTGCTTTGCGTGTAACGACATGATGGCCATGGGTTTAATTAATGCGGCAACCGAAGATGGCTTCAAGATCCCCAATGATCTTTCTATTATCGGCTACGATGATATTCATCTGGCGAAATACATCACTCCGTCACTCACCACGATTCATCAACCAAAACATCAACTTGGTAAAACCGCGGTAGATACTCTATTGGCCCGACTTGAAAACCCAACGCAACCTCAGCAAGTTGTTCAGCTAGAGCCCGCTTTGGTGAGTCGCAGTAGCGTAAGTTCACTTAAATAAATGACGATTTCTTATCTGCAGTAATAATTCATGGGAATGAGTCAACTTACCATTTCCCCCCTCAACTCTAAGATCTAAGCTCAATCCTAAAACGAAAAAAACCAGCTCACATTGAACTGGTTTTTCTAAATTTGGTTTTTAACGCAGGATCATACAAAAGACTTATTCTTCATTCGCTTCTTGGATAATACGTTTACGTTCTTGCGCTTCATCAAATGCGGCTTGAATTTCATCTAAAACCACATTCACATCAGCATTCACCAAGATTTCATCAAACTCACCGGTAAGTGGTGTCTCCGGTTTAAGTTCGCCGGCTTCATACAAAGCCCACATTTCTTTGGCGTACTGAGTTTGCAGCAATTGTGGCGCATATTGCCCATAATATTGAGTCATATTGGTAATATCGCGCTCTAGCATCCACTGTGCATTATTATTAGCAGCAGCGTCGACAGCTTGAGGGAGATCGATGATCACAGGCCCTTCGCTATCAACAAGCACATTAAACTCAGATAGATCCCCGTGCACAATACCGGCGCACAACATGCGTTTAACGTAGTCCATAACGGTAACATGATGACGTATGGCCTCTTCTTCCGACATACTGACATCATTTAAACGTGGTGCGGTATGGCCTGTCGCATCCGTCACAAGTTCCATGATCAACACACCATCAAAACAACCAAAAGGTTGAGGTACACGAACGCCAGCGTCTGCTAAACGGTATAAAGCATCGACTTCTGCGGTTTGCCACACTTGTTCTTGCTGTTCACGTCCGAACTTAGAGCCTTTGCTCATCGCGCGCGATCGGCGACTGTTACGAACTTTGCGACCTTCTTGATACTGTACTGCTTTTTTAAAACTGCGCTTATCCGCTTCTTTATACACTTTGGCGCAGCGGATCTCATCGCCGCATCGAATAACGTATACGGTCGCTTCTTTTCCACTCATTAATTGAGCGATCACATCATCGATTAAACCTTCATCAATGAGTGGTTGGATTCTATTGGGTATTTTCATAGCGTCCTTATACCCTAATTAGGCTTCAGATGGAATGAGAAAAATACGGATTGTCTTAGCAGAAAATCGAAATCAACTTGCCCACACGCGTTGCCGGCCTTGATTATCCGACATCCTAGGATGAAGAGAGTAAGTTCATTTATTAAGTATCAATAATGCTATTCACCTACTAAAAGATAAAACTATCATTAGTGCAATGATCGCTTTGTTATGCCTAATAACATCTGTTTATTTACATTATTATGAATAAAACCTATATTCTGGAAAGAAATTAAATAAGGGAACTATCCATGAGCCATTTTTTCACCAAATCTTTAGCCACTATTGTGCTATCGCTTTCTTTCATCGCTGGAGCATCAGCTGAAATAAAAGAAGTCAAAGTTGGTATGTCTGGCAAGTACTACCCATTCTCCTTCCAGAAAATGGATAAGCTACAAGGTTTTGAAGTAGACCTATGGGATGAAATTGCTGCACGTAACAACATTAAAGTCTCTTACACTACGGCAAATTTTTCAGGCTTATTTGGTTTATTAGAAACGGGGCGTATTGATACTATTTCAAACCAAATCACTATCACAAAAGAGCGTCAAGCAAGGTACTTATTCTCTGAACCTTATGTCGTTGATGGCGTGCAAATTACCGTGAAGAAAGGTAACGACAGTATTAAGTCTGTCAAAGATTTAGCCGGTAAAACGGTTGCCGTTAACTTAGGTTCAAACTTTGAACAAGTACTACGCAACTATGATAAAGATGGCAAAATCAACATTAAAACGTACGATACCGCCATTGAACAAGACGTTGCTTTAGGTCGCTCTGACGCGTTTGTTATGGATCGTCTTTCTGCTTTAGCGCTTATCAAAGATTCACCATTACCGCTGCAATTGGCTGGCAAACCATTTGAAGTGATTGAAAACGCGTGGCCGTTCGTGAATAATGCCAAAGGCAAAGAACTGCAACAACTAGCCAATAAAACATTAGACGCTATGCGTGCTGACGGAACTTTAGCTAAGATTTCAACTAAATGGTTTGGCGCAGACATTACTCAAAAATAAATCTGTTTTACCAACTATTTACAACCAAACCCGCTATCATTGATTTGGTATAACCAGAGTCTAATTGATAGTGGGTTTTTGCTTTTTTAAGAATATTTATGAATTTTGATTTTCAATACATGATCGACTTAATGCCAATATTATTCCGGTACCTTGGCATTACACTTGAAATGGCACTTTGGGGCAGTATATTTGCACTAACCTTGTCCGTTATTATCGCGATCATTCGTGTTTTTCGCGTGCCTGTCTTAAACCAATTATGCCAACTGTATATTAGTTTCTTCCGTGGCACGCCATTATTAGTCCAACTGTTTTTATTGTATTACGGTTTACCTCAAGTGTTCCCGATCATGGTTGGTCTGGATGCATTTAGCGCCTCTGTTATTGGTCTAACTCTGCATTTTGCTTCTTATATGGCAGAAAGTATTCGAGCCGCCATTATTGGTATCGATCGAAGCCAGATGGAAGCGAGTATGTCGGTCGGCATGACCACCAGCCAATCCATGCGCCGTATTATTTTGCCTCAAGCAACACGTGTCGCTTTGCCGTCTTTGATGAACTACTTCATTGATATGATTAAATCCACCTCATTAGCTTTTACCTTAGGCGTGTCTGAAATCATGGCAAAAGCCCAAATGGAAGCGTCATCAAGTTTCCGATTCTTTGAAGCATTTTTGGCAGTAGCATTAATTTATTGGTTCGTAGTTATCATCATGACTCGAGTTCAAATTTGGGCTGAAGTGAAATTAAATAAGGCCTATGCACGATGATTAAAATTGAAAACTTACATAAATCCTTTGGTGACACTTTAGTCTTGTCCGGTATTGATATCGAAGTAAAGAAAGGTGAAATCATTGTTATTATCGGCTCAAGCGGTACGGGCAAGTCAACATTATTACGTTGTGTAAACTTTTTGGAGCAAGCGGATAAAGGCATCATTACGATTGGTGATGCTACTGTTAATGCTGAAAAGCACACCAAATCGGATGTGATCGCTCTACGCCGTAAAACTGGATTTGTTTTTCAAAATTACGCTCTATTTTCTCACCTCACCGCTCGCCAGAATATTGCCGAAGGATTAATCACGGTGCGTGGCTGGAAAAAAGCCGAGGCACTAAAGGAAGCACAACAGATATTAGATGAGATTGGATTGAGTGATAAAGGTGATAGCTACCCTGCTGCACTTTCTGGCGGTCAACAGCAACGAGTTGGTATTGGCCGCGCAATGGCCTTCAAGCCGGAGCTATTATTATTTGATGAACCCACTTCAGCACTTGATCCTGAATGGGTTGGTGAAGTATTAGCCTTAATGAAAAAACTCGCCATTGCTCATCAAACCATGTTGGTCGTCACTCATGAAATGCAATTTGCCAAAGAAGTCGCTGACCGCGTGATTTATATGGCGAATGGCGAAATTGTAGAGCAAGGATCACCAAATGAACTATTTAATAACCCTCAATCACCACAATTAAAAAAATTCTTAAATCAAATTCAACGGTAATATGAGTGACAATAAACTGACAAACCATTAATGCCCTGCAAAAAATCTCCCAGATTAAGCGTAGGGCAATAAATGTAAGCGCAACTTTGAGTATGGTATGAAAGTTCTGGTTTGAGACTTTATCTAATATTCTATTTCCAATATAAATCCCTACAAGGCTTCAAGCTCAAAGCGACTCGGTATATAAATCAAAAAGGCTTACGTTCATGTAAGCCTTTTTAATCTCAAAACAGTTATTACCCTACCGATTTTTATGCATTAATTTTTGATGAATAAGCCCAGCCATCAACCCCCATAACGTCGAACCAATACCAAACAAGGTAATGCCAGATAACGTCACCAAAAACGTGTAGAGGGAAGACTCCCGATATTCAGCATCGCTAAACGCCGTTTGCATACACATTAACAAGGTTCCAAGTAGAGCCAAACCAGCGAGAATTTGTGAAACCTCTTTTGGTAAGGCCAAGAATATCGCCACTACTGCGGTGGCCCATAAACCTGCAATAATAAAAATACCTCCGGCCCACATTGATGCTTTGTAACGTTGGTTTCTATCGGAATCCACATCTTCATTCATACAAATAGCCGCTGAGATTGCCGCTAAATTTAAACTAAACCCACCAAAAGGCGCAGTCAGCATATTGAGAAACCCCGTACCAATAAATAAAGGTTTCGCTGGTAATTCATATTGATAACTTCTCATCATGGCAAAGCCGGGTAAGTTCTGAGAAAGCATCGTAATAATATAAAGCGGAAGGCTTAAATTCACCATCGCCATCCAATCAAACTCTGGCGTTACCCATACCGGTTCAGCGATATTCAGTACTATTATTTGCCCTGAAAACGCCCCAGTAAAAATCGCAATAGCAATGCCAACAAGCAGTAAAAGCATCATCGCATAACGAGGTAAATAGCGTTTTGCAATAAAGAAAGTGGCCATCATCGCGCCAAAAACCATAGGGCTTGTAGTAACAGGCGTAAACGCTTTCAAACAAAAAGGGATCAAGATAGCGCCAAGCATTGACGTCGCAAGCTGTGAGGGAATATTTTCAAGTAAACGGCTAAGCGGTGTAATTAGCCCTGTTAATAACAGCAAAAAGCCAGAGATCACAAAAGCGCCAATAACCTGCGGTAAAGTATATTGAGCGACTGCCGCAATCAACATCGCCGCTCCCGGTGTTGACCAAGACATCAAGACGGGCATTTTGTAATACCAAGAATAAGCAATAGAGCTTACGCCCACAGTGACGCCCAAAACCAATAACCAACTGGCAATTTGCAGCGCTGAAGCTCCGGCTGAAGTGGCGGCCTGAATAATAATAACAACCGAACTAGTGTAACCAATCAGAACCGCGGTAAAACCTGCCGATATATGGCTAAGATTAAACCAAGATGAGGGACGAGTGGATCCTGAATTAATACGGTCATTCATGCTATGCGACGCTTCCTTGTCGTTATTTTCATCATCGATTCATCATATAGAAAGAGAAGTTTGTTTACAGTTGGTCTATTGAATAACGTATAGATCCATCTCATTTTATCCGCTCAACCTATTTATAAAAATGATAGTAAGAGTGTTCCCAATACCATGAACTACATTGCCTATAATTTAATGCCCTGCAAAAAATCCCCAGATTAAACGTAGGGCAATAAATGTAAGCGCAACTTTGAGTATGGTATGAAAGTTCTGATTTGAGACCTTATATAAAATACGCTTGCCAACATAAGTGCCCACAAAGCCGAATGCGATCATCAATGTGATCACCCCAAGCCAATCTTTAAAAGCAAAACCTAAGAAGGCAAACATCACCATTTTGATCGTATGCTGCATAGCCATAAAGCAGGCCATGGTCGCGCCAAGTTGACGACGATCAGGTAATAGGTTTTTTACTGTGGCAATCAACAATGGCCCAGTCGCGCCAACAAACATACTAAGGAAAGTAGTAAACAGTCCCACACCGACTAAACCTTTTTTTCCATTAAAGCTCAAGTTAATCGGTACCCAGCTACTGATCAAAATAAACACGGCTAGAATTAACTCTAAATATTGAGTCGGCAAATTAAGCGCCAATTGGCCACCAATAACCGCACCTAATACGCTGCCAACAAAAAACCAACCAAGATATTTTTTTTCGATGTACTTTCTCATCAGTATCGCACGGCCAGCATTTGAACCAAGTTGCACTACCGCATGCACCGGAATAACCGCTTGAGCTGGGATCATGGTCACCATAAACGCAATAAGCGTTGCCCCGCCCCCAACCCCAATAATCGTGTTGAGCATCGATGTCATTCCACTCAGCAATATCAGCAAATAAAATTGAGAGTCACTAAGAACATCAGGTTTAAAGTGAAGAATAAAATCAAGCATAGGAAAGTCACTTTAGGGAAAATGCGATTATAGCGTCTCAGTTGCAAAAATGTGCTTGAATTCATAATTTTGACTGAAAAATGCAAAAAAAGAGCTGCACAAATTAATATCTGCGCAGCTCTTGTTAATGCTCTAGAAATAAATATTGATAGAATAAATATTAATTCCTATTTGAAGCCTCGGAAATCATTACCTGACAATTTTCACACGCTAACTCACGTTGACATTGTTGCGCTGTTTCCAATCCACATTCACTGTTTTCACATCGTCCACGTTGGTTCAAATAATTGGTAAAGTACTGGCTTACTTGATCAGCATAATGATGAAATGTTTGAATACTCATTCGACTCTCCCATATTCCTGTTAATTGACGATGTCTTAATGTTTAAGATAATTACTTCCCTTATTTATGCCTACTCTTACAGCAAAGCAGGCAGCTCTCTTAACATTGGGAAGGCATTTTTCATGTGATTTTGCGTAACCACAAACCCTACTAATACATCATCAACATTAAAGGCTTTAGCGGTAATGCCCTCGCCGTCTAATTCAACCGACCAACGATAAACACTCTCACCTGTATGACCACTCAATTGAATAGGCAGATCGGGCGTTTTTACTTTTACTAGCATCGACGCTAATTTAAGATCCGCATTTTCTACATGACCATTTAATAATGCTTTGGCGAGAACGTTAGCGCTCAATAGCGTTGGCTGTAAGAAAGACAACACCTTATTTTCAATTTGAGCACAGTCACCAATCGCGTAGATATTAGGTTGTGAGGTTTGTAATTGGCGATTAACCACAATACCTTTGCCCACTTCTAACCCAACTTGCTGAGCTAATTGCACATTGGGTTTTAAACCCGCCGCTGAAATTACGCTATCAACTAAAAATTGATCGCCAGAATTAAGTGTCACATCAATACCAAATTCACTTTGTTCAAGGCTTTGCACACTGTTATTTAAATGCAGTTTAACCCCACGTTTTCTCAGTTGCTTTTGCAGTGGTGCAGAAACAGCATCAGGCAATAAAGTCGCCATCACACTATCGCACGGATCGACTAATGACACCGTTTTACCTGAAGATGCTAAATCCATCGCCAGTTCAGTACCAATTAAGCCTGCGCCGATGATCAACACATGCTCCGATTGGCTTAATTGTTGATGCGCCGCTTGAAATTCAACTCGGCTATTTAAAGTCACTATTTGCTCTACCGCTGAGCCTGTCATCGGTGGAACAAACGCCGAAGCACCAGTGGCCAAAACAAGTTTTGCATACGCCATCACTTCGCCATTTTCGCAAGTCACCGTTTGCGCTTGGCTATCAATACTCGCAATACGGGTGTGAGTTAAAATGGTCACCCCGTTTTCTTGTGCAAATACCTCGGCAGTTTGGCGAATAAGCGCGTCCGCATCTTGCTTCTTACTAAACACATGACTGAGATCTGGCTTGTTATAATCATGCCCATCATCGGCAGTGATCACCATAATTGGCGTATCACTGTCAGTTCGGCGCAGCGTTTTAACTAATTGATAGGCAGCAAATCCGCTGCCTATGATCATAATAGGATTATTCATTAAGCCACCTGTGATCCGTTACCTTTACCGAGTTTACTGGCACAAGGTTCAAACACTTCTTTACCAATTCCGCAATCTGGGCATAAGAAATACTCTGGCACTTCAGCCCAAGCAGTACCGGGTTCTACGCCTTGATTTGGCTCGCCTAATTCTGGTTCATAAACCCACTGGCACACCGTACACAGCATGGCTTGTGCATCTGAACCATTGGTTGATTGAGCCGTTGTATTTGGCACTTCAATCTCAACACCAGACGCAGCTTCAACGACCCCAGAAACAGGCGCAGAGGCAGAAACGGCGGTTTTCACATCTTTTGGCACCGTTTTTGATACTGGTACACCTGTCGTTTTTCTCACGATTGACGAGATAGTGTCTGATAGCTCATACAACGCCCATTCGCGTGCAATTTGACGGCCATATTCACGACATTCTTGCATCGCTTTACCATCTGGACGCCATTTGGTTTTCTTGCTGATCGCGGTTTCAAACCCACAATCCATCAAACGTGTATGAATACGGTCTACCGCACCACCATTCCAACCATAACTTCCGAATGCCGCGGCTTTTTTATTTTTAAAACGCATACCAGTAATTTCTTCTAACATGCCGGCCACTTTTGGCATCATCACGTTATTCATTGTAGACGATCCGACTAAGATACCTTTTGAGCGAAATACGCTAGATAAGATCTCATTCTTGTCATGTAGCGACACGTTAAATACTTTTACCGCCACATTAGGGTCAATATCGTGAATACCTTGCGCAATACCATCCGCCATCATACGAGTATTGTTGGACATTGAATCGTAGAATAACGTGATGCGATCTTCTTGGTAGTTATCGGCCCACTCAAGGTATTGATGAATAATTTGAGTTGGGTTATCACGCCATACGATACCGTGAGCAGTAGCAATCATATCCACTGGTAATTCAAGGCTTAGCACTTCTTTGATTTTCGCTGTCACCAACGCGCTAAATGGCGTTAAGATGTTGGCGTAGTAACGTAAACACTGCTCGTATAATTCCACTTGATCAACTTCATCGTTAAACAAATGTTCATCACAATAATGCTGACCGAATGCATCGTTACTGAACAATACTGCGTCGCCTGTCATGTAAGTCATCATGCTGTCTGGCCAATGCAACATTGGAGATTCAACAAACACCAATGCTTTGCCGTTGCCTAAATCAATACTGTCGCCAGTTCTGACCACATTAAAATTCCAATCCGGTTGGTGGTGGTGACCGATAATCGAATCAATGGCATTTTCAGTACAATAAATTGGCGTGTTAGGAATTTTAGCGAGCAATGCACCTAAAGCTCCGGCGTGATCTTCTTCTGCATGGTTGATAACAATGTAATCGATCTCGTTTAGATCAATTTCCATTTCTAAGTTTTGGATAAACTGTTGGCTAAAGCGATGATCAACGGTATCAATCAATACTGTCTTTTCTTCACGGATGAGATAGCTGTTGTAGCTGGTACCACGAGTGATTTTATATTCTGTACCGTGGAAGTTTTGTACTTCCCAATCACGTTGACCAACCCAATGAATATTATTTTTAACATGGATAGACATAAACAACTCCTAAATAAAAACTAAAATTAAATGATTCTCTTAGCTTGTATAAAGCAGCAAGCGTGCCAACTTTTTATACCCTTATTATTCAATACCTTATAAATATTACCATTTAACATGGTGTCATTATGACAAAATTCGAGTAGTATCAATTTGACACTAAAGAGTCAGTTTGACACTTGTTTGAATCTTATAATCGATTACTTTTCTAGCTGAGATATTTAATGCAAAAATTTCACACTCAAATTACTCAATTAGCGTTAGATCTGACTTTGGGGATTTCTAATCAAGATAGGTTTGATCGCTTATTAGAAGTGCTGAGAAATTTACTTAATTGTGATGCCGCCGCGCTACTCGCCTACCGTGACCAACAGTTTGTACCGTTGGCGATTGACGGCTTATATGAAGAAGTGATGGGACGTCGTTTTAATATTAATGAACATCCTCGTCTTGAAGCGATAGCCCGCGCAGGGGATGTAGTGCGCTTTCCTGCCGACAGTGATATTGCCGATCCTTATGATGGACTCATTCCAAATAAAGGTGACAAATTGCATGTGCATGCCTGTGTGGGTTTGCCTTTAATTGCACACGGAAATTTAATCGGTGCGCTTACCATCGATGGTTTCGATGCCAATCAATTTGACCAATTCACCGATAGAGATCTAAGAACCATTAGCGCCTTAGCCGCCGCAAGCTTGCACACTTCATTGCTAATGAAACAGTTAGAAGCACAAGCGGTTCATGTTGGCGCACACTCCCCGCAAGTGACTAAAGATATCAAGCTTGGCGAGGAAATGATTGGGCAATCTGGCGCGATGATGGATCTCCGTATGCAAATTCAATCGGTTGCCAATACTGACCTTTCGGTACTGATAACGGGTGAAACTGGCGTGGGCAAAGAATTAGTGGCCGCGGCTATTCATTCACAATCAAACCGCGCCAAGCAAACCTTAGTGTATTTAAACTGCGCGGCGCTACCAGAATCTGTTGCTGAAAGTGAATTATTTGGCCATGTAAAAGGCGCATTTACTGGCGCGATCAGCCATCGAAAAGGTAAGTTTGAACTCGCAGATAATGGCACTTTATTTTTAGATGAAGTCGGTGAATTGCCATTAAGTTTACAATCTAAACTGCTGCGAGTGCTGCAATATGGCGATTTACAACGTGTGGGCGATGACAGCGTACTCAAAGTAAATACTCGTATAGTGGCGGCAACTAACCGAAATTTACATCAAGATGTGGTCAACGGACAATTTCGCGCCGATTTATATCACAGGCTCAGTGTATTCCCAATTCATGTCCCACCACTACGAGAACGCGAAGGTGATACAACATTGCTGAGTGGTTTTTTTATTGAGAAATGTAAAAATAAGCTCAATCTTAAACACTTGAGTATTTCACCAGCCGCATTGAGTTTATTGCGCCAATACTCTTGGCCGGGCAATGTGCGTCAATTAGAACATGCTATCCATCGCGCGGCGGTATTAGCGCGTACCGAAGCTTTTTCAGGTAAAGACAACAAACCATCAAGCCCCGTCATTTTGCAGCCACACCACTTTGAATTAACTCAAAGCGCTTCACCTCTGCATCAAGTAGCGGCCAATGAATCAACGTTATTACGCTCACCACAGTTACATTCACCACAACTTGCTCAAACAACGGAAACTCTAGTAGGCTTGAAACAAGCCACTGAAGATTTTCAAACTCAAATAATTGCTACATCATTAGATAATAACCAACAAAACTGGGCAGCAACGGCTCGAGATCTCCAAATAGACAGTGGGAACTTGCACCGTTTAGCAAAACGCCTAGGATTAAAAGATTAAATAAAAGAGGATATTATTATGAGTCACCTAGTCATCCCAAGCCATTGGAAAATAAGACGTTCAACTCACTTTTTCACTAAAGATAATGTACCCAAAGCATTGCTGACTCACCACAATACCGCTGAAGGCGTATTTGGTCAGATCTGCGTTATGCAAGGCACCGTTACTTTTTACGGCTTTGCCAATGAAGAAGCGACCGAGCCAGAACAAACCGTGGTGATTAAAGCCGGTACATTTGCCACTAGTCCTCCACAATATTGGCATCGCATTGAAATGAGTGATGATGCGCAATTCAATATCAACTTCTGGGCAGAGGAAGAAACGGGCAACAAAGCCATGTTTAAAAGCTCACGGATCCACAGCAAACCGATTGATGGATTGCTCGACGGCCAAGAAAACAAATAAACTTAAAAATTATTACTATCATTCCCCCTTCAGTCGTCATTAAAATTCGTTCCTGAAGGGGGATTTTTTTAACTTAATTTTCAATTATAAATATCTTTCAGGCTGACTCACTCACCACATTGAACGTTTTAGACCACCCAATTCTAACAACCGCGTTGAGATTTCCTCCACCGATAATGTCGTGGTATTTAAGTAGGGGATCGCTTCACGGCGAAACAAACTTTCGACTTTATTGAGCTCTTTTTCGCACTGATCTTTACTTGAATATTCGCTATTAGCGTAACGTTCATGTCGGATCGCCATTAATCGTTCGGTATCGATCGTGAGGCCAAATGTTTTAAAACGGTAGGGTTCTATCTCTTTTGGTAACTTCAACCTTGCCATATCATCTTCAATAAAGGGGTAGTTTACCGCCTTAATACCAAACTGCATCGCAAGGTATAAACTGGTCGGTGTTTTGCCACAACGAGACACGCCTAATAAGATAATATCCGCTTGTTCAAGGTTGTTTAAAGACACCCCATCATCATGCGCTAATGTATATTCAATTGCCGCAATTCGCCTTTGGTAACTATCTGCATCTTTACTAATACTATGTGAACGATGCAATTTTGGCGTAGGTTCTAGCTGTAAATCTCTTTTTAGTGGTTCAACCAATACATTCAGCACATCATAAAAATGAGCGTCTGCTTGCACAATAATGGCTTTAATCTCAGGTAAAACGATCGAAAAGAACACCAATGGCTTTTCGCCTGTTTCAATAAACTTTTGATTAATTTGACTTTTAACGTATTCAGCTCGCTCGACCGTTTCAACAAATGGCAACGTAGCTTGCTTAATTTCTAAGGGAAACTGACCTAAAACCGCATGCCCTAATGTTTCCGATGTAATCGCTGTTCCATCAGAAACGTAAAATACATCACGAAAATTTGTTTTGCTCTGCATAAGAAGTTGAATCCTCGTTAAGTCCCTGTCAGGTTATCAGTGTGAAATAAATGTAAAAAAAGACAAACAAAATTTTACACATTTTTTTTTACAACATTTCTCAAGAACCGATGTGAAAATACACGCCCAAGCTATATACGTGCACAAGCTATATACGCGCACAAGCGAGAAGTCACCAACAATAGAGTGACAATAAAATTGGGCTAATATTTAAGTAGATTCACCATAAACGGATTAATCGTAAAACAATGTGAATAAGCCCACATTGATGAATTCAGGTTAGTTATAACCAATAACCAGTCAAAAATTAGGAGCGTTGCCGTGGATAAAAATGTGGTTTGGTATGATTCTTTATCAATGAATGATGTTGATAAAGTCGGGGGAAAGAATGCATCTTTAGGCGAGATGGTGGCAAATCTTTCAAATGCTGGCGTAAAAGTACCCAATGGATACGCAACAACCGCTTTTGCCTTTAATCAATTTTTAGAAGCTAACCAACTCAATGACCGAATTTATCAACTGCTCGACGAGCTAGATGTAGATGATGTTAACGCGCTCAAAAAAGCTGGATCAACAATCCGACAATGGGTGTTAGATGCTCCCTTCCCAACCGAACTAGAAGATGGCATTCGCGCGTTTTATAAAGAACTTGGCAACGGCGACGACATGTTATCAGTGGCGGTTCGCTCCTCAGCCACAGCAGAAGATCTACCCGATGCATCCTTTGCAGGACAGCAAGAAACCTTCTTAAACGTGCGTGGCATTGACGCGGTTATCGAAGCCGCTAAACACGTTTTTGCTTCCCTATTTAATGACCGCGCAATCTCCTATCGCGTTCACCAAGGCTTTGATCATAAAGGCGTTGCATTGTCGGCTGGTATTCAGCGCATGGTACGTTCAGACAAGGCATCTTCTGGCGTTATGTTTACCCTTGATACTGAATCAGGCTTTGATCAAGTCGTCTTCATCACCTCTTCTTGGGGCTTAGGTGAAATGGTGGTGCAAGGCGCGGTAAACCCTGATGAATTCTACGTGCACAAACCAACGCTGCAAGCCGGAAACCCAGCCGTCGTACGCCGCACTTTTGGATCTAAAAAAATCAAAATGATCTATGCCGATGGCAAAGAGATCGGCACGCAAGTCGAAATTATCGACACCATAGATGAAGAACGTCGCCAATATTCTTTAACTGATGATGAAATTCAAGAACTGGCAAAACAAGCCTTAATCATTGAAAAGCACTACGGCCGCCCAATGGATATTGAGTGGGCTAAAGATGGCATTACAGGCGAGTTACTGATTGTTCAAGCCCGCCCTGAAACCGTTCGTTCACGCGATGACCAAAAAGTAATGGAACGCTTCCAACTTAATGCGCAAAGCAAAAGCTTGATTGAAGGTCGCGCCATTGGTCAACGTATTGGCGCTGGCGTGGTTCGCGTAGTGAAAAGCCTTGATGAAATGGATCAAGTCCAAGCAGGCGATGTACTGGTTGCCGACATGACCGATCCTGATTGGGAACCGGTAATGAAAAAAGCGGCGGCGATTGTGACGAATCGTGGTGGACGTACTTGTCACGCCGCCATTATTGCTCGTGAGCTTGGCATTCCAGCGGTAGTCGGTTGTGGTGATGCCACCAGCCAATTAAAAGATGGACAAGCCGTTACCGTTTCGTGCGCACAAGGCGAAACTGGGTTTGTTTATGAAGGCGAACTCGACTTTGAAATTAAACGATCTTCTGTCACCGACCTGCCCGATTTACCTTTAAAAGTCATGATGAACGTGGGTAACCCTGATCGCGCTTTCGACTTTGCATGTATTCCCAATGAAGGTGTTGGACTTGCTCGTTTAGAGTTCATCATTAACAAAATGATCGGCATTCACCCGAAAGCACTATTAAATTACGATGAGCAATCAGCGGAACTTAAAGCAGAAATCGACCAACGTATTGTCGGCTACGCGGATCCTGTAGAGTTCTACATCGAAAAACTCACCGAAGGGATTTCCACACTGGCAGCGGCTTTCTGGCCAAAACGTGTGATTGTGCGCATGTCAGATTTCAAATCCAATGAATACCGCAACCTTGTCGGCGGTATCAATTACGAACCAACCGAAGAAAACCCAATGCTAGGATTCCGCGGCGCATCTCGTTATGTGTCACCGAAATTCCAAGATTGTTTTGCCTTGGAATGTGAAGCGATTAAGCGAGTCCGCAATAAAATGGGACTGCGCAATGTCGAAATCATGATCCCATTTGTTCGCACCACTAATGAAGCGGCAGGCGTGATTGATTTGCTGGCAAAATTTGACTTACGCCGTGGCGAAAACGGCCTGAAAGTTATTATGATGTGCGAACTGCCATCCAATGCCATCTTGGCGGATGACTTCCTCAAATACTTTGATGGTTTCTCAATTGGCTCAAACGATATGACGCAATTAACCTTAGGACTCGACCGAGATTCCGGCGACATTGCCCACATGTTTGATGAACGAAATCCAGCGGTGAAAGCCATGTTATCTATGGCAATTAAAGCCGCCAATAAAGCAGGAAAGTACGTGGGAATTTGTGGCCAAGGCCCATCAGATCACGACGACCTCGCGCAATGGCTAATGGAACAAGGAATTGATTCAGTATCACTAAACCCTGATACAGTATTAGAAACTTGGCTTCATTTGGGGACTAAAGTGCAACAATAAAATTAGCACTTTTCGATAAGCAGTTATAAATAAAAAATGAGCTCAATT
>NZ_VHKO01000010.1 GCF_015223435.1 Vibrio hibernica
GTCCCAATAGCCACCATCCATATCACAAATCTGTTGTCTTGCTGGTGGGTAATCCATGTAACCATGAGTTTGTGCTGTCACGGGTAAAGCGGATAAGCCAATAAGGCCTAGCAGGGCGCTTATTGTTAAATTGTTAGATTTCATTTTTATCTCCATATAGCATAATCGAGTTAGATTGGTTTGAGCACGATCAGTTTGGATGGGAATGAAGATAAAGATGAATATAGTTTTATCGGTTTTAAATGGAGTTCGAATTAATTGATTAAATGTTGCACAGTCACTTAATCTTTTGAGAGTCTGGCTGGAAGTTGGAAGACTTTAACAAAAAAATAACATAAAACCATTACTGACATTGTTGTTGAGAGAGCATGTCAGCAATGAGATAAAATTTAGATACAAAAAAGCCTCATCAAATGATGAGGCTTTCTCGAAAGTGGCTCCCCTTGCAAGACTTGAACTTGCGACATACGGATTAACAGTCCGCCGTTCTACCAACTGAACTAAAGGGGAATTACTCTTTTACAATGGCAATTAAAACTAAATTTTAACGCACCATTCAAAATATGGTGCCTCGAGGCGGAATCGAACCACCGACACGAGGATTTTCAATCCTCTGCTCTACCGACTGAGCTATCGAGGCAAAAGATGGTGCCGACTACCGGAGTCGAACTGGTGACCTACTGATTACAAGTCAGTTGCTCTACCTACTGAGCTAAGTCGGCACACTATATCTTTTACTTTTTTACTATTGCTGATATTTAAAACTACGACACCAACAATTTTAAACTGTGGTGCCCGGAGGCGGAATCGAACCACCGACACGAGGATTTTCAATCCTCTGCTCTACCGACTGAGCTATCCGGGCAACGGAGCGCCATTAAACGGATTTTCGTCTCTATCGTCAATAGGTTTTTATGAAAAATGTGAAAAAAACACTCGTTTGCTGACTATTTAAGCATTTAAGGTGGTTTTATGTACGTTTTACTTCATTGCGTGGAAGTCTTTTTTATATCGAGTCACTTTTTCCAAATAATGACGAGCTTCTGCATTTCGATGTTTTTTAGTTAGCGTCCAATAAACTTGGCTTGGTTGATTACGATTAATATTATTTATTGCGGTGGTTTTTACGCCACCAAAGGTATTGAAAACACCTCCTGCGCCACCGTTATAAGCTGAAATCATACTGTATTGTAAAGAAATGGGATTGTTAATGCCCTTCAAGTAGCGAGTCTTAAGTAGATGAAAATATGCCGTACCAGCATCAATATTATTGACAGGATTATATAAATATTTAGGGCTAGGTATTCCTGATTTACCTTTTACGATGTTAAAAACATCATGCCCTGCAGTTTTCGGCACAATTTGCATTAGACCGTAGGCGTTAGCCCAACTGACGGCGTAAGGATTAAAGTTACTTTCTGTTTTTATAATGGCGTAAATTAAATCTTCAGGTATGTCATATCGTTTAGAGGCATTACGCACGATATCTGCATATTGATAACTGCGTAGTTTTGAGTGGTTTTTCACCATTGGTATAGTGACATAATAAGAGGTTTTAAAGTCAACCTGTCGTTTTTTCAGTTTGTTTTTGATGAGGTAATCTGCAAATTGACTGGCACGCCAAGACCATTCAATAGATTTTCCATTTTGATCGAGGACTTGCCCCGCAAGGAAGGGCTTACCTCCAAGGGCGATTTCTTTGGATGAGAATAGATCAACATTACCGGGCTTGTCGGGCGTTAATAAAGTCGTGACAATAGCATGGCGAAGATGATCGGTTGGATCCGTTGATGCGATGGTTTCGATGGTGACGGTACCATTATCAAAATTAATATCCGAACGGTTTAAATAATCGTCAGTATATTTTACATAGATTTTCGCACCCGCCATTTTGATATCATTTTTCCCCCAGCGTCTTGCAACATCACCAGAAAATTGAGTCATCAAATTATCTAAGGCATCGGTATCTTTTTGAAACTGACCAGGAAGCGGGGCTAAATTTTTAGCATAACGATTTGAGGGTGTATAGTTGACATCGTACACGCCCTCTACAAACTCACGGCTGCAACCTGACAACATCAGGTAGATTAATATGAATAACGACTTTTTTATATTCATTGCTTTTAATTTAATGGTGAGTTGTAGGAATGTGATGTCGAATGAAAAAGAGGCAAAATACTTGCCTCATCATTTCTTATAGCCCAATACTTTTTCAGTTATTCGCTCGGTGGCGTGTAGCCTTCGATGATGACATCTTTACCTTCGAATAAAAAATTAACCATTTCTGTTTCTAGTAATTTACGATGTTCAACATCCATCATATTGAGTTTTTTTTCGTTAATTAGCATAGTTTGTTTATGTTGCCATTGGCCCCATGCTTCTTTACTGATGTTATCAAAAATACGTTTGCCCAGATCGCCAGGGTACAATTGAAAATCTAGACCATCAGCGTCTTTTTTTAAGAAAGTACAAAATACGGTACGGCTCATAGTGAGTCCTCTTTAGATAAATAATGGTTATGCTCGTTGGTTAATATTTCGGCCTTACATTCAAACGAAAGAAGATGCAGTAACTGCTTCACTGGTGCAGCTAAGCCGATCTCTTGGGTGGGAGCATCATTTTGTTGGGACAAGTTATACCAAAGACCTTGCTTATCTTCCATCACCAAACTCGGTTCTCGGGTTAAATTCACCAATATAGGCGTTATATCCAAGTGATAATGGCTAAAAGTATGACGAAATGCCGTTAATACTTGTTTGTCCTTTATCATCGAGTCGGTTATAGCGCGATGATCTAACTGATGTTCAATCGCGTCTGTTTCGTGTTGAGGGAAACAATATAAACCACCCCATATTCCAGATTGTGGTCGCTGTTCTAACCAGACACTGCCTTGATAATGCAGCATGATAAACCAAGTTTCTTTGACTGGTTTTTCTTTCTTTGGTTTTTTACCCGGAAAATCCAGTTGTCGGTTTTGTTTTTTCGCTAAGCATAAATGCTCGATGGGGCATAAGTCACATTTGGGTTTAGAGCGAGTACATACTATCGCGCCCATATCCATCATTGCTTGATTGTACTTATCTACGTCTAATTTAGGTGTGTTCTGCTCCGCTATTTCCCATAATTGATTTTCAACGATTTTCTGCCCAGGCCAACCTTCAATAGCAAAGCAGCGCGCTAATGTGCGTTTTACGTTGCCATCTAAAATGGCATGAGGTTGTTTATAGACAGAAGATAAAATCGCAGCGGCGGTTGAACGTCCGATCCCCGGAAGCGCATTCATTTGTTCAATATTGAGAGGGAACTCGCCTTGGTGTTGTTGAACGACTATTTGAGCCGCTTTATGGAGATTACGAGCTCGAGCATAATAACCAAGGCCAGTCCAAAGATGTAGAACCTCATCTTGATGAGCATGTGCAAGATCTTTAACCGTTGGAAAACGCTCGAGAAAGCGAGAAAAATAAGGAATAACCGTCGTGACTTGAGTTTGCTGAAGCATGATTTCAGATAACCATACTTTATAAGCCGTTTTGTCTATTTGCCAAGGGAGTGTTTTGCGACCATAGTTTTCATACCATTGCAGAATGGCTTGAGAGAATGTACTCACGATAATATCTTTTGTTATTTTAATTAGTGTGAGATTGCACCATACACGGGTGCCTATGTAAACAGCCTATCCCTTTCATACTTGAAGATGCTGTTGATTGATCTCCTTACTCATCGCCTCACTGTTCTATAACTTCAATTATTTAGCCGATAAGTTTGATGTTAATGTAAATAAATTCACCAATTATGCAGAGAAAAGCTTGCACCTTGGGCGTATCTTGGGATAATTCCCATTTTGATTCTTCATACTTGAAGCTGCAACTTTGTCGACCGGACTCACTGACCCCAATCACATAGAAGATCTATGCTCATGGGGCTTCGTTCGCTTGTCGCCTCGCGGTAACTTCAATTATTTTGAATATAATTTATATTTTCCTTTTTTATTTAAACCCTCAGGCGAAATAATGACAGAAGTAACCAAACCCCAATTAACTGAAGATGGCAAAATTGTAAGACGCATTCGCAGTTTTGTTCGCCGTGAAGGGCGCTTAACTAAGGGGCAAGAAAATGCGATTCATGATTGTTGGCCAACGATGGGGATCAATTTTATTGAACAACGCCTTGATTGGAGTGAAGTGTTTGGTAACAACAATCCTATCGTGTTGGAAATTGGTTTTGGCATGGGGGCTTCTTTAGTTGAAATGGCAAAAAATGCGCCAGAGAAAAACTTTTTAGGCATTGAAGTGCATAGCCCAGGTGTTGGTGCATGTTTAGCGTCAGCGCAAGAAGCTGGAGTGAGCAATTTGCGTGTTATGTGCCATGATGCGGTTGAAGTTTTCGAGCATATGATCCCAGATAATAGCTTGATCACTTTGCAGTTATATTTTCCGGACCCTTGGCATAAAAAGCGTCATCACAAACGCCGTATTGTTCAATTGGATTTTGCTGAGATGATCCGTAATAAGTTGATCTTGAATGAAGGTATTTTCCATATGGCAACAGATTGGGAAAACTACGCGGAGCATATGGTTGAAGTGATGAATCAGGCGCCAGGGTTTGAAAATATTGCAACCGATGGCGACTTTATTCCTCGTCCTGATGAACGTCCATTAACTAAATTTGAAGCTCGTGGTCATCGTCTGGGTCATGGTGTGTGGGATATAAAATACCGCCGCACAGTATAAGTTTTATTCTGAACGTCATTGCTAAATTTTATACATCAAGACTAAAGTCAGCCAATTGTGCTGGCTTTTTTATTCTCAGTTTTTGATGGTTTCGTCTGAATGACAGGAGTTTATATGCCATATGCAACGCAAGAGTTATTATCCCATATCCTCTATCAAGTTCGACCTTTAATTGGCAAAGGAAAAGTGGCCGATTACATTCCTGCATTAGCTCGGATCCCGAATGATAAATTAGGTATAGCGATTTATACCAATGATGGAGACGTAATTAAAGCAGGTGATGCGGATGAAGCTTTCTCTATTCAATCTATCTCAAAAGCATTAAGCCTAACGTTAGCGATGCAACTGTATCAATCCGAAGAAATATGGTCACGAGTGGGTAAAGAACCTTCAGGGCAAGCGTTTAACTCAATGATCCAGCTGGAAGTTGAACTGGGTATACCTCGAAATCCATTTATTAATGCCGGTGCGATTGTAGTGGCGGATATGCTGCAAAGTCGTTTAGCTGCGCCTCGCCAGCGATTATTAGACTTCACTCGTAAGCTATCAGGTGATACACATATTGTGTATGACAAAGTGGTCGCCGCTTCAGAAATGCTACACAGTGATCGTAATGCGGCCATTGCTTATTTGATGCGTTCATTTGGTAATTTTGATAATGAAGTGATCCCCGTTTTAAATAATTATTTCCACGCTTGCGCACTTAAAATGAGTTGTGTCGATTTAGCTAAAACCTTTAGTTATTTAGCTAATAAGGGACAGTCAGTCCACACCGGAAAGCAAATTATTCAACCTAATCAAACAAAACGTTTGAATGCTTTATTAGCTACATGTGGTCTATATGATGGCGCTGGAGATTTTGCGTTTAGAGTGGGTATGCCGGGAAAATCGGGCGTAGGTGGTGGTATTGTTGCCATCATTCCAGGAGAGATGAGTATTGCTGTTTGGTCGCCAGAGTTGGACAAATCTGGTAATTCACTGGCAGGAACCGCAGCATTAGAAATGCTCTCGACTGAATTAGGCCGCTCTATTTTTTAAAGAGCTCGCTTCAATGCCTTATAATGATTAAAAAACTTCATATAAACGTAAATGCTCTACCTTAGGCTAATAGTCATTCGGTAGAGCTTTATTGAGCGCCATTAATTTTCCTTTCTCTATCATGATGTACTCACCTTTTTTCAAATCAGACAATATCCGAAAAATCTGCGCACGAGATAAATTAGTTCTTTGTAGAATAAACCCCGCAATACCTTCTGTTTGGTGTGAGTGAACTTGAGACCGATAAATATACCTTCACCAAGTTTTATTAATTCTTGTAGTGCTCAGTAATGTTGAGTGATTGATAATAATTATGTAACTCGGAAACGTCACTTGATTGCCTCGCTGAGAATAACCTAATGTTTACAATATAATTTTATTTAACTGAAAAACCACAAGAGTCTCATATGAGACTGGCGAAGCATTCGCCATTGTCTACAATTGTTATCAGCTATTAGTTGTTTGAAATTATATCAACATTAAGAGGTTTCAATGAAAATAAAACCGATCATAGGGCATCTGATTCTTGCTGGTATGATAACGACATATTCGTTATCTGCATTTTCCCAGCAATTGGCACCTAAAGAGGCAACAGAAGCTACAAAAAAAGCGAATGATGCGCTTTATTCTAAATTACCATTCTCAGATAAAACTGACTTTCAAAATGCTCATAAAGGTTTTATTGCCGCATTACCAGCAGGCATGATCAAAGGCAAAGAAGGCAATATTATTTGGGATACTGCTAAATATTCATTTATTAAAGAAGATCAAAAAGCACCAGCAACGGTGAATCCGAGTTTATGGCGTCAGTCACAGCTCATTAATATTAGTGGTTTATTCGAAGTGACGGATGGGGTTTACCAGATCCGTAACCTTGATTTATCTAATATGACTATTATAGAGGGTAAAAAAGGGATTACGGTTATTGATCCGTTAGTGTCTGCTGAAACGGCGAAAGTCGGACTTGATTTATACTATAAAAATCGAGGCAAAAAGCCCGTTGTTGCTGTGATCTTCACACATAGCCATGTTGACCATTACGGTGGTGTTCGTGGTGTAACTAGTGAAGAAGATGTGAAATCAGGCAAAGTGAAAATATATGCCCCTGATGGTTTTATGAAAGAAGCGGTATCAGAAAATATCATGGCAGGTAATGCAATGAGTCGCCGTGCAAGTTACATGTACGGAAACTTATTGGCACCGAGTGCGAAAGGTCAAGTAGGCGCTGGACTTGGAACGACAACGTCAGCAGGTACAGTGACTTTGATTCCGCCAACCGATTATATTACTCACACAGGCCAAGAAGAAGTCATTGATGGTTTAACCTATGACTTCATGATGGCACCAGGTTCAGAAGCGCCATCTGAAATGCTGTGGTATGTGAAAGAGAAGAAAATGATCGAAGCGGCAGAAGATATTACTCATACTCTGCACAATACCTATTCTTTACGTGGCGCGAAAATTCGTGATCCACTGGCTTGGTCTAAATACATCAATGCTGCGATTGATCGTTGGGGCGCAGATGCCCAAATTATTATTGCTCAACACCATTGGCCAACTTGGGGCAATGCAAATATTCTTGACCTAATGAAAAGTCAGCGCGATATGTACCGTTATATCAACGATCAGACATTGCGTATGGCCAATAAAGGATTAACGCGTGATGAAATCGCGGCTAATTTCGAGCTACCGCCAACATTAGAAAAAACATGGGCAAGCCGCGGATACTACGGTTCAGTTAGCCATGATGTGAAAGCAACTTACGTGTTTTATTTAGGTTGGTTTGACGGTAACCCTGCAACATTAGATGAATTACCACCAGAAGAAGCGGCGAAGAAATTTGTCGAATACATGGGCGGTGCAGATAAGATCTTGGCGAAAGCGAAACAAGATTATGCCAAAGGTAATTATCGTTGGGTTGCTCAAGTTGTGAGTAAAGTTGTTTTTGCTGATCCGAAAAACAAAGCAGCTCGTAGTTTAGAAGCGGATGCTTTAGAACAACTTGGCTACCAAGCAGAATCTGGTCCTTGGCGTAACTTCTATTTGAGTGGTGCACAAGAATTGCGTAATGGTGTGAAAGTATTACCAACACCAAATACAGCAAGTGCTGATACCGTTCGTGCAATGGATCCGGATATGTTCTTTGATTATCTTGGTGTTCATATTAATGGTATGAAAGCAGCAGATGCGAAAATATCGTTAAACTTTGATTTTGGTGACCAAGGTGGCCTGTATAAAGTGGAGCTAGAAAATGGTGCTTTAAGCCATACTGCAAAAGCTCAAGCAAAAAATGCTGATGCAACTATTAAACTGTCACGTGATACATTGAATCGCATTATCTTGAAGCAAGAAACACTTGAAGATGCGAAGAAAAATGGCGATGTGAAGATTGATGGTAACGCTGCGAAACTAGATGAACTATTAAGTTACTTAGATAAGTTTGATTTCTGGTTTAATATCGTAACGCCTTAATGTTTGGTTATTAATCATTCATTAAATGGCAATTGAATGCCCAAGCACTTTTTCTGGTGCTTGGGCATTTTTATTTATTTTGATAGCAGGTATTCTTAATTATCCTTATTAGATGTATTGATATTTAGCCCATTCGACCTCATTATATATGTGTATTTATTTTTAAGAGATCCATGTGTTCTATCTTCGATTTTTCTTACTCTGCTTTTGTTTTATTGGCGCTGCGCACGCTAAGGCAGATCATACCTCTGATTTAAGGTTAACTCCTTCATTGGTGAGTTCCACATCAGTCGTAAATCACATCATACCGAAGAATGATCCTGAATTATCAACGCTATCCGTATCGAATAAATGCACATCGAACAATGCATCAAATAGTGCATCGAAATATACCAGTCCAACACCAAACCTGACGTCATCAATTGATTTAAGCCATGATATTTACATCAATGGTTTTACACTAAGGTTTGCTCATACCAATGTAAGTGATGATGAACTGACACCTGAATATGTGACAATATTTGAGTTCCCGATCCTGCCTCACCTCGAAATAACTCAATATTTTACCGAAACCTTTACCCCTCAGCTCAATTGGATGATGCGAACCAACACCCAAGCATCACGGCTTTCTGCATGGAAAGACAGCAATTTACAATATATTCCTCAACAATATCCCACTTCATTTGCCTAACTTTTTCTGAGCAGCATTAGAATCACGCTCAGATGTTTAGGTTGCCGTTATGGTGATTATCCATTTATTACGGTTGCCTAGATTCAGGCATTTCATTCTTAATCCTTTAGCTCGATATTTCGCTTAAAGACCAAGATGAAATGGTTATTTATACACAAATTTCTTACCACAAATTGGTATGAAGTTTGTTGATATATTTAGGTCATACAATGAATTTTAAACCTACTCGGGCGGCTTCTAAGAAAGCGCTCAACCAATATTCCTATTGGCAATATGCTGTGCTTATCGTCACGCTTATTGTTTTGTTACTCAGTGCGCTACCTTCTTGGTTTGGAGAATCACCCGCCTTACAAATTAACCAAGGCAGTCAATCTCAGCTGAATAATCATATCCAAATGCCGCTTTCGCCTTTGGTACTACAAAATGTATTAACGAAGAAAGGGGTGGATTTAAAGCAAATTAAGCAAGATCAAAACTCAACGTGGGTGGTGCTTGAAGATGCGAATCAAATGTCACTTGCGAAACAAGTTTTGACTGATCTCCTGAGCCCACAAAAGACTCTAAAAAGTAAATCCACTGATACTCAAGTGACTCTAGCTTCCGTTGCCAACGCACCACAATGGTTAACACTACTGGGCTTTAAACCAATATCTCTTGGATTAGATTTACGTGGAGGAGTGCAATTTCTGCTAGATGTGGATATGAACTCTGTTTATCAAGGGCAAACAGATCAGCTGAAAAAAGACATCACCAGTTGGTTGCGTGATCAACAATGGCGTAGAGCTCAATTCTCCGATCTGTCACAAGATGGCTTTACTGTTAGATTGTCTAATGCGCAGCAACTCTCATCGCTGCGTGATTTTATTCATACTCAATACCCTAATTGGCGAGTATCGGTTGACGATAATCATCTAACGTTAGCTCGCCAAGAAAAGGAGAGTGTGGCGTTACAAAATTTAACCGTACAACAAAACTTACAGATTATGCGTAGCCGTATTGAAGAGTTGGGGATCACTGAAGCGTCGGTACAACGACAAGGCGATCACCGCATTCGAATTGAACTGCCTGGAGTACAAGATCCTGCACAAGCGAAAAACGTGATTGGTGCGACCGCGAGTTTGGCATTTTATCAAGTATTAGAAAATTCAGCATTAGATGGGAAAATGTTGCCCGATAAAAACGGTCAACTGGTGCATGTTGCTGAATCTCCTGTATTGACCGGAGAACACATTGTCGATGCTAGAGCCAATGTTGGTGAAATGGGAATGCCCGAGGTCAACATCAGTTTAGATAGCAAAGGCGGGAAAATGATGGCGGATTTTTCGGGCCGTCACGTGGGTAAACCAATGGCAACTGCTTACAGCGAATATTCGCGAAATGATCGTGGTGAGGTGGTGCAAACCAATCAGATCATTAGTGTCGCGACTATTCAATCAAGTTTAGGCTCGAAGTTTCGGATTACTGGCGCCGGTTCTATGCAAGATGCACAGAGTTTGGCTTTATTACTACGTGCAGGTTCATTGACTGCGCCTGTCACTATCGTCGAGGAACGCACGATTGGTCCCACCTTAGGGGCTGAAAATATTGAAAATGGCTTCTCCGCTTTGGCGTTAGGCTTAGGAATGACATTAATCTTTATGGCGTTGTGGTATCGACGTTTAGGTTGGGTGGCAAATGCAGCGTTACTGGCCAACATGGTGATGTTGTTCGGTTTGCTAGCTTTGATCCCAGGCGCAGTATTAACCTTGCCGGGGATTGCAGGATTAGTGTTAACGGTAGGGATGGCGGTGGATACCAACGTGCTTATTTTTGAACGGATCCGCGATAAATTGAAAGAAGGTTATAGCCTAGCAAGAGCCATTAATAGTGGTTTTAGCAGCGCGACGAGCACTATTTTTGATGCCAACTTTACCACCATGATCACTGCGATTGTGTTGTATTGCATTGGTAATGGGCCCATTCAAGGCTTTGCGTTAACGTTAGGTTTAGGTTTATTGACCAGTATGTTCACAGGCATTTTTGCATCTCGAGCCATTATTAATTGGTTTTGGGGTCAAGATACTCGCCGTAATGTGAAGAGGATTTAGTCATGAGTAAATTAATGAATATGGGTAACGCTAGTCAATGGCGTTATGGTACTAGTGCCATTT
Source organism: Vibrio hibernica (assembly GCF_015223435.1). Taxonomy (GTDB): domain Bacteria; phylum Pseudomonadota; class Gammaproteobacteria; order Enterobacterales; family Vibrionaceae; genus Vibrio; species Vibrio hibernica. The sequence goes on from NZ_VHKO01000010.1 coordinate 11,082, forward strand.
CGATTTTATTAATGTGTGTTTCTTTGTTCTTTATAACCACCAAAGGATTTAATTGGGGGTTAGATTTTACCGGTGGGGTGGTGAGTGAGATCCAAGTGAACTCTAAAGTGACTCTCAGTGAACTTAACCCATTACTTGAAGTGGGTTTAGGCGAAAAAGTAAGTGTTGTAGCCAGTGAGGCACCGGGACGTTGGATCATCCGATATAGCGTACCTGATGATTTAAATCGTGACTCAGTATCGATTGAATCACTGCTCTCACCACTTTCTGGGGATACGAAAGTCCTGAATACCAGCATCGTTGGGCCACAAGTGGGGGAGGATTTAGCTAATCAAGGCGGCTTAGCATTATTAGTCAGCTTGCTTTGTATCATGGGGTATTTAAGTATTCGGTTTGAGTGGCGATTAGCTTTAGGCTCGTTGCTTGCTTTGCTGCATGACATTGTCTTTGTGCTTGGATTTTTTGCGTTAAGCCAAATGGAGTTTAACCTAACTGTATTAGCGGCTATTTTGGCTATTTTAGGTTATTCGCTCAATGACTCGATTATTATTGCCGATCGGATCCGGGATCTGTTGCGTTTAAAGCCCAAAGAAAGCACGGCTGATATTAATAACCAAGCGATAGCAGCAACCTTTACTCGCACCATGATCACATCAGGGACTACATTGTTAACGGTCTCTGCATTGTGGTTATTGGGCGGGGCATCGTTGCAAGGTTTCTCTATTGCGATGTTTATTGGGATTATTGTTGGGACTTGGTCATCGATTGCGGTCGGAACGTCGTTGCCCGAAGTGTTAGGATTAAAACCTGAGCATTATCAAGTAAAGAGTTTACCGGAGTCACCGTAGTTGATAGAAGCTATAAAAAGCGCTAAAGAGACATGGAAAGACAACGAATATAAATACAGAAGATATACAGAATCGGCGCCCAAAGTAGGCGCCGATTTTGCTTTGAATACGTTATTTGTTATTCATCATCAGACATAAATCCAGCAATCAAATCATTAAAGAAGAGCTTCCCTTTCTTCGTGATTTGCCAATGATCCTGACCATCGTTTATATAACCTTGTTGGATCGCCCAATCAATTTGCGATTCAATCGTCGATAAGGGCAAACCGGTTCGTTCTACAAATTCATTTTTAGGGCAGTTTTCAATCAAACGAAAACGATTCATGAAATACTCGAACGGACGATCTGATATTTCCACCAAGCTTTCACTGTCACGATAAGGCTTCACCAAGTTTTGATAGGCCGATAAATAGCCTTTCGGGTGCTTGATTTTAGTAGTTCGAATGATGCGTCCATCAGCAAAACTAATCTTGCCATGTGCGCCGCAGCCGATGCCAAGATAATCACCAAAGTGCCAGTAATTTAAGTTATGGCGGCATTGATACCCCGGTTTGCTGTAGCCGGAGATTTCATATTGCACATAACCTGCATCGGTTAAACGCTGGTGGCCTTGCTCGAAAATATCCCATAAATCATCATCATCTGGCAGTATTGGCGGCTTTGAATAAAATAATGTATTGGGCTCAATGGTCAGTTGGTACCAAGATAAATGATAAGGATCAAGCTCAATCGCCTTATCTAAATCTGATAATGCCTGAGCTTGAGTTTGATTTGGCAGACCATGCATTAAATCGAGATTAAAACTATTGAGGCCAATCTTATGCGCTAAATGGGCGGCGTTAATCGCTTCTTGTTTACCATGAATACGCCCAAGCGCTTGCAGTTTTTCATCTTCAAAGCTTTGGACTCCAATTGAAATCCGATTGACACCTTGGCGCTGAAACTCGGCGAAACGCTCAGCTTCAATCGTGCCGGGATTGGCTTCCATGGTTATTTCAATCTTATCTTCAAAAGCGATTTGAGCCTCAATACCTCTTAATAAGCGACCAATGCCTTGTGGTGAAATGAGGCTCGGCGTCCCTCCTCCAATAAAAATCGAATGTAAAAGGCGAGGCGCTTGAGATGCTTTTGATTGCTGAGATTCTTCTGAGCTTTGAGATACTTTGGAGCTTTGGGATAGTTGATAGTGTTCAATATCGAGCTTTAAATCTTCTAGTAAGGCATCAAGGTACTGACTTTCTGGAATCTCACCTTTTTGAGCGTGAGAGTTAAAGTCGCAGTACGGACATTTTTGTACACACCAAGGGATATGGACATATAAGCTCAATGGAGGAAGCGAGATCACGTATTGAAAGCCTTATTGGATGAAGTTAGGCGCTTCGGTTAGCGCGGTAAATAATTTTTTCAGGGCTTTACCACGATGGGATAATTGTTTTTTACGTACCGGATCAAGTTGCGCCGATGAGCACTTATCTTCTGGTACCCAAAAAATTGGATCGTAGCCAAAACCATTTTCGCCCATCGCTTCTGTCAGGATTTCACCTTCCCACGCACCATGACAAACTAATGGAGTAGGATCGTTTTCATGTCTCATTAATACTAATACACAATGAAAACGAGCACTACGCTGCTTAGCTGGCACATCTTTCATCGCCGCTAATAGTTTATCTAGATTTTGTTTATCACTGGCATCCTCACCTGCATAACGAGCGGAATAGATACCAGGCGCACCTTTTAGATAATCCACTTCTAAGCCAGAATCATCAGCAATTGCCGGTAATCCGGTTTCTTTCGCGGCATGACGAGCCTTGATGATGGCATTTTCGATAAAGGTGGCACCGGTTTCTTCCGCTTCGATAAGGTTGAATTCACTTTGAGCGTGGACATCAAAACCAAAATCCGCCAATAAACTGGCCATTTCTTTTACTTTGCCTTGATTGCCAGTGGCGAGAACAAGCTTTTTCATTTTATATCCTAAATTGGGTGTTGGTTATTTGTCTTCAACATAAAATTTTTGAGTAAACGTTATTGGGCCACTGCCTGTCATGCCAGCATCAACATTAATATTAAAAGTTAGACTTTCTTCATCTGAAATCGAAAATTGTGCTAAGTAATAAATCGCTTGGCCTTCTTTAATTTGTTTGAATTCGAGCGTTTTTATTTGTCCGATTAAATTTTTGGCTGTACCTGTGATAGTGGCATTTACTGCTGGTTTACCCAGTTTGGAATTGTCCAGCACACTAATATTTAAAATAGCAGAATGGCCATTACGCTTTAATTGATATTGGGTTGCAACCTCAGCGGTGAGTAAGGTTGAATTGAAGGCTGAATAATGAATCTCGCTATTTTTAATGTTCTTAAATTGCTCAGCATGAACAGAGAGAGAGATAAAGCTGATTAATGCGGTTGAGAGCCATTTTTTCATTTCATACTTCCTTATATACGACGACAAAGAGTGGCTAGGTGTGTTTTATTTATTGTGATGGTCTGACGTAAGTAAGCCTTCAATAGCAGCCGGAATCATACTTGGCGATATTACACGAATTTGTTTATGTCGCCCTAATTCACCTTTTTCAATCTTGACTAAACCCTTTGCAACTTTGAACTGCTTAGCGAGATATTTGGTTAAATGGGCATTAGCTTTACCATCAACGGGCGGGGCAGTGATGGCGATTTTCAGTTCGTCGCCATGTAAACCTACAATTTGATCTCGGCTTGCTTTGGGTTGGATATAGACGTGTAGAACGATGTCTTGTTCTACACGTTGTACTGCATCAACCATTATTATAATTCAGCTAGGATTACAGTTGATACCAAATAGGACCAATCAAATCACCCATTAAGTAATTAGCAAATTGCAGAACTAAGAACAGCACAAGCACACTAAGATCAAATCCACCCATTGGTGGCAGAATGCGGCGAATAGGTGCCAGTAGCGGTTCCGTTAATTGTGTCATCACATATTCAACTGGACTACGGCCTTGGCTTACCCAACTTAAAATAGCGCGCAGTAATAAAATCCAGAATAGTAGACCGCCAATGGCTTTCACTAAAGATAGCGCCCCAAAAACCAGAAAGCCCATATCAAAGACGAACTGACCATTCGAAATGAGAATCAAGGTGATAAATTTTAAAACACTAAGCACGTAGGCAAAAATCACCGTGGCAAGATCCACATTTCCAATTGATGGGATAACTCTTCGCAGAGGTGCAACGATAGGCTGAGTCAGTTTTACAATCGATTGTGAGAATGGATTATAAAAATCAGCGCGGGCAAGTTGTAGCCAAACTCGTAAAATGACCACCATGATATAAAGGTCAAAAACAGTAGAGACTAAAAAGTTAAGAGAATTCATTTATGTAAAACCTTGGTTAATATAATGATTTTATTGGTAAGTTAAATATTTACGGTTATTTTTATTTACAGTTGCTTTTCCATCTCTTCAGCGCGTTTAACCGCCGCTTGCATCGCTTTTGAAACAATGGCTGATAGATGACAGTCATTAAACGTTCTTATTGCTTCAGCTGTCGTGCCACCTTTCGATGTTACTTGTTCACGTAATGTCGATAATTCTAATTCAGGGCTTGCAACCACCATTTCTGCGGCGCCTAATGCCGCTTGTTGCACTAAAAGGCGCGCGGTATCTTGATCAAAACCTTGGGCGATAGCTTCTTGTTGCATCGCTTCCATAAATAAGAAGAAATACGCTGGAGCGCTGCCCGCGGCTGCAATGATATTGTTGATCCCTGACTCTTGAGCAACCCAACAAATCTCTCCTACTGCAGACATTAAATCACCTGCAAAATGTTTATCAGCACTAGAAACTTGCGGCGTAGCATAAAGCCCACTCATGCCTTTGCCAACCAAAGATGGTGTATTTGGCATCACGCGAACCAGATTCACCTCTTGGCCAAGCATTTCATTTAATCGTTTAGCAGAAATACCCGCCGCAATAGAAATGATCAGCTTATTGCTCAAATCGATGGTTTTAAATGCTTCACATACATCAGACATCATTTGTGGCTTAACCGCTAAAATAACCACATCAGCATCTTGCACTGCATTGGTGTTATCAGTCGTAGTATGAATACCATAGCAATCGGCTAAATCTTTTAGCTTGCCTTCATCGCGACCAGTAGCGGTAATATTCTTGGCTTTATAACCGCTTGATAACATGCCTGCGAAGATAGAACGAGCCATGTTGCCCGAACCAATAAAGCTAATTTTGCGTTGTTCCATGTGACATCACCTTAATTTGCTAATAATGACGCTTAATCCATTACGGCCATTATGCCTGATAAATTCAATTATGACGCTTCAGATATTGCATCATTTGGATTTTAAAAGAGTGCTTATTTGGATTGTGAGTAATCTCTTGCTCCAAAAATAGCGGTACCAATTCGAACCATTGTGCTGCCTGCTTCAATCGCGGCTTGCATGTCGCCACTCATTCCCATCGATAAGGTATCTACTTGAGGATAAAGCGTTTTAAGTTTTTGATGCAATTGCGCTAATTGTTGAAAAGCGGCCAGTTGTGATTGATGATCTGGCACGTTTTCAGGAATCGACATCAATCCTCTTAATGTGAGGTTAGGTAAAGTATTTATCAACTGTGCGAGTGCAAAAACCTCGGTATGTTCAATGCCTGATTTCGATTTTTCACCACTGGTATTGACCTGGATAAGCACCTGTAACGGACTGGTATTGGTTTTTTGTACATGTTCGACTCGTTGGTCATTAAGTCGCTGGGCTATTTTTTCACGATCAACGGAGTGGACCCAATCGAAATTTTCTGCGATGAGTCGAGTTTTATTGGATTGAATGGGACCAATGAAGTGCCATTCAAGCTCGCTCTGGTTATAGTGTTGGGCAAAGTAATGGATTTTATCCACGCCTTCTTGTACGTAGTTTTCTCCAAACTGACGTTGACCCGCGGCAATCGCTTGTTCTAATGCTTCAATTGGTTTGGTTTTACTCACCGCTAAGAGCTGTACTGATTGTGAAGGGCGTGAGAATTTTTCTTCCGCCGATCGTATTTGGCAGTGGATGTGTTCTATATTTTCTTGAATAGTAGACATAATTTTGGTTTCAGTAAGGAATAGTAATGAATATCGCTGAGTTATTGGATTTTAGTGTAAAGCATAACGCATCAGATCTACATCTTTCTGCTGGCGTACCCCCAATGTTGCGTATTGATGGCGATGTCAGAAAGTTAGAAATGGAAGCATTTTCTCATTCGGAAGTTCATGCCTTAATATTTGATATTATGAATGACGCTCAACGCAGCGAATATGAAGAAAAATTCGAAATTGATTTTTCTTTTGAACTGCCAAATGTTGGTCGCTTTCGTGTTAACGCATTTAATCAATCGCGTGGTTGCGCAGCAGTGTTTCGTACTATTCCAATGACCATACCATCGTTGGAGGATATTTCTGCCCCTGAGATTTTTGAAAAAATTGCCAATTATGAAAAAGGGCTAGTGTTGGTGACAGGGCCTACGGGATCGGGGAAATCAACCACCTTGGCCGCTATGGTTGACTACATTAATCGTAATCAGAAAAAACATATTCTGACGATTGAAGATCCAATTGAATTTACTCATATCAATCGGAAATGTTTGATCAACCAGCGTGAAGTACATCGTGATACAAAAAGCTTTAATGCGGCGTTACGTTCTGCATTACGAGAAGATCCTGATGTGATTTTAGTCGGTGAGTTACGAGACCAAGAAACCATTAGCCTAGCGCTGACTGCTGCTGAAACGGGCCATTTAGTCTTTGGTACTTTGCACACCAGTTCAGCGGCCAAAACCATCGATCGAATTATTGATGTATTTCCTGGCGCAGATAAAAATATGGTGCGTTCGATGCTATCTGAATCCATGCGGGCGGTTGTGGCTCAAAAGCTTCTTAAACGCAATGGTGGTGGGCGTGTGGCCTGTCATGAAGTCATGATCGCAACACCTGCTATTCGTAACTTAATCCGTGAAGATAAAGTGGCGCAGATGATGTCGATGATTCAAACCGGTTCAGCGACAGGAATGCAAACCATGGAGCAGGCCGCTAGAAAATTAATCGCACAAGGTATCGTTGATACAGAAGAAGCGAAACAAAAAATTGAAGGTATGGATTCCCTTTATTAACGGATTTGATTTTTAACAAAGTGGGTTTAGCAAGCAACATAGATCCAGCAAACAAAATAGATCTAGAAAACATAAAGTGGACAAGCCAATAAAGGATTAATAAATGCAATTGGATCAAATTTTAGATGCCATGGTGACATCGAAAGCGTCGGATATTTATTTAACCGTTGGCGCACCTTGTCTGTTTCGTATTGATGGGGAGTTAAAAGCCCATGGCGATCAATTAGATAAAAGCGCTGTTGAAGCGCTATTGTCTGACATGATGGATGTTGAGAGATTGCAAAGTTTCCAACACGAACATGAATCCAATTTTGCCATTATGCGAAGCAGTGGACGATTTCGTGTCAGTGCTTTTTTTCAGCGTGAATTACCGGGTGCGGTGATCCGCCGAATTGAAACGAACATCCCAAGCATGGAGGATTTGCATCTACCTGAAGTGCTGAAAAATTTATGCACTGCAAAGCGTGGATTGGTGCTGGTGGTTGGAGCTACGGGATCGGGTAAATCTACCTCAATGGCGGCAATGACGGGGTATCGAAACTCGAATCAAACCGGTCATATTTTAACTGTCGAAGATCCGATTGAATTTGTACATGAACATAAAAAATGTATTGTCACTCAGCGAGAAGTTGGCCTTGATACAGATAGCTACGAAATTGCTTTGAAAAATTCATTACGTCAAGCGCCAGATATGATTTTAATTGGTGAGATCCGCAGCCGTGAAACCATGGAATATGCGATGACGTTTGCTGAAACAGGCCACCTTTGTATGGCCACATTGCATGCCAATAATGCCAATCAAGCATTAGAGCGTATTTTGCATCTAGTGCCGAAAGATCAAAAAGAGCAGTTCTTGTTTGATTTATCTCTTAATCTGAAAGGGGTTGTCGCGCAACAATTGATCCGAGATAAAAATGGTGAAGGGCGACATGGGGTATTCGAAGTCTTACTTAACACTCCGCGTATTTCAGATTTGATCCGTCGTGGCGATTTATATGAATTAAAAACGGCAATGACCCATTCAGCTGAATCAGGTATGCAAACCTTTGATCAAGCGCTATTTAAATTGTTGCAAGAAGATAAAATTAGCCTTGATGATGCCATGCACAGCGCTGATTCGGCTAACGACTTACGCATGATGCTGAAAACTTTAGTCGATGCTCCAGTGACGGAGAGTGAGAAGCTAAAAGGGATTAAGATTGATATGAGGTAACATAAAAGGCAGGGGCTGTGATTTTAGTCCCTGCTATTTAATTCATTGGATTAGTACTGCGCTTCAAACCAGCTTTCTAAAATGACCACCGCAGACTGGCAATCCACATTGCCTTTAGTTAGTGCTTTATAGCCACCCATTTGAAAGAGCTCTGCTCGGGCTTCTTGAGTTGATAAACGCTCATCATGCATCTCAACTGTAACGCCAAAACGGCCAAATAAACGGTTACCGAATTTTTTAGCGCGCGTGGTGATGGTGGTGAGATCTTTACCTTCCATATCCGTTGGTAGGCCGACCACAATTAAGTTTGGTTGCCACTCTTTAATTTGCTTTTCAATTTCATCCCATTTAGGAATACCATCCACAGCCTTGAATGCTTTCAAAGGTGAGGCTGTGCCTGTGATGGTTTGCCCTATGGCGCTACCAATGCTTTTAGTGCCGTAGTCAAATGCCATAATGGTTTGGTTAGTCATGGGTTTCTCGTTATAAGTAGCGAATATGATGGATGTTTATTATTGGGATCATGCGTGGCCAGAATCAATTGAAAGCTGAGCGGCATCAATACCCAATGATTGAACGGCTTTTTTCCAACGTAAAGCGGGTGGCGTATCAAAAATTATACTGGGGTCGGCTGGGGTGGTTAACCAAACATTATCCAGTAATTCTTGTTCTAGTTGACCTGCGCTCCAACCGGAATAACCTAATGTCACTAAATATTGTTTTGGCTCCGCTTCGGTGCCAAGTACCGTTAAGATATCTTTCGATGTCGTTACGGCTAAATGCTGGTTAATCTCAATGCTGGATTGATAGTCATCTTTTAATTGGTGCAGAATAAAGCCACGATCGGTTGCGACAGGCCCACCATTTAACACCGGATTTTGTAGGCTTTTGGTGCAAATTTGTGGATGAACAGGCTGAACATCAATTTGCTTCAACATGTTGCCAATGTTAATGCCTATTGGTGCATTAATCACTAACCCCATTGCGCCATCATCATTATGCTCACACAGATAAATTACGGTTCGAGTGAAATGTTGATCTTTCATGCTTGGCATGGCGATCAGAAAATGATCGGTTAAATTCATATTCTCTCCGTGTCAGTTTTATGACCTGCCTACTATTTTTTAGTAAGCAGGATCATGAGCCGTTGGTGATGATTACTTACCTTGCTTGATCGCTATTGGCTTTATATCTGTTAGTTAATGATTACTTTTATTAATAACTATATTGCTAATAATTATTTTTCATTGACTCGTCGTTCAATGGCATCCATTAACTTACCGGTAATTGAAATATCAAACGCCGCTTCAATCTCTTTAATGCAAGTCGGGCTAGTGACGTTAATTTCCGTGAGTTTATCGCCAATAACATCAAGGCCAACAAAGATCAGCCCTTTTTCTTTTAGCGTTGGGGCGACGGCCAGAGCTATTTTAAGATCAGTTTCACTCAATGGACGCGCTTCACCACGACCGCCAGCGGCTAAGTTGCCACGAGTTTCGCCTTTAGCTGGAATGCGAGCTAAGCAATAAGGCATCGGTTCGCCATCTACGACTAAAATACGTTTATCGCCATTGCTAATATCAGGTACGAAGGTTTGCGCCATTGCGTAGTTCTGACCGTGATTAGTCAAGGTTTCAATGATCACAGAAACGTTTGGATCATCTTGTTTTACACGGAAAATAGAAGCGCCACCCATGCCATCAAGCGGCTTTAAAATTACATCACCATGTTTTTCTTTGAATGCTTTAATTTTTTCAGCTTTACGCGTCACAATAGTGATTGGGGTTAATTCTGGGAACCAAGCAGTAAACAGTTTCTCATTACAATCACGCAGGCTTTGCGGTTTATTGACGATTAACGTGCCTTTTTCTTCTGCGCGTTCAAGAATGTAAGTGGCATAGATAAATTCAGTGTCGAAAGGAGGATCTTTGCGCATGAGTACGGCATCAAGTTCCGACAATTCAATCGTTTGTTCTGAGTTGAATTCATACCACTTAGCCGGATCTTCGATAAGAGTGACGGTTTTTGTGTCTGCAATCGCGACGCCTTGCTCTAAATGCAGATCCGCCATTTCCATGTAATGGATTTCCCAACCGCGACGCTGTGCTTCTAACATCATGGCAAAACTTGAATCTTTCTTGATATTAATGGATGAGATTGGGTCCATTACGATGCCGATTTTCATGTGTTTCTCCTGCTTATATTAAATAGCCGCTGGCTAGATTTAGCCCAGATCGCCAAAACGAACTTGTAGCGCGGTGATGGCGGAAAGGCCTGCGGTTTCGGTTCGCAGAACGCGCGGTCCTAATAAGGTTTCTTCGAATTTATATTGTTCGGTCATTTGAATTTCTTCATCAGACAAACCACCTTCAGGGCCAATCAATAAACGAACTTTATTAACCGGTTCAGGCAAGGTGTTGATTGAGTATTTTGCTCTTGGGTGCAAATTGAGTTTAAGACCATCATAGTCCTCCGCGCACCATTGTTCTAGTTGCATTAACGGGCGAATTTGCGGAACGATATTACGACCACATTGCTCACAAGCGGCAATCGCTATTTTTTGCCACTGCTGTAACTTTTTATCAAAACGTTCGCTATTTAACTTTACGCCACAGCGCTCTGAGATTAACGGCGTAATGATATTTACCCCAAGCTCGACCGCTTTTTGAATGGTGAATTCCATTTTGTCACCACGAGAGATGACTTGCCCAAGATGCAGATCTAAAGGGGATTCAACTGATCTCTCAATACGGTTATGCAATTCAACCGTGACATTTTTCTTAGAAACCGATGCGATAGTGGCGGGAAATTCTGCGCCACTGCCATCAAATAGCAAAACATCTTGGCCTATCGTCATACGAAGAACACGACCAATATGGCCAGATGCGTCGTCAGAAAGAGGGAGTTCACCAAGCCCAATAATGGTTTCTGGGTGGTAAATTCTAGGGATTCTCATGGTGTAACCTGTGATCGGATGGATAGTCTATGCATAACATGGATGTTGTTGTTTAAAAAAACAAGGGCTGAAGAGGCATTAATCAGTCGTTCAATGTATTAATGACAGGCTGTAATTGTGCTTTGCAACGAGTGCAATGATATTGAGTTTGCTGTCTTATTATCTTGTTATGACGGCGAATACTTATTGCATGGCTTTGGCACTGGCAGTGATATTCAAACGTTAAACCTTGAACGGAACTGACATCAAATTGATGACGAGTTTCGGGGTTGAGTTTGAACACTTTGATCATGACTGCTTGCCATTCTTTTCCATGAGGGCGAACTCGACCAAATTGATGATAGGTAATTAAATGTGCAATTTCGTGAGGGATCACCTGTTGCAGAAACTCGGTTTGATTTTCTAATAGTAAGGTTGGGTTCAGTCTAATCTCCCAACTTTGCAAATAAGCTTTGCCTGCGACTTTACCGCGTACATTAAAATGAACATTTGGCATAGCAAATTGACAATCAAGAGCTTGTTGTGCTTTCTCTATGCAATCTTGAATGGTTTGTTGTACTTGTTGCAGCAAAGGCGCAGGGATCTTACAAGCTGACATGTTCAACCTATCATTTTAAACAGGGCTCTAACAAAAAATCCTCACCAAAATGGCAAGGACTTAATTAAGTTACGTTTTATCTATTAAGAGACTTTACAGGCTTGCGAATGCACGTAGTGCTTCTGCTTTGTCTGTTGCTTCCCAAGGGAATTCTTCACGACCAAAGTGTCCATACGCTGCTGTTTTCTTATAGATAGGTTGTAGCAAGTTTAACATTTCTTGTAGGCCGTATGGGCGTAGGTCGAAATGTTGACGTACTGCTTCAACAATAATTTCTGCTGGTACTTTCTCTGTGCCAAATGTCTCTACCATGATAGAGGTTGGTTCTGCCACGCCGATAGCATAAGACAGTTGAATCTCACAACGGTCAGCAAGACCAGCTGCAACGATATTTTTTGCAACATAACGTGCAGCGTATGCCGCAGAGCGATCGACTTTTGATGGATCCTTACCAGAGAACGCACCGCCACCGTGACGAGCTGCGCCGCCGTAAGTGTCGACGATAATTTTACGACCGGTTAAACCACAGTCACCCATTGGTCCACCGATAACAAAGCGGCCGGTTGGATTAATAAAGTACTTGGTGTCTTTACTTAACCATTCTGCAGGAAGAACTGGCTTGATGATTTCTTCCATGACCGCTTCACGTAGATCGGCGGTTGAAATTGAATCGCTGTGCTGAGTAGAAAGAACCACTGCATCAATACCGACAATCTTGCCTTGGTCGTATTGGAAAGTTACTTGAGATTTTGCATCTGGGCGCAAGAAATCAAGTTTGCCACTTTTACGTACTTCTGCTTGTTTTTTCACAAGTAGGTGAGAGTAAGTAATTGGCGCAGGCATTAGAACTGGCGTTTCGTTACACGCATAACCAAACATGATGCCTTGGTCACCAGCGCCTTGATCTTTAGGGGCGGCTTTATCAACACCTTGGTTGATGTCTGGAGATTGTTTGCCAATGGTGTTTAATACGGCGCAAGAGTTAGCGTCAAAACCCATATCTGAATGGACATAACCAATTTCACGTACGGTTTCACGCGTGATTTCTTCAATATCAACCCATGCAGAAGTAGTGACTTCACCACCAACCATTACCATGCCGGTTTTAACGTAGGTTTCACACGCCACACGTGCTTTTGGATCTTGTTCTAAAATCGCATCCAAAACCGCATCTGAAATTTGATCGGCAATTTTGTCTGGATGACCTTCAGAGACGGATTCTGAAGTAAATAAATGCTTAGCCATGTGTGAATGCTCCACTTTGAATCACACTAGTTCATCATTTGATGATAAAAGTGATTGAGTTAGAAAAGACGCGTCCATGGTGGGCATTAACTTACGAGAGAGGTTAATGACAAGGGCTCGCGTCTTCTTAAATAAACGTTAAAATTGTAGGTGTTTCTACATCTAGACGTCTATTCTAGTTTTGATTGTCCGAATTACAAGCTTTTTTAATAAAATATCGATAGGTACTGACTTCTGACCTCATATTTTGAGAAGCGGAAATGCACATAAATATGGCTATATTCACTATTGACGCATTCGATTGCGTTCACGCTCTGAAAGGCTCATGCATCCAATTATGTGATAAATATAAAAAAGCGAGGAAAAGAGAGGAAAAATAACAAATATACGGCGGTTAACATTTGCAGTAACCCGGGTGCTTTGCGACAATACCGACCAGCATTCTGAGTGGGGTGAATATTTACCTCACTTTGCCAACCTAAAAACCTTTAATTCGCTTATGCAAACCCAGGAGCAGACATGACGTCTCGTAAAGATCTAGCAAATGCAATCCGTGCTTTAAGCATGGACGGTGTTCAACAGGCTAATTCAGGTCACCCAGGCGCCCCAATGGGGATGGCCGATATCGCTGAAGTTCTTTGGCGTTCACATTTAAACCATAACCCACAAAACCCTGAGTGGGCTGATCGTGACCGTTTCATTCTTTCGAATGGCCACGGTTCAATGCTAATTTACTCTTTACTTCATCTTTCAGGTTATGAGCTACCAATTTCAGAACTGAAAAACTTCCGTCAACTGCATTCAAAAACGCCTGGTCATCCAGAGTACGGTTATGCACCTGGCATTGAAACAACAACGGGTCCTTTAGGTCAAGGTATCACTAACGCGGTTGGTATGGCGTTGGCTGAAAAATCGCTTGCAGCGCAGTTTAATAAAGAAGGTCACGACATCGTTGATCACTTCACATACACCTTCCTTGGCGACGGTTGTATGATGGAAGGCATCTCACACGAAGCCTGTTCTCTTGCTGGTGTTCTAGGTTTAGGTAAGTTGGTTGCATTTTGGGATGACAACGGTATTTCTATCGATGGTCATGTTGAAGGTTGGTTTGCAGATGATACTCCTAAGCGTTTTGAAGCTTATGGCTGGCATGTTATTCCTGGTGTTGATGGCCATGATTCAGATGCGATTGAAGCAGCAATTCAAGCAGCAAAAGCAGACCCTCGTCCAACGCTAATTTGTACTAAAACCGTCATTGGTTTTGGTTCTCCAAATAAAGCTGGCACACACGATTGTCACGGCGCACCACTTGGCGCTGATGAAATTGTTGCAACTAAAGCGCAACTTGGTTGGGCACACGGTCCTTTCGAAATCCCTTCTGACATTTATGCTCAGTGGGATGCAAAAGAAGCAGGCGCAGCAAAAGAAGCAGCATGGAATGAGAAGTTTGCAGCATACGCAACGGCTTATCCTGAACTTGCCGCTGAATTTAAACGTCGTACTGCGGGTGATTTACCAGCTAACTGGGAAGAAAAAGCAAATGCAATCATTGCCGATCTTCAAGCAAACCCTGCGAACATCGCTTCACGTAAAGCCTCACAAAACGCACTAGAAGCGTTTGGTCAAATGCTACCTGAATTCATGGGCGGCTCAGCTGACCTTGCGCCTTCTAACTTGACTATGTGGTCTGGTTCTAAAGCGCTAACGGCTGATGATGCTTCTGGCAACTACATTCACTACGGTGTACGTGAGTTTGCAATGACAGCGATCATCAATGGTATCGCGCTACATGGCGGTTTTATTCCTTACGGCGCGACCTTCCTGATGTTTATGGAATACGCTCGTAACGCAATGCGTATGGCTGCGTTGATGAAAATTCAAAACATCCAAGTGTATACGCATGACTCAATTGGTCTTGGCGAAGATGGTCCAACTCACCAACCGGTTGAGCAAATTGCTTCTCTACGCATGACACCAAACATGAGCACATGGCGTCCATGTGACCAAGTTGAATCAGCAGTGGCTTGGAAACTAGCGATTGAACGTAAAGATGCGCCATCTGCGCTTATCTTCTCGCGTCAAAATCTAGCACAACAAGAACGTACCGCTGAGCAAGTTGCGAACATCGCAAAAGGTGCTTATATCCTGAAAGATTGCGCTGGTAAGCCTGAACTTATCTTAATTGCAACGGGTTCTGAAGTTGAGCTAGTAGTAGAAGCTGCAGAAACACTGACAGCTGAAGGGACGAAAGTACGCGTTGTTTCTATGCCATCGACTGATGCCTTTGATAAGCAAGATGCGGCATATCGCGAAGCAGTATTACCATCTGATGTAACAGCACGTATTGCCGTTGAAGCAGGTATTGCTGATTACTGGTTCAAATATGTTGGCCTAGACGGTCGCATCATCGGTATGACTACATTTGGCGAATCTGCACCAGCAGGCGAGCTATTTAAAATGTTTGGCTTTACCGTTGAAAACGTACTTGAGACTGCGAAAGAATTAATCGCTTAATTGTTGATGTAATTTAATCGAATAGATAAAGCCAGTGTCTTCGGATACTGGCTTTTTTGTGCCTGTTGTTCCGTCCTAAATAACTGTTCCGTCTTAAACAACAGAGTGGACTTAAATAAATAGAATGCGTCTAAGTGACAAAATCTGCATTGTTTACGCTCAGCCTACCTAAATCACGATTTATCTACCATACTAAAAAATCAATTTGGCGAGAGTTCATTAACACTGAGCAAGCACAAGTTCGGCCATCACACTTTATGTTTACTTTTGATTGGCTAGGTTACTTATTTTGTATTGCTCATTTGGCTTTAGTGGCGTGATCCCCAATCATTCTTCTAAAGCCTATTTTAGCTTTTAGCACTTCAATCAGAGGTAGCACATGACAAAACGTACGTTGTTTAAATCCAATGTTTTACTTTCTATTACCTGTTTTCTCACCCCTTTTTATGTCTCAGCACAAACCCCTGCTATTTATTCGAGTGACAGTATTTATCATCCTGTTTGGGCAGAACACGGCATGGTCGCCAGCCAAGAAGAATTGGCGTCTAAAATTGGCGTAAAGATTCTTAAATCTGGTGGTAATGCGGTTGATGCTGGCGTAGCCGTTGGTTTTGCTTTAGCGGTCACTTTACCTCGTGCAGGTAATGTTGGTGGTGGCGGTTTTATGATGATTTATGATGCAAAAAAGAAGCGTACCTTTGCTTTAGATTATCGTGAAATGGCTCCATCCAAAGCCTACAAAGATATGTATTTAGATAAAGACGGAAATGCAGTTGAAGAACTTTCTCGTTTTCATGGGCTTGCGGTCGGCGTTCCGGGTACCGTTGCAGGTTTAATTACAGCGTTAGAAAATTACGGATCTATGGATCTTAAAACCGTGATGGCACCAGCAATTGAAATGGCAGAAAAAGGCATTATCGTCACGCCGGATCTTTATACCTCTTTGCTAAGCGCGAAAGACCGTTTGCTAAAATGGGATAGCAGTAAACCTATTTTCTTTAAAGATGGCGGTAAAACGGATTACCAAATCGGTGATATTTTTATCCAAAAAGATCTAGCTAACTCACTTAAACTGATTGCAGAAAAAGGTATGGATGGTTTTTATAAAGGCCCAACCGCAAAAGCCATTGCTGATTCAGTGACCGCTGCTGGTGGTTTAATGACTATCGAGGATCTTGCCAATTATAAAGCAATAGTACGTGAACCTGTGATGGGGAATTATCGCGGTTACAGCATTGCCTCCATGCCACCGCCGTCGTCAGGTGGCATTCATATCATCGAAATCCTCAATATTTTAGAAAACTACCGTATTGGAAAAATGGGACACAACACCGCTGAAACCATTCATGTGATGGCCGAAGCGATGAAACTGGCTTATGCCGATCGCGCTGAATATTTAGGTGATCCGGACTTTGTTAAAGTTCCGATGAAAGGCTTAACGAGTAAAGATTACGCCCACTCACTTTATGAACAAATCTCTCAGGATAAAGCGCGCCCAGCCAGTGAAATCAAACATGGCCAACCGATGCCGTATGAAAGCGATCAAACCACTCACTTTTCTGTGATGGACAAAATGGGTAACGTTATTTCAAACACCTACACTTTGAACTTTTCTTACGGAACTGGGATGGTCGCTAATGGCACAGGTATTTTACTTAATAACGAAATGGATGATTTTTCAGCCAAACCCGGCGTACCCAATGGTTATGGTTTAATCGGCGGTGATGCGAATGCGGTTGAAGGCAGAAAACGCCCACTATCTTCTATGAGCCCAACCTTAGTATTTAAAGATGGTAAGCCAATTATGGCAACGGGAAGCCCTGGAGGAAGCCGTATTATCACTACCACGCTTCAAATCATTATGAATGTGATTGACCACAAAATGAATATTGCTGAAGCTACTAATGCGGTTCGTATCCACCACCAATGGCTACCTGATGAACTGCGTATTGAGAAAGGTTTAAACCAAGACACCATCAAACTATTAAAAGCTAAAGGACAAAATGTAGTAGAAAAAGAAGCCATGGGCAGCACTCAATCTATTATGCATACCGATCAAGGATTCTTTGGGGCATCTGACCCGAGAACACCAAGTGCGTTAACGATTGGGTATTAATTTATCATCATAAAAACGAAACGGTCAGCGTAATATAGGCTGACCGTTGTTATATTTTGCATGTGTTTTAATGGTTTACTCGGCAGTCTTAATTGGCTTGCCAGGGTTACCAACTGCAATCATCCCCCGCATGCATACCTTTTAAAGCTTGAGATAACTCATCTCTTACAATCAAGATCCTGTGGGGGTTAAAAAATTGGCAGAGGGCATTCGAAATTTTGTCATTGACCAAGGTAAACTTGAGTCGATGATAGAAGCAAAATTGTAATTTGTAATAGAACAAACTACAGAAGATAAAGGAGAGTTGATGCTTAATTGACTCTCCTTTCTTCATTTTTTATTTATAGTTAATGATATCAGATATAAAACAGTGAGTTTGATCACTCTATAGATGCGCTTTAGTGAGGGATAAGGTAAAATCACCGCCTCTTTAAAGTAGATGCGATGGAATGAGTATGCTGAGAATTGCCATTAATGGATTTGGACGAATTGGACGAAGTGTTTTACGTGCTTTATATGAAAGCGGTAAAAACCAAGAAATTCAAATTGTTGCAATTAATGAACTCTCCGAACCTGAAGGCATGGCTCATCTGCTGCAATACGATTCAAGTCATGGTCGTTTTTTTAAAAAAGTCTCTCACGATCAAGAGCACCTCTTTATTCACCACTCAGCTTCATCATCGGATACGCCTTCTTTTGACTCTATTCGTCTCTTACACCTTGAAGATGCTAAGTTATTACCGTGGAAAGATCTAAATGTTGATATCGTTTTAGATTGTACGGGGAAATTTGGCACACAAGCCGATGGTCAACTGCATATTCAAGCTGGTGCTAAGAAAGTGTTATTTTCTCATCCCGGTGGTAACGATGTCGATAACACTATTATTTATGGCGTGAACCATGAAAGCTTATTGGCTGAGCATAATGTGGTATCCAATGGTTCTTGTACTACGAACTGTATTATTCCAGTAATTAAAGCCCTTGATGATGCATTTGGTATTGAGTCTGGCACTATTACCACCATTCACTCATCAATGAATGATCAACAAGTTATTGATGCATATCATCCAGATTTGCGCCGTTCGCGCGCAGCAAGCCAATCTATCATTCCTGTTGATACTAAATTGCATTTAGGGATAGCCAGAATTTACCCCAAATTTGTGGATAAATTTGAGGCAATTTCGGTACGAGTTCCTACAATTAATGTTTCTGCGATGGATCTAAGTGTCACAGTTCACAAAAACGTGAAAGTTGATGACGTAAATCAATCTATTGTAGAAGCGTCTCGTTGTACATTGGATGGCATATTGGGCTATACCGAAGCACCTTTAGTATCGATTGATTTTAATCACGATCCGCATAGCGCCATTGTAGATGGGTCTCAAACTCGAGTGAGTAATCATCGATTGGTAAAAATGTTAGTTTGGTGCGATAACGAATGGGGCTTTGCTAATCGTATGCTTGATACTAGCTTGGTGATGGGCGCATTTTGCCAAGATAATACTCAATAAATGAGAATTCACTTTGCGCTGTTATTTTAGTCTATTTATTATTTTTACCCTTGAAATAATAAAAGTTAACCCCCAATATAGAAGTAGATTTAGATCTATTCTCCTTAAATAAAGGGTATGAAAAAAACACCCATTGCCGCCGTTGAGTTGCTCCGGTCGCAAATTTAATATTCTAATGTTTGGTTAAATAATCGAGCGTTTAAAATTTAACGATTTATAATTTAAACTTCACTAACATTGAGAGGACAAACATGTCTGTAATCAAGATGACTGACCTGGATCTTGCAGGTAAACGTGTATTTATTCGTGCTGACCTAAACGTGCCAGTAAAAGACGGTAAAGTAACTTCTGATGCTCGTATTCTTGCATCACTCCCAACAATTAAAACTTGCTTGGAAGCAGGTGCTAAAGTGATGGTTACTTCTCACCTTGGTCGTCCAACTGAAGGCGAATACAACGAAGAGTTCTCTCTAGCACCTGTTGTTAATTACTTAAACGACGCACTAGATTGCGATGTTAAATTAGCAAAAGATTACTTAAACGGTTTAGAGCTTAATGCTGGTGAATTAGTGGTTCTTGAAAACGTTCGCTTTAATAAAGGCGAGAAGAAAAACGAAGAAGAATTATCTAAAAAATACGCAGCATTATGTGACATCTTCGTGATGGATGCATTTGGTACGGCTCACCGTGCTCAAGCATCAACTCATGGTGTTGGCATGAACGCGCCAATTGCTTGTGCTGGCCCACTTCTTGCTGCAGAGCTTGAAGCACTTGGTAAAGCAATGGATAACCCAGCGCGTCCACTTGTGGCTATCGTTGGTGGTTCTAAAGTTTCAACTAAACTGACCGTTTTAGAATCACTTTCTAAAATTGCTGATCAGTTAGTGGTTGGCGGTGGTATCGCGAATACTTTCATTGCAGCAGAAGGCCACAATGTTGGTAAATCTCTATATGAAGCCGATTTAGTCGAAACAGCTAAGAAATTAATGAAAGATTGTGCAATTCCAGTCGCAACGGATGTTGCTTGTGCAAAAGCATTTGATGAAAACGCAGAAGCAGTAATCAAAAATGTTGCTGATGTGCAAGATGACGACATGATCTTCGATCTTGGCCCCGATTCAACGAAAGTACTTGCTGATATTATCATGGGCGCAAAAACTATTCTTTGGAATGGCCCAGTTGGCGTGTTTGAATTCAAAAACTTCGAAGCGGGTACTGCAGGTATTTCTAAAGCAATCGCAGAATCTTCAGGTTTCTCTGTCGCAGGCGGCGGCGACACATTAGCGGCTATCGATAAGTTCGGTATCAAAGCGGATGTATCTTACATCTCAACCGGTGGCGGTGCTTTCCTTGAGTTTGTTGAAGGTAAGGTATTACCAGCAGTAGCCATGCTTGAAGAGCGCGCTAAAGCATAATGTATTAAGAAAGGCGAGGGATAAACTTTCGCCTTTTTTACGTTTGTTATTTTTATTTTGTCGTATTGATCACGCTATGTGAATTCAAGATTTTTATTGCTATAATGCGCCATGTTAATCAAGCAAACGTTTACTAAATAACTATTTTATTCTTAATTGAATGAAAAATTTAAACAGCTGCAATTTAAACAGCTGTAATTTGAACGACAGCAAAATAGGACTAAACCCATGTCTAAGATCTTCGATTTTGTAAAACCTGGTGTTATCTCTGGTGATGACGTACAGAAAGTTTTCGCTATTGCGAAAGAAAACAAGTTTGCGCTTCCTGCGGTAAACGTTGTCAATACTGATTCTGTAAACGCAGTATTAGAAGCAGCAGCGAAAGTTAAAGCTCCTGTCATCGTTCAGTTCTCTAACGGCGGTGCTGGTTTCTTCCTTGGTAAAGGCGTTAAACTTGAAGGCCAAGGTGCACAAATCCTTGGTGCTGTAGCTGGTGCTAAATATGTACACGCTATCGCTGAAACTTACGGTGTTCCAGTTATTCTTCATACAGACCACGCTGCTAAGAAACTGCTTCCTTGGATCGACGGACTACTAGACGCGGGTGAAGAATACTTTGCACAAACTGGTAAGCCATTATTCTCTTCACACATGCTTGATCTTTCTGAAGAGCCTCTAGAAGAGAACGTTGAAACTTGTGCTAAGTACCTTGAGCGCATGGCTAAAATGAACATGACTATCGAAATCGAACTAGGTTGTACTGGTGGCGAAGAAGATGGCGTTGATAACTCTGGTATGGATGAGTCTGAGCTTTACACTTCACCTGAAGATGTTGCTTATGCTTACGAAAAACTAATCGCTATCAGCCCACGTTTCACGATTGCTGCATCTTTCGGTAACGTACACGGTGTTTATCAAGCGGGTAACGTTGTTCTTACTCCAACTATCCTACGTGATTCTCAAGCGTATGTTTCAGAGAAGTTTGGTCTACCAACTAACTCTCTAAATTTCGTATTCCACGGTGGTTCTGGTTCTTCTGAAGCAGAAATCCAAGAGTCTATCGGTTACGGTGTTATCAAAATGAACATCGATACAGATACACAGTGGGCTAACTGGGATGGCGTTCGTGCATACGAAGCTGAAAACCGTGATTTCCTACAAGGTCAAATCGGTAACCCAACTGGCGAATCTGCGCCAAACAAAAAATACTACGATCCACGCGTATGGTTACGTGCTGGTCAAGCGTCTATGGTTGCTCGTCTTGAGAAAGCATTCTCAGACCTTAATGCTAAAGACGTACTATAATTTGTCATAAATGATGAGTTAATAAATACACAAATCCCGCCTAGTGCGGGATTTTATATGTTTAAGTGAAATTTATTTTCAAGAGTATAAAAAACATGGCCTTAATTTTTGTTTAAATGTTAATTTTTTAGGTTTTATTATTCAGGAGATCAATATATTAAGGTGGTATTTTTGTGGTTATCTCTTAATTATTGAAAAGATCATAAAACACATAACAAAGAGTTTCCTGAATATTAAACTCGATATACTATAGATTTAGTTCTACGCTATAAGCTTTAACTCAATAGGCGAAAGAGCAGATTACTTTGAAATTTGTAGTGTTGGTTTATGCATACAAGTTCATTAATACAACTAATAATTTTGAATCGCGAATAAGGAAATAACAATGGAAGAAGGTAAGGTGACTGAAGTGGCATCCTCTATAGCGCCTAAATTAACAGATTGGGTAACCAGTAATTCTGATTTGTTGGTTCAATATGGTGTTAATATTATTTCAGCAATCGTCATTATTTTTATTGGTAACATCATCGTTAAGAAGATTGCTAATAGCGTCTCTAAAGTACTAGCAAAGAAAAAAATGGATCCAGCGGTTGTAAATTTTATTAGTTCAATTGTCCGCTATGTATTGTTTGTCATTGTTTTGATTTCAGCTTTAGGCCGTGTCGGTGTTCAAACTGCTTCTGTTGTTGCCGTTATTGGTGCTGCAGGTTTGGCTATTGGTTTGGCTCTACAAGGTTCACTTGCAAACTTTGCAGCGGGCGTATTGATTGTTGCTTTTCGTCCGTTTAAAGCGGGTGATTATGTCGAAATGGCTGGTGTGGCTGGCAGCGTTGAATCGATTCAAATTTTCCAAACGGTGCTTACAACACCAGATAATAAAATGATAGTGGTACCTAATGGCGGCGTTATTAGTGGTCCAATTGTGAACTACTCTCGTCATGCCACTCGTCGTATTGATTATGTGATTCGAGTTTCTTATAAAGCTGATCTCAAGCATACCAAAGAAGTTATCAACCGCGTGCTGGCTGCTGAAGAACGTTTACTTAAAACGCCAGCCCCAACCGTTGGTGTTCTAGCATTAGCAGACTCTTCGGTAAACTTTGTGGTTCGCCCTTGGGTTAAAACGTCAGATTATTGGGGGGTTTATTATGAACTATTACAAGCGATTAAAGAAGAGCTTGATAAAGAAGGCATTGAGATACCATTCCCACAAATGAGTGTGCATATGGATAAAGTGGAAGCGTAATTTCCTCTTTATAATGGGATTAAATACTAAAAGGCGCCGAGTGCGCCTTTTTGTTATTACACTGATTTATTATTATTTTTAAGCTTAATGAGGTAAATATGAAAATGTATCGCCATATTGTGTTGTTACTGAGCTTAAGTGCTTTTTCTGGCGTCAGTTTAGCTGATGATGCTATATCGTATGGAACTTTATCTACCACTGGATTTGGTCAAGTGATCGCTAAACCTGACATGGCTGAGTTTACCGTGACAATTCATGCAGAACAAAGCCAAGCTAAAGCCGCTAAGCAAGCGGTTGATAAAGTGGTTACTCAGTTTCTGAGTACTCTTGAAGGCCAAGGAATAAAAAGGGCGGATATCTTTAGTGGTAATCTACAAGTTCTTCCTCAGTATCAATATCCAAAAGATAAAAAACGAGAGTTAACAGGTTATCAAGCCATTAGACATATTACGGTGTCTATCTATCAATTGGATAAACTGAATCAATATCTGGATATAGCTTTAAAATCAGATATAAATCAAGTCGATAGAATTGAATTGAAAACTCAAAATGAAGCCAAGTATAAGCAGCAAGCAAGACAAGCTGCGATTAAAGATGCTAAGACAAAAGCGCAGGATTTAGCACAAGGTTTTGATACTGAGTTGCTTGGTCTTCACTCAATTAATTACCGTGGTGATTCTGCTATTCCTGTGATGGCGAAATCTATGATGATGGAAAGCCGAGTTGCGGATCAAGGTTATCAAGATCAAAGTATTGATATCAGAGATCAAGTGGATGTTGTGTATAAAATTAAGCAGTAAAAGTAGCCTAAACTAATGAGCACTTTTCATTGATAAAACGAGTTATTAATTTAGAAAAAAACAGCGACTATTAAGGTCGCTGTTTTTATAAATAACGTAAAGTTATATTAGTGAAGAATACGAGCTCGGATAGTCCCTGGTACTGCTTTCACTTTTTCTAATGCCTCTTCTGAGCGTTCAGCTTCAACATCAATAACCACATAACCCATTTCTGCGTTGGTTTGTAAATACTGACCAGCAATGTTGATCCCTGCCTCAGCAAAGATAGTATTGATTTGAGTCAGAATGCCAGGTCGGTTTTCGTGAATATGTAATAAACGAGAGGCACCAACATGTTCAGGCAGTGATACTTCAGGGAAGTTAACACAAGATAGCGTAGAACCATTGTCTGAGTATTTAGCTAATTTTCCAGCGACTTCAATTCCGATGTTTTCTTGAGCTTCATGCGTTGAACCACCAATGTGAGGCGTTAGAATCACATTATCGAATTTGAGTAATGGGGATTCAAATGGGTCATTGTTCGTTTTTGGCTCAGTTGGGAATACATCTATTGCGGCTCCACTCAAGTGACCAGATTCTAAAGCGTCACATAATGCAGGGATATCGACAACAGTACCACGCGCTGCATTGATGAAAATTGCGCCTGGTTTCATTTGAGCGAATTCATCCGCACCCATCATATCTTTGGTACTGGCGGTTTCTGGTACATGCAGAGAAATGACATCACATTTATTGAGCAATTCACTCATGGTTGGTACTTGCGTTGCGTTACCTAAAGAAAGCTTGTTCTCAATGTCATAATAGTAAACACGCATACCTAGGTTTTCAGCAAGAATACTTAGTTGAGTACCAATGTGCCCGTAGCCGATAATGCCTAAACGCTTCCCACGAGCTTCATAAGAGGCATCGGCGCTTTTTTTCCAAATGCCACGGTGAGCAAGTGCATTCTTTTCAGGGATACCACGTAGAAGGAGTAATAACTGCCCTAATACCAGTTCAGCAACACTACGCGTGTTTGAGAATGGTGCGTTGAATACAGGAATACCACGTTTTGCCGCGGCATTTAAATTGACTTGGTTAGTACCAATACAGAAACAACCGACAGCAACTAATTTATCTGCAGCATCAAATACTTCTTGAGTGAGATTTGAGCGTGAACGAATACCAATAAAATGAACATCTTTAACCGCTTCTAATAGTTCATTTTCAGGCAAAGAACCTTTGTGATATTCAATATTGGTGTAACCTGCTGCTTGAAGTACTTCAACTGATGATGGATGTAAACCTTCCAGTAAAAGAATTTTAATTTTGTCTTTATCGAGAGATATTTTGCTCATTTAACGTCGTCCTTAATAATGAATAAAGAGGGGGGCGCACTTTTTAACTTCAAGCATGTTTTTTATTTCAAGCATAAACTTTTGAAGAATGAAGGTTTTTTTGTGATCCATGTGCGTCTGTATTGAATAAAGTATCAAAAAAATGTGAACTTGGGTAAGAATATTAGCGAATAAAGTATAAAAAAACGACATCATGGGATGCCGTTAAAAATTTAGGGGCTAAAAGTGTTTCGCTCTCTTGCTTAGTCTTCTATTTTTGCGCCTTCTGCTGTGCCGGTTATGACGACATCAGCGCCACGGTGAGCAAAAAGGCCAACCGTGACTACGCCAGCTAATCCGTTGATAGCGGTTTCTAAACCCTTAGGATCAACAATGGATAGGTTATGCACATCAAGAATGATATTGCCATTATCAGTCACAACACCTTGGCGGTATTCTGGTGTGCCACCTAGTTTAACTAATTCACGAGCAACGTAAGAACGTGCCATTGGGATGACTTCAACTGGTAGTGGAAATTTACCAAGTACATCTACAGCTTTAGTGCCATCTACAATACAAACGAAGGTTTTAGACATAGCGGCAACAATTTTTTCTCGTGTCAACGCAGCGCCGCCGCCTTTGATCATTGCACGTTGTGCGTTGATCTCATCGGCACCATCAACATATACGTCTAGGCCATCGACTTCATTTGAGTCAAATACATGAATGCCCAACTCTTTTAGCCTTTCGGTAGAAGCAACAGAACTTGAAACAGCTCCTTCAATTTGGCCTTTCATTGTCGCAAGTGCATCAATGAAATGGTTTACAGTAGAACCTGTGCCAACACCTACAATGCTATCTGGTTTAACGTAATCTAATGCGGCCCAACCGGCGGCTTTTTTCATTTCATCTTGGGTCATGCGAAGCTCCTAGCTATGAATAGCGACAATTTATTAAATAGGGAGGCTATATACTCAAGTTCGAAGGGTATATAAACGTTTGCGCAAGATTATAACGATTTAAGATTTTTTTCCCAGTGCCAAATTTGTTTTGGGGTCACAATTATCGATAGGGGGATATCCCAGTGCTGAGTAGGCAGAGTATTCACTTTCTGACAGTTATGAGCTAAGCCGATCGCTTGTGGTCCTTCTCCGGTTTCGAAGCCTTGTTCTAAGGTCCGATCATAGTATCCACCCCCCATTCCTAGTCGTTGTCCTGAGTCATCAAACGCGACCAATGGGGTGAAAATAATATCTATGTTGGATAATGGGCAGATTTGAGTTTGATCGAGTATTGGTTCGGGAATGGCGTATTGATTCAAGTTCATCGGTGTTGTTTGTGAGTAGCTAAGGAAAAGCAAGTAGCCAGGAGAGAAGGGGTGAATAACCGGCAATACAACCTGTTTATTTTGCTGCCATAACCACTGGATGCTTGGCGCGGTATCGATTTCACCATCGATGGATAAATACAAAGCAATAGACTTAGCTTGAGCAATGTTGGGAAGCGTTTTTATTTGATGAAGAAGATCTAATCCAGCTTGAGTTTGCTCCTGGGGGGAGAGCGCTTGTCGCCGTTTACGTATTAACGTCCGAATTTTATCGCGGGAGAGAGAGTCGTTCATAATTGACCTCTAAAAAAGAGAATACCCCAATGTGCCGTTGAGAATCGATGGACCTATGAACCAGCGAGTTCAAGGCGGATCAGTAATGTTAACCGTAGGCTTCTCGGTACGAGCCGAGCCTGCTCAGTAGTTCTCAAATACCAATCCTGGTTTGTTGCTTATCGGCTCAGGGACTTAAATCCTCTGACAAACACACCAGGGTATATTTTTTGCATGTAACCTTAAATCAATATTGCTTTAAGGTAATGCGAATTTATCAACTGATTATTTAGTGATTGGTTGCTGCTTACTTGGTAATGCTAGATCTAAGCTTTTGGTTAGACTCTCTAATCTTTCAATCAATTGAGTATTACGTTGGGCTTCTTTTTGTAGATCATTCACTTCGTAACACGCATTGAGGGCGGCAATAATCAGTAGCTGTTCAATGTTGTTCACCTTAGTACGTTCGGTCATCTTGTTCAAGCGCTGATTCAACTCATCAGCAGCAGCTTGCAACGCTTCCTCTTGTCCTGAAGGGCAGTTGACACGAGTGAGTTTTCCTAATATTTCGACTTCCACTATTGTGTACTCTTTATTACTGGTGACAAAACAATCAAGCGAGTTATAAACTTGCTGTACTTGATTTCATTGAAAGGCAAACTATAGGCTAAACCCTTGCTGTTATTCAAGCGTTTCAGCATATCAGGTGATTATTTTGCTGTTTGCTGACTAATTCGATTATAAAGTAACTGAATTAAAGACGGATTATGATTTTCGGTCACTGAAGAGAATTGGTATACTGACTTTAATTATTTTTAAGATAACCATTTTATATTCAAGCGAGATATTCCATGAGCCAAATTACCCTTCCAGAATACACTCAAGTTCAAACTGAGCTCACATCGGCATCTTTGGCCGTTACACCTGCTGAATTACAAGGTTTGATTTCGGGTATGCTATGCGGTGGTTTGCCATTAGATAACCAAAGCTGGAAAACAATGCTACATGATTATACCAATGATGGTTTGGCCTGGCCGACAAAAGCAACACAAATTGCAGAGTTGATTTATACGGTTTCTGTTGCGGAATTAACCGGCACTGATCTAGAACTAAACTTGTTGCTTCCAAGTGACGATGACTTATTAGCGTATGCAGATGCAACTTCTGATTGGGTCAATCACTTTATTTCGGGTTTGGGTTTATCTGGTGCGAGTTTGACGAAGTTATCGAGTGAAACCAAAGAAGCATTAGCGGATCTTGAGGAAATATCAAAGCTTGGTATTGATGAAGAGGATGATTTACAAGAGCAGGCCATTTTACTTGAGCAAGTTCTCGATCACGTTAAGGTTTGTGTTCTTACTATTCATGCTGATTTAGGGGCGAAACCTAAGGTGAATAATGAAGCTTTGGGTAATAAAACGCTGCATTAATCGTATCCATAATCTTGTATAGCAATAGTTTTATATAGCCACAGTCTGAAGGTAGGTCTATGAAGCAATATGATATCGCGATTATTGGCGCCGGTATGGCTGGGGCAACATTAGCTTTAGCTTTACATCGTTTATGTGATGGTAAGCTTAAGATTGCAGTCGTTGAAGCACAGGCTATCGATCTTGAAAATCAGTTACATCCAGGATTTGACTCACGTTCGATCGCTTTGTCTTTTGGTACCGTTAAAATTTTACAGGCCTTGGATCTATGGCGTGAATTTGCACCTATAGCGACGCCAATCACGGATATTCAAGTTTCCGACCAGGGCCATTTAGGTTTAGCTGAGATTCATGCTGACACACAAGGTATTAATGCACTGGGGTACGTGGTTGAGCTTGAATCGGTTGGACGTATTTATCAAACCATTTTAAATGATGTGGCAATGAAAAGTGCGGCGATTGATTATATTTGTCCAACTCAAGTGAAGAGTATTGAACGATCGTTAGAAAACGTTGCCATTGAACTTAATAATGGCGAGCGCCTACAAGTTAACTTGATGGTTGCCGCCGATGGTGCCTTGTCTCAAAGCTGTCAATTACTTGGCATAAAGCTTAAAGAAATTGATTTTAAGCAGCATGCGGTGATCGCGAATGTTTCGACTCAAGTTTCGTCTGAAGGGATGGCTTTTGAGCGATTTACTTCATTCGGGCCATTAGCTTTTTTACCTATGCCTGGTGACCGAAACTCGGTGGTATGGTGTTTACCTCCAGAACAAGCGCAACATGTTTTATCTTTAAATGATGATGAATTCTCCCAAGAACTGCAAAAGCAATTTGGTTGGCGCTTAGGTGCGATAATCAAAGTGGGGCGACGTGCTAGCTATCCTTTATTGCTACGCTATCGTGAATCTGTTATTTCGCACCGTTTTGCTGCGGTTGGTAATGCAGCACAAACCTTACATCCAATTGCAGGGCAAGGGTTTAATTTAGGGATTCGAGATGTGATGAGCTTGGCTGAAAAGGTAGCTCAAGCGCATCGTGAAGGAAACGATATTGGTTCCTATTCTGTACTTTCTCAATATCGTCGATGTCGTGAATCCGATCGTAATCAAACTATGTCGTTGACATCGAGTTTGGTAAATATTTTCTCTAATGATTGGTTGAGTCTTAGGATTGGTCGTAATCTTGCTTTGGTTGCATTAGGTAATTTGTCTTGTATTAAACAACCTATCGTTAAACGAACGATGGGATTAGTGGAGCGATAACATGCAAAGTTTTGATATTACTATCGTTGGTGGCGGCATGGTGGGCCTTGCGTTAGCAGCCTCTTTTGCTGATAGCAACTTACGAATTGCGGTTATTGAAGGCTCTGAACCTAACCAAGAGCTTGATGATGTACCAGATACTCGAGTATCTGCATTAAGCCGTGCTAGTGAATTGTTCTTAAAAAATTTACACGCTTGGGGGGGGGTTGAGTCTCGCCGAATAGCACCATACATGGCAATGGAAGTGTGGGAGAAAGATAGTTTTGCTCGTCTGGAATTTCATGCTGATGATTTGTCTCAATCGAATATTGGCCATATCGTTGAAAACAGAGTGATTCAATTAGCATTATTAGAGCGTGTGAAAACATTATCTAATGTAACGCTGTTTATGCCAAATCGCTGTTCAAATATGGTGGTTGGTGAAAGTGAAGCTTGGATCACTTTAGGTTCGGGAGACTCGTTAACCTCTAAATTAGTCATTGGAGCGGACGGTGCGAATTCTTGGGTGAGAAAACAGCAAGATATTCCTTTAACACATTGGGATTATGGACACAGCGCCATTGTCGCTAATATTCGTACGACAGAGCCGCATCAAGGTGTTGCTCGCCAAGTGTTTACTCCTCAGGGGCCAATTGCGTTGTTGCCTTTGTCGGATCCACATCTATGCTCATTGGTTTGGTCAACCGATCCAAATCGAGCTGATGCTTTAGTTGAACGCTCTGAAGTATCCTTCAATCAAGCTTTAACTACTGAATTCGATGTGCGGTTAGGATTGTGCAAAGTAGAGGGGATGCGTAGCTCTTTTCCTTTGAAAATGCGTTATGCCCGTAATTTTGCGCAAAATCGTGTCGCGTTAGTTGGTGATGCAGCCCACACCATTCACCCTCTTGCTGGTCAAGGTGTTAACTTGGGTTTTCTTGATGCAGCAAGTCTCGCTGAAGAAGTGCTATCACTATGGCAGAAAGGTGAAGATATTGGGCTGTATCGTAATTTACGTCATTATGAACGCTGGCGTAAAGCAGAAGCGGCAAAAATGATTGCGGCAATGCAAGGCTTCAAAGATTTATTTTCAGGTGGAAATCCGGCTAAAAAATTAGTACGAGGACTTGGTATGCAATTTATTGGTCACATGCCGGGCATGAAAGAAGAGATGATGAAGCGAGCATTGGGGATCACCGGAAAACTGCCTGATCTCGTTAAGTTAAATAATTAACTTACTCGGAGATGTAAGGATTATCATTTAAGAAAAAAGCCCGTATTGGAGTACACGGGTAAAGTCACAGATGTATTATATAAAGTGGTTTAGAAAATTATGCCATCAAAGCCACTTAACTTATACCTAGCTAAGTAAAAATGTTAGCGAAAGGAGATACAAGTCTTACAAGCATACATTAAAATTAATGGGTTAAATTTTTATTCATAAACAAGGCATAAAAATTCGGATTGTAATTTTATTTTGTGGAACGTAACCATCTTTTTAAATATTGATTAAGTTGTTATTTACATCAATAAAGTGACTTTTGTCGACTATTCATCACTCTCAAGGGAGTAAGGTAGACGACCAAAAGTGAGCTCAGTATTCGGTTGGTGGGTCAAACGGAATCGAGTTTCAGCTTCTAGGTTATTTGGTAACACAGCAAGAGTGATAATTTTGCCATCTGAATATTTATAATGAGTAAGAATTTGACCTGCGCCACGCCAGTTTTCACCTACTTGCCTTTCTATACTTAACTCTTCAGGGAGTTCCTCTTGTGATACACCTTCAAGTAAGAACATGGCTCGCTTATTAATGCCACGATATTTGGCTCTTGCGACCGTTTCTTGTCCTGTATAGCAGCCTTTCTTAAATGAAATTCCATCTAAAGCTTGTAAATTCATAGCTTGTGGAATGTGCTCTAATTGATCTTGTTCCCGGACTCGAGGCTGGCCGGATAAAATATCAGCGCAATCCCAAATACTTTCATCGCAAATGATCGCCGGTGAACCTTGTTTAAGATAGTTTGTCGATTGCTCTTCGGAAACTAACAGTAACCAGTGATTTTGCTCTATTTTTATGGCAGTACCACCGGATATAACCCGTACATCTTGTGGTTGGTTATTCAATGTATCAATGAAATCGTCTGCTTGCTGGCCTAAAACCCCAATGCATACATCAGTAGTTTGGCTCATTTCTATTTTAGAGAAAATGGCGTATTTCTTAATTTCTTGCAGTTCTTTCTCTATCGCTGAGCGATGCTGAAATAGTGCGTAGCCACTGTTATGATTGAATAAACGAAAGACACTGAGCATCTTTCCTTTAGCATCGCAGTGTGCACCTAACGTGCTTTTGGTTGGTTCCAATGCCACGACATCGCAAGTTACTTGGCCTTGAAGGTAGGATTTTTTATCATCACCGACAACTGTGATAGCAGACCAAGAGGATAGTGGGCATAAAACTAAGTCGGGTAATGTTTGAGTAGAAGATAAAGATAATGTAGAAAAAGTCCCAGTCATCATAACGTCCTGAATATAATATTTGTTACATGGTAAACCTGTCTATTTCATTTGTCAGCTTTTCTCATTATTGGTTCGTAAAGTTATAATTTATATACGACTCTGTGATAGCGGTACTAGTGAGGACGTCATCATACTGGTAGACTCAAATGATTAAAGTAATAGGTAGGATTGATATGTATAGACCAGAAGAAAAAGCACGTATTAAATGGGCTTGCCGCCGAGGTATGTTAGAACTTGATGTTGTTATTATGCCTTTTTTTGAAGAATGTTTTGATGATCTAAGTGAGCAAGAGCAGCAAGAATTTGTGTCTTTGCTTGAGTGTGATGATCCTGATTTATTTACTTGGATCATGGGGCATGGACGCAGTGAACATCTAGGGCATGCAAAGTTAGTGGATAAGATCGTTGCCCATAATCTCAGTAAAGTGCGTTAATCCCGACAATTACGTCAACAAGTGTCATGTTTTTGACTATAAAGAAACAGCAATGGCTTCAATGATCGCGATAGGTGTATTTTTATTGCTGACTTGGGGGCTCGCTGTTTCTCTCTCTCCTTTGGTTTTATCTCCATTATTAATACAGTTATCATTTAAAATGTGCTTTCCAAATTTCGGTGGCAATAAACTGAATTGTACTTATTTGACTACATTCTATCCTGTCAATTTGATTCAAACTGAATTAATGATTTTTTTGGTGCAAGTTCGATTAAATGATCAGGTGATTCGACTGTGGCGCTATCAGTTTGATGAAGGAGAATATCGTCGTTTATTGGTGTTGCTTAATCAGGATGATAGAACGCGGCTAGAAATGAAAAAAGAGATGTAGTGCTATTTGTTGAGCGATGCTAAGTGAATCGTTCAGTACATTTAGTAATAAATAGCACTAACTATTTTTTTGGGGGGAGATGAACACGGCTCAACTTATTGGCCGTGTTTTTTGATTAAAATAATGGATTGCTGGTTCTAAAGGTTTCAGGCTCTAGGATGGTCGGTCCGCTATTCTCTAGTTTATTAGGGTAATCTAAAGTGTAATGTAAGCCACGACTCTCTTTTCTTGCCATCGCACAACGTACCATGAGCTCAGCTACTTGGAGTAAGTTACGTAGCTCCAATAAATTATTCGAAACGCGGAAGTGGCTGTAGTATTCATGGGTTTCTTGTTGTAATAATTGAATTCGACGTAGTGCTCGCTCTAAACGTTTATCCGTCCGAACAATCCCCATGTAGTCCCACATAAAAAGGCGCAGTTCATGCCAATTATGCTGTAAAATAACTTCTTCATCAGAGTTCGATACTTGGCTTTCATCCCAATAAGGTAAAGAATCGACTAGAGTAGCTTTATCAAAATTAGCAATAATATCGTTAGCGGCAGACCAAGCATATACAACGCATTCTAGTAATGAGTTAGAAGCTAGTCGATTTGCACCATGTAAACCGGTATATGTTACTTCACCGATAGCATAAAGATTTTTTAGATCGGTTTGCCCTTGCTGATTGACTATAACCCCACCACAAGTGTAATGCGCTGCCGGAACAATCGGGATCGATTCTTTGGTCATATCAATGCCTAGATCTTTTAGACGCATGTAAATAGTAGGGAAGTGTTTTTCAATAAAATCAGCAGGCTTATGGCTGATATCTAAATACATGCAATCGGCGCCTAAACGTTTCATTTCAAAATCAATGGCACGGGCGACGATATCACGTGGAGCAAGTTCGCTACGGTCGTCAAAATCAGGCATGAAGCGAGTGCCGTCAGGGCGTTTTAAGTACGCACCTTCACCGCGAAGTGCTTCTGTTAATAGAAAGTTTCTAGCTTCAGGGTGAAATAAACAGGTTGGATGAAATTGATTAAACTCTAAGTTGGCAACACGACAACCTGCACGCCACGCAATTGCAATACCATCACCAGATGAAACATCTGGATTTGACGTGTATTGATACACTTTTGACGCGCCACCTGTTGCAAGGATGATAAATTTAGCTCTGACCGATTCAACGTGCTCTTGATTGCGGTTCCAAATATATGCACCGACCACTTTTTTAGGATCGCCACCAATTTTATCTTCAGTAATTAAATCAAGCGCATTGTAACGTTCGAGAAAGTGAATATTGGGATGACGATCGACATTATCTTGTAGTGATGTTTGCATTGCCATACCAGTGGCATCAGCGGCATGGAGAATACGACGGTGACTGTGGCCTCCTTCGCGTGTGAGGTGGTGCTTAGGATGATCACTTTTATCATTCTCATCAAAGTCAAACGGCACGCCACCATCAATGAGCCACTGTACACATTCTTTAGAGTTTTTAGCGATAAAATTAACGGTGTCTTCTTCGCAAATACCTGCGCCAGCGATTAATGTGTCTTCTACATGCGATTCAATACTGTCATTTTCATCAAAAACTGCGGCAATACCTCCTTGAGCGTAGTAGGTCGAGCCTTCACATTTTGGACCTTTGCTTAGTACAATGACCTTTCCGTGAGCGGCAACGCGCAATGCTAATGAAAGGCCAGCAGCACCACTGCCAATGACGAGTACATCACATTCATGTTCTGTATTATTTGCGTTCATACTTTTGTCTCAATCCCTAAGCCGAAGGTTAGCGTTTTTTTATCAACCATGGTTAACATGACCGTGTGCATATATGCCTTTCTATCTGAGGTTGTAGGTTTATCGCAACGTACAAATTGGATCAAGGGAAATTGGTTGTAAATTAAGCTCACAATAAGTGACGAATGGTATTATGAGCAAGCACTCTTGATTTAAAAAGGGTAATATATCCGAATCATCGTCTCACATACCATATGATTACGGTTAATTTGACGACCTAAGTAAATGATAATTACATCACACTTTATAATTGAAAAGCGAAAAGTTTTAATTTATGGAACTTTTTTATTGATACGCGGTCATATTAATTGCTCGTGTGGTGTCAATACTACGAATATAAAGAATAAGAGTTCATATCTGCGAAGATAAGAGCATAACAACAGGAGTAGGTGCTCGAAATGAGCGAGCAGTTGACAGATCAAGTTTTAATTGAGCGAGTCCAAAATGGTGATAAGCAAGCATTTAACCTTTTGGTGATCAAATACCAAAATAAGGTTTGCAGCTTAATCTCTCGTTATATCAAAAACCCAGGCGATGTGCCGGATGTTGCTCAAGAAGCTTTTATTAAGGCGTACAGAGCAATTCCAGGGTTTCGTGGCGAGAGTGCTTTTTATACTTGGCTATATCGTATCGCAGTAAACACTGCGAAGAACTATATTGTGGCTCAATCACGTCGCCCACCAGCCAGTGATGTCGATGCAGAGGATGCAGAATATTACGAATCTGGTAGTGCATTAAAAGAAATTTCGAACCCTGAGAACTTAACGTTGTCAGAAGAATTAAAGCAGGTGGTTTTTGATGCAATTGATGCGCTGCCTGAAGATTTAAAAACGGCAATGACTCTTCGTGAAATAGATGGCTTAAGTTATGAAGAAATTGCTGAGGTGATGGATTGCCCTGTAGGGACGGTTCGTTCTCGGATATTCCGAGCTCGCGATGCAGTGGAAAAGAAGATAAAGCCACTAATTCAGCGTTAGCTAATAGTCTTATTAATTTATGGTGATGAATATGACCAATAAACAACAGATCTCAGTTCTAATGGATGGAGAGCTCGTAGATCAATCATTGATAACCGATATTGAAAACGATATTGATGCACAACAATCATGGAGTCGTTACCATTTAATTGGTGATACGCTACGTGGTGACGTCGCGCAAAATACTTCAGGTTGGGATATTGCATCTCAAGTTGCCATGGCGCTTGAAGCTGAACCTGTTTATTCCAAACAAAATGGGAAACTTGCACAAGTTGTACCGCTAATGGAATCACAACCTAACCCACAAAAAGCGCGTTCAAAAATGCCAGCGTGGTTGTCCAATGTGACTCAAATAGGGATTGCCGCTTGTGTTTCTTTAGTTGTAGTTTTAGGTGTGCAGCAATATTCAGGTGGCAATGGCGCCGTCAGCGAATCAGATCAGCTACCCGTTTTACAAACCATCCCTTTTTCTGGATCGGCTGAGCCTGTAAGTTTGACGAGCGAATCTGTTCGTACTCAATCGACTGAAGCGAAAGAGATGGAACAACATCGACGTATTAATGCACTGATGCAAGATTATGAATTGCAGTTACGCCTTAATCACTCCAGTGAATAATCGTTTAACGCTAGAGCGGTAATAAAATGAAAAAATTTCTGATTAGTATTGGGTTACTATTCAGCTTATTCAGTCAGTTTGCCTTAGCCGAAGATGAAAATTCAGCTGAGGCTTTACTGCATCAAATGAGTGAAGCCAGCCAAACTCTTAATTATGAAATGTCTTATATTCTTATTAAGAAAAATAGCATCGAACCTTTGCTTTATCGTCACTCTGTTGATGATAAAAAACAACTCGCGCACTTAGTTTATCTCAGTGGTCCTGTTCGAGAAGTGATTCGACGTGCCGACGAAATAAGCTATATTGAACCGGGGATCGAACCGTTCACTATCCGCTCTGGAAGTATGGTCGCACCACTTATCCCAATGATTAACAGTAATATTACTGAGCTAAGCCACTTATATGATTTTGTTAAAATAGGCCGTTCTCGTGAGGCTGGAGCTGCTTGCCAAGTCATAAGAGTCGTCCCTAAAGATGGTCAGCGTTATTCGTACGTTGTTTGGGTTGATGAGCGCAGTAAGCTGCCTTTACGTGCGGATTTAATTGAGCGTAATGGTGAGGTTTTAGAGCAATATAGGACGGTGTCGTATGCTGTTAGTGACCATATTGCCACCATATTAGAAAAGCTTAATAGTGTTAAGCTACCTGATGTATTAAGTATACCTAAACCTCAGCCTGCATACGCAGATTGGAAGGTTAGTTGGGTACCTGATGGTTTTAAAGCCAATGATCTTAATCGATACCGAATGCCTATTACAGATAGCATTGTCGAAAGCCAGCTATTTACTGATGGGTTGTTCAATTTTTCTGTCTATGTTTCAGAATTAAATTCCCCTGATAGTCGTACGCAAATATACCGTCAAGGTCGTCGTACCTTGCAAACTTTCGTTAAAGATAATAAAGAAATTTCTGTCATTGGTGATATTCCCCCTGAGACAGCAAAGCGTATTGCTAATTCGATTGTGTTCAAGTTAGCAACAAGTACAACCAATAAAGGTGTTAAATAATGATGACAGCTTTGGCTACAGTCGTTGATATAGCCACCCAAAATGGTAAGCATTATGTTCAAGTTAGCTGTGAGCAGCAAACCAGTTGCAATCATTGTAAATCACAAAAAAACTGCGGTACGGGACTGGTTTCTAAAGCATTAGGGAGCAAGTCTCACGTGTGGAAGCTTGAAACTAAGCAGTTATTAAAAACCGGTCAAGTGGTTGAAATCGGTTTACCTGAAAAAAGTATTGTGCTTTCTGCATTAACGGTTTATCTACTGCCTTTATTTGCCATGATGTTAGGCAGTCTTATTGCTCAGTTATGGCTAAGACCATTGATGGGTGGTGGCGAAGGGATTGTTATCCTCATGTTTTTTCTATTTGGTGGTTTGGGTATTTATTTTGCCAAGCCAATTACGACTTGGTTAGAAGGTAAAGTCGGTCGTGAAGTCAGCTTAATTCGAATACTTGGCCAGCCTATTTGTTAAGCCTACCTCCCTTATGACTTGATCTACAGCTTCAAGTCATAAGGGTATAGCTACCTTACTTGAAATTGGGTAGAATCCCCCCCACTTTTATGAAATCAACGTATCAGCGTTGAGTTTCTATTTTTCATTTTTAATTGAGTATCGTCACCAGCCTATGAAGCACATTCGTAATTTTTCGATTATCGCCCACATCGACCACGGTAAGTCGACCCTTTCTGATCGCCTAATCCAAGTTTGTGGGGGGTTAACTGAACGTGAAATGGCAGCTCAAGTATTAGATTCAATGGATCTTGAACGTGAGCGTGGCATCACAATCAAGGCGCAAAGCGTAACATTAGATTATAAAGCGAATGATGGTGAAACTTATCAGCTAAACTTTATTGATACCCCTGGACATGTTGACTTCTCGTATGAAGTGTCTCGCTCTCTAGCGGCGTGTGAAGGGGCTTTATTAGTTGTAGATGCTGGTCAAGGTGTTGAGGCTCAAACACTGGCAAACTGTTACACCGCGATTGAAATGGATCTTGAAGTTGTTCCAATCTTAAATAAAATTGATTTACCAGCGGCTGATCCTGAGCGTGTAGCGGAAGAGATTGAAGATATTGTTGGTATCGATGCAATGGAAGCGGTGCGTTGCTCTGCAAAAACGGGCATCGGTGTTGACCTAGTATTAGAAGAAATTGTGAGATCAATTCCTGCTCCTGAAGGGGATCCAGACGGACCCTTACAAGCTTTGATTATTGATTCATGGTTTGATAACTACTTAGGCGTGGTTTCTTTAGTTCGTATTAAAAATGGTTCGCTAAAGAAAAATGACAAGATTAAGGTCATGAGCACAGGCCAAACTTGGGGAGTAGACCGTATTGGTATTTTCACTCCTAAGCAACTTGATACCAATGGATTAAATACTGGTGAAGTTGGCTGGGTTGTGTGCGGTATCAAAGACATTTTAGGTGCGCCAGTGGGGGATACTCTGACCCATGCCAAAGGCGGCTGTGAAAAAAGATTACCAGGTTTTAAAAAAGTGAAACCGCAAGTTTATGCTGGACTGTTCCCTGTTTCCTCGGATGATTATGAAAACTTCCGTGATGCACTGGGTAAGTTAAGCTTAAACGACGCCTCTTTATTCTATGAGCCAGAAAGCTCTGCTGCACTTGGTTTCGGTTTCCGTTGTGGTTTCCTAGGCATGCTGCACATGGAAATCATTCAAGAACGTTTAGAGCGTGAATACGACCTTGATCTGATCACCACAGCACCAACCGTTGTGTATGAAGTGATTAAAACGGATAAAAGTACGATCTATGTCGATAGTCCTGCGAAGTTGCCTGCTATTAATGATATTGAAGAAATTCGTGAGCCAATTGCGCGTTGTAATATACTAGTGCCAGCAGATTACTTAGGTAATGTGATTACCCTATGTATTGAAAAACGCGGTACTCAGGTTGATATGGTTTATCATGGCAATCAAGTGGCATTAACTTATGACTTACCAATGGCTGAAGTAGTATTAGATTTCTTTGACCGTTTAAAATCAACTTCTCGTGGTTATGCCTCTTTAGATTACAACTTTCAGCGTTATCAGTTGTCGAGCATGGTGCGTGTTGATGTTCTACTTAATGGTGAAACTGTTGATGCATTGGCAATTATTACCCATAAAGAGAATTCACAAACTCGTGGTCGTCAATTAGTCGAGAAAATGAAAGAGTTTATCCCTCGTCAGATGTTTGATATCGCGATTCAAGCGGCGATTGGTAATCATATTATTGCTCGCTCAACCGTTAAGCAATTGCGTAAAAACGTTATCGCAAAATGTTACGGTGGTGATATCAGTCGTAAGAAAAAACTATTGAAGAAACAAAAAGAAGGTAAAAAACGCATGAAGCAAATCGGTAATGTTGAATTACCTCAAGAGGCTTTCCTTGCGATCCTTCACGTTGGTAAAGATTAACTTTTAGACTGAGCATCGGGTAATCGAGATAAAGTGAAAGAGCAGTAACGTTCTTTCACTTTCATTGTTTTTATTGCGTGTTGTTTTAGTCAAAACTGCTTTGAATGGACACCGCGAATGGAATATCCGTTCTTATTTTAGAAGATTATAGGGAAGCCAAATGGCGAATACATTTTCATTAATTTTAGTTGTAGTGACCTTGGTTACTGGTGTGGTATGGGTGTTAGAAAAATTGGTTTGGGGCAAAAAACGTCAACAATCGGTCGCTAATATTGAAACTCAGACTAAAGAACCTCTGCCAAAAGAGATCGTAGCGAAAGTGAATCGTCAGCCTTGGTGGGTTGAAAATAGTGTGTCAATTTTCCCGGTTATTGCATTTGTTTTGATTCTGCGTAGTTTTATTTACGAACCATTTCAAATTCCATCAGGATCGATGATGCCAACGCTACTTGTTGGTGATTTCATTTTGGTTGAAAAGTTTTCATATGGCATTAAAGATCCTGTGTTTCAATCGACACTGGTCGAAACTGGTGAGCCAAAGCGTGGTGATATCGTTGTTTTTCGTTACCCGCCACAACCTAATATTGATTACATAAAACGCGTCGTGGGCTTGCCAGGCGATACAATCCGCTATACTGAAAGTAAGCAGATATGTGTTCAGTCTTCAGGTAGTCAAGAATGTAAACCTGTTGAACGTTCAGATGCAAAACAAAGTGACTTCTTCCAAGATGGCGTTCCTCTTATTCAAGCAAAGGAACAATTGGGTGGTGTTGCGCACAATATTTTAATCAGTCCAGTGCGTCGTGATAATGTGGCGGCTTATAAGCCAAGAGCATATCAAGCGGAGTGGGTTGTTCCTCAGGGCGAGTACTTTATGATGGGTGATAACCGTGATAATAGTGCAGACAGTCGCTACTGGGGATTTGTACCGGAAGCCAATCTAGTCGGTAAAGCTGTTGCTATTTGGATTAGCTTTGAATTTGATCGTGATGCGGACAGCGTATTGCCTTCGTGGATCCCAACCGGCGTACGATTTAATCGTATCGGCGGCTTAATATAATTGAGAGAGCATGAATTCTCAGATTGCTAAGTTAGAAAAAAAGATCGGTTACAGCTTTAATAGCGCCGATCTTTTAAACCTTGCACTGACTCACCGCAGTGCAAATAGCCAACATAATGAACGTTTAGAGTTTTTGGGCGATTCAATTTTAAGTTTTGTCATTGCCGATGAATTATATCATCGTTTCCCTAAAATAAATGAAGGGGATATGAGCCGCATGCGCGCGACATTAGTTCGTGGGCAAACTTTAGCGGAGCTTGGGCGTGAGTTTGAGCTGGGAGATTACTTAAAATTAGGTCCAGGCGAGTTGAAAAGTGGCGGATATCGCCGTGATTCAATCCTTGCTGATGCAGTAGAAGCCATCATTGGTGCCAGTTATCTCGATAGTAATGTTGAGGTTGTTCGTGATGTTGTCTTGAGCTGGTATCAGTCTCGTTTGGAAGCAATAAAACCGGGTATTTCGCAAAAAGATCCGAAGACTCAGTTGCAAGAATTTTTGCAAGGGCGTCGTAAACCATTACCGGTTTATACCGTGGATAAAATTAAAGGTGAAGCGCATAACCAAGAGTTTACCGTTTCATGTGATATTGCCGGTGTTTCCACGCCAGTGATAGGAAAAGGTACCAGCCGCCGTAAAGCAGAGCAGTCTGCTGCGGAACTTGCGTTAGGAGTGTTGAGCAATGACAAATAAAAAAGATCCAAATAATGAACAAAACAAAGCTCAAGATAACGATCAACCAGAATTCGACCTTGATGCCTATTTTGCAGGTGAAGATCAACCGTCAAAAACGGACAATGTAAGCATTGATGAAAGTGAGCAGCATTGCGGTTTTATCGCGATTGTAGGTCGTCCAAATGTGGGTAAGTCAACACTACTTAATCATTTATTGGGCCAGAAGATTTCGATTACTTCGCATAAACCTCAAACGACACGACATCGTATTATGGGCGTGGATACAGAGGATGGATTTCAAGCGATTTATATTGATACTCCAGGCCTTCATATTGAAGAAAAACGCGCGATTAACCG
This sequence comes from Vibrio hibernica, assembly GCF_015223435.1. Taxonomy (GTDB): domain Bacteria; phylum Pseudomonadota; class Gammaproteobacteria; order Enterobacterales; family Vibrionaceae; genus Vibrio; species Vibrio hibernica. Next base: position 52,821 of record NZ_VHKO01000010.1, read on the forward strand.
TTTGATGAACCGTGCGGCTAGCAGTTCATTAAGTGATGTTAATCTGGTTTTATTTGTGGTCGATGGAACGCAATGGACACCTGATGATGAAATGGTTTTGAACAAGTTGCGTAATGCTAACTTCCCAACTATTTTATTGATCAATAAAGTCGATAACGTTAAAGATCGTACACACGTTATGACGCATATGCAGTTATTGTCTGAAAAGATGGACTTTGTCGATATTATTCCTATTTCGGCTAAACATGGTCGTAATACAGATACGATTCGTCAGCGAGTTCGTGAGGCGTTACCACAAGCTGTACATCACTTTCCTGAAGAATATGTCACTGATCGTTCTCAACGTTTTATGGCCTCGGAAATTATCCGAGAAAAATTGATGCGTTTTACTGGTGAAGAACTACCTTATTCTGTGACAGTTGAGATTGAACGTTTTGATTATAATCCTGAAACCGATGGATTTCATATCAATGCGCTAATTTTGGTTGAGCGTCTTGGTCAGAAAAAAATGGTGATTGGTTCTGGTGGTGAAAAAATCAAAACTATTGGCCGTGAAGCTCGTCTGGATATGGAAGAGTTGTTTGACCGTAAAGTATATTTAGAAACGTGGGTTAAAGTGAAATCAGGTTGGGCCGATGATGAGCGTGCTTTGCGTTCTCTTGGCTACATTGACGATTTATAATCTTTAGAATAGCGATCTCGTATTTCGATTCTTATATCGAGATACGAGTCTTCGAAATATGAGTGACGGAAAACGTTATGTCTGACGCTTTGGGTTTCCAACGTTGTTTTGTTCTCCATCGTCGTTCATATACTGAAACCAGCTTGATTTTAGATGTGTTCAGTGAAGAGTATGGGCGAGTCACTATTTTAGCCAAAGGTGCCCGCAGTAAGCGATCCAACCTCAAAGGCGTTCTACAACCTTTCACTCCATTATTACTCAAGTGGTTTGGTAAAGGTTCAATGCGCACTTTAAAGCAAGCTGAACCCATCAGTCTTGGTATTCCTCTTTCTGGAATCAATCTTTATTCTGCTATGTATATAAATGAATTGGTTGCTCGAGTGGTCGAAAGTGAAACGGCTTATCCTGAACTTTTCCATGATTATCTTTCTGCGCTTACCGAATTAGCCCAATGTGACAATCCTGAACCTGCTTTACGCCGTTTCGAGCTAGCTTTGCTGTCTTCACTGGGATATGGGGTGGATTTTCTGCATTGTGCCGGCAGTGGGGAACCTGTCTCTGATAATATGACTTATCGCTATCGTGAACAAAAAGGCTTTATTGCGAGCGTAAGACAGGATAACTTATCTTTTCTTGGTAATGAGTTAGTCGCTATTAGTGAGCGCCGCTTCTTAACCAAATCCCAATTACAAGCTGCTAAGCGCTTTACTCGCATGGCATTAAAGCCCTACATTGGCAGTAAACCATTAAAAAGTCGGGAGCTATTTGTGATGATAGCTTCTAAGAAATAGTTACTATGTTTGGTATTTTATTTAAGCTTAAAGAGCTGATAACAAGGAATGAGAAAGATGAGTGAGATTTACTTAGGCGTCAATATTGATCATATCGCAACCGTTCGTAATGCGCGTGGCACTAAGTACCCAGATCCGGTTCATGCAGCGGAAATAGCAGAACGTGCGGGAGCAGACGGTATTACCGTTCATTTGCGTGAAGATCGTCGCCATATTAATGATCGTGATGTGCGTGTTTTGCGTGAAACACTGCAAACTCGTATGAATCTTGAAATGGCAGTGACAGATGAAATGGTGGATATTGCGCTTAAAACTCAGCCTGAGTATGTCTGTTTAGTGCCTGAAAAACGTGAAGAGCTGACAACAGAAGGCGGATTAGATGTGGCTGGTCAACTTGAGAAAATCACAGCAGCTACCAGAAAATTAGCAGATGCCGGTATTAAGGTTTCTCTCTTTATTGATGCATCGACTGCTCAGATTGATGCGGCGAAAGCGAGTGGCGCTCCTTATATTGAACTTCACACCGGTCATTATGCTGATGCTGAAACAGACCTTGAGCAACAAGCAGAGTTGAAACGTATTGCCGCAGCGGCAACCTACGCAAATTCTATTGGCATCAAGGTTAATGCTGGTCATGGTTTGACGTATCATAATGTTGGGCCTATTGCCGCATTACCAGAAATCTATGAATTAAATATTGGTCATTCGATTATTGGTCGGGCTTTATTTGATGGTTTAGACAAAGCGGTTGCAGATATGAAAGCCGTTATGCAGCAAGCACGTTGTTAAATTATGGCTATTGTTGGACTTGGGACTGACGTTGCTGATATTGAACGTATAGAAAAAAGCTTACAACGCTCAGGAAAAGCCTTTGCTGAGCGTATTTTAGTGGCCTCTGAGGTTGAGATTTTTGATTCATTGAAATATCAAGGTCGTTATCTCGCGAAACGATTTTCGGCGAAAGAAGCCGCTTCAAAAGCTTTGGGAACGGGTATCGCTTGTGGTGTTAGTTTTCAAGATTTTGAAATTAGGAATGATGATCTGGGAAAGCCATTTTTACTATTGCATGGTCAAGCACAAAAACTGGCTCAGAAAAAAGGCGTTAAGCATATCCATTTATCTATTTCAGATGAAAAACGCTATGCCATGGCGACGGTTATTTTGGAAAGCTGAGCCCAAGGACGTAGCCGAGTACAGGGGGCTGCAAAGCTAAACTAGGCACTTACGTTTCGGTATTTAAGCTGTGATTTTTTCGACCCTCGAGCGAAGCATCCTTACACTTACACTTTGGCTCTTCATCGCTTGTTTTATAAATACTCATCCGCTGCTTGAACGATCTTGTTCATTTCATCTTGTAACTCAAACAATTCAGGTTCAATGCTCTCGATTAACAGATTTGATCGTAGAGCGGTTTCTATGGCTGCACAAATGTTTTGCAGTTTAGGTACGCCACAATAGGCGCAGCTACCATGTAACTTATGGATAATGGCGAGTAATTCAGGTTCAGAACCATTCGGTGAAGCGAGAGATGCTTCTACTTGCTTGTCCACTTCAGGAATAAAGCTGATTAACATCTGTAGCATTTCAACAGCAAGATCGTTTTTATTGGCGGCTTGTTTTAGCGCTATCGCCCAATCTATACTGTTATCGGATAAGCTTAGCGGGTTATGTGTTCTATCATTTTGATCTTCGGAGATGTCTATTTTTTCAATTGTTCCTGAGACAGTATAAGGATTCCAGTGCACTAACAGTTGATGTAAAACATGCTCTTCGATTGGCTTAGATAAATAATCATCCATACCTGCTTGTAGTAATCGTTCTCTTTCTCCTTCAATTGCATGAGCGGTTACAGCGATAACGGGGGTTTTACCATTCAACTGGGTTTCTTTAATGTGTAAACATGCGGTCACACCATCCATATGCGGCATCTGAATATCCATCAATATAATGTCAAAGCTGTTTTCTGTTGCCTGTAAAACTGCTTCTGCACCATTTGAGCAAGTGGTTACGTGCATTACTTGTTCATCTAGCAGCGCTGTGATCAATTTTAAGTTAGCGGGGTTATCATCAACCGCCATTACTCGGATTGGCAACTTCTCACTATGCGGTGCTTCTGGCGCTGCAAGCAGCATTGATTGTGCTTGGTTAGGTAGCATCATTTGTAAGAGCTTTTTACGAATAATTGGCTTGGCAATACATTGAATTGGATACAATTTGATTAGGTTTTCTGCCAACGCTAATTCCGTACTTGGCAAGCCTAAGATCATTTTAGATGAAATGCTCATGCCTTGCTGAATCGCTCGGAAAATTTGATTTTGATCTAAAGGTGCGCTTGGCGATGTATTAAATAACAATATATCGAACCGTTCGTTAGTATCAGATAAGACTGCATCAGGTAAGTAATCTAAATGTGTAACCAACATACCTAATCGAATCATATGTTGCTCAATAATACGAGCTAGTGAGGTGTTGGGTTCAATTAATAGTACCGATTGACCTTCAAGCACAGAAGCGTCTATTTGAGGAACCAGCGGTATATTTGTGGTTTGGAATGTTACGGTAAACCAGAAGGTCGATCCTTGATGCAAGCGGCTCGTTAAGCTGATTTCTCCCCCCATTTGACTGACCAGATTTTGGGTGATCACCAGCCCTAAACCTGTACCACCATAACGGCGTGAAATACTGGCATCAGCTTGGCTGAAAGCTTGAAATAATTGCGCTTGTTGTCGTTCGGATATACCAATACCCGTATCGCGAACAATAAATTGCACTTCTGCCTTATTGTCGACACTCGAACGCAGCTCAGCTGAAATATCGATGTTGCCACGTTCGGTGAATTTAATGGCATTACCAACAAGGTTAGTGATGATCTGTTGAATTCGTAATGAATCACCGACTAGTCCAGCAGGGAGTGCAGGATCCAGATTTAAGGTGATTTCTAATCCTTTTTCATGGGCGCTTGGCGCTTGTAAACTAACAACTTCATCTAATGATTCTTGTAAATCAAATGGGATATTTTCCAGTAAAAGCTTACCGGCTTCGAGTTTAGAGAAGTCGAGAATATCGTTAATAATAGATAATAAACTTTGCGCTGAACGTTCAATGGTTTGTAAGTAATCGACTTGATTTGATGTTAATTGAGTTTTGAGTATTTGACGGGCAAAACCAATTACGCCATTTAATGGCGTTCGTAATTCATGTGACATATTGGCTAAGAATTCAGATTTTACTCGAGCCGCTTCTTGAGCTCGTTTTTTGGCAATATCCAATTCAATATTTTGAATTTCTAGTTGTTCAAGGGTTTCTCGTAAATCGGATGTGGCTTGATCAATGCTATGTTGCATTTCAACGTGGTATTCAGATAACGACATTGCCATAGCATTAATACCACTTTTTAAGGTATCGAGTTCGCCATGCAACTTGCCTTCAATCCTTACATCTAAATGTCCGCGGCGAATTTTATCCACTACGCTTACCATATGAGAAATCGGTAGGGTGACATCACGCATTAGCCTATAAGCAAAAAAGCCAGATAAACCTATACCAAAGATGAGCACCATTAATGCTGCAAATATTTCCTGATATTGTTGCAGTCGTAATGACGACATATCCAATTCGATGGCGATATAACCTAAGGCTTGGTTTGGATCGATTTCTTTACCGGTTGGATCTGAAAACTGACCTTCGGCTAAGATAGGTGAGCGTAAAATCAAAATATTGGAGTTATTTTTCGCTTGTTCTATTGTACTTAGAAGTGGGATCGGCTTTGTTTTATCAAAAGTGAGTGATTGAAAGTTAGGATGAAAGTTCGATGTGACAAATAGCTCATGATGAGAATCAAATACCACTATACTGCGCACAATATCTGAGTGCTTACGATGAGCGTAACTGATCAAACGGCGCACGGCTTCTCGGCTTTGCTGAGTCATGCCGTACTCACTGGCAATCGCTAACGGTTCAATGATATCAGTCCCGGAAGTAATTAATTGATTTTCAAGATCATTGTAGCGGTTTAATGTAAAAAACCCGCTCAATAAAAAGCCAATGATGAGTGTTGGTGCGAGCGTTAATGTAATTACGCGGGCGCGTAAGCCATACCTTGTCATGATTCTTTAATTACAAGCCTGTCTGGATATGGGAAAATAGCTATTTTGATAATTATGAGTGATTGAATGCCACTAAATAGCCGTGATTCAAGTACACTTAGTCATCATAAAAGCCAAACGAATCGTTAGCTTAATCAACAATGTGTGTTTCGACAATCATAGAGTGAAATATTCACGATTAAATACAATTTTCACTGTTATTCATACCGCTTATTTTCATCGAATTAAGTGATAATACTTTTAATGTAATCCCATTTTATAATTAGGTAACAAGTCGTAATGGCCAATTTTTATCAAGCTAAAAAACCACAAGCAAGTCGGATCCAGCATCAACTTGTGACTATTGAACGCCTCGATCATCAAGGGGCAGGGATTGCTTACGAAAATAAAAAGCCAATATTCGTTGAAGGTACGCTACCTGGCGAACGTGTTTTAGTGCAAGTGATAGAAGATAAAAGCAAATTTGCTAAAGCGAAGCTAATTCGAGTTGAGCAAGCAAGTGATAAGCGTATTGATGCATTTTGCCCACATTACCAAACTTGTGGTGGTTGTAATCTTCAGCATTTAAGCCATGAAGACCAAATTTCGCATAAATCGCAATCGTTAACACAATTGATGACAAAGTTTGCTGGCAAGGCGCTCAAAAAAAATGCTGCGACAAATGGCGATCTTCAACTTGAAGCCCCCATTATTTCTAGTAATACTGGTTATCGCCGCCGCGCTCGTATTAGCTTAATGTTTGATATTAAAACTCAGAAACTTCAATTTGGTTTTCGTCAAAAAAGTAGTAAGAACATTGCTAATGTTACCAACTGCCCAGTATTAGAACCGCAATTGAATGCCTTACTGCCGGGTATTAAATCTTTATTGGATGAGATGGAACAACCAAGAAAATTGGGTCACGTGGAACTGGTTTTCGATGGTATGAATAAAGCCATGTTATTGCGTCATACCGCTCCTTTAACCAGTAATGAGCATCAGTTGTTGGTCGAGTTTGCCGAGCAGAATGATTTGACATTATATCTATCACCCAATCAAGGTGAGCTACACTGTGTGGTGGGTGAATCGCTGGCTTACCAAGAAACTGGAAGTCAGATTGCATTTTTACCGAATGACTTTATTCAAGTTAACCAAAGTGTGAATCAAGCCATGGTGAAACAAGCCATAGATTGGTTAGGATTAACCTCACAAGATCGTGTGCTCGATTTATTCTGTGGCTTAGGTAATTTCAGCTTTTCTTTAGCTAAGTATGCTGAACATGTGGTTGGCGTTGAAGGCGTTGACGCCATGGTGCAACGTGCCACTGAAAACGCTGAACGTAATGGCATTAAGAATGTTGAATTTTACCAAGCGGATCTTGAACAAGATTTACGCCAAGCACCTTGGGCTAAAAAACAATTTAATAAAGTGTTGCTTGATCCAGCTCGTGCAGGCGCCTCTGGTATCATTGAACGTATAGCCGAACTTGGCGCTCAGGCCGTAGTTTATGTCTCATGTAACCCTGCTACGTTAGCCAGAGATAGCCAAAATTTATTAAATCAAGGTTACGAACTGCATAAGTTAGCTATGTTAGATATGTTTCCTCATACCAGTCATTTAGAGTCGATGGCGTTATTTATCAAAACCGGAAAAGTAAAAAAGAATACCGTCAAAAAGCCGAATCGATTCAAATTATAATCAGTGAAAGAGGCGGTTTTCGCTGTTATTCAAATTTAACAGACAGGAAGATGTACTAATGGTCGCAGTCAGAAGCGCACATTTAAATAAGCATGAAGAATTTGAGCTAGATGCTTGGATCGAAAGCCTTCATCAAGATGGAAAAACCAGTAATAAATTAAAGCAAGTTTATCAGCAATGCGAAGAAATACTGGTTAATCAAAAGCAAAAAGAGCAGCTACTATGGCGTGGTCGAGAGATGATCGAAATCTTGATCACCTTATCGATGGATCGCCCCACTTTAATGGCTGCTCAGCTTTTTCCTATTGTTTCCGAAGGATTATTTGAACGTGAAGCATTAGTTGAAATTTATGGGAAAGAAATCGTTAAGCTTATCGATGGCGTCGATGAAATGGCAGCGATTGGACAACTTAATGTCAGCATGGATGATTCAGAAGCTTCGGAGCAGGTTGATAATGTTCGTCGCATGTTACTCGCCATGGTGGATGATTTTCGCTGTGTGATCATCAAACTTGCGGAACGTATTTGTAATCTACGTGAAGTGAAAGATGAACCGGATGAAGTTCGTCAAGCTGCGGCAAAAGAGTGCGCCAATATTTATGCGCCTTTAGCGAACCGATTAGGTATTGGTCAGCTTAAGTGGGAAATTGAAGATTACGCTTTTCGCTACCAATCTTCTGACACCTATAAAAAAATCGCCAAACAATTATCCGAGCGCCGTATTGTCCGTGAGCAATATATTCATGACTTCGTGACTGATTTATCACAAGAAATGAAAGACGCCAATATCAATGCCGAAGTGAGTGGAAGACCAAAGCACATCTACAGTATTTGGCGAAAAATGCAGAAAAAAAATCTTGAGTTTGATGAATTGTTTGATGTGCGAGCGGTGCGCATTATCGCCGATCAGCTGCAAGATTGTTATGGCGCGCTCGGTATGGTTCATACCAAATATCGACATTTACCCAGTGAATTTGATGATTATGTTGCGAACCCAAAACCGAATGGCTATCAATCTATCCATACGGTTGTGCTTGGGCCGGAAGGCAAAACCATTGAAATTCAAATTCGAACCAAACAAATGCATGAAGACTCCGAATTAGGCGTTGCCGCGCATTGGAAATATAAAGAAGGCAGCAGTACGGCAGGGCGCAGTGGTTATGATGAGAAGATCACATGGTTACGTAAACTGATTGATTGGCAAGAAGAAATGGCGGATTCTGGCGAAATGCTGGATGAACTGCGTAGCCAAGTGTTTGACGATCGAGTTTATGCGTTTACTCCAAAAGGCGATGTGGTTGATTTACCAATGGGCGCGACACCACTCGATTTTGCTTATCATATCCACTCTGAGGTTGGGCATCGTTGTATTGGCGCAAAAGTGGGAGGGCGGATCGTACCGTTTACCCATAAATTATCTATGGGGGATCAAGTTGAAATTATTACTCAAAAAGAACCGAATCCATCACGAGATTGGCTCAATCCATCTTTAGGTTTTGTTCACTCAGGCCGTGCGCGTGCCAAAATAAATGCTTGGTTTAGAAAGCTGGGTCGAGATAAAAACCTCGAAGCAGGTAAAGATATTCTCGAATCAGAATTGCATAAAATTGGCGCGACACTAAAAGATGCTCAGAAATATGCCTTGAAGCGCTTTAATGTGAATAGCAATGATGAGTTGTTTGTTGGTATTGGTAGTGGTGATTTACGCATTAACCAGGTTATTAATCACATTAATGCTTTAGTTAATAAACCTACCGCTGAAGAAGAAGACAAACAAGCACTAGCAAAACTACAAGAAGCGAAAACGGTACATGAGAACCGCCCAAGGAAAGATGCAGTGGTGGTACAAGGGGTTGATAACCTAATGACTCATCTTGCTCGTTGTTGCCAACCGATCCCAGGTGATGAAATTCGTGGTTATATTACGCAAGGTCGCGGAATTTCGGTTCATCGAGCTGATTGTGAGCAACTCGGCGAACTAAATCACCATGCACCCGAACGCATTATTGATACAGTTTGGGGAGGCGGATCCAATGGCCTATATATTTTGACCATTAGAGTTGAAGCGTTAGAGCGAGTTGGATTATTAAAAGATATCAGTACCTTATTGTCCAATGAGAAAATAAAAGTGAATAGCATGAATAGCCGTACTGACTACAAACGTCAGATCACTATTATGGATTTTCACCTTGATGTACATAATGTTGAAATACTGAATCGAATTGTGGCACGAGTTGAGCAGATCAAAGATGTGTTGCGAGTTAAACGTTTAAAATAATTTAACGAGAACAAGTTAAACACCGCTGATTGTAGCGGTGTTTTTTATGGTAATAATGATCCCATAAAATATAAATGAGTATGAAATATGACGAACGAAACCATTTTGAGTAAATCCTTTAGCAATCCGATTGAGCAACTTAAAGCCATCATGCAGAAGTTGCGCGATCCTAAAAGTGGCTGCCCTTGGGATAAAAAACAGACTTTTGATTCAATTATTCCTCATACGATTGAAGAAATGTATGAAGTCGTGGATGCAATTCATAATCAAGATTGGCTGAATTTACAAGAAGAGCTAGGTGACTTGTTGTTTCAGATTATTTTTTATAGCCAACTGGCGAGTGAGCAAGGATTATTTGATTTTGATGATGTCGTGCAAGGCGTGAACCAAAAGCTGATTCGTCGCCATCCTCATGTGTTTCCGGATAAACACGGTGTAAAAGAAAACATTCATGATGAAAACACGTTAAATCAGCGATGGGATGCTGAAAAGAAAAAAGAGAAATCGGAGCAAGGCAAGGTTGAAAAAAGTATTCTAGACTCTATACCGAAAGCGCTGCCAGCATTATCCCGAGCTAACAAAATTCAAAAGAAAGTCGCTAAGTTTGGTTTTGATTGGGAAACCATAGGGCCTGTTGTTGATAAGGTCCAAGAGGAAATTGATGAAGTCATGGCAGAGGCGTTGCAAGTTAATGTTAATGAACAAAAAGTAGAAGAAGAATTGGGTGATCTGATGTTTGCGACGGTGAACTTAGTCCGCCATTTAGGAAAAGATCCTGAAGTTACCCTCGCTAAAGCCAATAAAAAATTTGAACGTCGCTTTCGAGGCGTTGAAATTAAAATTCAGCAAAAAGATAAGCAATTAGTTGATTGCTCTCTCGGTGAGCTTGATTTAGCTTGGGATGACGTTAAATTAGAGGAAAAACAGTGAATATGAGCATTTTTGCAGCTAAAAAAATTAATAAATAGAGTTTTTAAGCGCTTCAAATCTAGTGTCTATGAGGGAAATTGATTTGAAGCAAAAAATTAAATTTCAGACTGTGATAGATTTCACGTTGTAGCGGAAAAGCGGTTCTGGTATATTTTCATCCCGTCCAGAAGTAATCCATTTTCCCTCATTCAACCAATTTCAGGTTAAGCATGACGACTAATTACATTTTTGTTACTGGTGGGGTTGTATCCTCTCTAGGTAAAGGTATTGCAGCCGCATCATTAGCAGCAATTTTAGAAGCCCGTGGTCTTAAAGTAACCATGATGAAACTTGATCCTTACATCAACGTTGATCCGGGTACGATGAGCCCAACTCAACATGGTGAAGTTTTCGTCACGGAAGATGGTGCGGAAACCGATCTTGATCTTGGTCACTACGAACGTTTCATTCGTACCAAGATGACTAAGCGTAATAACTTTACTGCCGGCCGTGTTTATGAAGACGTCCTTCGTAAAGAGCGCCGTGGTGATTATTTAGGTGCAACCATTCAGGTTATTCCTCACATCACTAACTCGATCAAAGATCGTGTTATTGCTGGCGCAGAAGGCCATGATATTGCATTAATTGAAGTTGGCGGTACGGTTGGTGATATTGAATCATTGCCATTTATGGAAGCGATTCGCCAATTGGCAGCAGAAGTCGGCCGTGAACGCGCTATGTTCATGCATTTAACGCTTGTACCTTATTTGGCCGCTGCCGGTGAGATAAAAACCAAACCAACGCAACATTCAGTCAAAGAATTATTATCAATCGGTATTCAACCTGATATTTTGATTTGCCGTAGTGATCGTATTATCCCAGCTAATGAGCGTAAAAAAATTGCACTATTTTGTAATGTGCAGGAAAAAGCAGTGATCTCAATGAAGGATGTAGATTCTATCTATAAAATCCCTCAATTGATCCACGCTCAAGGTTTAGATAACTTAGTTTGTTCTCGTTTTGGTATTTCGGCGCCTGAAGCTGATCTGAAAGAATGGGAACAAGTAATTTATGAAGAAGCTAATCCAATTGGTGAAGTAACTATTGGCATGGTTGGTAAGTATATTGAATTGCCAGATGCCTACAAATCAGTGAATGAAGCCCTAAAACATGCAGGGTTGAAAAATCGCTTGAGCGTAACCATTAAGTATATTGATTCACAAGATGTAGAATCTAAAGGAACTGAATTATTAGAAGGTCTTGATGCCATCTTAGTTCCTGGTGGTTTTGGTGATCGTGGTATTGAAGGCAAAATTATGGCTGCTCAGTATGCGCGTGAAAACAAAGTGCCATATTTAGGTATTTGCCTTGGTATGCAAGTGGCGTTAATTGAATTTGCTCGAAATGTTGTTGGCCTTGAAGGTGCGCATTCAACCGAATTTAATCCAGCAACTAAATTCCCAGTAGTTGGTCTTATCACCGAATGGATTGATATTGAAGGTAACGTTGAAGAACGCACAGAAGCATCAGATCTTGGTGGAACGATGCGTTTAGGCTCTCAGCTCTGCCATCTTGAGAAAGGCACTAAAGCTTATGAGCTTTACGGTAGTGCTCAAATTCATGAGCGCCATCGTCATCGTTATGAAGTGAATAACAACTTGCGCCCTCAAATTGAAAAAGCAGGATTGAAAGTGTCTGGCTTATCAGCAGATAAAAAGCTCGTTGAAGTGATTGAAAACCCGAATCATCCTTGGTTTGTGGCAGCCCAATTCCATCCAGAGTTTAATTCTACTCCACGTGATGGGCATCCATTGTTTGCTGGTTTCGTTAAAGCCGCTGGTCAATTTCAGCGTGGTGAATTTGACGCAGAAGTGACAAAATAAAAACAGTTTCAACACTTCTAAGGCTAGGTACATGTTACGTTAAGCCTTAGAAGATTTAAAAAAGTAAGATGTAAAAAGGATACGGATAACTGCAAAAAATTGTGCTGTTATTCATTAGTTTGACATTTAAATTTTAAATTAAACGAGAGGAAACATTCATGTCTAAGATCGTTAAAGTTCTAGGTCGCGAAATCATCGATTCACGTGGTAACCCAACAGTAGAAGCGGAAGTTCATCTTGAAGGTGGCTTTGTTGGTATGGCTGCTGCTCCTTCTGGCGCATCAACAGGTTCTCGTGAAGCTCTTGAATTACGTGACGGCGACAAATCACGTTTCCTAGGTAAAGGTGTTCTTAAAGCAATCGAAGCAGTAAACGGTAAAATCGCCACTGCTCTTGTTGGCAAAGATGCGAAAGATCAAGCTACAATCGACCAAATAATGATCGATTTAGACGGCACAGAAAACAAATCTACATTTGGTGCGAATGCTATTCTTGCCGTTTCTCTTGCTAACGCAAAAGCAGCAGCAGCAGCAAAAGGTATGGCTTTGTTCGAGCACATTGCTGAGCTAAACGGTACTCCTGGCGTATTCTCTATGCCTCTTCCTATGATGAACATCATCAATGGTGGCGAGCACGCTGATAACAACGTTGATATTCAAGAATTCATGATTCAACCTATTGGCGCAAAAACGATCAAAGAAGCGGTACGCATCGGTTCTGAAGTATTCCATAGCCTAGCTAAAGTACTTAAAGCGAAAGGCTTAAGCACTGCAGTTGGTGATGAAGGTGGTTTTGCTCCTAACCTAGAATCAAACGCTGCTGCACTTGCTGCAATCAAAGAAGCGGTTGAAGCGGCTGGATACGTTCTTGGTAAAGACGTTACTCTTGCTATGGACTGTGCAGCTTCTGAGTTTTATAACAAAGAAGAAGGCATTTACGACCTTAAAGGTGAAGGTAAGCGCTTTACTTCTGAAGAATTCAACGTCTTCTTGCAAGGACTTGTTGAGCAATTCCCTGCTATCGTTTCAATTGAAGATGGCTTAGATGAATCTGATTGGGATGGCTTCAAGCACCAAACAGAACTTCTAGGTGATAAACTTCAATTGGTTGGTGATGATTTATTCGTTACAAATACGAAGATTTTTGCCGAAGGTATTGAGAAAGGTATTACTAACTCAATCCTTATCAAACTAAACCAAATTGGTACATTAACTGAAACACTTGCTTGTATCAAAATGGCGAAAGATGCGGGTTATACTGCTGTTATCTCTCACCGTTCTGGTGAAACTGAAGATGCAACTATTGCAGATCTTGCTGTTGGTACAGCTGCTGGCCAAATCAAAACAGGTTCTATGAGCCGTTCTGATCGTGTAGCTAAGTACAACCAACTAATCCGTATTGAAGAAGCACTAGGTTCACGTGCACCATTCAACGGTCTTAAAGAAGTGAAAGGTCAAGCTTAATTCTTCTGCCTTTGGGCGAGAGTATTAACTGATTAAACTTTTAGATCCTCGTCTAGTAATAGGCGAGGATTTTTTTCGTCTGTAGAAAATGATTCAATTACGTATAATGCTCGTTCAATTTGAGAGGTAGCCATTGTGACAGAATCTTTAATACCCCAGTTTACTCCACAAGATGAATGCTTTATGCGCCGTGCAATAGTGTTGGCCGCACAAGCCGAAGCAAATGGTGAAGTACCTGTCGGCGCTGTATTAGTCAAAGACGGTGAAATTATTGCCGAAGGTTGGAATGCTTCTATTGGAAACCATGACGCCACTGCACATGCTGAAATCGCGACAATACGTCAAGCTGGTTTAGTACTTAATAATTATCGGTTACTGGATACTACGTTATATGTGACATTAGAACCTTGCCCTATGTGCGCAGGCGCTTTATTGCATAGCCGAGTTAATCGTATTGTATTTGGTGCTCCAGATTTAAAAGCAGGTGCGGCAGGGACTGTGTTAAACCTATTTGAAAGTCAGGCTGCTTTTCATTATGCGGAAGTTGTCGGAGGGTTATTAGAAGATGATTGTCGTGAGCAGCTACAGCAGTTTTTTCGTCGCCGTCGTAAGGAGATCAGGCAGCAAAGAAAAATAGGGGGATGATTCGGCAAATAAGTACGTTTATATTTGCCAGGTATGGATGGAAGTATTTGGTGATGTAAATGTTTTAGTCGAGGTTAATAATTTTAGCAGTTAGTTAGTAGCTTCTTCGCCACAAAAAGCAAAATTACGATGGCGCCAAATGATTTTCTTTTTGTTATTCGAAATCATTCGTTTTCTACGAGTTGAATTCGAGCCTCGTGAAAGTAATTTATTAGTATTTCTCTTTTTAGAGAACATTTTGGATTTCCCTTTTATTTATTTATTAGTGAGTTATTTATTTCCAAACCGATATTAACGATACCCTTGTTATATTACGTTCTGGTGAATTGAGTCAATTAGAATTAACTCAATTGTTTAAAGTGTTAGGCTAATCTATTACTATTTTTTGATGTTTGTCATGTCAATGTGTTCTGATGACGTACTTGTCTCTTGTGCTTTTGTTGTCTCTGGCATTATTGGAGCATTAATCACGGTGAAGTCAGCATCCCGGTTATCATTTCTAATCTCTTGTTTTTCTTGAACTTCATAACCAATAATAGTTTGGTAGTAACGGCGTATATTCTCCACATAACTTTTTGCTTCATTGCCACGAGCGTAACCATATCGAGTGTAAGGGTAGTAGCCTGGTAACTGTAAATAGGGTAAACGCTCTTTTACATCTGTCCAAGAATTCGGATTGGCATTTTGAGATTGTGTAATTCGACGGGCATCCATTACATGGCCATACCCTAAATTATAGGAGGCTAAAGCAAACCAAATTTTTTCATGTTCAGGAATCGAATCAGGGATCCGTCTCATGATGCCGCGTAAATAAGAAACACCACCTTTAATTGATTGTGCGGGATCAAGTCGGTTTGTGACGTTAACCATTTTAGCGGTTGACTGAGTGAGCATCATCATGCCTCGGACACCCGTTGGTGAGGTCGCATGAGGGTTCCAGTGTGATTCTTGATAAGATAATGCAGCAATTAACCGCCAATCAAATTCTTTAGAATAAGTTTGAAATAGTCTTTTATAACGAGGCAGCTTACTGTCTAGTGAGCGAATAAAGGCGCGGGTATCCACATAGTCAAAACTTTGTATGTGACCAAAATATTTCTCTTCTAGCTGAGCGAGATCACCTGATTGATTAATATCGCCGAAGAATTCCAGCATCATGGCGTAGAGTGAATCATCATTGGATTTTCTAATATACCAAGAAATTGGCTGATCTTCGGTGAGTTCAAAGGCCGCGGCTAAATTAGGATGTAGCCTTTGGTTAACCGATAATGAAATAGAATCGACAACGGTAAAGTCAATATCTCCAGTTGATACTTGCTTTAATAGATCATTAGTATCGGTAGTTTTTACCGTATCCCATTTTAATCCAGGGTTGCTTATCGACAAACTTTGTAATGTTTGGTCGAACTCTGAATCTTTGACTACGACAAGGTTGCCTTGTTTTTCCATTAATTGTTTAAGATTACGTGGACGCCATGTTCCTTTGCGATAAATAACTTTTTGACTGACATAATAATAAGCGGGCCCAACATTAAATTCAGCTAGACGGTCAGGAGTGTGACTGACACCAGCGGCAATAAGATCGACTTCATGGTTTTTTAATGCAGGAAACAGCCCACTTGAATGGTAAGCCGGTTTGATTTCAAGTTTCACTCCCAACTCTTTGGCAAACTTTTGTGCTAACTCATAATCCAACCCCGTTGGACCCTCTGGACCAATGAAATAAGACAGTTGATTATTCAAAGTGCCGACACGTAATACACCACGCTGTTGGATCTGTTCCAAGTCTGTCATAGACTTAGGGTCTGGCTGACAAGCGGTTAATCCAATGAGAAAAAATAGGGCCAGAATCCAGCGTTTACTTTCAATATAAGAGAAAAATTTAGTCAAAAGGGGATCTCATAAAGTCGTTTAGATGTACTTTATACCAAATGCAGAGGTTCTCAGCAAAATTGATGAAATGTAGAGGATCGATATTAATTTTACTCACTTAATATTAACGTCAAAATATGCTGCTTTATTGTTAGTAGACAGTAAAGGCAAAAAATTGCGCAAACGGTTGCTTTGGGTGTTACGTCGAGTGCTAATTTCCTTTATAATACGCCGGAAAAGGCCGTTAACTGGTTTGAAATGACATTGATATAACGTAAATAAAGCTAAGTATTTGAAATTATATCAATATTATTTTTTATAACCCAACAGCCAAAGAGACCTAAGTACATGAGAATTTTGCGTGGTTCACCCGCTTTATCCGAATTTCGTGTCAACAAGCTTTTAGAGCTTTGTCGTGAGTTAAACCTACCTGTATCTGGCATTTATGCTGAGTTTGCACATTTTGCAGATCTAACGACTGAGCTTGATGCTCAAGAAGTTGAAAAGTTAGAAAAATTACTTACCTATGGTCCAACCATCGAAGATCATGATCCTAAAGGTCAACTGCTGTTGACGACTCCTCGCCCTGGCACTATTTCTCCATGGGCATCAAAAGCGACCGATATTGCTCATAACTGTGGTTTGAAAAAAGTAAAACGCCTTGAGCGTGGAACGGCTTATTATGTTGAGTCTTCGGTTGAACTATCAGCGCTGCAATTATTAGAAGTTAAAGCACTTTTACATGATCGCATGATGGAAGTGGTTTTTTCTGATTTTGAACAAGCTGCGGCGTTATTTAAAGTAGCGCAACCTGCACCTGTATCGGAAGTCGATTTATTAACGGGTGGCCGCACCGCGCTTGAAGAGGCGAATGTAACGCTTGGTCTTGCTTTGGCAGATGATGAAATTGGTTACTTAGTTGAAAGCTTTACCGAAAAATTAGGCCGTAACCCAACAGATATTGAATTGATGATGTTTGCTCAAGCGAACTCAGAGCATTGCCGCCATAAAATCTTTAATGCATCTTGGACCATTGATGGTGTTGAACAAGAAAAGTCTTTATTCAAGATGATTAAGAACACCATGGAAGTCACTCCAGATCACGTCTTATCGGCTTATAAAGATAATGCGGCAGTCATGGCCGGCTCAACCGTTGGGCGCTTCTTCCCTGATCCAAAAACACGTCAATATGGTTACACGCAAGAACTCGCGCATATTTTGATGAAAGTCGAAACGCATAATCATCCAACCGCTATTTCTCCTTGGCCGGGCGCTTCAACTGGTTCTGGCGGCGAAATTCGCGATGAAGGCGCAACTGGCATAGGTGGTAAGCCTAAAGCGGGTTTAGTTGGTTTTTCTGTATCGAATCTTAAAATTCCAAACTTTGTTCAACCTTGGGAAACGGATTTTGGCAAACCAAGTCGTATCGTTACGGCATTGGATATTATGCTTGAAGGCCCACTTGGCGGCGCAGCATTTAACAATGAATTTGGCCGTCCAAATTTATTGGGTTATTTCCGTACCTACGAAGAAAAAGTGAACTCTCATAACGGCGAAGAAATCCGTGGTTACCACAAACCAATCATGTTGGCGGGTGGCTTGGGTAATATCCGTGATGAGCATGTGCAGAAAAAAGAAATCCCAGTAGGTGCAAGTTTAATTGTGCTTGGTGGTCCTGCAATGAATATCGGTTTAGGTGGCGGCGCGGCGTCGTCAATGGCATCGGGTCAATCGGCTGAAGATCTTGATTTTGCTTCGGTTCAACGTGAAAACCCAGAAATGGAGCGTCGTTGTCAAGAAGTGATCGACCGCTGCTGGCAGCTTGGCGATGAGAATCCAATCGCCTTTATCCACGATGTGGGTGCGGGCGGTATTTCGAATGCATTACCAGAGCTTGTTGATGATGGTGAGCGTGGTGGTATCTTCCAATTGCGTGATGTACCTAATGATGAGCCAGGAATGAGTCCATTAGAGATTTGGTGTAATGAATCTCAAGAGCGTTATGTAATGGCAGTTGCTCCAGAAAATATGGCAACATTTGATGCGATTTGTCAGCGTGAACGTGCACCCTATGCCGTCGTAGGTGTTGCGACTGAAGAACGTGAATTGAAACTGGAAGATTCACATTTTGATAATACGCCAATCGATATGCCGATGGATGTTTTGTTAGGTAACACGCCTAAAATGCATCGTGATGCAAAAACATTAAAAGCGAATAACCCAGCAATTGATCGCAGTGGCATTGAATTAAATGAAGCCGTCGATCGTGTATTGCGCCTTCCAACAGTCGCTGAGAAAACTTTCCTTATTACCATTGGTGACCGTTCTGTGACTGGTCTTGTGGCTCGTGACCAAATGGTCGGCCCTTGGCAGGTTCCTGTGGCGAACTGCGCCGTTACAGCGGCAAGTTACGATACTTACCACGGTGAAGCGATGTCGTTGGGCGAGCGTACGCCAGTAGCATTACTTGATTTCGGTGCATCTGCGCGTTTAGCGGTAGGTGAAGCCATCACCAATATTGCGGCAACTAATATCGGTGATATTAAACACATTAAACTCTCGGCTAACTGGATGTCTCCAGCTGGTCATCCGGGTGAAGATGCTGGGCTTTATGAAGCGGTAAAAGCGGTCGGTGAAGAACTCTGCCCAGCGCTTGGTTTAACCATTCCGGTCGGTAAAGACTCAATGTCGATGAAAACCAAATGGCAACAAGATGGCGAAGATCGTGAAGTGACCTCGCCATTGTCATTGGTGATCACCGCATTTGCTCGCGTTGAAGATGTGCGTAAAACTATCACGCCGGAATTAAAACTTAACAAAGGTGATACCAACCTTATTCTCGTTGATTTAGGTAACGGTAAAAACCGTATGGGTGCAACTGCACTCGCTCAAGTGTATAAGCAGTTGGGTGATAAACCTGCCGATGTGGATAACGCCGAGCAGCTGAAAAGTTTCTACAATGCAATACAAACCTTAGTGGCGAGCAACAAGTTGTTGGCTTACCACGATAAAGGGGATGGTGGCTTGTTTGTTACGTTATCTGAAATGGCATTTGCAGGTCACTGTGGCGTGAAAGCAGATATTGCTGGTTTAGGCTCAGATTCTTTAGCCGCTTTATTTAATGAAGAATTGGGCGCTGTGATTCAAGTTCAGGCTGATGACGTTGAAGTTGTTCAATCGGTGTTAGCTGAGCATGGCTTACTGACGTGTTCTCATATTATTGGTTCGGTTGAAGTATCAGATAGTATTGTGATCACTGACGGTGAGGCCGTTGTACTTGAACGTAACCGTACTGAGCTTCGCATGATTTGGGCAGAAACCACCAATAAAATGCAGACCATGCGTGATAACCCTGCGTGTGCAGAGCAAGAACATGCAGCCAAGGCCGACAATAATGACCCGGGCTTAAATGTTAAGTTAACGTTTGATATTAATGAAGATGTGGCAGCGCCAGCCATTGCCGCGTCGATGATCAATATGGGCAAAAAACCTAAGATGGCGATTTTGCGTGAGCAGGGTGTTAACTCTCATGTTGAAATGGCGGCAGCGTTTGACCGTGCCGGTTTTGCAACTACCGATATTCACATGAGTGACATTTTAACAAGCCAAGCAGTATTAGAAGACTATCAAGGCCTTGTGGCTTGTGGTGGCTTCTCTTATGGCGACGTGCTTGGAGCTGGCGAAGGTTGGGCGAAATCAGTACTGTTTAATGATAATGCTCGTGACCAATTTTCTGGCTTCTTCGAGCGTCAAGATACGTTCTCACTTGGTGTATGTAATGGCTGTCAGATGCTATCTAATTTGCGCGAACTTATTCCAGGTGCGGATTTGTGGCCTCGTTTCGTACGCAATGAGTCTGAACGTTTTGAAGCGCGTTTTAGCTTAGTTGAAGTGCAAAAATCGGATTCTGTCTTCTTTAGTGAAATGGCAGGCTCTCGTATGCCAATCGCGGTTTCTCATGGCGAAGGCCGTGTCGAAGTACGTGGTAATGAGCATCTTCAAGCGATTGAAAACTCAGGTACAATCGCGCTACGTTATGTGGATAATATGGGAAATCCAACTCAACAGTATCCAAATAACCCGAATGGTTCACCTAATGCAATCACGGGTCTAACTACCGAAGATGGTCGTGTCACGATTATGATGCCACATCCCGAACGAGTATTTCGCACGGTAGCAAATTCATGGCATCCAGAAGATTGGTCTGAAGACAGCCCATGGATGCGTATGTTCCGTAATGCGCGTAAGCATATTGGTTAATTGATTGGAGAATAAATAAACGGTCACTTCGGTGGCCGTTTTTTTATCATTTAACCTAATCAACACATGAATATTAATTTAGCGACTACACTTATTTACATCCCCTAAAACTAAGGAATAAATGATGAATAAAACAGTTAAATGGCTTTTAAATGGTACGTGGGTAGCGATGATGTTGTTTTGTCAGCAAGCTTTAGCTGATTGGAATTTAGATGATAAAAACTCAACCTTGAATTTTGTATCAACCAAAAATGACAGTGTTACGGAAGTTCATCATTTCAAAACATTATCCGGTACGCTTGGCTCTGACGGTAAGGTTGCCATTGATATAACGCTATCGAGTGTTGATACTAAGGTTCCCGCCCGCGATGAACGTATGGGTCAAATGCTGTTTAATGTAAAAGACTTTCCACAAGCGATGCTTACCGCCCAACTGAATGTGGCACAATTAAAAAAATTAGAAAAAGGGCAGTTGGTTATTATGCCGTTAGAAACGGAATTGTCTTTACATGGGAAGTCTAAAACAATCGACACCAGTGTTTCAGTTACCAGATTGAGCGATGGTGGATTTCAAGTGGATACCATACAGCCTATTATTATCAATGCGGCAGACTTTGGTTTAGATAAAGGTGTAGAAGCGCTTAAGAATATAGCTAAATTAGATTCGATAGCACTGGGTGTTCCAGTGACTGCGCATTTTGTATTTAAAGCACAATAAATACTATTAAAAAATGCATCTTTTTTCGTCAAGATATGCTTTAATGCGCGCCTAATTTAGCGTTGCGCCTAAGCGAAATGTTTCACCATGGGGCAAAGCAGGTAAAAGAGTATTATGAGTAACAAATATAGTTTTCAATTGGTTGAAAAGCGTAATGGTTGGTCTGCTGAGATTGTTCGCCAAATTACCTCTCGCCGTACAATTATCTCTAAACGTCAATTAGGCTTTGAAACGGAAGCTGAAGCGACAGAATGGGCAGAGAAAGAATTGGTTGAATTCCAAAAGGTTCAAACTGAGCGTAATAAACGTAAATCTGCGGGTAAGCGCAAGAACGACGACGAATAAGTTGCTGCTTTAAAAAGTATAAAAAACGGTCATCTTTACGGTGACCGTTTTTTATGGTCTGCATTTAATTAACTAAGTGTCTCTACCCATTTTTGCACCAGCGCAAATGGATATTGTTCAAGCTTGCTAGCGCCTTCCATTTTATTCGCTTTTAGTTTACTGCTTAGCGGTGTTGAAATACCGCATAGGAATCTTGTGATTGCTTCAGAGGTTAACTGCATTTCTTCTTGGTGAGGACTGTTATCAAAAGCACTTTTAAATGGTTTTATCCAATGGGCAATAGTTTCTAGTGGTACTTCATCTAAATAGGGTTTAGGCAAAGTGGCAACCTTGCCACGACAGACACTGCAATGACCACAAGCATTTGGAACATCATGATCTAAAAAGTATCCTGCCAGTTTAGAGCTTAGACAGGACGAGCTTTCAAATAAATTAATCAATGTTTGAATTCGGTTTAGATCACCATGTTCTTTTTGCTTGAAAAGCTCACTTAGCTCGTTGGCAACGTCAGTATGATCTCGTTGGGTCTCTGGTGTTTCTGAACCCAAAACTTGATATACATCCGTTACTTGTTTGCTTTCAAGTTCAATTAAACCTTGTTCATGAAAATAATCTAATGCTGCGACCACGCGGCTACGTTCTGCTTGATAGCCCATCCATAAACCATCGAAATCGACACTGCGCCAGGTTTTGGCTATTTTTGAGCAACTGAAAATGGCTTGAATAAATTGGTGACGTTCAGCGTAGGCTCCGTGCTGTGGGAAACGGGCCAAAATATCAGCTTCACTCACAATATGCTTAAAGCGGTAGTCGGCGTAATAGCTATATTTCGCTTGGATAATGCCTTGTAGTTCTAAGTACACTAAAAGCGTTTTGAGAGGCAGTTGACGAATATTAGAATCACGAGATAAGCGCGTGAGCATCACTTCCCATAACCCTGATTGGCTTTGGTCTTCATAAATTGATTGCAATACATGCTTGATAGAGCAAGTATCTGGCGTATCACCATAAACAAAATTTTCGAGTACATTGATGCCCGAAGTATTTGCCAGCACAGTACAATAAGACTTTTCACCATCGCGTCCAGCACGGCCAATTTCTTGCGAGTAATTTTCAATCGACTTAGGCAAATCAAAGTGCACCACGCGACGAATATTAGATTTATCAATTCCCATTCCAAAAGCAATCGTGGCAACAATGCAAGGAACGTCTCCAGACATAAACTGTTGTTGAATACGTTGACGCAAGTCCGAGTCTAATCCAGCGTGATAAGCTAAAGCATTCATTCCGTGTCGTTGTAAATACTGAGCAACTTGAGCGGCGGTATGTTGCAAGGTGACGTATACAATAGTAGGTGAATCTGGCGCTGAGCAGAGTAAATCCACCAAAGCTTGTGGCTTATCTTCTTCCTCACAAGGTAGGACACTTAAATCAAGATTGGGGCGATAAAATCCCGTGATAGTGATGTTCTCTTTTAAGATATTAAACTTACTGCTGATATCTTCAATAACCGCTGGAGTTGCCGTCGCGGTTAACAATAACACTTGTGGAATGTTCAAACTTTGGCAGTAATAAGGCAGTTTTAAATAGTCTGGTCGGAAATTGTGACCCCATTCTGAAATACAGTGCGCTTCATCAACGACCAACATTGAAATGGGTACTTGCGAAATAAATTGACGAAAGCGTTCGTTTTTCAATCTCTCAACTGAAATCATCAGTATTTTTATTTCGCCATTACGCACTTTTTGCATTATTTGATTGCTTGCTTCGCGATCTTGAGTTGAATCGAGAGAGGCGGCCGCAATGCCTTTTGAATGAAGGAATTCGAGTTGATCTCTCATTAAAGCAAGTAGAGGTGATATCACGAGAGTTAGGTTAGGTAGTAGCACGGCTGGCAATTGATAGCACAGAGATTTACCTGAACCAGTTGGAAAAATTGCCGCCGCAGATTGCCCCGATAAAATGGTATCAATGACTTTCGATTGCCCCCCACGAAGCTCACTAAAGCCAAAGTGCTGCGTTAATGCTTGCTGAATTAGGGTCATCATCAATTTCCGTTTGCCGATTAAAATAGAGTAATATGATACTTCATTTCAGCAGTACACATAGATGCAACAATGAGAAAATCATGAATTCCTCATCGATAAACAAGATATTGATAGATAAAACGATACTCCACCAAGAAATCATTAAGAAGTTAGAATTGGTCTATGCATCAGCCTTAGCTGCCACTCAAACTGCAATCGATACTGCAACCGATAAAGAGAATGTACCTGAGCATAAATACGATACCTTGAGTTTAGAAGCTTCTTATTTAGCGCATGGGCAAGCACAGCGATTGCAACAATGTTTGAGAGATCTGCATAGCTTTAAAGATCTCGCTGTGAAAAATTGCTTGGACTCAGACTCTGTGAGTATTGGTGCTTTAGTCAAACTATTGGGTGACGATGAAAAGTGCGAGAAATGGTTTTTCTTAAGTTCTGTAGCGGGTGGGTTGAGTGTCCAGACCTCAAGTATTATGGTGCAGCTAATCACGCCAGAATCCCCATTAGGAAAGGCTTTAATGGGTAAGTCAGTCGATGATGAGGTTGTTATCAATATTGCTAATCACACAAAGTGTTACGAAATTATGTCTATTTATTAATTATCGAGTGGAATAGGTTGAAAGTATTGGTATAAGTTAACGTTTTACTGACTTAAACTAAGGATATATTGCTAGTCTCTCTCCTTACTTTTACTCATCTCCAGTGGGATTTTATTATATGAAACGGACTTTACTTTCTTTCGCGTTAACCTTTGCATCTGTTTCTGCTATGGCACAAACGCCACAATGTGACATCAATATTAATAATGAAATGCATTTAAAGAACAATGCGGTTTCGATCTATCAGCAAGACCAAGCGAAAGTGCTTATTAATCAAAATAATGATGTGTTTATTAAGGGTAAAAAATTAGATTTAGATCAGGCACAAGCCGATGCAGTGAAAGCATATAGAGAGAAAGTTAGTCTTTATATCCCTAAAGCCAAAAAAATTGCTGATGATGGCGTCACTTTGGCGAACCAAGTAATTGATGATATTAGTGCCAGCTTTAATAACACCAAAGCCTTTGATAATGTAAAAACAGCCATTGGTGGTTATTATTCCGATATTGAATCTCGTTATTATAATGATGGTGAATGGATTCTGAAAAAAGATGCAGTAAAAGAGGCTATAGCCAATTGGAAGCAAGAATCAGCTGCCGCAACACAACGCTTTAATGGTGAGTTTTTCTCAAGCGCATTTGCTGTATTGTCTGAGAAAATGAAAACGGACGGAAGTGTTAATCTCACCGAATTACAAAACCAATTAACGGGATTGAAATCACAAGTTGAAACACGTTTGAAATCGCAATCAAAAGAATTACAGAAAGAAGCGAATGATTATTGTGGTGATTTAAAAGACTTGGCAGGAGAAGAGAAAAAACTTCATCAGCAAGTTCCTGAATTGAAAAACTACGATGTATTTGTGATGTAAAATAAATCTCCCTATAGTGATAAACGGATTAAAATAAAAATGCCAGTTCGAGTAAATTCGAACTGGCATTTTGTCTTTATGTCTATGTTAGTTATCCAGAGTTCAGATTAGCTAGGATTACTGAGCGTTATTCATCTGTGTAAGTTTATTGCCAATTGGGGCTGAGAAATTAAATCCATCATATTTATCCCAGTTAATTGACCACGTCATCACTCCACCAAAATTACTATAGGCTTTGCTTGGAATAACTGAACCACAATGAGTGGTGTTGGTAACACAATCTAACGCATCGGTAATATTCTGAGTTGGAGCTTGGCCTGAATTTGCCGATTGTGGGCCCGACGGTAAACTGAATGCGACTTGATCATCACGTAGAGGTTCAAAGCGAGAGCCATCGGCTAGCGTAAAACCTTCTACTAACATCTTGGCCGAAGCAACCATCATATCAACAGAGCCTTCCGGCGCGGCACTTGGTGTATATGGATTAGCTAAACCACCGTTGTTGTACAACTGAACATGGAGTAGATCCAAGGTGCTGCGAACTTGATTGATGATTGGGATGTAAGCTCCCCAAATACCAGAATATGCCACCATGCCACCTTGAACATATGGATGCTCTGGTGCCATCGATAGGAACATATCTCCGCCGATATTTTTCTCAATTTGTAATAATGCGCCACCTAATCGAGCTTGAATTTGCGATCCATGCACTAAGCCTGAGCCACTTTCTAAGTCAATGTCTAAGCCATCAAATCCCCATTCATTAATGAGGCTAGTAAGGCTTGAAATGAAGTGCTGCTCATCGGCATCACTATTGAGCGTAATTGTGCCTTCCGCGCCCCCTAAAGACAGAACAAATACTTTCCCTTTAGCTTGTAAATCACGCATATCTTGCTTGAATTTTACAGGATCAATCGCGGGGCAACTGCTGTGCATATCCGATTGGAACAAATTAAAGTGAACGGTACCGGTGCTGTTTGGATCGTTATCAGCAAAAGCAATATCAATCACATCCCAGGCATCCGACATTTCCGACAATGGAATAGGGCAGCCGGCCGGGTTAACAAAGTTGTGCCAATAACCCACTAACTTGTGTACTTTCGAACTTTTCTCAATCACGTTGACCATTGCGGCATCGGAATCGGCTTTATTGCCTTGATTGTCGGTTGCAGAGCTAGAAATGATGTAAGAACCGAGTGCGGTTGGTGTCTAGTTTACGGCGTAAGGTGAAGTTGTATCGGTGGCAATTAAGCTTCCATTAACGAAAAAATCAACGTTAGAAATACTACCAGTGATGCTGGTGGCTTGTGCTGCTAGTTGAACATTTTTACCTAATCCTACCGACGTACCAGATGTAGGAGAGGTTAAGCGTGTCACAACAGGTTTATCACTCACTGTTACTTGCGCTAATGATTCAGCTTGGTTGTTTTCATCATCTGTTGCCATGGCTTTAATGCTGTTGGAGCCGACTAAGGTTGCACTCCACTGAGCGCTATACGGTGCTTGAGTATCAACGCCTAAACTGGCGCCGTTAGCAAAAAACTCAACACTTGTAATACTGCCATCAGGATCGGAGGCTTGCGCGGTAACATTAATATCACTTCCTGCTAAAACGACACTTCCATCTTGTGGGGTGGTTAATGTAACAGCTGGTGGTGTGGTGCATAATCCTAAACTGGTCTAAGCACCTTGCCAATTTTGTCCAGTGCCTGGCGCATAAGCCCATAATGCATCGGAAGAGCACCAACCTGCGACATCGCAGCGATATTTTTGATTATCTAATTGAACCAATTGATCCACGGTATATGCAGTGCCGGCAGAATAGAGCGCTACTTCGCCACAACCACCACTAGATGTAGTGGCAACGTTAAGCGAGACTTGGTTACTGGTCGCGGCCGCATCTTTATCATCAAAGGCTTTAGCTTTAAGTGAGTGTTGACCTGAAGTAGCGATCCATTGAGCCTCAAACGGTTCACTATTATCTGAAGCGATCAATTGGTTATCGACATAAAATTCAACGTTAGCCACATAGCCATCGGCATCACTAGCATTTGCCGTTAGCGTCACATTATCATTAGGTTGAATATTATCTTCCGCTGTTGGCGTCGTTAGACTGATGGTTGGCGCCATATTGGCATCGCCACTTTGGACAGAAATAGAAACTTGGCTTGATGTGCTTTTACCTAAATTATCCGTTGCAATGACTTGAATTGAGGACGAACCTAATGTCGCACTCCAATCTAATTGATAAGGTGCGGCAGTTAGTTGGCCTAATAATTGATTACCTGCAAAAAATTCTACTTTACTGATATTGCCATCTTCATCGTCGGCGTTGGCTTTTAGAGTAATAGTCACGGCTTCTACAATTTGAGCATTATTTAATGGTGAAATAATACTGATTGTTGGCGCAATATTGCCATCTTGGCTATCGCATACTCCAAGGTTTCCCCACTCTTGCCATGATCCAGAAAATTGTGCCGGAGAATTGCCTTTTGTCCACCATTGAGCTTGGTAAGCACTATCATTTTGTTGAACTTGGTTACCTCCATTGTAAGCTTGGTCTGATTGCCAAATGGGTAAGTCGCTGCAATCTTGTGCATAAGCTTGTTGACTTAATATCAACGCCGCCATTACGGCACTGTAAGTTAAAGTCCGTTTCATCCTTCTCTCCTAAATATAAAAGCTATGTATTTTGTGTTTGACTCAGTTGAGTTTATGAACTCATGCTTATTTAGTAGTTAAGAAAAATATACCGTATGTCTTGTTTGTATCAATATGTATAAAAATAGAACGAATATCACTAACTGTGGAGGTGGCGGTAATAAACGACAATTAACTTTCGATGCATGTCTCGTTATATTAATAGGATATTTTTAAGCGCTTTGCTATTGTATTGATAGATTGCGCTTATGGTTTTACGTGCGATATTTGTATTTATTATGACTGGAGATGGTGTGATTAAAGTTATTTGGGTTGCAGTGGTTTTATCTGTGTTATCAGCGCAAAGTTATGCTAATGAACAAAAGGGTAAATGGGAACCTGGCGTTTCAGGGACGATTGCGATGTTAGCGGGAGGCGCTCAAAGTAACTCCCGTCTAGATTCTGGCCCTAAGAATATAGATTCTTTATCGGGGATTGGGGAAGACAAAATGGAAGCCTTCTTTTTCCCTTTGGCCGCGAGTCATGTGGATTATACGTTTGCTAATGGTAATTCACGAGTACAGTTCGGTATGCAAGAAGCTGATATCGCGCTTGGCCGACCGCATATTGAGTTAGGTTACCACCAATATGTTGATAACCTTGGCACTTTTAAATTCTCTTACTTACCGGGCATACTATCGGCGACGACTTGGAAGGACCCTTACCTTGTCGGTGAGGATAGGAGTGAAACCGACCGCAATATCCAAGGAGTACGATTTCAATATAGCGATATATTATCATCTCGTTTTGGTTTAGAAATGGCCTATGGTGATCAAAAAATAGACGATGAACTCAGTGGTATTAGCTTTTCGCCTACAGCCCAGCAAGCATTAGATCGTAACGGTGATTTGTATTTTATTGAATTGTCTCATTTAGATCCGATCAGTAAAACATGGTTAGTTCGTAGCTCTGTTAACTATATGCGTAAAGATTTATCAGGTAAGGCAATGTCATCCAATAAATATACTGGACAGGTTGCCTTTTTGAAGCGATTAGCAAAAGGTACGTTTACGGTTAGTGCGACATATCATTACGAAGATTTCGAAAATGTTAATCCTATTTTTCAAGACACGCGCAGTGATAACGGCGTAGGTATTATGTCCACCTATGTTTATAAAGCGCCTTTCAACTTGAAAAATGTCGGACTAGTAGCGCTACTTGGTTATCATCAAGATTTTTCTAATATCGACTTTTACGATAACTATAATGTGAGCGTTGGTACTGGCGTGAGCTATGATTTTTAACGAAAAGGCAGTTAAATTGCATAGCTAGATATTGATTATTATTAGTGTAAATAGCCGCAAAGGCACGTTATAACCAGTGTTGAGCGGCTATTTTAATAATCATTATCGGAATTGCTTGGCTTCTGGTAAATAATCAAATCCAGCGGTTGTTAGCTTATCTATTAATTGTTGTTGATCAATATCGAAAAACTTGGTTAAGTTTTCTAAATTACCAAATTCATTTCGGATCTTCATATTGACGATACTCATCAATATTATCGGGTCCATTTTTTCAAAATTAGCTAAATCCATCGTATATTATCCTTATCAGGACTTAATCTTTAAAGTCTGAAATTAAAAGATTGGCAGCGGCAAAGGCTGCTCGCTCGCGGGTTTCTATTGGCAGTTCTTCATCCGCTGCAATATCGTTAAATGTCCTTACCGCGCAAGTAATTGCTTGTGGAATATAGCCTTGATCGCCACTACCAATTTGAGCGTATAGTTCGCGGACTAAGTTACAGCAATCATAAATTTTCATTAAAGTTGTCCAAGTTAGGTCTTGAGTGGTTAAAAATACTTGTGAGTGTTTGACTGTAGACTAATATATTTAAAAATGATGTGGAACTTCCAATATGGAATAACCATACGGTGTGAAGAAACACAGAGTTGCTATACTGGTT
>NZ_VHKO01000100.1 GCF_015223435.1 Vibrio hibernica
AATCGCATCCCCAACACGCACTTGTAAATTTGCGCGTATTCTATCATTAATATGGATGCGTCGCGAGTTGCTGTAGGGCACTTCCTCTTAAGAAGCTCTATTATTTTTGATACAGATCTCATTGTTTCAGAAAAATAACACTATATCGTTCTAAAACATTACCTTATTGCTCAATATTCATTCGAAAATCGGTTATATATTGCATGGTTAAAGCCTAGAATCCAGCAATATAAAACCGTAAATAATAGAGTAAAAAATATGATATCAACTAATTATAGACTACACCCACAGCACAAATACTACTTATTTCACCATGGCGGGAAGAGCACAGTGACAGGTTCTTGTCATGAATTAAATATTAATGGTTCTAGTGTATTGATCGACTGCGGGCTTTTCCAGGGTAAAGATGTACCATCGGATACTATTGATGCTTTAAAAATTGAATTTCCACTCGACCATATTAAAGCGCTTATTATTACTCACACACATATTGATCATATCGGTCGGCTGCCGTGGTTATTAGCCGCTGGGTTTGATAAACCTATTTACTGCACTCAAGCGACAGCGGCGTTAATACCTCTTATGTTAGATGATGGATTAAAACTTCAATTAGGTTTGAACACCCAACAACGAAAACGTGTGCTAGAAAAAATTGAGTCGCAAATATGTGCTGTTCAATATAATGAATCGGTACAGCTTGAGAATGGCCTAGGTACATTTGATTTATCACCTTCTGGGCATATTCTGGGCTCTGCGTATATCAACTTTCAGCTACCCAATGATGAGGTCATTGTTTTTTCTGGTGATTTAGGCCCAAGAAATACGCCACTATTACCGGATCCAACCTCACCTAAACAGGCTGATTATTTAGTGATTGAAACCACTTATGGCGATAAATGTCATGATGATGTGGCAACACGCTCACAACGACTGGAAAAAATCGTCGAGCAATCATTACAAGATGGTGGTGTTATTTTAATTCCCGCGTTCAGTGTAGGCAGAACCCAAGAGCTTTTATTTGATATAGAACAATTAATCGCCCATAGCATTGAAACTGAAACGACCACGGATGATTTTTGGCAACAATTACCGATTATTTTAGATTCGCCATTGGCGCAAAAGGTAACGACAGAATATGAACGGTTCAAGCAATTATGGGATGAAGAAGCCGAATATGACGAAGTAACGAATAAGACAAAGAAAGTTCGCCGCCATCCACTTTCGTTTGAGCAGCTTATTACGGTCAAAGATCATCGTGAACATCAAAAATTGGTTAATCGTTTAGCCTCAACTAATGAAGCCGCGATTGTGGTGGCAGCAAGTGGGATGTGCAGTGGAGGCCGGATCATGAGTTATTTAGAAGCCTTACTGCCGAACCAACAAACGGATGTTATTTTAGCGGGTTATCAGGCTCAAGGAACACTTGGTAGGCAACTTCAAGATGGTGACGATTATGTTTATATTTCAAATAATAAGGTAAATGTTAATGCACGGGTGCATTCCATGTCTGGCTACTCTGCACATGCAGATCAAGAGGATTTAATGGCTTTTATATTGGGAATACCTAAAGCGCCTCAGAAGATATTCTTGATTCATGGTGAGCCGAAGACAAAACAGATATTTAAAGGGTTATTGGAGAACAAAGAAAAATTGCTTAAAAGTGACGTTATATTTTGATTTTCAACAACCTGAAGGAGATCCTGAACTGCGCTCCTTCGTCGCTTTTCAGGATGACGTATAATGTAGGTCGCATTTTCAGAATGACAACACTAACGTCATCCTGAATAGTAAGGGTACGAACGTAGTTCAGGATCTCATACCACTACTGAGAATCAACGTGCTACTGGAGAACCTTGCTATCACCTTTGCTTCATCAAAATCACGACACTAAACCGTCATCCTGAATAGTGAGGCACGAACGTAGTTCAGGATCTCATACCACTACTGAGAATCAACGTGCTACTGGAGAACCTTGCTATCACCTTTGCTTCATCAAAATCACAACACTAAACCGTCATCCTGAATAGTGAGGCACGAACGTAGTTCAGGATCTCATACCACTATTTAATAAGTGATTTATTCATGGAAAAACAACCCGCTGTATATATTCTAACCAACAATCAAAACACTACTTTATATATTGGTGTGACAAGTAATTTACAAGCTAGAATCTGGCAGCATAAATCAGGTTTAATCAAAGGCTTCTCGCAAACATACCAAACCCATAAATTAGTTCACTATGAATTATTTTCAGAAATGCTAACCGCAATAGAAAGAGAGAAACAGCTTAAAAACTGGAAAAGGCAATGGAAGATAAATCTAGTAACTCGGCATAATGCTGACTGGGAAGATCTTTATGGAAGTCTCGTATAATTTCGAATTAAGCTGTCTTCTTTTGAGATCCTGAACTGCGCTCCTTCGTCGCTTTTCAGGATGACAGGGAAAATAAGTCGTATCTTCAGGATGACATATAAAGTAGATCGGATCTTCAAGATGATGAATAAAGTGGAGTCGTATCTTCAGGATGATGGAAAAATAGGTCGTATTTTAGATATGGCGGGTAAATAAGGCACACTTGTCCTATCAGAATGACAACACTACAACCGTCATCCTGAATAGTGAGGTACGAACGTAGTTCAGGATCTCTCACCGCTCTTTGCAATCAACGTGCTGTTGGGAGCATATTTATCTCCTCAAAATCACAACACTAAACCGTCATCCTGAATAGTAAGGACGAACGTAAGCCAGGATCTCTCACCGTTCTTTGAAAATCAACGTACTACTGAGTAGGAAGATCTTTATGGAAGTCTCGTATAATTTCGAATTAAGCTGTCTTCTTTT
>NZ_VHKO01000101.1 GCF_015223435.1 Vibrio hibernica
GTGGAATGAAAACTTGGGATGAGATAGAAGCCTTTGGAGAAGAGAACTTAGAGTGGTTTAGAAAGTTCAGTCCTTACTTATCAGGTATTCCAAGTCAAGATACAACAGCTCGCATTGTTGGACTGGTTGACCCAGATGAATTTTCTCTTTGCTTTACTCGATGGTGTAACGATATTCAACATGAAAAATCATTAGAAACCAACCATATAGCGATTGATGGAAAGTCTTTGAAAGGCACGTATGATCACAGTAAGAAGAAATGCCTAACGCATATGGTCAATGCTTATTCTGTTGATACTGGTCTAGTTTTAGGGCAACTAAAAACGAGCTCGAAATCAAATGAGATTACGACCATCCCCGAGCTCCTCAAATTAATTAGAGTTAAAGGTCGGGTCATTAGCGTTGATGCTATGGGCTGCCAGCGTTCAATTGCAGAGTTGATAGTGGGTAGAAAAGGTGATTATTTAATGTCAGTGAAAGACAATCAACCAAGTCTTCATAAAGTCTTTACCGATAATTTTTCACTGGGGCAATTAAGCGATTATTCCGAGTATGCTTATGAAGAGGAAGAAGTCGGACAGCGTGGCCGTAAGGTGCTAAGAAGCTATATAGTCATTCCATTTACAGAGAAGTTTGGTGACTTTTCGGCTAAGTGGAAAGGCTTGGAAAGTTTATGTATAGCAACGACTTACCAAAAGAAAAATGGTGAGCCTTCGGGCAGCTTGGGGGTTAGATACTTCATTTCCTCTAAGAAAATGAAAGCAGAAGAGTTTGGTAAGTTATGTCGAGGTCACTGGGGTGTTGAAAGTATGCACTGGTGGTTGGACGCCGTAATGAATGAAGATGACAGTCGAATCATCTACAAGCACGCATCCGAAAATCTGTCCCGAATTCGTCAAATGTGCATGAACTTCATTAAGCTTGTAGAGATGAAAGGGACCTTAAAACGCCGACAATTGAAATGCGCGTTAAATACAGAGTTCCGAGAGAGAGTTTTGTTTGGTACTTAAGTGTTTTTAACATTTTTGTAACTCATGCGGGAGCCCTGGTATTAGAGCGGACGACCGAGCAGAGGCTTTTGCAAGGATCAGGCAGATGTGTTTGAACCTATTAAAGAGGGAAACCACCTTTAAAGGTGGTATTAAACGTAAGCGCATGAACTGCGCAATGGACGAAAACTACCTAAGTAAGGTTCTTGAAAGCCTTACGTGACGGTGACGGTGATGTTCATGCGGTTTCCGTATCAAAGCCACTTTCAATTAGAATAAATTTGTGTTGGATTAGTAATGAAAATCTCAGTTTTAATGTCTCTATATTATAAAGAGTCTGCTTCTTTTCTTTGTGAGTGTTTAGAAAGCATAAATAATCAATCTATCCCGGCGGATGAGGTTATAGTAGTTGAGGATGGCCCTTTAACCTCGGAGCTATATAGTGTTTTAGATGAGTGGCAATCAAGGCTGCCTTTAATCAGGGTGTCACTTGAGGAAAATGTTGGTTTGGGCCGCGCGTTGAATCATGGGTTAAAAAAATGCTCTCATGATGTGATTGCACGTATGGATACCGATGATATTTGTCACCCTATGCGATTTGAAAAACAGATATCTATTTTAAAGGATACTGACGTAGATATTTGTGGTAGTTGGGTTTCTGAATTTGAAACGAGTTGTGAACTAATCACGGCTTTTAGGTGCTCTCCAGAGACACACTCAGAAATTGTTGCTACCTCTAGATTGAGAAACCCTTTAAATCACCCTTCTGTAATGTATCGAAAGTCGGCTGTGCTGGATGTTGGTAGTTATGATGATGTTTTGTTTTTTGAAGATTATCACCTTTGGTTGAAGCTGATAGATCATGGCTATAAATTCTACAATATTCAGGAGCCGTTGGTAGCAATGCGTGCTGGAATAGCACAACTCTCTAGGCGTGGTGGCTTAAACTATGCGGTTTTAGAGCTTGCTTTTCTAAAGCGCAGCAGTCGTGAAGGAATTATTCGGAAGAGATATGCTTTAAGGAATGCAATAATTCGTTTTCCTTTACGTATTTTGCCAACTAAGACATTAGGTAACATATATAGAATTATTAGGAGTAGAGAGGCTTAAATGAAGGCGCGGATTCAAATCTGAAGTGCATAACGTTTAGGCGGCTTTAGCCGCCAAGTGATCCTGCATCAATTTTGCAGGCGTTTCAAATCCAAGTGT
The DNA here is from genome assembly GCF_015223435.1 of Vibrio hibernica. Taxonomy (GTDB): domain Bacteria; phylum Pseudomonadota; class Gammaproteobacteria; order Enterobacterales; family Vibrionaceae; genus Vibrio; species Vibrio hibernica. Next base: position 2,199 of record NZ_VHKO01000101.1, read on the forward strand.
CTTCCTCGGACGATTATTAAGTTGCTCAAGTACTGGTATAACTTGCGCTGGTGTTACCGCCTTAAAATCGGTGCTCTTCGGCCAATACTGACGTAGTAATCCATTCGTGTTTTCATTCAATCCGCGCTCCCATGAGTGATAAGGGTGAGCAAAATAAACAGGAACACTTAAAGCCTCTGTGATTTGCTCGTGATAAGCGAACTCTTTTCCATTGTCAGCCGTGATGCTATGAAGCGCTGACCTATATGGCCTTAATAGCTCTATCGTCGCCGCAGTGACGGCTTGTGCTGTTTTGCCTGCCACCTGAGTTGATACAGTGAATTGGGTGACCCGCTCTACAATGGTAACAAGGGCGCCTCGATGACCTTTGCCTATGACGGTATCTATTTCCCAATCTCCGATACGACCTTTCTCATCAACTATTTGTGGGCGCTCTTCAATGCTAACGCGATTTTTTATTTGCCCTCGGTTTGTTTTACCATGACTGCGCTTGTGATATTTCTTACCGTGTCGGCGCAGATGTAGGTATAACTCACCACCTGCTTTTTTATCTTCCCAGATATACAGATAAATGCATTCATGGCTGACAGACAGTTGTGGTAAGCGTTCACCGAGGTA
>NZ_VHKO01000102.1 GCF_015223435.1 Vibrio hibernica
CATTTCGATATCGGCAACGTGTAATACATCATCTACTTTCATCGTTTTTTCACGATCCAATGAAACCCCAACTGAGGTATTAATCATGAGGTTATGCCTATCATCAATAAAATGAAAAGAACGTATTGGGGCAAGAAGCAGTTCTAACTGCTTACCTTTTGCAGAGCCAATAAGGACAAATTCATCCCCCCCTAAACGAAAGGATTGGCCTGACCAATAAGTTGATATTTGTTTAGCCAGCAACTTGAGAACTTCATCTCCCGTTTGATGACCATAGGTATCATTGATAGTTTTAAAGTTATTAATATCAAGATAAACAACTGTTCTCGCGGAAGGAATGCCTCTGGAATATTTTTGATATAGAGCTCTACGATTTTTAAGTTTGGTTAGGTTATCTATAATTGATTGCAGATATACATACCAAATCACACTTATCATTAATAAAGAACTAAGAATTAAACTCCATATTATGATTTGAGTCAGATGTTTTTCTTTTTTTATAATCTTGCGCCAATCTATCTGACTATCATACTTATTGATGATCGGATCAGTATCGATTAAATTAATCGCAGATGTAAATAAATCCGCTATTACTTGCCCTTTCTCTGTTTTCACAAATCCAAAACCTAATGATGACTGATGAAAGTTTCCGATCAGTTTATCTTCGACAATCGGTAACAATGCATCATTATCTTGAAGCATTTTGTTGTAGTTTGACTGGTTAAGAACACCCCCCTCTGGCAGGGTAGTTGTCACTATTAAAATTTAACCAGTTTGGGCGATAAAGAGTAATTGTGTCTCGTATCTCAGTAGAAAGAAAAGAAGCTATATTGAAGAAGCTCTTACCTCCCTATTCGATGTCAGTAAAAGAAGTGTCGGAAGAAGAAGGAATTAGCACTGCGACCCTGTATCATTGGCGCCAGCAACTCAGACGTTCAGGAGCCGCCGTGCCAAATAGCAACACTTCATCAGAGCAGTGGTCTGCTCAAACTAAACTGGCCATTGTCGCTGAAACCTACTCAATGACAGAAAATGAACTCAGCCAATATTGTCGTGAAAAAGGCCTTTTCCCAGAACAAATCCAAAGCTGGCGCCGCGAATGTATGCAAGGGTTTAAGTCGAGTAAAGAGCAGGAAGCTGAAGCAAAGAAGCAAGCTAAAGCTGACAAACTTCAAATCAAAGAGTTGAAGAAAGATTTACGACTCAAAGAAAAGGCGCTCGCTGAAACGGCCGCCCTCCTGGCACTAAGAAAAAAGCTGAGAGCCTTTTACGGGGAAGAGCCAGAGGACGAATAACCTCAACCGATGAAAGGCAGACCATAGTGACTCTAATTCTTGAAGCGAAGCAATGCGGATGCCGTTTAGAGCCAGCTTGCCATGAAGTTCAAATTGACTTGAGAACTTATCGTCGCTGGTATCAGCAAGGTGAAATACAAGCTGACAAAAGGCCAATATGCATTAGGCCTGAGCCTGCTAACAAGCTGTCGCAGGAAGAGCGTGATGCGATTATCGAGGTGTGTAACCGCTCTGAGTTCGCAAGCTTACCACCGACTCAAATCGTCCCGACACTGCTTGATAGAGGTGAGTATATCGCTTCTGAATCGAGCTATTATCGAATACTGGCAGCACAGGGGCAACTTCACAAACGAGGTCGTCAGCGGAGCAGACAGAAGCAAGCGAAGCCAACCAGTTACACAGCGACGGACTCGAACCAAGTCTATACGTGGGATATCACTTACTTACCTTCAAAGGTACGAGGCCAACATTATTACCTGTATGTCATCGAAGATATCTACAGCCGAAAAATCGTGGATTATGAAGTGTATGAGCGTGAGTGCGGTGAGCTGGCGTCACAGCTTCTGCAACGGACGTTGATGCGAGAGCAGTGCTTCAATCAAGCGCTGGTTCTTCACTCGGATAACGGTGCGCCGATGAAGTCGTTGACGTTCAAAGCTAAGATGGAAGAGTTAGGTATTACCTCATCGTATAGCCACCCAAGAGTCAGTGATGATAACCCGTATGTCGAGTCATTGTTCCGCACGGTAAAGTACATGCCAAGTTGGCCAGTAAAAGGCTTTGAAACGATCGACGGTAGTCGAAGTTGGGTTGAAGCCTTCGTACGCTGGTACAACACCGAGCACAAGCACAGTAAGCTAAATTACGTCACACCTTCAGAGCGTCACAATGGAAAAGATAAAGAGATCTTGAAGCGCCGTGTAGAGGTATTGCTTGCTGCAAAACAGCGAAAGCCTGAGCGGTGGTCTGGTGATATCAGGAACTGTGCGCCTGTTGGTGAGGTTCACCTGAATCCAGAAAGAGAAGCCGCTTAATAAATAAGCGAATGATGACAACTACCTTGAAAAACACCGAACAGCATAATCCGTTTTTCCATCTAATAAAGATTGAATTTGCTCTTCCCGTGAATGCAATTTTACCAGCCCTTTCTGAGGTAACATCTTGGTTAAAAGCTGATCATAATAATCCCCTTTTATGACACTAATTCGCTCAATAATCATTTCTGATACATTCTTATAGGTTGCATCACGATAACCAGAGCGTTTCACCATTATGGCTTCTGTTGAGAAATAACGAGGACTGAAATACATATCTTT
>NZ_VHKO01000103.1 GCF_015223435.1 Vibrio hibernica
GTGAGCTTACGAGAAGATAGTGTACATAGGTATTAAGAAGCGGCTCTGGCCGAAAGCCAGAGCCTGTTTTGATTAGATATTGGACTGATAATTCCAGGGCAAGAACTGTTGTGGATTAGCCTTAACTTCACTTTCCATTCGCTGTATCGTATTAAAGTAATCCAGCACATTTATACCCGCTTCGGCTGATGTCGCTATCATCGCCATGATCACATCCGCAATACTCGCACCAGCCTGTGTTTTATGGAACAGGGCATTTTTTCGGTTGCGAGCAACTAGCTTGAGTGCTTGCTCCGCTCGGTTATTATCCAGCTGTGCTCCCTCGAGACGGCAGAAGGCGGTCAGCCCCTCATAATGCTTAGTAAAATAATTAATTGCTTTACCAAGCCCGCTGTTTTCTTCTGTATTTCCCCTGTTCAGCTCGGCCTGACCCCAGTTTCGGATCTGCTCCATTACCGGAAGTGATAGCTTTTTATGCCAAGCTAACCGTTGCCCCGCGTTAAGTCCTAGCTCCCTGGCTTCATCATCGTGTCGCCAGATTTCACCATACCACTGTAGTACTTGCTCCACTTCATCTGGAAACTGATTAAGGACTTCGGCAAACTGCCGTCGTCCGTGACTGTTGCACAGACTGTGTTCGACCACGTAATCAAGCGATGGGCGGTTGCTGGATAAGGCATCACTCATCAATATCGGGGGCGCGAGTGTCCGGCCACGGTCATGTAAAATCTCGTCGATGAACTCGCCGGCATGACCGATATTGGTCTGATACAACACGACAGTACGACCCTCTTTTAAGCCCGCGACTAAACCGGAGCTGTAAACACCACTGCGCTCTCGGGTTTTTGTTCCATTTCTCTGCGGCTTTTCTATCGGGACTTTGTCTAAAATTCGGTTGGTCGTGTCATCTAAATAATAGTGCTCTGCGTTTGCGGCAAACACTCTTAACAAGTTATAAATGGGTTGCAAGCTATTGGCGACTAACTCGACTTGGTCAAAGATGGTTGAGGCGGTCAGTTTAATCCCCATCAGCGCTTGCGTACTCTCCTGACGATAGTAGGGTGCACCTGCAAAAAACTTGTGAAGAGCCATCAGGCTGCGGGCACTGTAGCCATACTTCTGGCTTGGCTCTCCATCATTTATCACGTCATTAGGTAACTTGGCAGTGAAGTACTGACCACAGGCATTGCAACGTAGCCGCTCCATAACGTGTTGCTCTGGGACGAACGGACTTTGCCCAGTGATCCGCAACAGCGTAGCGGGCTCGTATTTATATAACTTGCCTTTTTGACACTCGGGGCAACTATCGCCTTTCTTTAGATCGTCCAGTTTATGCTGAGTGACTTTCGGTTTCACTGGTGGTGTGCTGGGTTGGGTATTTTTAGGCTTAGGACGTTTTTGACCGCGGTTTTTGTTTTTCTTATTTTTCTGGCCGAGTAGAGTGTCCATCGTTTCTGATGACTTGACCATGCCAACCAACTTACGCAATTTATGCAGGGTGATATCGTTGTCAGACAGACGCTCTTGCAAGGCAGCCAGCGTCTTTAATGCCTTCAACAAGATGTGGCAATCTTCCGCACTCAGTGCTAAGTCGTGCTCCTTTGCCTCGTGCACTCGCTGGATAAGCCTGTCCAGCTCTTCGCTGTCAATATCGGTAAAGTCTTGCGCCATTTAAGTTCCTGTCGGCTGGCTTGCAGTGCTGATGCGCTCAATTATTCCAGCATTGTGGGATCGGTCAACATGATCGTGAGGATCGATAACTTAAAGGGGAATAGTGTGCGTACGGTCATACTTTTTGCCAGCCAGGCAGCCCCACCAACAGGGCTTTAAGCTGCTTCGCGGCGACAGGGGTCACCCCATCTTGGTGATGACGGGGCCAATCTTGAAAGCGGCCTTTGCTCAGGCGTTTATTGATTAACCAGAAGCCAGAGCCGTCATAACATAATGCTCTAAGCATGGTTTGACGGCGGTTGGTAAACACAAACAGGGTTCCGCTACGAGGCGACTGTTTTAGCTGATGACGACACAGGGCGGCGAGTCCATCAATACCACAGCGAAAATCGGCTGGTTGAGTCGCAAGCAGGATTTTACTCTCAGCAGTCAGGTGGATCATTTTACTTCTCCTGCTTCTTGTATCAGAGCTCGCAATAAGTCAGGAGAGACAAGGCCGCTGATACGGATCTGACTTGAATTAGGAAGAGTGAGCTGAAGGCTCAGGTCTGATTTAGGTAGTAAATCAGGCTCTATCTGTAACGGAACAAAATCAGGAGCGGACGACTTAACGGGAAGTTGCTTGCGCCAGTCATTGAGCTGGGTGGTGCAGATCCGTAGTGCTTTGGTCACGTGACTGATCGGATATTCTTCAAGCAGCTTGAGTGCTAAGCAGCGTAGTTCATCGGGGATACTGGCATGTTTATTAATGCGGGTTTGTCGCCAGTGCTCAAAGTCAGCAGTGGCCTGAATCAGGTTTTTCTGGTTTTGCATGGTGCCTTCCTTATATTGGATAAGCACTTAGTAAACCAGAGCTGGCGAGTTAAGTTGAGCTATGCTGCCGTAAGCTCAC
>NZ_VHKO01000104.1 GCF_015223435.1 Vibrio hibernica
AGCCATTGGCGGCGCAGCAAACTCAGCGTTGTCATCTAAGAACGCAGCCGAGCCTGTTCGCTTAAATCGAATACCACCCATCCGGTAAGAGTCGTGTACGCCCAGCAGGTAATCTAGCTCGTTTAATCGACTTGTTGCTCGAATGCCTTTGCGCGCTTCAATGGCCGCACGCCGCTGCATTAAAATACGTCCCCATCTATCGGGAGATGAATCGAGAAATGCACGAAAGTTTTTATCGGCTTCATCGTTGTAGAGTTCACCGGAGTGAAGCGTCAGGATTGGATCAATTTGCAAGCGATAGGCTGAAGTTAAAAATGCTTTATCGTAGGCAAAACTAAACACGCCACCTCGGCTTGAATCGCTGTAAGAAAGCCGCCCTATTAGCAAAGGCGCTTCAATTGGCTCCCAGTCGGCATAGACTTCAACGATTTCACGACTCATCTTGAAGCTTCCAGCAATTTTATATTTTGCAGCTTAATACCCACTTCATCATGAGCGGCCATTTCTGCAAAGTTGCTTTCCATGCCAAGAACGGCCATGACTTTTAAGTAAGTGCCTATGGCAACGCCCGGATCACCTGCGAAGACTTTGTTCACGGTTTTATGATCAAAGCCAGTACGTTCACACAGCAGTTTTTTTGTAAAACCACGTCGTTTCATCGCCAACAGCAAGTCTTCAGCAAAATGAGTCAGGATTTTGCGCTGCTTTGGAAACAGTACATTGTGTAAGTCACGCTTAGCCATATCACCAACCAAAGGGACTATATTCCCATTTTATTTAATATAATTGGATTTATATCCTACTTTTAGGCTTAGTTTGCGCGTTGGCCAAGGCGATGATGTGGATCCCTGAATACCAAAGGACACCAACCTACACTTTTACGCGCATAAAAGTGCGATTTTTTACATTTTTATGCGCGTAAAAGTGTAGACTGAGTTATACTACAGGCAGTTAACAGTCTTAATTGGCGGGAAATGACAATGCAGCGCAACCTACTCAACGCCCTAATAGCATGGAAAAGTCAACCTGTGCGCAAGCCATTATTGATCGATGGCGCAAGACAAACAGGTAAAACCTATCTACTGCAAGAGTTGTTTGGGAATACCTTTGCCAACATCCTTCGTATCGACTTCCTTGAAAACCCAGCTTACAAAGAAGCGTTCGATGGCTCGTTGTCACCTGACGAGCTAGTAATGAACATTGAGTTGTTAACCAACCAAGCGTTCAATCCAGACACCGACTTGCTGATATTAGATGAAATTGGCGAATGTGAACGAGCCGTAACTTCGCTGAAGTATTTTGCCGAAAAAGCACCGTCCTATTTTGTCGCAGCCAGCGGTTCGAACATTGGTTTGCTCAATACCTTCCCTGTAGGCAAGGTAGAACAATACAATTTACGACCACTGACCTTCCAAGAATTTATTTACGCATCCAACGAGCAAGCGCTGATCAAAGCATTTGATAGTCAAGCAAGCACACCGGCGGTGCACACTAAATTGATGGATAAACTAACCGACTATTTTTTTACCGGTGGTATGCCGGAAGCCGTTTCTGCTTGGTATCAGTTTAAGGATTCAAGCATTCTAGAGCGTGTTGAAAAAGTCACAAAAATTCATGCCGATTTAGTTGAAGGTTATCGCCGCGATTTCGGTAAGTACGCGGGCAAGGTCGATGCCACACTGATTGAATCGGTGTTTAATAGCATTCCAGCCCAGCTATCACTTGTCAGCGATGAGTCAGTTAAACGCTTTAAATTTAAGCATGTGCATGAGCGTAAATCTCGTTATAGCGATTTTGAAACCGCGATCCATTGGCTTAACTGCTGCCGCTTAGCTTTGCCAAACTACCCTATTGAAGGATTACCGAAATCTCCGTTGGCGGCCTATAAAAAAGACAATATGGTTAAACTATTTCTGTTTGATGTGGGCCTGCTCAATCATATGCTGGGCAGCAGTTATAAAGAGATTAAGCAACAAAACTATGAATACAAAGGCTATGTGGCTGAAAACTTTGTGCAACAAGAGCTCACAGCTATTGGCGTTGACCCAAGCTATTCATGGAATGACGCCCGCGCCGAAATCGAATTTATTTTGGCGACCGATGAAGGCGATATCATCCCTGTGGAAGTCAAAAGTGGTAAACGTACAAGAGCAAAATCGTTGGCATCCTACGTTGAAAAATGTACTCCAAATAAAACCTTTAAGTTAACGGGTACACAAGGATCTTCAGCGTTAGAACAAACCAATATCGTGATGCCTTTGTATTTCACGCAGTATTTACCGCAAAGATGGTAAAAGTAATAATTCAATAAGCAAAGGTGTTCAATTAAACATACGAACATCATAAGAAAAATTAGGGATAGAAAAATTGTTATCTACATTGAAGTTAGCAGTAATTGTAGCTACTAAAAATCGCAGCGAACTACTTGCCACTAGATCAC
>NZ_VHKO01000105.1 GCF_015223435.1 Vibrio hibernica
GATAGCAGAAAAGGGGAACATATTCATTCGCACCTAGCTAAATTCACAAAGATACGGATTACAGCGTTAGATTTTGCAGAGACGTTTGGAATAGATAGCAAAATAGTTTACAGCCAACTAAAAACCGCAGCTGACAATCTATTTGAACGACAATTATCAATAAAAACCAATCGTCGAGGAAATGAGCGTATCACTAGGTTTCGTTGGGTTACGTCGGCCAGTTATGCAGAATCTGAAGGATTTATCGAGGTTTCTTTTTCACCAGAGATTTACCCTCATCTTCAATCGTTAAAATCCCAGTACACAACGTATAAACTGCAAAATGCAGCTGCATTTCGTAGTGTTTATTCATGGCGATTATTTGAAATAGCTAGGTCATGGTTAGGTACAAATAAACCGGTAAAGCTTTCACTAGAGAACATTAGACATCAACTAGATGTGCCAACTTCATACAAGTGGAATGATGTGAAAAAACGAGCACTCGACCCAGCCATTTTAGAGATCTCAAAGCACGAAAAAATCGACATAACCTACACTACAAAAAAATCCGGTCGCTCAGTTTCGGATCTAATATTCACATTCAAAAAACGCGAAAAATTAGATCTTTTGATTGATATTTAATAGGTGATCCATTTGTGACCTTTTTGGTCGTAAATGGAAAGTTTGCATCTAAATAATAACTCGTTATATTTGGGTATCACACACGATACCCAAAATGCACTCGCTCCGCTCATTTTTTTGGGGTGTGCTCTACGAGGTGAAAAGCATGTTCAATATTTTACGGCACGCAAAACATAAAATGTCGAGTCTATCGGCTGTCTTCAATCACAATGTTCGAACATTAAATTCAGAGTTTGATCATGGAAATGTTGATCATTCCAGTAGTTGGAAAAATCGATATCTCGATTTTTATCCAGGGCAAACACTGCAAGAAAAAATCCACAATCGAATTTCAAAATTGGATAATTCGGCAACTCCTCCAAAAATAAGAAACTCCGGTTCAAAAAACGACTCGGTTGTAGCCGTTGAAATGCTCCTGACAGCCTCCCCTGAATACTTTAAGCATAATTCGTACTCTCATTTGATGGATTGGTACAAAACCAACGTAACCGCGTTACAGGCGCGATACGGTGAGAATTTGATACATGTAGCTCTTCATCTCGACGAATCAACACCACACATACATGCGATTTACACACCAATTATTAAAAAAACAACAAAAAATCGAAAAGCTAAGTCCAATGAGGAAAAAGATCTTTATTCATGGGTTTTTGATGCAAAAACAATGACTAGCAGAGAGAATTTAATTGATGCACAGGACTACTTTTATAAAAAAAACATGTTTTTGGGATTAAAACGAGGTGTTTCGGCCGCAAAGAAAAAAGCTCTTGGAATGCCGGCACGGCACCGCTCATTGAAAGAACTTAGAACCCAACAACAACAAGAGGAAATCTTAAAAACATCAGAAGCTCTTGAGCGGCTCTCTAAGGGCCTTGTTAGTGCCAGTAGCGACCTAGGTAATGTAAAAAGGGAAAAGGACGCTCTAACGGCCGATTTGGTGGCTGTACGTGAAGAAAGGGATAGTATTTTAAAACAGCAAGAGATCTTAAGAGAGCGTTTGAGTAAATATTTCTACTTAGAAAACGGGGTTACAAAATTACATGACGAATTTTTACCATTGGCCCAATCCTACCTCAATTCAAAACTACCAGAGCATCTCAAAACAATTGAGTTCGATTTGACAAGACGGGAAAGTCGACTTTCTTGGAGAGAAAAAATGATCGAGAAAGAATGGGATAGAACAGCGATTGGGAAATTGGAACATGAAAACAAAAATCTCAAAATGAAATTATCACAGGCTGAATATTTAGTATCTCAATACAAATCCGTTTTAAATGATCACAAAATTGAGTTCGAAATCGGTTCTGACAACCAAAATTCCCCCGCTTCTATGCTGTTCAAAAAATAACCAAAAATCTACGATCTTTTTTATTCTTGTTTTTATTCTTGTTTTTAAGCGTTTTTTTTAAAAACGCGCAGGCCTTTACTGGCAAGGCTCGGAGGCACTGGTAAGACCAGCTTAAAAACGACAAATTTATGGTTAAAAACGACAAATTTATGGTTAAAAACGACAAATTTATGGTGTCATCCACAGGTAAAACGACATGATTCTACTGTGTCGCTAGTTAAAAACGTCACCGTTCAATCATGCCTCTTTATTTAATAACGACACAGTGGTACGCTGTCGTTATTATTTAAAACGACAGGTTTATGGTATGGAAATCGAGAATAAACTAGCACTAAATAACTACAATGTAACAATGAGCAACGTGCTCACTAGAGCCTCCCATGCACTCACATTAGATGAAAAAAGAGTGATAGCATGCTGTATTGCTAAAACG
>NZ_VHKO01000106.1 GCF_015223435.1 Vibrio hibernica
AAAAAAATATCCAATCAATCGTGTCGTTATTGAAGCAACGGGTCGTCTTGAGCAACCCTTTATTCTGGCTTGTGCTGAAGCTAAAATTCCTTTTGTTATCGCCAACCCTGTTAACATCAAACGCTTCGCAGGTGCCATTGGTCAAAAAGCAAAAACAGACAAACTTGATGCTCACCTCATCGCTCATTTTGGTGAAGCGATAAAGCCCTCATTATCAACCTTAAAGCCTGAGCAGATGCGTCTTATGAGCGATTTACTGTCAAGAAGAAGACAACTCATGGATATGCAAACGATGGAGAAAAACCGTTCTCAGATAATGCCAAAAACAATCTCTTCGTTAATAAAACCTATCTTAACGGCGTTAAAAAATCAGATAGAAAAAGTAGACTCAAAACTACAAAAACTCATTGAAGAATGTGACGAATACAAAGCCAAAAATGACATCATTCAAAGTGTTCCAGGTGTCGGAAATGTTGTCGCCTTTAATCTACTCAGCGACATGCCAGAGCTTGGCTATATAAACAATAAAGAAGCCGCTTCTTTAGTTGGCGTAGCCCCATTTAATCGAGAGAGCGGTGCTTACCAAGGCAAGCGAATGATACGTGGTGGGCGACCTAAAATAAGAACGGCAATGTACATGGCAATGATGTCAGCCATTCAATGTAATCCTAAATTTAAAGAGATTTACCATCGAATGGTTGCGGCTGGAAAACCTAAAAAAGTAGCCATCATTGCGTGCATTAGAAAGCTCATAGTGATCATAAATTCGATGGTGAGAGATGGTGTCATGTGGAACCCTAAAATGGTTTAACATTAATTATTGACACCATAGTCACTTGTTAGGCATTTTATTCTGAGGCAGGCTTAAATAAGGAAATCATTGGAGTAGGTAACTTCGCTTGTGCTGCCGATCTAAATGCATGCTCTCTCCAAAATGGCCAAGCATTATGGACAACATTAAATTGCATAAATTCATTTATAGCTTCTTCTGAAATTTCCTGTGTTTGGTGATACTTAACAATAAAACACGCTTCAATCTCAGCGAGAGTTTTAATTTCACTTTCTTCGTTCTCCTCTATAAACCTTAAGCCAAATTCAACCTTAGCATGAATTAACCTAGAACCATCAGAGTTATCTTCACTTTCTAAGAACTCCGCTTTTATCGATATTTTGTTTTGTTGTCCCATTTCTTCAGGGTAATTATCAGAACTTATCTCTTCAAAACGTGATATCGAAGTTGAATATAGGTGAATATCAATTAACTCTAATGACTTAATTGCTTCACCGATTAATTCTTTATCCATAAGATACGTCCTTTGTTAATTCAATTGATCTTACAGTTTTAAACTGAGATTGATTAGCAGCCTTAAATTTTGGATATGGTATTACATTATTTTCATAAGTTACTTGGGTTGATTCTCTTTTAATGCCTGCACCAATTAAAAGTTCATGTAATACAGGTGGGTGCTTTAAGCAAATACGTATTAACTTATCCATCGCTACGCTTTGAGAAACTTCAGCTCGTTCGTATTTTGAAAACGCATTCTTACCTCCTCCGAAAACAAGAGAGGCTTGTTCTTGAGTTAATTCCATTGAAGTACGAGCATGATAAATTTGTGTAGAAGTTAAAAGTCCATCTACACTTTTCTTCGCATCTCTAACACGAGAATCATTATTTAATATCTGTTGTTTCGAAACGAATTCTCTTTCGCATTCATTACATACGGAATATTCCATTGAGATCGATAATACTGATCCTTTATAGGAAATACTTTCCATATCATCTAATTGTCTAATACTTTCTGATTTACATATTTTGCAATTGGTCATATAAACTCTCCTCAAGTTAATACTGAGGTAAATGAAAAGAAGCTAAATCAATAACTAGATATCCATCCACAAGACAAAACTTGACATATAATTCATCAAACTCATCTTCTTCTGGGTCTTTCTTATAGCGACAAATATACTCATCATCAGGTGGTTGATTACCATAAGAGTGAGTCTTACGAAAATCACTTGATCTGAGTTGGCATAGGCAAGAGGATACGTCATTCATGTCATATCCTAAGTTAGCTATATCTCTACTAACTTTTCTGCCTCTATATTCAATATCTAGACTTTGAGCTGCCGCTTTTACCTGTTCTAAATCGTATTCAGCCACACACTCTCCATGTAACCATAATGGTTAGTTTAGCGGATGTTAACATAATTGCACGAGATTGGAATAGCATTTAATGCCTAACAATTTAATAGACGGAAAAAACCCGTATAGTCTTTCCGTCTATCATTCTATTCGTTTTTTCATTCAACAAGCTAAATAACTAAATTTATTCATAAAGTATG
>NZ_VHKO01000107.1 GCF_015223435.1 Vibrio hibernica
TTCATAGTGATAACGAGGATGCTAATTGGTATTCGTACTGTATCAGTACCCGATTAGATCTAGACGGTATACTTGAAACTTTTAATAGCTTCAAAACTTCATTGCTGGACAATACAAATCCAGTCGATAGATTGTATTATGGAAATAACTCTGCAAATTACGAAAGTCCATTTTTCTCTGCAAAGCAGGTACAACCTCTAGAGTACTCATTTTATCAAAAGTTAATGAAACTTGGTTTGCATAGCGATCTGTTGCCGTTTTAAGATGTAACCGAAAACCCAATAGCCAAAGAGGGGCTTAATCCTTGAATCAGGGCTGGATACCAGCTCAACTAAAAAATACCTTTCTTACGGAGCACCACCTCAGCTTTAAAGTTAAGGTCGTGTATAGGTATTCGGATAACCTTGTAATCTGTCATGGACTAGGTGAAAACGCTGAGGCAAGTAGCTGAAACGGTTCAAGGTTTCTTAGGGATAGGGGTGGGTAAAGTCGAACCATATAGTTTCATGCTGTATCGTTCGACTTTTATTTTTTATGTCATACAGCTCTCAATTTTGTTAATCAAAAACTCGCCAAACTCTTTGGTTATCTGCACCTTATCGTTGCCGAAATTGAGTGTGCCAAGGGTAAAATTACCTGATTTTGTCACAGGGGTTTGGGGGTAAAGTTGACGAAATTCTTCTAAAGCATCGTTACGTTTAATGTGGTGCTCCCACCATGAACCACCGAAATCACAGCTACGGTTTTGCCCTTCCATATACCAAGGCCAACGTTCTTTCCATGCTTCTTGTCTTATTTCTTCATCTGTAACATGGAATAAGCTGCCTGTGACTTTAAAGTAGCTAAGTAGAGCTCCAGAACCGACGCCAGCGGTAATGACGATATCCTCCTTGCTAACTCCTTTGGGCTTCTTCTTGGAAAAGTGCAGGTTTTGGTGGAGGTCAGAGAAGTCCCTCTGTTCCTCAAGCAACACGGGCTCTTCTTGAGTACCGATTGGCTTTAGGAAATAAAGTGGATCTTTATCCGAATCGCTTTCTGATGAGTAAACTCGTGGCAGGATGTCGATATCAGCAGTTGGTTGCTTTGTTTCCCATGCTTTCTGTGAGGTGTACTGATCAGCGAACATCACAGCTTTTCTAAGTTGGGTTAATGTTAGTTCTCTAAATTCAATAGCTTCGTAAATTTCATCAATGAGATTGTCCAGATGCTCATTGTGTTGTGTTAGTACTCCCCATTCATGGTTATTGTGTAATCCGTTGTTGGTGAAGTTTGCCGATGTGATGATGGCTTGATGTTCATGACCTGCGGTTAGTACGTAGATCTTTCCATGGAGGTTATTATCGATATGAACTTTTGCCTTTACCGCAGGGTGTTTAGTTTTGAAGTATTCGAGGAAATCTAGTAACTGTTTTGGCTTTGTCAACTGTTCGGGATCATTGGCCTTGAATGTGGTAACTAGTTCAATGCTCTTTATTGCATTGAAATTAAAGCTCTCTAAAAAGCTCATCATATGAGAGGCTAAGAACGGCGATGTTATGAGTAGCCTATCGCCGCCTTGAATAATCAGCTCTTGCAGATCGTGGTGATGGGAGTCAGTTATGTTCGATATTATTTTCATGTTTACCCTAGCCTGAATGTCATGCTGATATCCCATCATATTTGATTACGCTTAACAGAGCATCAATATCGTTCTCTGGCTGTTTAGTTTTGTTAACTAGAGTGACTTGGCTATAAAAAACTCTACTAATCAGAGGTATAGTCTTAGCTAAAGACATCTCAAATTTATATTACTGAAATATGGGTATATAAATTAACGGAAGTCTAAATGAATAAATTATAACGACTCACCGACTATTTTCTATAGTGGGTGTTTCCAATTTAAGTTGATCATTATAATAGGTCTTGTACACTCTCTGTTGGGAAGACCTTCCATGCCACGACATGACTATTAGAAAGTATCTATTGGTTCAATTGGAGGAATAAAGTATGTGGGATATTATTTCAACACTGATAATGGTAGTGATAGTAGCTATCCCTGTGATAGGAAGTATCGAATACACTACTAGTAGACGGGAATATAAACCAATTAAAAAAAGAAAAAAATGATGGATGTAACCAGAGCAACGATAGACTTATTACATCAATAAACGATAGACTTATTACATCAATAAAAACAATTTTTCATACTATAACGGCTGATAACGACAGGGGATTTGCTGTCGGAGGACAATAAACTTTGATCATTTTTGAGGCATATTGCTACTAACAACACTTCGTAAAATG
>NZ_VHKO01000108.1 GCF_015223435.1 Vibrio hibernica
GGGGCGTGCGACGTGAGGTCGTATGAAGCGCTGTTCACCGCTTAATGTGTGAACCATCTGTATCACCAGATGAACCTAGGACTCTGAATAAAGTAGCGAGTCTGACAATGTAACGAAGATTGGTCGTGCACCAGTCGGGATCTAAATCGTGAGAGGACGATCCTCCTGATAACCACAAAATCGGGTAAGTGCTAGGTAGTCAGTATGATGAACATAAGTGAATCCGCATAAGGTGCGTTATACGATGAAACAGCGGAAGTGGTTAATACGCTGTAGCCAAAAGGCATGAGAGTCGGAAAGAGATTGCCCCATGCTCTTTCGTGATCATTGAACTCTCCGCACTATAGCGGGCATCTAACCTGACACTGCGCAACATACGGAACACGGTAAGCCAGTATCACTCCCTCAGGGAAAGCCATTGTGGCCGATAGTGATGCTGGTATAGGAGGTTGGAAAAAGCGAAGGCTGCGTTGTAACGATGCAGATACAGACTGATGTCTGATCACGAAAGTGAGCCCACTTCCGACTGGTCTCCCGTTGCGAGAGAATATGAATAACTTTATTCAAGGAGAAATGCAAATGATGATTTTAAAAGAGATTAGTGCCTCTCCTGACAGCGCTCAATGGCAGTCAATCGACTGGAAATCCGTTGAATCGCATGTATTAAAGCTTCAGATGCGTATTGCAAAGGCAACTCGAGAAGGTAAGCACGGCAAAGCGAAAGCCTTGCAGTGGCTACTGACTCACTCTCGCTCAGCAAAACTTCTTGCTGTTAAGCGAGTATCACAAAACAAAGGCAGTAAGACGCCTGGAATAGATGGTGTTATCTGGAATACAGATACACGCCGCATGAAAGCAGTCAATCAATTAAGTAGAAAGGCTTATCAAGCCAAACCACTCAAGCGTATCTATATTCCCAAAAAGAACGGTAAACTTAGGCCATTGGGCATTCCATGCATGATAGACAGAGCGCAACAAGCACTTCACTTATTAGCATTAGAGCCTGTGTCAGAAAGTCTTGCCGACCCTAACAGCTACGGTTTTAGACCAAGGCGAAGCACTGCTGACGCAATCGGCCAGTGTTTTATCTGTTTGAGTCAGAAACGGTCAGCACAATGGGTTCTTGAAGGGGACATCAAAGCTTGTTTCGACAAAATTGGGCATCAATGGCTGATGGATAATGTTGCTGTTGATAAACGAATGTTGAAGCAATGGCTAAAGTCTGGCTTTGTAGACAAAGGGCTATTTTACGACACCGATGAAGGCACGCCTCAAGGCGGGATTATATCTCCAACCTTGATGTTAATGACACTCTCTGGTCTCGAACAGCACATTAAGTCTGCCGCACTCAAAAAGGGTGCAAGAGCCAACTTTATTGGATATGCCGACGATTTCGTCGTCACTTGCGCTTCAAAGGAAGTGCTCGAGAACGATATCAAACCGTTGATTGCTGATTTCTTAGCGGAAAGAGGCTTAACATTATCCGAAGAGAAAACGCACATTACTCATATCAACGATGGCTTTGACTTTCTTGGGTTCAACCATAGGAAGTACAAAGGGAAACTGCTCATCAAGCCGAGTAAATCCAATACGTTGATGTTCTTAAGCAATCTGCGTGAACTCATCAAAAAGCACGTAACCCTTCCAGTGAATGATCTTATCAAACTGATAAATCCGAAACTCAGGGGGTGGTCGAACTATTATCGACACTGCGTGGCTAAACAGGTATTCGGATATGTCGGTCACAAGCTATTCCATACGTTATGGCACTGGGCTAAAAGGCGTCATCCAACAAAATCTAAAACTTGGATTGCCCTAAAATACTTCATCAACCGAAGAGGCCAATGGCAGTTTCACGGTTGGCAGAAGATCATGGATATGGATTGCCAGTTCAATCTGTTCCAAATAGCTAAAGTGCCAATAGAAAGGCATGTGAAAATCCGAAGTGCAGTGACACCCTTTGACCCTCAATACCAAGAATACTTGGCTAAAAGGAAGTCCAAACGGCAAGCTCGTAACTCTTGGAAAGAGCCTGCTCCGACTGCTTTATAAGTTGCTGGGTATCATTTGATGCCTTTGTGGAGGCTTGAGCCTAGTGCAGTGAAAGTTGCACGCTGGGTTCTTAGGGAGACGGCACTTGGTAACAAGTGTCGTCCACCCGACA
>NZ_VHKO01000109.1 GCF_015223435.1 Vibrio hibernica
GGAAAAAGTGTACTAAAGCATTACATGGGGTTGGCGGTGTAGGTATATGCCAACACATTGCGTCTACGATCAATGCATTGAATAAAGCGGGTCTTGTAACGTGTTATGTCCATAAACGGGAGTATACCAAGTGGGTTAACCCTGATGCTGGTGACGGTCAGGCTATCGCATTTCCTGAAGCGATTCATGTCAGTATTTTAAGGACAGTTGTTGAGTTTGTGGAAACCTATCACCCATATCGCCATCAGATTTCAGCGACGATGGAAAAGCTATACACCTATCAGGATGAAATGTTCAATGCTGAGCTTAAAGTATTAGGTGTGAGTGCCCTTAACGAGAGGCAAATGGCAACATTCATTACAAGGATGTCTCGCATAACAAGTAAGTGGCCTGAACGGAAAGCCATTCCTGATTTTTCGTTTTACAGGCGTGGAAAATGGTTAGGAGCAATGCTAAGGATGTGCTTTATCTGTGTCGGCTTATTCTCCGCCGCCCGAAGGGAAGAGCTGCTCTCCATGAACAAAGAGAGCTATGACGATACATTAGCTGCTGTGCCCAAGGTCTCAGGGTTTTCGACAAAGGGAAATAAGGGTGAAAGAATTTATACGACGTGGAATACTGCCCCTATCGCAAAGCTGGCACTGGAGCTAGCTTATGACGCCACGCAAGCCGCGAGAAAATACAGTTTAGAACGACTGGATGACGGCTATCAAAATGGTCTGTTAACCCAAGACCAATATAATGCAAAGAAACAAGACCTTGAGAGTGCCTTCATTTCTTCTGATATCCCTTATGTCAGTGAAGCATTCCTAAATAAAACGTCGCTAAAATGCAGTATTGACGGTGCTAATGATGCCTTGAATATGAAAGAGTTCAACATTATTGCGACCTCCGAAGACGCTGAGGAATTCGACCTGCTAAATCCAGACCGCGTAGGAAGCTTAAAGGTCGGAGGCGGTTTACCAAAGCTTAGCCCTCATGATTTACGGCGGAGTTTTGTGGTCTTTATGGTGAAGAACCGACTAGGCAACGCGCTTACAGTCAAATACCAGCTTAAGCACCGCAATATAAATATGTCCAATTGGTACGCGAATTATTCCGAGCTGGTGCGTACCAACCAACTGTTGACGGATACTCAGTTAATGAGTGAATTTGATGAAGCCATTGAAAACTCAGCAGTGGACGCATGGGATGAGATTTACAATGTATCCGATACCTTAAGTGGTGCTGAAGGCGAGCGCATAGCCCAAAATAAAGCAGAGCGGCTAGCACAAGGGGAAGAAATTGTTATGTCCCGAAGTGAGTTGCTCGCTTTGGTAAGGTCTGGTGACAAATCCATTGTGTTGCTTCCTACAGGTGGCTACTGCACCAATCGTAATTGTGAGCGGCTTTGCTCATTGATGGATATTGTTGAAGCCCCCTGTGAGCATAAGGTAATCACTGATAAAGCGGCTAAAAGGCTTTCAAGGGAGCGGGACAACCTCATTGCTTCGTTCCGGGTAATCAATGATATGGGTGATTATGCCAATGAGTTGATTCTGGATGCCAGAAAAAAGAAGATTCAGTCTATAGAACCAACATTGGTCAAACACAGCATCCCATTTGATAGTTTCAATGATGATATTAAGGCGGTATGGTCATGAAAGTAGAGTATAAGGCAACCTGCAAAGCCGAGGGGTTACTGGTCAATGCATTTCAGCGACTATTAGATGGTAAGCCACTTTATATTAAGGCGACGGGCAAGCTCACGTTAAACCGAATCAATAATGAAGCCCAACTTGGCAATAGCTATGTCCATAAGTTTAAAGCGTTCGTGGCCTATGCCAAACCTGTTATCGATGAATACAACCTCAACCGCGATAAGGCGATGACAACAGGCTTAGATATTGAGCTAGATGTCTCTTTGTCTGATATTGATAGGCTAAAGCACCAATTAAAAAAAGCTAATGAGTTGAAAAATAAGTACAGGGTTCAACGAGATAATGCAGTTGAGGCTCGAAAGCAGTTAGAGGCCGAGAATGCTAAGCTCCGCTTTAGGGTGTTTGACCTCCAACAAGAGTTATTAGGTGAAAACTCAGTTGTGACACCCATAAAGTAACACTTTCCCACGCTCAAAGTGTAATGGGGTAAAGGGACGTAACACGTTTC
>NZ_VHKO01000011.1 GCF_015223435.1 Vibrio hibernica
GACAGGGGAAATAAGTCGCATCTTCAGGATGACGGAAAAAATAGGTCGCATTTTAAATATGGCGGGTAAAAACACCTCACTATTCAAGTCCTGCTGACAGGAATAGCGGGCCTCATTTCTGATATATCTAACGTCATCCTGAATAGTGAGGCACGAACGTAGTTCAGGATCTCTTACAACAATCATAAAAATCGACTCAATGAAACGGCTAGCCAACTATCTCAGCTCTCGAGTAACTAGTCTTCACCTACTCTCCTGCTACACTCTCAAATCTCCACACGTATTTCACTTTTACTTTTCCCTCCTAAAGCTTTCTTCTGATATACTTATCTCATCTAACGTTTCAAATCAGTTTCAACCATTTAGGAAATAAATATGATCATAGTAACTGGCGGCGCCGGCATGATTGGCAGCAACATTGTTAAAGCATTAAATGCAGCTGGACACAATGATATTTTAGTTGTCGATAATCTAAAAAATGGTCGTAAATTCAAAAATTTGGTTGACCTTGATATTACTGATTATATGGATCGTGATGACTTCTTGACTCAAATTATGGCCGGTGATGATTTCGGACCTATTGAAGCAATATTCCATGAAGGTGCTTGTTCAGCTACAACTGAATGGGATGGTAAATTCATGATGCTCAACAACTATGAGTATTCAAAGGAATTACTTCACTACAGTTTAGAGCGTGACATCCCTTTCCTTTATGCTTCTTCTGCGGCAACTTATGGCGCTCAAGATAAAGAGTTTATAGAAGAACGTGAATACGAAGGCGCATTAAACGTTTACGGTTATTCAAAACAACAATTTGATAACTACGTTCGCCGCTTATGGGCCGATGCTGAAGCTCACGGTGAAAAGCTCTCTCAAATTACTGGTTTCCGTTACTTCAATGTTTATGGGCCTCGCGAGCAACACAAGGGCAGCATGGCATCGGTTGCATTCCACCTAAACAATCAATTATTAGCAGGCGAAAATGCTAAATTATTTGATGGCAGCGATGAGTTCAAGCGTGATTTCATTTATGTTGGTGACGTGTGCAAAGTCAATCTTTGGTTCTTTGAAAATGGTGTGTCTGGCATTTTTAACTGCGGTACAGGTAAAGCAGAAACTTTTGGTGAAGTGGCAAAAGCCGTCGTTAAGTATCACGGTACAGGCACGATTGAAAATGTCCCATTCCCTGAGCATCTAAAAGGCGCGTATCAAGAATATACTCAAGCTAGCTTAACCAAGTTGCGCGCAGCTGGCTGCGATGTTGAGTTTAAATCTGTAGCCGATGGCGTAGCGGAATATTTGGCTGAGATAAACGCTTAAACCTATTTTAGATAGTATCGAGTTTTATGAAAATTTTAATTATTGGTCCATCTTGGGTAGGTGATATGGTGATGTCACAATCACTTTATATCACCCTGAAACAACAACACCCAGAAGCAAGTATTGATGTATTGGCTCCGGCATGGTGTAAACCTATTTTGGAGCGCATGCCCGAAGTTAATCAAGCAATAGAAATGCCACTTGGACACGGTGATTTTAATTTCCTAGGCCGTCGAGCATTAGGTAAAGAGCTTAAATTGCAGGAATACACCCACGCATATGTTCTTCCTAATTCAGCAAAATCAGCGCTTATTCCTTGGTTTGCAGATATCCCAATAAGAACGGGTTGGAAAGGTGAAATGCGTTATGGTCTATTAACTGATTTGCGCAGTAATAAGAAATCATTTCAATATATGGTTGAGCGCTATATTGCTTTGGCTCACCCTAAAATTGATATGCTCAATTCTAGCTCTTTAGGTGGATTAGCCTCCCTTCCAAAACCTCATTTATTTATTGATAAAGATCAGCAGCAAGCGACCATTAAAAAGTTCGATCTCACTCAAGAACGAGAAACGATAGGCTTATGCCCTGGCGCAGAATTTGGCCCAGCCAAGCAATGGCCAGCAGAGCACTATGCAACGGTTGCCGATACATTAATATCAAAAGGGAAACAAGTTTGGTTATTTGGTTCAGCTAAAGATAAGCCAACAACGGATTCCATTAAAAGCCTTGTTTCAGAAGAAAACCAAAAACACGTTTTTATTTTAGCTGGATTAACATCGCTCATTGAAGCAGTTGATTTACTTGGCGCTTGCCACACTGTTATCAGTAATGATTCTGGCTTGATGCACGTTGCAGCGGCTGTTGGTTGCGAAGTGGTTGGCATTTATGGCTCAACCTCTCCAGAGTATACGCCACCATTAGCAGAAAAAGTTTCGATTGTTCATACTGATATCATATGCCGCCCATGCTTTAAGCGTGAATGTCCATTGGGGCATTTGAAGTGTTTGAAAGATTTGAAGCCAGAAATAATATTACAGCATCTATAACAGTAAGATAAATATGCCCAACCTACTTGAAAGAAAAAAAATAACTACTATCAGCCTAGAGCTACTAATTAGCCTGCCATTTATTTGGCTGTTTACGGGTATGTATTTAACATCTGGCGCCAGCCGAATACTGATAACTCTTACTGTAATATCCTTAATATCTTACTTTATCAAGCAAAGGAAAGTCACTATTCCTGCCAGTGTAGATCATAAATGGATTGTTTTTTTGTTTTTCTATTGCGCCTTACTCACAATATCTTACTTAACTTATGGAGCATCAAATGGAGAGTTACGCGTTTCACTATCGCTCTTAGCTCTGATTATATTTATAGATAGAAATACCATTAATTTTAATTTTTTTAGTCTTTTATTGTTTTTAGGGGGACTATGGTCATTTTCTAATGCTATATATTTTTACGATCAAAGAAGAATGGCCTGGCCAATAAATCCTATTCAGTATGCAACATACACAGCATCTTTATGCACATTATCTTTAATAATCGTATTGAAGCATACTAATACAAAAGTGCGATGTTTATCATTGATGACAATACTATTATCGGGTGCTGCAACCGTCATGTCTGATACTCGTTCGGCTTGGATTGCCCTTTTAATAACAATAACTTTAATTTTAATTTATATTTACAAAAAAAATAAAAAGACTTTGCTGCTTTGCTTTCTCTTATTCTTACCTTTAACCTATTTAACTAGTCAAACATCTTTAGTCCAGAGTCGCTTACACTCAACGCTACTTGAAATCAACAAAATAAAAAATAATAACTTAAATACATCTATAGGCTTAAGATTTGAAATTTGGAAGGCTGGACTCTATTTATTTAAGGACAACCCATTATTAGGAGTAGGGAAAGAATATCGAGAGCCTGTAAAAAAACTTGCATCAGCTGGTTTAATAATACCTCAATTTAAAACTTTTGACATGTCTAGCTTTCACAACGACACTCTGCAAACACTCGTTCAATACGGTATTGTCGGGTTCACCTTATTTTGCCTTTTTTTCTTTTACCCTGCATACCGTTTTTTTCAAAATCGGAGTGTGGAAAATTTATTATGCATAGCAATATTTTTTATTTATTTTATATCTGGATTAAGTTACGTAGCAATACGTGAAAACCAAACTTTAGGTATATTTATTGTTATTATTTTCATCTTAATGGATAGAAAAGATTTCATTGCAACTAAGACATGAATATTCATGTCAAATACCATTTTATCTTCTGCCATACTCTATAAAAAATATCACTCCTGACACCAAGCTCATGATATATATACTCATCATATTTATCATGAACAATACCTTTTGCTCTCATTTTGCGTTGATACTTCATGGCACATTTAATAAGATATTTTTTAAGTTTTGGATTTTTTTCTACAATTTCACCGGCATGTTTCAATATTGTAATGTAACCATCTTGGTGTTTTTTTGATAATAAATCACCACTAGTTATTGAGCCTTTTCTTTTTCGATAGAAATATACATTACAATCTAGAGATACCACTAATGTTAGACTAGAAAATAAACGCCAATATAAATCTTCATCTTCATAATACATGCCTTCAGTGAATCGAAACTTATCAAATATAGAGCTGTGGTATAATTTATTCCAAACGACAACTTCAAGAGAATAAAGACCACTTTTTTCCAAATTAATCAAACCTACTTTTCGATTTTCTTTATAAGGATTATATAGATTAGTATCTTCATTATAACAAACAACCGAACCAGATATAATACTAACTTTGTATTCTAATGCTGCATTAACAAGGTTATAAATTGCATTTAAATCTATCCAGTCATCAGAATCTAAAAAGTATAAATATAGCCCTGAAGATGCATTAATCCCTGTATTTCTAGCTTTTGATATACCACCATTTTCTTGTCTTATTATTTTCACTCGATCATCATTAGAATTAAATTCATTCAAAATATCGATTGAATTATCGAGTGATCCATCATCAACACAAATTATCTCGATGTTTCTATATTTTTGATTAACAACAGAATATAAACATTGCTCTAAATACTTTTCTACATTATAAATTGGAATTATAATAGAAACTAATGGATCATTATCATATTTCAAACTCTAATCCTCCTTAACTAAATCGAATGAAGTCACTCTATCACTAAACTCAATAGCATCTAGCACTGTGAAAACCTCATTAGATTTTATATGCGTTTGAAAATAACTATGATTACTGTAATATTGATGCCCGTTTTTTTGTATATTTTTCGCCCACCATTGCTTGAGCTTTTTCTCCCAGCGATTTTTACTACGTAGATCATGCATTGAATCAAATGCGATTACTTTATCTTTTTGAGTCGACAACGTAAGCTGATGGCTATAGCAAGAATATTGCCCAAATATCGATATTGATTCAGACCATGGAGGCAATGCTGTTCTGGCATGTTCGGGGCCATAAGGGAAGTTTTTAATATTTCTCAAATGGTTTACATACAAAAGAATATTTTTAGGTTTATATTCACTTTTTTGAATCGCAAGAGCTAAGGCATGGGCCGCAACAATATGTTCATGGTGTGGATCAATTTCAGGATCGGTAACGAGAATACTAGTTGGTTTTATTTGTTCAATCAGGCTAACAAGGTCATCGATTAAAGCTTGACCGGAATTAATAAAATCTTTGTCATTCGGTAGCTTAATATGATTAAGTGACCTATTTTTTTCTGATGCCAAATGACCAATAATACTGTCTGAACGCACTTCATCTTTGCTGTAATATAAGCATTCTTTCGTAATATTATAATAACCGAGATAAGAAATACGATGATAATCCACTCCAGCTAATAATGGTGTAGTCATACTATTCCATGCTCTTATTTTAGCTTTTCTTCTTATCGCGTCGTTTATATTCTTATCAAGATCTTTAATGTACTGCTGGCTTAGTTTCTGTACGTTTTGACCTGCATTAATTGTTGTTATCCAAGTTTGTTGTGCAAAATCTTGATATAAGCCATAGGCAGCCAACTCAGCATCATCAGCATGCGGAGCAATAATGAGAGTAGGCCCAGCGGCTAAATCTGGCTTCTTAAATGCCAGTAGGGTTGCAGATTCAGAAACAGAGCAATGTTCACAAAATAAAGTCAGATTTTCAAAATCAATATAACCACTTAAATTTAAATAGCGGATACCTCTTTGATTCGGTTCAAAGTATTGGCTGCTTTCAATATTTATTTCGGCATCATTATCAGTAACTGCAATTCGGCCTTGCTTCTTTTTATGTTTGGCTTGATAAGAAAATACGAGCAACCAGGTATAATTAGCTGAATTTTGCAACGCTTTTGACGAGTCCTGTCGTAAAATATCACTCAATTTATATGCATCATCCTTCGCAGATACAGATAGAATTGTGACATCGTATTGGTCATCGGCTCGTAATGCATATTGATAGTCTATCTTTTTCATCTTAGCTACTTACTTGCGTTAATTAGAGTTAATGTTCGACTTATCGCACCAGAGTTTGATTCGATAACCTTCATCGCCCGTTGTCCTTTATAGCGTGCACTGACCGGGTCTAAAAAAAGTGTTATTAATTGATCGGCTAATTGTTCAGAATCCATACAGATCGAGATTGCTTCAGCTTGTAATAATTGTTCGGTGATATCTTTGAAATTATAGTAGCTAGGCCCCGTGATGGAAGGTATACCTAACGCTGACGGCTCGAGTAAATTATGCCCACCAACTTTATCTCCAATTAAACTGCCTCCCATAAAACAAACATCACTCGCCGCCAGTAGTAATAACATTTCCCCCATACTATCTGCTAAATATACCTGACACTCATTAACACTCTCTTTAACTGCGCTTCTACGTACAAGTTTAAAATTTTGATTACTTATAAGCTCAGCGACCTGATTGAAACGTTCCGGGTGACGAGGTACCAAAACTAGAATTGCATTAGGAAACAACGTTAATATCTTCCGGTGTGCATTTAAGATTTGTTCATCTTCGCCTTTGTGAGTACTGGCTGCAATCCAAATAGGTTGTTGTAGGTTTGGGTTTGGGTTTTGAATTGCTGAGGCTTGTAACTGCTTACGCAAATTATCTGCCTCTATTTTGACATCGGGCGTAATACTGATATCAAATTTTATTGAGCCGGAAATTGAAACCTTAGAGGCAGCTAACCCCAAACCAATAAAGCGCTCTGCATCATCTTTATGTTGGCAAATAACTTGATCTAACGAGGAAGATAATATGTTGAAAATAGTCTTAACTTTAGCATAGCGCAACGCCGACCGTTTCGATAAACGTGCATTAATGACAGTAATTGGAATATCATTACCTTTTACCGTTGCCAGTGTATTTGGCCACAGTTCTGTTTCCATTATGATCATTCTTTCTGGTTGAATAGCTTTAATAAACCGTTTAACCGCACAAGAAAAATCTAATGGCATAAAACGATGCTCCACCAATCCTTTTAGGCTCTCTGCCTGTTGAGCTCCTGTTGCAGTGGTGGTCGTTAACACAATAATCTGTTCCGGATTTTGCCGCTTTAATTCTTTTATTAAGGAAGTGACACCTAAAACCTCCCCCACCGATACCGCATGAATCCAAATGCTTTTTTCATCCGGTTGTAATTTTATCGGAGGTGTAAAACCAAAATGTTCTTTCCAGCGAGAACCAAAAGTCGGCTTACCTTCCTTTTTTTTATATAAGCTGTATAAAAAAAAGGGTGATAAGAATACAAGTAATACTGTGTAGATAAACCGAATCATTCTTGATGTTTCCTTGCAATATTTTTAATCAAAACAATTAATATTTACCGTATGAATTCCTGTACATACTGTTCAACGATAAAGTCTTGATCAAATCTAATTAGTACCTTGTTTATATCATTATTTAACGCCTCACTAGGAGCATGATTTAATGATAATTGAATTTTTTCTGCTAAAGATTTCGCATCTTGCTCGGCTAAAAATCGACTCAATTCACCTTGCATAATATCCCTGACACCTCCAGGACAATCCGTTGAAACTGCTCGAGTTCCACAGGCTAATGCTTCAATTATAACCATTCCTAAACCTTCAGATTTTGAACTAAGAACAAATAGGTCTGCTTGTTTATACCAAGGAAATGGATTAGTTTGTGCTCCCTTAAAAAAAACATTCTGATGTAAGCCCAGTTCTGATACTTTTTTTTCAAGTTGCTCTCTATCTTTCCCCTCTCCGACGATCACTAGATCTTGCTCCAGACCAAAATGAAGACGGGCATAGTGATAAGCCTGAATAAGTAAGGTGAAATTTTTTAAAGGCACCAGACGACCTAATCCTAAAATATAAGGATTTGGGTGTAGTAGATCGATGTCAATCGGTTGTAATGCATCTTTTCTGATCATTTGATAATCATTCGGATTACTAATTTGTAAAACAGTCCGACAATCTATCTTGTGCTCTTTGGTTAGATCCAAAAAACTATCCTTAGCGCCATTCGATACACAGGCAACATTTCGGTTTTCAAATAATGATGAAAATACCCATCTCGATAAACCTGCATATAAATGCTTATTTTGTACACTTTCACAAACGAAAACAAAACGATTATCTTTAGATGGCCAAATTTGACCAAATGTTCCTTGTCCGCGAAACACAATCAAATCAAAACGGCCATTTTTTTTCTCCAACTTTCGCAACTTATAACGAAATGCAATAGCCTGAGCATACGCAAAAAAATGAGGAAAGGTTTTGCGGAAAAATATATTGATTAATTTACAAATAAGAAACCATAAGCTGCCAATACCAGTCAATAGTACCCATTTTTTTAAGTCAAAAAGGTGTAATTTAACAGTCTCATTTCTAGGCAATATTTGTTTTTGTCTATTTTTGAAATATATCAAGTGGCTATCATGCCCTGATTGAGCAAAAGCATCGGCAAGGTTAACCGCAACTCTTTCCATTCCACCTAGCTTCAAACAACTGACAACTACTGCTACTTTCATTATCATCTCTCTAAAAAGTTAATTAACACTACACAATAAAGTTCATAATTCTTAACACACATCTTCGGTATATATAATTAAGCTTCTCTCGTCCTCTGACTAGATCATAATCTACATACTCCGTACCTTTCCATTCTGTTTTATCTTGAAATTTTTTATACAAATGAAATCCTGTACTGGTGCATGTTTGCATCCAAGCTTTCCTTTTCCCACAAAAATGATATATACACGCAGATTTTTTTAATTTTTTAATTTCACGAACAGTGTAAGGAATCATATTAATTTGATACCTGCGTTTTTTAGATAAAATATTTCTATACATAGGCATATAATTATATTTTGGTGAGATATATTTTACATCATCATATAAGATTCCGTTCAGAATATCTTGATCTTGATATATCAATTTTTCTGAATATTTACAAAGATAAACAACCACTTTATCTTCAAATTTAGAATCTCTTAACTTAGCTAAGTTAATAATTAATGATCCTGCATTAAAGTAAAAATATCCTCCCCCCTTAATTCCAATATTATTTAAATGCTCAATATTTTTTAATGATATCTCCGGTTCAATTACAGCTGCAATAGATTTATTTCCAATATCAATATCCCACATATCTGAAATATCATCACCAATTAAAATATCAACATCCAGATAAATAACTTTCTTATGTCCTGGTAATAATGATGGTAATTTAAGACGGAAATATGTTGCTAATGAAATATGCTCAATCGTCAATGGATAGCCATCAAACATACTGATATCAATACTAATAAATTTAATTATTACATTTTCACTATTTAATTTGGAAATTTTACCTTTATTACTCTCTGATATTCCTGCATCAAAAACAAATATTTCTAATTTTTTTCTGATTGGATAGTGATGAATAAGCGATGCAATAGAAACCGCTAAGTGGCGTGAATAATTATCATCACAAGCATAAGCTACTGTTACTAAATCTGTCATTTTACTTCCTGAATCGACTTATCTGCTCTAACGCTTGTTGCAGGTATTGGTAGTTAGGTTGACCATCTTTAGGATGATTCGTGATATCCATAAACTGAGATTGACCCGTTGCTCCAACTTCGAGAATTGAATCGTGAGAAACCACACCATAGCCACTGTAACTTGAGGCCATAATCCATGGACGATCTTGAGGTGTATCAAGTAGGTCAATGCCTGTCGAGTAATCGCTTATTTTATTTTCTACACCAAGGTAATTTTTTGCAATGGTTGGCGCGACATCTTCATGGCTACTGAAATTATTACCCCAACCTTTTACGAAGTTTTCGGGGACTTTCGGACCAACCATAACAAATGGGACATGAGTTTGAGCTGGGGTAAAATTACCATTATGTCCCCAGTAATTTAGTTTGTTGTCATTGAGCTCTTGTGCATGATCTCCCGTTATAACTACTAGAGTATTATCCAATTCACCGGTTGATTTTAACTTATCCAAGACTTTCTTAGCTAAGCTATCAACAAAATGAACACTGGTTTTATAACGATTCATTAAAGGCTCTGGCTCTGGATCAGTATCATTGTCCAAGTTGAGGTAATTTAATGTTTTCAACATAGGTTGGTATTGATGTGGGTATCCTTCAGGGAAGTCATAGCCATGTGGTGCATCATAAAACAAGAATGAAAATGTTGGTTTTGATTTATTACGCTTGTCATACCATGAAAGCCAATCTTTTGTCAGATCAATATCACGAGCCGAAGGTGTTGATCCTTTTGAACCAATGCGTATGTTTTTCAGACTTGCAAACACTGTTTGATTAAATTCAGGAGCAGTTAATTTAGCTGAGGCAAATAGCCCAATTTGATAATCAAGTTGCTGTAGGCGATCTATTAATACCGGTGCACGATGATTCGCTAAGAAACCATGCCAATACGTTCCAGGCAGACCATAGAACAAGCCAAAAATCCCGGTTCGAGTCGCATTCCCCGTTGAAATATGATTATAAAAGCGCTCACCTTTTTGTGAGAACGCCCAAAGGTTTGGTGTGTTATCAGCATTGAACGTATCTTCCCGCCAAGAATCAACCACCAAGAAAACAATATTAACTGGCTTTTCTACTGCTTTCGTTTTTAAAGGCGACAATGGGTAATTTAAGTCACTATTTCCTTTTAATGCCATCGATTTTTGGCGATCAACGGCTTGTTCATCAATCCAGCCATGTTTTCTCATAAAGCTATTTGCGGTTGCTGGCTGAAATAAAGGTAAATACTGCTTGATGATATTCACGGGTTGGTAAGCATAAGCCGACGCCCAAACATGGACACCATTAGTAAATAGCAGACAAACAAAAGTGAGGAATACGAACTTTCGGCCCAATCGTTTTTTCGTTAATGTTGGATTTTTCTCCATAAAGCTTATTAGCCAATACTGAAACAATACCAACCCGGTAACACTGACAATCGTCATCAGCCAAGTGATCAGAGGAAAATCAACCACATCACCAGAAAATACAAGCTCCACAACAACGGCATTAATATGAAAACGATATTGTGCAAATACAAAGGTGTCAATCACCAAGCCTGCAAGTCCAACGGAGGCAATAATGGCAATCAGGCTACGACGAGCAAAAGTAGGTAACCATAATAAAGGAATAGTAATTAAACCAATTAGGGCAGCCAATAGCGCCATTTGGCTCCACGTTCCTGCCACAATAAAGCTAGTACTCAATCCGTCTTGAGGAAATGCTGGAAGGTACAAAAAATATCGAACTGCAATCAGCATTGCAATGAGTGCATTAATTAAAATAACCCAACCATGGCTATGTAATTTTTGTTTAAATGTCAGTGGAGACTTGTAAAAACTCAAATGAAACCTGCTTATAATAAAAGTAGTTTAATCGGAATAACCCAATAGTAATGCTTGCCAATCAGACTCTTGATTCCAGTTAATCTGACGCTTTATTCGCTCTTTTTTAAACGAACGTAATAATCGCTCAAGGTTATTTCTTTTCCAACTGAGACTATTGCCATTTTTTTCTATATGGCACTTATCAAAATCGATAATCCAAACTTTGTCATTTGTATCGACCAAAATATTATGAATATTCAAATCTGTATGATTCACATTAGCTTGATGTAATTTTTTTACTTCCTGACCAATTTTTCTATACAAAGTAGGCCCGATTGAACCTAATTGTAATCGCTTAACTAAGTCTTGTGCATTGGGGATTTTTTGAGTCAGAATATCTGCTTGATAGCAGCACCATTTTTTCATCGCTCGTGCGGCGATCGGTTGAGGAACATGGACGCCTTGTTTGATTAAATGTTCAAGTAAAATAAATTCTTGAAAGCTCCTTGTTTTTTCCCAACCTGTAAACCAATAAGTATCACTAATGATTTTTCCAAATAATCCACCACGTCGATAATGCCGTAGTGCTGCTGGCATTTGCTCTGTCTGTACAAACCAGGTAATTCCACGCCCTTGTGCAGATCCAATTATTTTTCCGATTCGCTTCCAATATTCTGGATCAAAACACGAATCCATAGAGCCTAAAAATAGCGCTTCATTATACCAAGCTTTACTGCTTGCCGTTTCTAATACTTTCATAAAACCAATATTCAGTTATTGAGGAACTTCGGCCCAAACACCATGCTTTAATCGCTATCAATTCATCGACAAAATAATCAATATTCTATAAAATGCGCATAACTATTTTAGGGTAGAAAGACATGTTTAGAATCCACTTCATTCAAAATTTACGTCAGATAATCATTGCAATTTCAATCTCAACTTTTGTTCTTGGTTTGGCCAGAGTTACATTCTTGTTTAACATCACTAATGTTAATGAGTTATTGCAGTATACACAGGATTTCTGGCTATCAACAGTGGTCGGCTTACGCTTTGATTTAAAAGTTTCTGTTATCGCTTTTATGCCATTATTTCTCTTAGGTTGTATTAGCGCAAATGATGAACGATGGCAGCGTCGATACGATTCTATAAGCCAATATTACTCGGCTATTATTTTCTTTCTTTTGGTCGCATTCTCCATCGGGAATTATTATTTCTATAAAACTTATGGTAATTTTTTCGATGTCTTTATGTTTGGTTTTATTGATGACGATACCCAAGCAGTTGCAATCAGTATGTGGCAGGACTATCCGGTTTTACGCTCAGTATTCTTTGCTATTTTCATTGCCATACTCAGTTTGTACCTACTTAGAAAAGCGAATAAGTCCTTATCTACCACAATATCATCCACTCCATCTAAAACCCGAGTATCTATTACTGCGTTGATTAGTGTTTTAGTTTTTTTCTTGTTAGCTCGTGGGGCTTTAGGGGCATTTCCTTTAGGTCGATATGATGCCAATATATCCAGCTTCATACCATTAAATAAAGTGACTCCAAATGCTTTTATGGCAATGGATTGGGCTCGTAAAGATCATAAAAAAGAAGAAAGCTTCCTTCCTGTTGATAGCTTAGAATTAACGAATCAAATGAGAAAAGTGATCGGTAAAGATACACCTGTTTATCATACTCCGAAGAATGACTATTTGGCTAAAAATAAGCCTAATGTTTTTGTCGTTTTAATGGAAAGCATGGGGACTAACTACCTTATTGACGATGATAAAAACAGTAATGATCTATTGGGCTCTTTGCGTCATCAGTTCAATGAAGATTTCACTTTCAAGCGTTTTCAAGCGGGTACTAGTGGTACTTGGACCAGCATTATGATGATGTTAACTCAAAGCAATCATGCTTCTATTAGCCAATCATCATATAAAAAGATAAAACTCGATAGCCTTGCAACCATTCCATATAAAAATGCAGGCTATGAAATAAGCTTTATTTATGCAGGTGATAGTGGCTGGAGAAATGCGGGAGAATATTTACGCTATCAAGGGTTTGATCATTTTTATGATGAAGCGGCTATTTTATCTCAGTACCCTGAAGCTAAAAAGACACAATCAGAATGGGGATTGGCGGATGAATATGCCTTTAAATTTGCTCACCACATATTAGAAACAGCAAAAAAACCGCAGATGATATTTATGATGTCATTAACCAATCATCCCCCTTATAAACTACCAAACACTTATCAACCGAAACCAGTACGTTTAACCCAACGGTTGAAGGACAATATAAGTAATAGTGCTGCAGAGGCTTTAACGTCAGAAGAAACCTACCAATATGCAAGTAATTCATTAGGGAACTTCATTGAGTCGATCAAACATTCAAAACTGAGTGATAACACCCTGATTGCTGCATCTGGCGATCACCATATGCGTAACATTAAAATGGACTTAAAAAATGAGTTCGCTATAAGCTATGGCGTGCCCTTTTATCTGCATATCCCTAAAAAAATCCTACAACAAGTTCCGCATAAATATGTAAAAAACAGAATCGGTTCACATCGAGATATATTCCCAACACTGTATAATTTTAGCTTGTCTGATACTCAATACATCACCCTGGGTGGTCAAAATTTATTGAGCATTCAAGCTGTCGATAATATTGGCTATAATGAAACACATGTCATCAATTCAAGTGGCGCTTATTCGAAAAGCCGACCACAAGAGCTTTATCTTTGGAATGATGATCTTATACATACGAAGCCTGTAGCCGTAAATAATCCCGATCCCAACTTTATAAGTGATTATGATAAATTACAGGACATGTATATTCGCTCTTTACTCAATCAAAAAAAATAGGCCTTTAAACCTTAACCGAACTAATTAGTTTGGTGATATGGGTTTATTTTTTCATACTGTTAGGACATTGGTTTTATTATGCCCCTTTTTACTACCGCGCCAAATTCTATCTGTATCTTACGTTTATCCGCTATTGGTGATGTATGTAATACAATAGCAGCAGTACAATGCATTCAACGTCAATGGCCAACAACTAAGATCACTTGGATAACCAGCAAAATAGAATCTCAATTAATTCATGACCTCCCAAATGTTAATGTTGTGATTTTCAATAAAAAAGAAGGGATTAAGGGCTATTTATCTCTATGGAGACAACTTAAGGCCGAAAAATTTGATGCTTTGCTACACATGCAATATGCTCTAAGAGCAAGTATTGCAACGTTAGGAATAAACGCTAAATATAAACTAGGATTTGATGCTAAACGTAGCCAAGATTTTCAAACTTGGTTTACCAATGTTAAGGTCCCCTCTCCTCAAGCACCACACGTTTTAGATGGGCTGCTTGCTTTTGTAACCACGCTTGGTGTTATAGATACAACGCCTATTTGGTCTATTCCTTATACCGATGAAGACAACCAGTGGGCTAAACAATACCTTATTGACCCAAATGATTTATCGAAACATAAAAACTTGATTATAGTTCCCGCTGCCAGTAAAGCTTATAAAAACTGGACGCCTGAAGGCTACGTTGCAGTAATTAAGCATGCTCAACATTTAGGTTGGAATGTTATTCTAGCCGGCAGCCCCGCACAGATAGAGTTAGACTTAGCTGAAAGCATCCAATCACAAGTTTTTAATGTGACTAATTTAGTCGGCAAAAGCAGCATAAAACAAATGCTCGCTCTTATTGATAATGCTGATTTAGTCATAGCACCAGATACAGGGCCAACCCATATGGCTAATGCTATGAGCACACCAGTTATTGGCTTATATGCTCACCATAACCCCCAAAGAACAGGTCCTTATCAATATCGTGATTTTATAGTTTCAGCTTATAAGCAAGCTATCGCGATGGAACATAATCATACAATTGATAAGTTACCATGGCGGACTAGAGTTAAAAATAAAGATGCTATGACTTTTATATCTAGCGAGTCTGTTATAGCTATGTTTGATAAAATAACTAGCACATTAAAAATAACCGATTAATTACCGATTTTTTTAAACTTTAATAGGCATAATTTATGATCACTGGCGTTGTTATTACTCTTAACGAATCTAGAAATATAAAAGAGTGCATTGAGTCACTACAGCAAGTTTGTTCTGAGATTATTATTGTCGATTCAGAAAGTACCGATGGCACAGTTAAAATTGCAGAAAGCCTTGGAGCAAAAGTCATTCATCAACCTTATTTAGGCGACGGCATTCAAAAAAATGTAGGCTTAGATTATTCCAGCAACGATTGGATCCTAAGTTTAGATGCAGATGAGCGGCTAACACCGGAAGCCGTAATCGCAATCCAAGCGCTTAATCTAGAAACCACAAAGCATGATGCGTTTGCTCTTCGGCGCCGTAATTACATCGGTAGCCGTTGGATCAAACAATGTGGTTGGTATCCAGATTTCTGCATCCGCTTATACAACAAAAATAAAACGCGGTTTGCTGCTGTTAAACAACATGCTGCCGTTCAAGCCAGTAACCCCGATCGTTTGGACGCCGATATTATTCATTATTCATTTGAAGATATTGGTCAGCTGTTTGCGAAACCAGGCCGTAACTTTAGTGGTCGCGCAGCCAAAATCATGTATGAGAAAGGCAAGCGAGCGAATTCGCTTTCACCGTTTACTCATGGTATCAATGCATTTATTCGCAAGTACTTCTTTCAAAAAGGTTTTTTAGGTGGCGTTGATGGAATGACCGTTGCATTAAGCTCTGGTCTTAACAGCTACTTAAAGTATGCAAAACTTTTAGAGTTTCAGCGCGATCCCAAAGTATTAGAAAAAGCTGACTTTAAAAAAGTTTGGTAAGTTCGCTCGTTAAAAGGTTAATCCGAAGATTATGAAAATTTGTCACGTCAATCTTGCTTCTGGCTTTAGCGGTGGTGAACGTCAAACTTTGCAGCTGATCAAACAACAGGTAAGTGAAGGTTATCAACTCACAGTGGTTATGAATCCTAAAAGTGAGCTGGTAGAGGAAGTGAGGAAGCTTGGTTGCCAAATTATTCTTGCCACTCACTTCACCAAATCACACAGCAAAAGCATTACTCAAGATTGCATTGCTATTCATGTGCATGAAGGGCGAGCTATTTATTGGGCTCTAATACAACATCTATTGTATAACATCCCTTATATTGTGACGCGAAGAATTGATAATCCAATGAAGGATAAGTGGTTATCGAAACTAGCTTATCGTAAAGCCTCTGCCTTAATCGGATTAAGTAGAGAAATCGTCACTAGAATATCTGAATTTAATCCGTTAAATAAGATTCACAAAATACCAAGTTCTCCTGTTCACTACGCTATTGATCAAAATAAAGTGGATGAAATATCGAGCCGTTATCGTGGCAAGTTCATCGTCATCCATGCTGCAAATATGCTGAAACATAAGGGATTTGATGTCACTGTTGCTGCTGCAAAAAAACTTAACGTCCAAAACCCAAGGGTTCAATTTTTATTACTTGGAGATGGGCCTGAAAGAGAGAAATTAGAAAAAGAAGCAGCAGGACTAACCAATATTCAATTCATGGGTAAACAACGTGATATGGGAAATTGGTTTGCAGCCGCTGACTTACTTATTCACCCTTCTTATTCGGAAGGTTTAGGTTCGGTCATTCTTGAAGCAATGGGTGCGGGTCTACCGGTTATTGGTTCCAATGCCGGCGGTATACCCGATATTATTGAGCATGAGAAATCTGGCCTTTTATGTGAAGCGGGTAATTCTCAACAACTTGCTCAATGCATCGATCGCGTAGAAAATGATAAAGCACTGCGTCTTCAGCTACAAAAAGGTGGTAAAGAAAAGCTAAAGCAGTTTGATATCGCTTATACCGCTTCTTTGTACAAAGATATCTATACCCAAGTTGCAACCAAATAATATAAATGGATAGAGCATGACTAAACTAACCACTAAAGCGATTTATCCTGGTACGTTTGATCCGATCACTAATGGGCATTTTGATTTAATCAAACGCAGTGCTCGCTTGTTTGATCATGTCATTGTTGCCATTGCAGAAAGCCCAAGTAAAAATACCATGTTTAATCTGCAAGAACGGGTTGATATGGTGACAGAAGTGACTAAACATCTAAAGAACGTCACTGTTATTGGATTTTCCGGCTTACTGGTGGATTTTGCCAGGCAGCAAAAAACCGATATTTTAATTCGTGGGCTTCGTACCACTATTGATTATGAGTACGAATTTGGCTTAACCAGCATGTATAAAAAGCTCATGCCAGAACTAGAAAGCGTCTTCTTGACCCCAACCGAAGAGTTCGCCTTTTTATCCTCGACGATTGTGCGAGAAGTTGCGATCCATGGTGGTGATGTTAAACAGTTTCTTCATTCGTATGTCGCTCAAAAAATCAAAAGTAAACTCTCACAAAAAGATAGATATCTATGAAATTTTCTAAACAGATCAAATCATTAGATAGAAGAATAGCTACGTTAAGAAAATATTCTTCCACGATTAATAAACTATATAATCATATTTTAAATATTAATATTAATCATAGTTTTCATTCGGAAGTACAAAAAAATAAATTAGCAGAGAATGCAAACCAATCAATAAATAAGCTATTAGAACCAACAAAAATTCTAAGAAACAATAATAACATCCCTAAAATCATTTGGATTTTTTGGGATTCAGGTTTCGATAATGCACCAGATGTTGTGCACAAAAGTGTGTATTCTTGGAAAGAAATGAATCCTGATTATGAAGTAAAATTATTGAGCAATGACAATCTTGATAAATACCTAGATTTTGATTTCAACTGTATGTTTTATCTATCAAGTATACATTGCTTACCTGCCATAAAGTCAGATATTTTACGTCTATATCTTTTAAGTAAGTATGGTGGCGTTTGGGCTGATGCGACTACTTTTTGCTTACAGCCTTTATCTTTTTGGTTAAAAGAAGCTTCTAGCTATTGTGGTTTATTCACCTTCAGGCATAAATACAATAACACTCGTCCAATTGAAGTCTGGTTTATCGCCTCCTCCAAAGCTTCCCCTATTATTAATAATACATTAGCAAAAATCGTAGATTATATTTTCAAATCAAGGGAATATTCTTTGTTTATATCTGGAAAGCTATCGCTTATCAGTAATACTTTGATAGGAGATGATGTACCTCAAAACTCACAAACTATAATCAATGCTGAAAAACTAGGATTTATGCCTTACTTCTCTACTGGTTATTTCTTTTATGAATCTCTGGAAGAGCATTTGTCTTCTGAAAAACTGTCTATTTTTTTGCGTTCAACCAATGATATAAAAATCACAAATAATCATGCTTTAACAAAAGATGATTTTAATATTTTTTCTCATTCATTAGTTTCCAAACAAACTTATACCAACAGCTATATGGAAAGTGCTCTATATAAAACACGATTGCAGTATCTATACTCTCAACTTGAATCAAAAAGTGATGTAAAATGTTAACTTTATTCGACAAAAACTACTTATCTAAAGGTAATGCTCGATTATGCTATTACCACCCCATAAACAAAGATCTCTGTTTGAAAATTAATAAACCAAATATGAAAATAGATCAAAATCAATCTGAGTTTATTTATCTACAGTACTTTAATTGGAAAATTGCAAAATTTAATGATTCAAACTCAATCCTTCCAATTTACCATGGGAAAACAAAAACAAATTTAGGCGATGCTTTAATTTATGATGTAATTACTGATTACAATGGTAAAAAGTCGAAATCATTAGCTTTCTACTACGCAAATAAAATGTTAACAAAGGAACAGGTTGAACATATAATTCGCACTCTTGCTCTAAAATCAATACAACAAAACATACTTATATATGATGCAAACATGTCTAATATTTTAATGCAAAAAAAAGCGGATGGGAGCTTAGAAGCAAGGCTTATTGATGGCTTTTCCGCTAGGCGAGTTGGTTTGAAAATGATTTTCCGTTGCTTATCTAAATCTCTAACTCGAAGAAAAACAAAAAAATCTTTCGATCTCCTCCTTTTTCGTCTTGAAAATTATACTAAAGAAAGAGATCCTGGTTTTTTAAATCTGTAGCGTTTTCATCATATTGAGCTTAATAAACCTAATTTAGCTTCTGACAACTCTCACAATAAAAACTATTTCTTTGCCCGATTTTCTCTTCACTAATCAAGGTAGAGCAAATAGGGCAAGGTTTTCCTGCTTTACCGTACACTTGCAATTCTTGTGCAAAATATCCTGGTTTGCCATCGACTTGATTAAAATCTTTTAATGTCGTGCCACCTTGTTCAATAGCGCGAGCCAGTACTTTCTTAATCTCTGCGACTAATACTGTTATTTGTTTTAACGTGAGTTGATTAGCCAGTGTTTTAGGGTGAATCTTAGCGCAGAACAAAGATTCACTGGCGTAGATGTTACCGACACCCACCACCATTTTATTATCCATAATGAATTGTTTCGCCACCATCTTCTTATTGCGCGACTTCTCAAACAAATATTCGGGATTAAACTCTTCCGTTAAAGGCTCTGGGCCAAGATGCGCCATGACATGATGCTCTGTGCCTTTTTCACACCACAGCCAAGCACCAAAACGACGAGGATCGTGATATCGCAAAACTTTGCCATTATCTAAGATGAGATCTACATGATCATGCTTGTTGGGTTCAATAAAAGAGTCTAATACTCGCAGATTACCCGACATGCCTAAATGAATGATTGCGCAGCCTTGGTCCGTTTCTATGATGAGATATTTAGCACGGCGAGAAATAGTAAGAATACGTTGCCCTTGCAGTAAAAGGATCTCTTCTGGCACCGGCCAGCGTAATTTAGGTTGGCGAACTTGGATCGTTTTAATTGTTTGGCCTAAAAGATGCGGGGTGATCCCCATTCGGCTGACTTCTACTTCTGGTAGTTCGGGCATAAATCGTCCTGAGTGTGCTTGTGTGGCTGGAAGATTATACGGGAAAATGGTTGCGAAATCCGAGTGCGCTTCGCTTCGTGTTGCGAGTAAAACAAGAAAAATGAATGTGTAACTCAAAACAACACGTCGTCATTCCGTACATGAGCCTAAGCGAAGAAGATACGGAATCTCCTACAGCATGTTGAGACTCAAATAGTTGAAGGAGATCCTGAACTGCGCTCCTTCGTCGCTTTTCAGGATGACTCCATCCTTATCATTTTAATCTGATCCGAGCAACGAGAACTGTAACGGTTGAATAACGTAAACGCTTTTCGGCTCTCGAGCGAAGCGTTCCTGTAACTCGGCTTTATTTTTTACTATTCGAGAAACGAAAAAAACCCAGTCTACCGAAGTAGTCTGGGTTTTAATTTTTAAAAAAGTTAAGATCAATTACTTGATTTTAGCTTCTTTGTACATAACGTGCTGGCGAACTACTGGATCAAATTTCTTGATCTCAAATTTACCTGGCATGTTACGTTTGTTTTTGTCAGTTGTGTAGAAGTGACCAGTTCCAGCAGATGATACTAGACGGATTTTCTCACGAATGCCTTTAGCCATTGTTCAATTCCTCTTATACGTTCTCGCCACGAGCACGGACATCAACAAGAACAGCATCGATGCCTTTCTTATCAATAATACGCATACCCTTAGCAGTTAGACGTAGTTTAACAAAGCGTTTTTCGCTTTCTACCCAAAAACGGTGAGTTTGTAGGTTCGGCAGAAAACGACGCTTGGTAGCATTTCGTGCGTGTGAACGGTTATTACCCGCTACAGGACGCTTACCAGTTACTTGGCATACTCGGGACATGAATGTCTTCTCCAAATCGTTTCAGCTCGATATCACCTTGGGGCAAAAACCGCTATGGAAAAACCATACCAAGGCTATCAAAGGTCGCGCATTATACTAACTTGAGTTGCATTGCTCAAGACCTGTACGGATCCTTTTCAGGAAAAACGCGATCTTTTTTTGAACAGGGCAGTTTTTTAAACGCTTTTTTGTATTAGAACAAAGAGCTGAATCAGGTTCTAAAAAATAGTGGCGGCATTGTAGCAGTTTTTCTCGGACTCACAAGAGAAAAGACCATCTAATTTTCCCACTCAAGTGTAATTTAAATTATTCTCCTTTTTATCTTCACATTAATCCCCTTTCAGCAAACGATACAACTTCGCCATCACCAATAACAAAATGATCGAGAATACGAATATCCACCAGAGCGAGTGCATTGACTAACCGTTTAGTAATTCGCTCATCAGCATTACTTGGTTCTGCAATTCCCGAGGGATGGTTATGAGCTAAAATTAAAGCCGCTGCATTATAATGTATCGCTTGTTTCACTATTTCTCTTGGATAAACAGAAGCGGCATCAATTGTACCTTCAAACATGATCTCCCCATGAATAACTCGATGCTGATTATCGAGAAACAAAACATAAAAAGCTTCTCGATGCCGATCTCGTAATACGCTGCTTAAATATTGCTTAGTACTTTCTGGGCTGGTGAGCGCATCCCCTCTTTTCATCGTTTCAGCTAAGTAACGCTTTGTCATTTCAACCACGGCTTGCAGTTGAGTATATTTAGCCGGCCCTAACCCTTTATGTGCACAAAAATCCGTTTGAGTTGATGATAACAATGCTCTTAATGAACCAAATTTTTTTAACAAATAATCGGCGAGTTCAATGGCATTCATTCCTTGTAAGCCGGTGCGCAGGAAAATAGCGAGTAATTCAGCATCTGAAAGTGATTCGGCGCCACGAGCGAGGAGCTTTTCTCTTGGACGAGACTCTTGGGGCAGTAGCTTTAATGACATAAAAGTAATCTATAAAGGAAAAGATAACCGGATAAAAGCAGCCTGTATGAACAGATACAAACACAATCTATGGATTCATACCTTTAATCTTAAAAATGAAGCTAAGTTGCACTATTATCAAAATGAATGAGAGTAAGCGCATACCTATCACATCAAATTATATATGATTATTTTATAAACTTAACGAGAAATTATAGGTTTTGTGCAACACCATTTCACAAAACCTATGGTAAAGTTGGCTTAGATTTTATCGATGAGAATGGCTATGTCAGATCTAAATATTACCGACCCGACGACTACAACACCGCAACCCTCAATAATCCAAACTCTAACTGGAAAAAACATTCTATTAGGGATCAGCGGTGGTATCGCAGCTTACAAATGCGCGGATCTAACTCGTCGCTTAATCGAGCGCGGCGCACAAGTTCAAGTGGTCATGACGCCTGCAGCCAAAGAATTCATCACGCCTTTAACGATGCAAGCGGTCTCTGGTAAACCGGTATCGATGAGTTTATTAGATCCTGCAGCAGAAGCCTCAATGGGGCATATTGAACTGGCAAAATGGGCAGATTTAATCTTACTTGCCCCTGCAACTGCCGATCTGATCGCTCGTCTACGATCTGGCATGGGCAATGATTTACTTTCTACTCTCATTTTAGCGTCTGATGCTCCAGTTGCAGTAGCGCCAGCGATGAATCAACAAATGTATGCCAACACCGCCACCCAAGAAAATATCAATGCGCTAAGTCAACGTGGCATGATGATGTGGGGGCCAGCTGCAGGGCAACAAGCCTGTGGTGATGTAGGTTATGGGCGGATGCTAGAACCCATGCAACTGGTTGGTTTATGCGAGCAGTTTTTCGGACCAAAACCCCTTAGCGGAATAAGCATTGCAATAACGGCTGGGCCAACACGCGAAGCCATTGATCCGGTGCGTTATATTTCAAACCATAGTTCGGGCAAGATGGGCTTTGCCATTGCGCAAGCTGCCGCACAAATGGGTGCACAAGTAACGTTAATTAGTGGCCCGGTTTCACTGGCTACACCAAATAATATCAATCGAATTAATGTTGATAGTGCTCAATCGATGTTTCAAGCTTCCATGCAACAAGCCACGACTCATCAAGTTTTTATTGGCTGTGCTGCCGTGGCGGATTATCGACCAAGCCAAGTCGCGGATCAAAAAATCAAGAAAACCAGTGATAATGATGAGATGGTCATTACCATGGTAAAAAACCCAGACATTGTGGCATCGGTTGCTGCGCTTAAAGAAAATCGTCCATTTACCGTCGGGTTTGCAGCAGAAACACAAGATGTCGAGCGTTATGCACGTGGGAAACTTACTCGAAAAAATCTAGATATGATTTGCGCTAATGATGTATCACAGCAAGGTTTAGGGTTTAATAGTGATGACAATGCTCTGCATGTTTATTGGCAAGATGGTGATAAAGAGCTTGCCGTTACCAATAAGCTACAATTGGCTCAGCAATTGCTGAATATTATTGCAGAACGATTTCAGCGTTAAATTACCACATAAGCCAACATTGTTATCACTTACTTTTATTACTCATTCTTTTACAGATAGAGCTGAATATTATGAAAAAAATTGATTTAAAAATCCTTGATCGCCGCATCGGCAAACAATTCCCACTTCCTGCTTATGCCACTGAAGGCTCTGCAGGCTTAGATTTACGAGCTTGTTTAGATGACGCGCTGACGGTTGAACCAGGCCAAACTCATTTAGTACCAACCGGTCTTGCGATTCATATTGGCGATCCCAGTTTAGCGGCCACCATTTTACCGCGTTCAGGTTTAGGGCATAAGCACGGTATTGTATTGGGCAATCTCGTGGGTTTAATTGACTCTGACTACCAAGGCCAATTGATGGTTTCAGTGTGGAATAGAGGTCAAGATACCTTTACTATTGAGCCGGGCGATCGTATTGCTCAGTTAATGTTTGTTCCTGTAATCCAAGCTGAATTTAATCTGGTTGAAGATTTTAATGAAAGTGATCGTGGAGAAGGCGGTTTCGGACATTCAGGGAAAAGCTAACCGCTTATTCGCTTTAAACCAAATAATCAAAGGAAATCGCCCCATGGCTGGCCCTAAAAAACACAATCGCCGCGAAGAGATTTTACAAGCATTAGCTCAAATGTTGGAATCAACCGATGGCGCTTCACGCATTACTACCGCGAAATTAGCTAAACGAGTCGGTGTATCGGAGGCGGCGCTATATCGTCACTTTCCGAGTAAAGCGAGAATGTTTGAAGGTTTGATCGAGTTTATCGAAG
The DNA here is from genome assembly GCF_015223435.1 of Vibrio hibernica. Classification (GTDB taxonomy): domain Bacteria; phylum Pseudomonadota; class Gammaproteobacteria; order Enterobacterales; family Vibrionaceae; genus Vibrio; species Vibrio hibernica. The sequence goes on from NZ_VHKO01000011.1 coordinate 24,199, forward strand.
ATGCGCTCTTGTCTCGTATCAACCGTATTCTCGATGAAGAAAAAGACACGCTTAAACGTATCCGTTTGGTTCTACAATTATTACTCGCCTTTGCCGAACGTAACCCTGGATTGTCTCGCATCATGTCTGGCCATGCTCTCATGTTTGAAAATGAGCGTCTGCGCAGTCGTATTAATCAGTTATTTGATCGAATTGAAGCGCAAATCCGTCAAGTATTACGCGAACGCCAACTGCGAGAAGGCAAAAGCTTTCCGGTTAGTGAATCGATTCTCGCCGCTCAATTACTCGGTCAAGTCGAAGGCAGCTTAAATCGCTTTGTTCGTTCTGATTTTAAGTATCAGCCAATGGAGAATTTTGAACAATATTGGGAATTATTAAGAGCGCAGATAGAGTAATAGCATGATCGATAAAAAAACATCATCTCAATCCGAATCTTTAGTGAACTTCATTCCTCCGAAGTTTTCACTGTCTTTATTGCACCCTAAATACTGGGGAGTATGGTTAGGCTTTGGTGCGCTAGCATTACTAGTCAATATTTTACCTTACCGTATTCAATTCTGGCTTGGCCGAGGATTGGGCTTCCTTGCCATGTTCGTCGCCAAAAAGCGGGTTCATATTGCTCGTCGAAATTTGGATCTATGCTTTCCCGATCTAAGCAATACACGTCGCGATCACATTGTTAAAGAAAACTTCAAAAATACTGGCTTTGCGCTGTTTGAAAGTGCCATTGCTTGGTTTTGGCCCAACTGGCGCTTGAGACGTATCGTGGGGTTTCACCATGTCAATCGTTTAACCAAATTTGAAGATGAAGGCCGAGGAACATTGATCTGTGGCGTGCACGCGTTAAACGTAGAACTTACCGCCCGCTGCTGTTCGCTATTCTCGCCTGGCTATGGCGTGTATCGACCACATGATAATCCAGCTTACAACTATATTCAGCATTGGGGTCGTACTCGCTTTGGTAACATTATGGTCGATCGTAAAGACGTCAAAGGAATGCTAAAAGTTCTGCGTAAAGGCAAGAAACTGTTTTATCTTCCTGATCATGATTATGGCTCAAAGAATGCGGTTTTTGTTCCTTTATTTGCCGTCGATGAAGCCAGCACCACCATGGGAACGAGTGTATTAGTTGATGCCAGTAAATGCGCCGTTCTACCCGTTTCTTGCTTTAGAACTGGCTTTCGTTATGACTTTCGTATTGAACAAGATATTAGTCATCAATTTCCGCGTCGCGATACTGAAGGTGCTGCGCGCGTGATGAATCAAGTGGTTGAGAAACTCATTTTACGTGGCGGCGATCAATGGATGTGGGTGCATAAACGCTTTAAAAGTATGCCCGATGGGAAAAATAAAGGCATTCGCTACAAGTAACATCAAAATAGAAATGCCTTACTTTCGAGAGCACATAAGTCGTCATCCTGAAAAGCGACGAAGGAGCGCAGTTCAGGATCTCCTGCAACAATTTGAAACTCAAAGCGTGGTAGGTGATTCCATATCCTCTTAGTTAAAACTCATATATGGAATGACGATTATTTTTCTAATCTTCATCTTTTTAAGTAACGAAAAACGAACCATTCAAGTATGAGAAGCGTTATACGTTCGGAGAGCCAATGCAGGCCACAATTTTATCTTCCTTATCTCTAACCTCACTTTCTGGCGTTGGCGCAAAAGTAGCGGAAAAACTCAGTAAAATTGGGCTGAATACCATTCAAGATCTGCTGTTTCATCTTCCGTTGCGTTATGAAGATCGCACTCGTATTTACCCAATGCCCCAATTGCATGCGGGATTATTTGCTGCCGTTCAAGGTAAAGTCATGCATTGCGACACCCATTTCGGGCGTCGTAAAATGCTGACAGTTAAAATCAGTGATGGTAATGGCACAGTTACGTTGCGCTTCTTCAATTTTAATGCGGGTATGAAAAACAGCTTTGCAGAAGGTCGCCTGCTTTATGCTTATGGTGAAATAAAGCGTGGTGGCATCGGGCTTGAAATCATGCATCCAGATTATCACTTCATCACAGGTGAAGATGGCCCTGAGCTTGAGCAAACCTTGACTCCAATTTATCCCACCACCGAAGGTCTTCGCCAAACCACCTTAAAAAATCTCACCGACCAAGCATTAGATCTGCTTGATAAAGCCGCCGTGAGTGAACTGCTACCCAATGGTTTATACGATCATCAAATCAGCTTAAATCAAGCGCTGCATATTATTCATCGTCCGCATCCTAGTTTGAATATGCAAGAGTTTGAGCAAGGTAAGCATCCCGCTCAACGTCGCTTAATCATGGAAGAATTATTGGCGCAGAATTTGTCCATGTTAGATCTTCGTAGCCAAGGACAACAAGAAGCAGCATTGCCACTTACCTGCTTTGGGACACTCAAACAACAATTACTCGCCACCCTGCCTTTTTCCCCAACCAATGCACAAGCGCGCGTGGTGCAAGAGATCGAAAGTGATTTATTCAAACCTCATCCAATGATGCGTTTAGTACAAGGCGATGTTGGTTCAGGTAAAACCTTAGTTGCAGTATTAGCAGCAACGCATGCATTGGAACAAGGTTATCAAGTGGCATTAATGGCTCCCACCGAATTACTGGCAGAACAGCATGCGATTAACTTTGCGCAGTGGTTAGAGCCTCTCGGCATCAAAGTTGGCTGGCTAGCAGGTAGAATAAAAGGTAAAGCTAAGCAAACACAGTTGGATGCGATTAAGTCTGGCGAAGCAAAAATGGTGGTTGGTACTCATGCCCTATTTCAAGAGCAGGTCGAGTTTGATCATTTAGCCTTAGTGATCATCGATGAACAACATCGATTTGGTGTCCACCAGCGATTAGAACTACGTGAAAAAGGCAAAAAACATATCGGTGATAATCAGACTGCCAGTTATCCACATCAATTAATTATGACGGCGACACCGATTCCAAGAACGCTAGCCATGACAGCCTATGCCGATCTTGAAACCTCGGTAATTGACGAGCTTCCACCAGGGCGAACGCCTATTCAAACAGTGGCGATTGCCGATACTCGCCGCCAAGATATTGTAGAACGAGTCCGCTTAGCCTGCGGCTCGGTCGCGGATGGAAAAGAAGGCAAGCAAGCGTATTGGGTGTGCACTTTAATTGATGAATCTGAAGTATTAGAAGCGCAAGCGGCCGCTGACACGGCCAAAGAATTGCAACGTCAATTGCCTGAGTTAAACATTGGTTTAGTACATGGACGGATGAAGCCAGCCGAAAAACAGCGGGTTATGCAGCAGTTCAAACAAGGCGAGTTACAGTTATTAGTCGCGACCACCGTGATTGAAGTAGGCGTGGATGTACCCAATGCCAGCTTGATGATCATCGAAAACCCAGAACGTTTAGGATTATCTCAATTACACCAATTACGTGGCCGTGTAGGTCGCGGATCAGTAGCAAGCCATTGTGTATTGCTTTATCACGCACCATTATCGAAAACCGCCCAAAAACGTTTAGGTGTACTGCGCGAAAGCAATGATGGTTTTGTGATCGCGCAAAAAGACTTAGAGATTCGAGGCCCCGGAGAAGTGCTTGGCACCAAACAAACGGGAGTAGCGGATTTTAAAATTGCCGATCTCATGCGAGACCAATACTTGATCCCCGAAGTACAACGCATCGCACGTCATATTCACCAACAATACCCCCAAAATGCTAAGGCGATTATTGCAAGATGGCTTGGCGATCGGGATATTTATGTTAAGGCTTAAGTAACGCTCACCATTCTACAATTAAGCTTAAACTCCACTATTTCAAAGAAGAACCAAACACCAACACTCCAAAAAATTTAGTATTGATCATCGTAAAGGCGAAGCACGAGCGATTTGGGATCTGCTGCAATACGTCGAAATTCTAATTGCAGCAAGAGATCCTAAACTGCACTCGTTCGTCATTTTTCAGGACAACGCACTTGATATCAGATCTAGTTACCCACAAAAGCAAACGTTTGCTTTTTGTTTGGAAATTCCTATAATACGCCACTTAATTTAACTGACTATTCAGTCAATACAAAGTGGAAGAAAAGAAGCCCATGACCACGCCCAATACACCTCGTCCAACCGAATTAGTCTATCAACTCAACGAACGTCCACCACTGCCACAAACGTTATTTGCAGCCTTACAACACTTACTCGCCATGTTTGTTGCCGTGATCACGCCTTCTCTTATTATTTGCCAATCTTTGGGCGTACCAAGCGATCAAACCAATACCATTATCAGCATGTCTTTATTTGCTTCGGGTATTTGCTCTTTTATTCAAATTCGAACTATTGGGCCTATTGGTTCTGGTCTATTATCGATCCAAGGCACCAGCTTTAACTTCCTCGGTCCAATCATCGGTGCTGGTTTATCACTCAAAGCCGGTGGCGCATCGATTGAAACCATGATGGCCGCTATTTTTGGTACCATTTTAGTCGCCTCTAGTGCTGAGATTTTACTTTCTCGCATTTTGCAGTACGCTCAAAAAATCATTACGCCATTAGTATCTGGCATTGTAGTGACGCTCATTGGCTTAACCTTGATTCAAATTGGGTTGGTTTCCATTGGCGGCGGTTATGGCGCGATGGCCAACAATACTTTTGGTAGCTTAGATAACTTAGCTTTAGCGGGAATAGTATTAGGCTTAATTGTTATATTAAACCGTGCTAAAAACCCATACTTACGCGTAGCATCCATTGTGATTGCCATGTTTGCGGGCTGTATTGCTGCCTACTTTATGGGCATGTTAGATTTCAGCCAGCCCACTACACACAAAATGATTGCACTGCCGATCCCAATGCAGTTTGGCCTTGGTTTCGATTGGTCTTTGTTTATCCCACTGGTTTTGATCTTTTTGATCACAGCGCTAGAAGCCATTGGTGATATTACCGCGACCTCTGAAGTATCAGGTGAACCAGTTGATGGTCCCATTTACCTAAAACGTATTAAAGGTGGTGTATTAGCCGATGGTTTGAACTCAGCGATTGCGGCTATATTTAACAGTTTTCCGAACTCAACCTTCAGCCAAAATAACGGCATTATTCTGCTCACTGGCGTCGCCAGTCGCTATGTCGGTTATTTCATTTCCGCAATGTTGATTTTATTAGGCTTATTCCCCGGCGTGGCGAATTTTGTCCAATTAATCCCTGAGCCAGTTTTGGGCGGAGCCACCATCGTAATGTTCGGCACTATAGCCGCGGCAGGTGTGCGCATTATTTCTCGGGTTGATCTTGATCGTCGCGCAATTTTAATCATGGCATTGTCTTTCTCAATGGGACTAGGTATTGCACAAAAACCAGAAATTTTGCAATTTATGCCCGATGTGATCAAAAGTATTTTCTCATCAGGTGTCTCTGCTGGCGGGATCACCGCTATATTGCTGAGCATGTTTTTGCCAGCAACCGATCATAAACAAGACTAAAAATTAGCATTCAAATTGACGGTAGGAGCTCCTGAACCACGTTCGTGCCTCACTATTCAGGATGACGGGAATTTAACTCGGTCATCCCAAAAGCGAGGTACGAGCTGTTTGGGATCTCCAATAAAATACTGATATTTTACTTGATGGTAGAAGATCCTGAGCCACGTTCGTACCTCACTATTTAGGATGATGGGGATTTAGCTCTGCCATCCCAAAAGTGAGGTACGAACTGTTTGGGATCTCCAATAAAATACTGATATTTTACTTGATGGAAGAAGATCCTGAACCACGTTCGTACCTCACTATTCAGGATGACGGGGATTTAGCTCTGTCATCCCAAAAGTGAGGTACGAGCTGTTTGGGATCTCCAACAACATGTTGAAATATTACTTGATGGTAGAAGATCCTGAACCACGTTCGTACCTCACTATTTAGGATGATGGGGATTTAGCTCTGCCATCCCAAAAATAAAGTACGAGCAATTTGGGATGACAATATTTTCATATCGCGCTTTTTAATAACGAGTGAGATCTACTTTTTCGCTTTGGCAAATGCCGCCGCAAACGCACCACCCATCGCCGCATTTTCAGCAGGTGCTGATGAGCGATTATTGCGTTGTGCTGTATTTTGAGATGGCTGATGACGAGTAGTTGAATTACGGTTATCAGGTTTCGCACCACGTTGACTATTCTGCTCACCCGGTTCATCCGTTAAACGCATCGTCAGTGCAATTCGTTTACGTTGGATATCCACTTCCATCACTTTTACTTTTACGATATCGCCCGCCTTCACCACTTCACGTGGATCGGCGACATAACGATCGGTTAAAGCGGAAATATGAACCAAACCATCTTGATGCACACCAATATCGACAAATGCACCAAAGTTCGCCACATTCGACACTACGCCTTCTAATATCATTCCTATTTCGAGATCTTTTACTTCTGTAACACCTTCAGCAAACGTAGCAGTTTTAAACTCAGGACGTGGATCTCGGCCTGGTTTATCCAGCTCTTTAATGATGTCAGTCACCGTTGGCAGCCCAAAGGTGTCGTCGGTGTAATCCATGGCGTGTAAGTTACGTAAGAAATCACTGTCGCCCATGATATTTTTTGCGGTTTTATCATTTTTCTCGGCAATAGCTTTGACCAAAGGATAAGCCTCTGGGTGAACCGACGAAGCATCCAATGGATTTTTACCGTTCATGATCCGTAGGAAACCAGCACATTGTTCAAACGCTTTTGGCCCTAAACGTGGGACTTTTTTAAGTGCCGTTCGTGCTTCAAACCGCCCTTGTTCATTACGATAATCGACAATATTTTGCGCCATTGCAGTTGAAAGCCCAGCCACGCGAGTCAACAATGCTGCTGAGGCCATATTGACATCCACACCAACCGCATTTACACAGTCTTCCACCACCGCATCCAAACGCTTAGCCAGCATACTTTGACTAACATCATGTTGATATTGACCAACACCAATCGCTTTGGGATCTATTTTCACTAGCTCTGCTAATGGATCTTGCAGGCGGCGTGCAATTGACACCGCACCACGAATAGACACGTCCATATTCGGAAATTCTTTCGCTGCCAGTTCAGATGCTGAATACACCGAGGCACCCGCTTCACTGACAATGATTTTTTGTACTTTTAAATTGCTGCGCTTAATAATATCCGCCACAAAAGTGTCAGTTTCACGCGAAGCGGTGCCATTACCAATCGCAATCAAATCAACGTTATGTTGCTTGACTAGCTGTTCAATCACACGCGCCGATTGTTCAATCTTATTATGCGGTTGATGTGGGTAAATCGTATCGGTCGCCAGTACTTTTCCGGTTGCATCGACCACCGCAATTTTAGAACCAGTACGTAAACCAGGATCTAAACCTAGCGTTGCACGAGGGCCAGCAGGAGCCGCCATCAATAAATCTTTCAAGTTAGTGGCAAAGACTTCAATCGCATCAATCTCACCACGTTCTTTCATTGCGCCCATTAATTCAGTTTCAAGGTGCATGGAAATCTTAATCCGCCATGCCCAACTGATCACCTGCTTTCGCCACATGTCCGAAGGCGATTGATTGAAGTGAACACGATAATGATCGGCAATAATAGTTTCACAATACGAACCACGAACGCCTTCTTCTTGCGCAGGATCCGCATTCAAATTTAACTGTAAAAATCCTTCATTACGTCCACGCAACATGGCGAGTGCACGGTGAGATGGCACTCGGCTAATCATCTCATTATGCTCAAAGTAATCTTTAAACTTCTCACCTTCACGCTCTTTCCCTGTGATCACGCGCGATTGTAATTCAGCATTTTTTTGCAAGTAAGTACGTACTTTTTCTAATAAATTGGCGTCTTCTGCCATGCGTTCCATGATGATCGCACGCGCACCATCCAGTGCAATTTTGGTATCAGCAATCGAATCTTTAATATATTTCGCCGCTTCAATTTCAGGATCAAGCTGTGGGTTTGACCAAAGTGCATCGGCTAAAGGCTCAAGCCCAGCTTCAATGGCAATTTGACCTTTAGTGCGGCGTTTAGGCTTATATGGCAGGTAAAGATCTTCAAGACGGGTTTTACTGTCAGTGGCTAGGATTTCTTTTTCAAGCTCAGGAGTCAGCTTTTCTTGATCGCGAATCGATTTAAGAATGGTTTGACGACGATCGTCTAATTCACGCAGGTAGCTTAACCGGCTATCAAGATTACGCAGCTGTGTGTCATCTAATCCACCCGTCACTTCTTTACGATAACGCGCAATAAATGGCACCGTATTGCCATCGTCAATCAAGGTTACGGTGGCCAGCACTTGTTCAAGTCGAACGTTAAGTTCTTGGGCGATAATCTTACAGATTTGATTCGGTTGGCTCATGGGATCTCTTCTTTATTTTTTACAATGCTTCCATCTATCGAGCATTTTTTTAAGGCTAATTTATATGTATTAGTGACTATATTATCTCAAACTAATAGTCACTATAGAGAATCACTAAAATTAAATGATTAGATGCGGGATTCAAGACTGAATACGTCCATTTATATTTGGTCGCTCTGTGATTTTATATATGCATACTTAAGAGAACCTAAGCTTCCTTCTTATTTTTTCTTTTCATATATTACAATTCTGAAAATATTATATTAGCACTTGGTCACATTTTGCAATGAACAACATTGAAATTAAGCCCCGATAACTCATTAATAACGGAGCTTAACTCCACAAAGACAGGTGCATGGGACTAAAAATGAATAAATTTATAAATGCGATAACATTAAAAAGCATAATATTACCTGTGACGAAAACTATATTATTTTTTTTATATCTGACTAATATAACTTACGCTGCAGTATTACCTGATATCCCGGTTCCCTTAAAGAATGGTACAGGCGCTATTGATAGTAACGGTGTAGTCTACGTCGGTTTAGGTTCTGCCGGCACGGCGTGGTACAAAATTGATCTCAAGAATAAAAATAAAATCTGGAAAGCTATTCAACCATTCCCAGGCGCAGCTCGTGAACAATCGGTGTCTGTTTTCTTAAATGATGAGTTATATGTCTTTGGTGGTGTTGGGAAGATAAATGGTAATTCACCACTCCACGTTTTTAGTGATGTTTATAAGTATTCCCCACAAAATAATACCTGGCAGCAAGTGAATACCATCGCGCCAATTGGGCTGACTGGCCATACTGGCATTAATTTGAATAACGACACTGTTCTCATTACTGGTGGTGTAAATAAAAATATTTTCGATCAATACTTTCAAGATTTAGAATCAAATAAGAACAACAATATTGAAAAAGATAAAGTCATACATAACTACTTTAATAAGCCAGCTAAAGATTACTTCTTCAATGATTCCATATTTATTTACAATTCAACGCAAAATAAATGGGAAAATGCTGGAACAGTGCCAGGTCTAGGTACCGCAGGTTCAGCTATAACGCTAAAAGACAATTATTTGACCATCATTAATGGCGAAATAAAACCGGGCCTACGGACAGATATTACTCATCATGCGGTATGGAAAAACCATAAACTACAATGGCTTGCCGATAAACACTTACCTCCATTACAAGATAATAAATATCAAGAGGGATTGGCTGGAGCGTTTTCAGGATACAGCAATGGCACTCTTCTGGTTGCCGGCGGTGCCAATTTTCCAGGAGCCACTGAAAATTATGCTAATGGAAAATACTACTCGCATGAAGGGATTAGCAAAAAATGGCGCAATGAAGTCTATGCTCTGATCGAGGGTCATTGGCAATTTATCGGCAATATGAAGCAAGCGATCGGCTATGGCATATCCATCACCTACGATGAAACGGTTTATCTTTTTGGCGGTGAAAATATGAAAGGTCAGCCAGTATCTTCGATCACCACACTCAAAATGTTTGATGGTAAATTAAAGATAGAATAAACCTCTACAACTTATGAAATAAGACCGATTTAAATAGCCTCTGGCAATAAAGTGAACTAACACCTTAAAGCTTGAGGCTTATTTTTTAATCATTTTAGGGTTAAGGTTTAACAATCAAACTGAACATCCACGAGGGTAACAATAAGCTAAACCGCAGATTAAACCGATAATTCATGGCAATAAGGGCTATACCCCATTAAAATGTGTCCATCATTTTTTGGAGAAACCAATGGCGACTTACTCAACCCAAACACCATATTGCCTACCCAAAAGCACGTTATCGGCTCTATACTTGATCATATTTTTAGGCTCCGCTGGCTTTTTTATTACTATTCCAGCCTATGTGAATCTCTTTTTAACCGATCACTCTTTCGCTATTGCTCAGGCGATGTCACTGGAAGATAGGCGCACCTTATTTGGTACCGTGATGTCTGCCGCGCCTTTTATCTCGATGTTTTTCACTCCTTTTATTGCTCGTTTTGCTGATCGTTACAGCCGTAAAGTGGTGATGGCAATCTGTTTGATCGTAGCGGCAATCGGCTTTGTCATGCCTGTTTATGCCATTATTGCCGGTTCAATTACACTATTGTTTGCCGGTAATATGATTAATAGTTTAGGGTCTGCCAGCCAACCTATTGCTCAAGCAGTTTTAGCTGATAATAGTCAAGGGAAAACCAAAGCAACGTTAATGAGTTTTGTTGCTATCGTCATGACCGCTGCCATGTCTTTTGGTCCTGCACTTGGTAGTAAGTTAACCGCCTTATATGGCCCACAAGCCCCTTTTTATGCCTGTTTATTGATTGCAATACTCTGCTTTCTTTTACTTCATGTCATTCGCCTACCTAAGCAAATCAAATTACAGCAAGAAAACCCATTTTCACTGGTTGCGCCTTTATCACGTAGCAAAAAAGGGTTGCTTCCATGCTTAGTCATCGTATTTTTGTGCCAATTTAGCTGGAGCTTATATTTCCAAAATATCTCATTTATCCTGCCGCAAAAATGGCAACTGGCCGTTGAAGGTGATTTTTACCAATACTTTATGTTGGCTATTGGTTCGGTCATGATTGCCTCTTTACTCTTTGTACCCCGTTTATTACTTTCATGGATGCCACTATCTCGTGCATTAAGAGCAGTCTTAAGTGGTGCCGGCATTGGGATGATTTTCCTTGCCATCACACACACCCCGACCACTCATATTATGGCGATGATTTGGACATCCGTTATGGTCGCCTCCGCTTTTCCTCTGTACATTACTGCGTTGTCTGATCGAGCAAGTGATGCTGATCAAGGTTGGGCCATGGCGCTGTCTAGTGCGATGGTTGGTTTAGCGTGGACTCTAACAGGCTACCTCACCGCGATTCTCGTCAATGTGAATTTAATGCTTCCGACCTTTATTGCCGCCGCCGGTTATGCCATTGCTGTCATCTTGATCCCAAGTCAAACACAAGCTGGTTTACAAAAGGCGAAGGTATGAATACATCACTTGAATCTGTACTTAAGCAACATCGTTGCCACTCTGTTATTCCTAGCGAATTGCAGTTTGGTCACGCCTTAATTGTCGATCTATCGCCAAGCAGTGAAATCTGGAAAAAAGTAAATACAGGACATGATTTTTCGGCTGAGATTAAACGTCAGGTGGCGGAAGTAGGCGCGGTATTAGAAATTGGCCGTTACGCAGAACAACGTATGATATATCAAGATACGGATACTTTTTCCGACAATAAATCTCGTACACTTCATATTGGCATCGATCTCGGTATTCCAGCGGGAAACCCTGTATTTTCACCATTGGATGGCGAGATTTTCGGCTTTGCTGATCATCCTCAGCAAGGTGATTACGGCCCAACCATTCTTTTGCGTCATCAGTTAGAAGGTCATACATTTCATACCCTCTACGGGCACTTAGCCAAATCTGCATTAGTCTCGTTAACCGTCGGCCAGAAGGTGAAACAAGGCGAAGCATTTGCCACTATTGGTCATAGTGATGAGAATGGCGGCTGGGCAACCCATCTGCATTTTCAAATTATTAAAGACATGGAGGAGTATCAAAATAACTACCCCGGTGTCGTCGATCCAAATGAAGCCAATTTTTACCTTTATAACTGCCCTAACCCAAACTGGATTTTAGGCCGAGATGACTTAGCGTAATATTATCCATTACGATAGCTTAGTACTTAATTGAGTTGATAAACCATTCTTTGTTACCTTCAGGCGTTGGTACGGTAAATTCATCATCGACTTCTTTTTTCAATGCTGCTCGAGCCATTGGTGAGTCGATTGAAATATAATCTTTTGCGCCCCCATAAATTTCCTCAGGGCCGACTATCCTAAAGGTTTTGATCTCACCGTCTTCATTCTCTATTTCAACCCATGCGCCAAAAAAAACCTTTCCTTCTTGTTGAGGGGAATAATCAACAATCGTGACTTCAGGTAAGAACTTGCGTAAAAAGCGAACACGACGATCTATTTGACGAAGCAGCCGTTTATTGAAAGTGTAGTCTGCATTCTCTGAGCGGTCACCGAGGCTTGCAGCCCATGTCACTATCTTGGTAATTTCAGGGCGTTTTTCATTCCATAAGTGATCATGTTCAGCTTTCAGTTTGTTATAACCTTCTCTGGTGATTAGTTTTGTTTTCACGTCAACAATCCAATTTATTTATAGCTACTGTAAAGGCTTTTGGTTGCGTCAAGCATCGCAACAGGAAAGACTTTTGTGAGACAAAACTATACTGCCATTTTCACCAGGCTCCAATTGATAGAGGCATAAAAATTCTGGAGAGACGATCTTAGACAATGTTTGAATAAAAGCATGAAGGAAACTTTTTTAATATTAGTCTATTTTCAATGTATCAAACGATGATAAAAAGAAGATGTTCCGTTACATTTGCTTTATATTAAAATTCAGATTCTATTTTATTCTTTACCCATGTTTTGCCATGATGGAAAACTCATTCGGTAAGCCTTTAAAAAATGCGAGACAGATAAAATGCAAGAGAACTATAAAATATTAGTGGTCGATGACGATGCTCGCCTGCGCTCATTACTGGAGCGTTATTTAACAGAACAAGGTTTTCAAGTTCGTGGTGTGGCTAACGCAGAGCAAATGGATCGTTTGTTAACCCGTGAAAATTTCCATTTAATGGTGCTTGACCTTATGTTGCCGGGTGAAGACGGATTGTCGATTTGCCGTCGTCTACGCCACGATAATAATCAGCTACCCATCGTAATGTTAACCGCAAAAGGTGATGAAATTGATCGCATTGTAGGCCTTGAAGTTGGCGCCGATGATTATCTTCCTAAGCCATTCAACCCTCGGGAATTACTGGCGCGTTTACGTGCAGTTTTACGTCGTCAATCAATTGAAGCGCCTGGTGCGCCAAGTTCAGATGAAGAAATTGTTGAGTTTGGTGAGTTCACGCTCAATCTTGGTACACGAGAAATGTTCCGTGGTGAAGCTCCAATGCCGCTCACTTCAGGTGAATTTGCTGTATTAAAAATCCTGGTGAACCACGCGCGAACGCCAATGTCGCGCGATAAACTAATGAACATGGCGCGTGGTCGTGAGTACTCGGCAATGGAGCGTTCAATCGATGTTCAAATTTCACGCTTACGCCGTATGTTAGAAGAAGACCCAAGTCATCCTCGTTACATTCAAACTGTCTGGGGATTAGGGTATGTGTTTGTGCCTGACGGTAAAAAGGCATAAGTACAAACTCACTCCATCTTTGCTAGCCCTAGATATTAGAGGCTGGTAAATATGTGTTAATAAAAATATACATTCATAAATATGACTTAAAATTTGGCGCTAAGGATGGCCCCAGAATTCAAGCTCCCTTCTTCACCGAATTGGTCATTCAATACCTTACCAACCTTGGATATTTGTCATGCTTCGTCTTCGTAGCTCTCGCAGTCAAACCGTTTTCTTTTTAGTGGTCTTACTGATTGCTAGCCAAGTGTTATCTTACTTAATCATGTTTAACTACGCCTTATTACCTAGCTTAAAACAATTCAATCGTATCTTATCTCATGAAGTGAAACTCATGCTGGATGAAGATAAAATGCAACAAGATAACAACGATAATGATCGCCCTTTTCGTCGGGAGTTATTATCCGAGTTAGGGGTGTCTATTTATGCGAATAATTCCCCTGAAGCGGTCGAATTTAACCATGCCGCCCCTATCGACTTTTTAAGCGAGGATATGACGCAACAAGTAAACTCGCCAACCGAAGCAAGGCTGGTTCTTGGTGGTAAAAACTATGTTCTGTGGCTTAAAATTGATGACCTGCCTAATAAACTCGTTCGTATTCCCTTAACTGAATTACAAGAAAAAGATTTCGCCCCTCTTTTTCGTAATAGTTTACTGATCGCTTTACTATTAATTGCTGGAATGTGGTTCTTTATTAGATTACAAAATAGACCATTGGTGGCATTAGAAAAAGCCGCCATCACCGTTGGTCACGGCGATATCCCGCCTCTACTGCCAGAGCGTGGATCATCTGAAATATTAGCGGTAACCAAAGCTTTTAATCAGATGTCCAAAGGCATCAAAGCACTAGAAGAAGATCGAGCATTATTAATGTCTGGTATTAGCCATGACCTGAGAACACCGCTTACTCGTATTCGCTTAGCGACTGAAATGATGTCGCCACAAGACGACTATCTAGCTGAAAGCATGATAAAAGACACCGAAGAATGTAACGATATCATTAGTCAATTCATGGCTTATTTAAAACCCGCGCAAATTGATAGCCATAATGATGTGGACATTAACCAAATAGTGACCGAAGTCGTCAATGCCGAGCGTGACAAGCATGGGGTTAATTTTGAATTGGTAACAGGCAGTTCACTGCGTCATGCTTTGGGTGAGGCAATTGCACTTAAGCGCGTGGTGTCTAATTTAATCGTCAACGCCATCCGCTACGGTAATGGTTGGATAAAAGTCTCCACCGGGATCACCGCCGACAATAAATTAGTGTGGGTTTGCGTTGAAGATAATGGCCCAGGGATTGATAAACAACAAGTTGAATTCTTATTCGAACCGTTTACACGAGGCGATGCCGCGCGAGGCAGCAGTGAAGGCGCGGGACTTGGACTGGCGATTATCAAACGAATTGTCAGCCAGCATCAAGGGGCTATTTTAGTAACGAATAGAACCGAAGGTGGGTTAAAAGTTCAGATTAATATTCCGGTGTATAAAAAGAAACGATAAGGGTTAATGGTACTTAAAAGTAAGCCAAGATACGCTGACGGTAAATCAATCTGCCACTCTTCTCTTAGTTAGGGCAGATTGAGATACAAAACCATATTCATCTCTCAGTTTAAGTAAGTGTAGATGCGCCTACAGAACTTAACGATTTAAAAACGCAACCGCTTTATCCGGAAAATCGGTAAACACACCATCCACTTTGGCTTTGTTGTAAAAGATATCCAACATGTCGTTGAAATCTTTGGCATAACTTGGAATGCGGCCTTCATCAGCACGGAAGGTATAAGGATGAATTTTTAATCCCGCCTTTTTGGCCTGTGCAACAAGCGGCATGACTATGATATTAGATGGCGTAGATTTATCATCAATCACCATTGATTTCCATGGGCCAATACCATCTGCATATTGCGCGATTGCTTGCATGCCATCCGCTTTAAACATCCAATCATAATTATAAGGGGTTGATTTGTTGTCTTGATACACCATGGTTTCATTCCAATCGGTATAAGCCATCAACTGCACTAGTTTAAGATCCATCTTCATCTCCGGCATCAATTCTTTATCAATGCGTTTCAGTTCAATGGGATCAAAAGACTGTAAATAAACCTTATCGTTTTTACTGGTGTATCCATAGTGCTTCAGCATGGTCAGTACCGCTTTGCTGATGTCTTTACCCTCATGACGATGAAAAGCAGGGGCTTTGATTTCAGGATACAGACCCACGTTATAGCCTAAGGTTTTATTCAAACCTTGTATCATTTCAATTTCTTCGGCAAAGGTAGGAACCGAGAAGTTGGATTGCCAAATGGGGAAACGATCTTGAAATACGGCTTTCGGTTTACCTGAATTATCCAGTACAAATCCTTCAGTTACTTTTAACTGTTTAATTTCCGCCAAGGTGAAATCAATGGCGTAATAACGATCATCTTTTCGAGCCCGATTTGGAAAAACTTCAGCTACATTAGTCACACGATCCAAATAATGATCATGTAAAACCACTAACTGATCATCTTTGGTCATGACCACATCTTGCTCGATGTAATCTGGTTTCATCCCATAGGCTAATGCTTTTGCAGGCAAGGTGTGTTCTGGTAAATACCCCGATGCACCACGGTGCGCAATCACAATTTTATCTGAATCACTTGCCCAACTCACATTCACTACACTGACACTTGAAATCATGGCTAAGCCCAATAGACAAGCACTTTTTTTAATTTTTGTTTTTTTTAACAAGAATTGAACCGAAAACATATAAATTCCTTAAAACTGATTCGTAAAAACGAGTTCGTAAAAACAGGTTATTTAAAGATAAACACTATGCATATTCAAAGTGATAGCTTAAATAATGCGCGGTGAATTTTTTATGACACATGGCTAGACTTATAAAAAAGGAAGCTCATCAAAAATAAGCTTCCTTTTATGACCACGATTTAATTAGCTCAATTTAGCTTTAGAACTATTTTCACCACGGTATTTACTTTCACCGAAATGCGCCACGATAAAGCAAATAATCGAAAGCACACAGGCTACTGTTAGTACCATGAAACCGCCATCCCAACCGAAATTATCAACGGTGTAACCTAATACTGCATTCGCTGCAACGGCTCCACCCAAGTAACCAAATAATCCGGTTAAACCTGCCGCTGTACCAGCGGCTTTCTTCGGTACCAACTCTAGTGCGTACAAACCAATCAGCATCACAGGACCATAGATTAAGAAACCAATGGTAATCAGGGCCAGCATATCGATGGTGGGTTGTCCCGGTGGGTTAAACCAGTACACAAGCACAGCAATGGTGACAAGTACCATAAATAAAATACCAGCAGGAGCACGTTTTCCTTTAAATAGTTTATCGGAAATCCAACCACACAATAATGTCCCTGGAATACCAGCCCACTCATAAAGGAAATAAGCCCATGAGGATTTATCTACGGTGAAATGTTTTACCTCACCAAGATAAACCGGTGCCCAATCAAGTACGCCATAACGGATCAAATACACAAAGGCATTAGCCACCGCAATAATCCATAACACTGGATTGTTAAACACAAACTTGAAGAAAATCTCTTTGGCAGACAACTCTTTTTCATGATCTTTACTGTAATCTTCAGGGTAATCTTCTTTGTACTCTTCAATCGGTGGTAAACCACATGATTGAGGCGTATCTCGCACCGTCATCCAAATATAGAAAGCGACTAATAACGCTGCAAATGCCGGTACATAGAAAGCCGAACGCCAGTCATCATTAAATGCCCATAAGCCAAGTAAGAACAATGGACCAATTAAACCGCCGCCCACGTTATGCGCGACGTTCCAAACGGAAACAATCTCACCACGTTCTTTTTTCGACCACCAATGGACCATGGTTCTGCCGCAACCTGGCCAACCCATACCTTGAAACCAGCCGTTCAAGAAAAGCAGGATGAACATAGCGGTCACACTGCCTGTTGCCCATGGCATAAAACCAAAACACAACATA
This sequence comes from Vibrio hibernica, assembly GCF_015223435.1. Classification (GTDB taxonomy): domain Bacteria; phylum Pseudomonadota; class Gammaproteobacteria; order Enterobacterales; family Vibrionaceae; genus Vibrio; species Vibrio hibernica. The sequence goes on from NZ_VHKO01000011.1 coordinate 41,712, forward strand.
ATTAATGCCGACATAACCAGCCCGACAGTTAAGAAATATCTGGGATTAGAACGGTCTGAGACACTGCCCATTAAAAATTTAGATAAGCCATAAGCGATAGATACTGCAGAAAGCGCGACACCTAATTGCCCACGAGTAAAGCCCTCTTCAATCAGGTATGGCATCGCCAAACTGAAGTTTTTACGTACTAAATAATAACCCGCATAGCCAAAAAATATGCCTAAAAAAAGTTGCCAGCGTAAACGGGTGTAAGTAGTACTTATTTTATCATCAGCCAAACGCTCTATATGCGCTTTAGGCTTAAAAAGATGGATCATAATGACCTCGATTATTAGTATTGTTCGATAACATATTTTATTTTGATTTAAATGGTGCAGTTAAGATCGCCAATATACCTGCGTATAAAGCCAGTAAAACACCATTCTATCGAGTAAAGATATGAGGTTTAAATGAATAATCATAAACCTTTAACTCATGATTATTAAGGAAAAATAGAGCGTAGAAACAATACTACTATCTTCTATGCTCGTCGTTTATATTTCTGCTTTAAAGATTTTTTGAACGGTTATACCTCTCTATTCAACCGCCCAGCCTTTCGCACACTCAACTGCGCGCTTCCAGCCACTATGACGGCGTTCACGTTTGCCATCATCGGCGCACGGTTGGAAAGAACGATCCAATACTGATTTGTGTTTTAACTCATCAATACTGCCCCAGAACCCAACGGCTAGGCCGGCTAAGTAAGCCGCACCTAAAGCGGTGACTTCAGTCACAACTGGACGTTGCACTTCGGTATTTAAAACATCTGACTGGAATTGCATTAAGAAATTATTGGCTACCGCGCCGCCATCCACTTTTAAGAAATCAAGTTTGATACCTGAATCTGCCTGCATGGCTGAAATCACATCCAATGATTGATAGGCGATACTTTCGAGTGTGGCGCGGATGATGTGGTTACGGTTTACACCACGTGTTAATCCAACAATAGCGCCGCGTGCATACGGGTCCCAGTGCGGCGCACCTAAACCGGTAAATGCTGGCACAACATAGGCGCCATTTGAGGTGTCTACCTTAGTTGCAAAATATTCGGTATCCGCCGCATCACTGATCAGTTGCAGTTCATCACGCAGCCATTGCACCGATGCACCGCCAATAAAGACGGCACCTTCCAATGCATAGCTTACTTCACCTTTCGGGCCGCAAGCCAAAGTGGTTAATAAGCCATTTTTTGAAGTGACTTTTTTGTCGCCAGTGTTCATCAATAAGAAACAACCGGTGCCATAAGTATTTTTCGCTTGCCCTGCTTCAACACACATTTGACCAAATAATGCCGCTTGTTGATCACCCGCAATACCTGCAATAGGAATACGAGTACCGCCTTTACCACCGATGTTGGTTTGCGCGTAGACTTCTGATGACGACTTCACTTCTGGCATCATGGATTTGGGAATGCCCATCGCATCAAGTAACTTTTCATCCCATTCAAGAGTATTGATGTTAAATAACATGGTGCGGCTGGCGTTAGTTGGATCGGTGACATGAGTACGCCCTTGGGTCATATTCCAAATCAACCATGAATCTACCGTCCCAAACGCAAGCTCGCCTTTTTCTGCTTGTTCACGAGCGCCTTCCACGTTGTCTAAAATCCATTTAACTTTAGTGCCCGAGAAATAAGGGTCGACAACTAAACCTGTATTTTCACGGATATACTCCTCAAGACCTGCTTTTTTCAATTCTTCACAAATACTGGCGGTACGACGACATTGCCACACAATCGCGTTATAAACAGGTTTGCCGGTATTACGGTTCCACACAATAGTCGTTTCACGTTGATTGGTGATCCCAATGCCAGCGATTTCATCAGAATGTAGGCCGCCTTTCGCCAGCGCTTCCACTAACGTTGAGCTTTGAGACGCCCAGATTTCGAGTGGATCATGTTCCACCCAACCCGCTTGAGGATAGATTTGTGTAAATTCACGTTGTGCACTACAAACAATGTTGGCATCACGATCCAGTACGACAGCGCGAGAGCTCGTTGTACCTTGGTCTAAAGCGACGATATATTTCTTTTCCATGCTGATTCCTTATCTCTTCATTTTCATTTAATCGTGATATTTATGAGTTGGTTGACACTTGAGGTGCATTTTCTGCTGGTTCGTTCGGCTGCTCATTTTTAGCCGCTAAGTAAGGAGCGATCACTTTCGGGTATAACCACCCACCAAAAGAGCCGCCCATAATTGGCGCTAGAATTGGAACGATGAAGTAAGGAATATCCTTGCCTCCAGTTAATGCCATGTCACCCCATCCTGCTAAGTAAGCAAAGAATTTAGGTCCAAAATCACGCGCAGGATTCATCGCAAAGCCCGTCAATGGCCCCAATGAACCACCAATAACTGCAATTAATAAACCAATTAATAAGGGTGTCATGGCTTTATTAGGCGCGCCGTTACGATCATCCCCTAACGCTAAGATAGCGAACATCAATACTGCGGTGATCACAAACTCTACCGCAAATGCGCCACCAAAGCTGAGGAGTGAATTAGGGTAAGTAGAGAAAATCCCAGCCAACGCTAAACTGTCTTGAGAGCCACGCACCATGTCATGCGTGAATTCATAATTGGTAAATAGGTTACTGTACAGCCCATATACTAATGCTGCAGAGCAAAATGCGCCCAGCACTTGCGACACGATATAAGGCAACACTTTACCTTTATCAAAGCCGTGGAATAACGCTAATGCAATCGTTACTGCTGGGTTTATGTGCGCGCCAGAGACTCCGCCAGTACAGTAAATGGCAATAGCAACGCCGAGTCCCCAAATGATACTAATTTCCCATTGACCAAAGCTCGCGCCAGTCAATACCAAAGCGGCAACACACCCAACACCGAAAAAGATTAGCAAACCTGTGCCAATAAATTCCGAAATACATTCTCCAAGCAATTGATTTAGTTTATTCGTTTGTAGAGATGCCATAGTTAAAGTCCATTTTGTTGTTATTGGAAGAATCCGAACGCAAAACTACAAGATGTTTATAATATGTAAACAAACAAACACCATAAATGTGCGTACGCTCACACTTTTAACCATTCGAGCAAAAACAAATATAATCACATTTGTATCGTTAATAACAAATAACGAACGAAATCAAGGGGTCAAGATCGAAAACTATAGAAAGCAATCAATAAAAACTTATAAATCATAGTGATAGATTAAATAATGGTATTTATCCTTAAAATTTAACTGGACAGTTATTTTATTTTAGGTAAATTAAACCAAAATGCTCGAACGAACATTTACTTTATAAATTCGACCAGAGGTTAAAGATGAACAAGCAAGAAAATGTAAATGAAGTGTTAGATCTCATCATCGTTGGTGGTGGAATCAATGGTGCAGGCATTGCAGCGGACGCCTCTGGAAGAAATTTAAACGTAGGCTTATATGAGTCAGGTGACTTTGCTTCCGCTACTTCTTCTGCCAGTTCAAAATTAATTCATGGCGGTCTACGCTACCTTGAACATTATGAATTTCGTTTAGTTGCAGAATCGCTTGCTGAACGAGAAGTGTTACTGAAAAAAGCCCCTCATATTGCAAAACCAATGCGTTTTCGTTTACCTCATCGACCATTTCTGCGCCCAGCATGGATGATCCGTGCCGGTCTTTTCCTTTATGATCATTTAGGTAAACCTTCTTTCTTTTCTAATCCTTTCACCTCTAAGAATGAAGGTTTATTAAAAGGCAGTCATGGCGTCGATTTTCGTCAAACTAAGGTGTTAAAAGAAGATATTGTCAAAGGCTTTGAATATTCAGATTGCTGGGTCGATGACGCACGCTTAGTGCTACTAAATATCTTACAAGCACAGCAACAAGGGGCAGAAATCAAAAACTATTGCCATGTAGAAAAGGCTGAACGTGTTGGCGATATTTGGAAAGTGACGTTATTGGATAAGCGTAGTAATACTCGCTTTGAGCGGCATTCTCATGCATTAGTGAATGCTGCTGGCCCTTGGGTGCGCAGTTTTATAACGGATAATATCGAAGCCGAATCGCCTTATGGGATCCGCTTGATCAAAGGTTCACACATCATTGTCCCTAAAGTTCACAACGAAGAACAAGCTTATATTCTTCAAAATGATGATCATCGTATTGTGTTCGTAACGCCCTATTTAGATGACTATTCTTTGATCGGTACCACCGATGTTGAATACAAAGGCGATCCTCGCAATGTGGCGATTGAACAATCAGAAATTGATTATCTCATTGATGTGGTTAACAAACATTTCATTCATCAAATTAAAGCCGATGATGTGGTATCAAGCTATAGCGGTGTTCGTCCATTATGTGATGATGAATCGGATTCACCACAAGCGATCACACGAGATTACACTCTGTCACTCGAACAAGAAGGTGAACAAGCGCCACTTCTGTCTATTTTTGGGGGCAAATTAACCACCTATCGGAAATTAGCCGAATCAGCGATGAAACAATTATCTCCTTTCTTTCCAGAGATGGGAAAAAGCTGGACTGCCGATTCCATTTTACCTGGTGGAGAGGGATACGATGAAAACCTACAAAGTATGCAACTTCGCCAACAATATCCTTGGCTCAACAATAAAACCATCCGACGCTACTGTCGCCAATATGGAACTCAAACAAAGACGATGTTAAAAGAGGTGACTCAAGAATCTCAGATGGGGCAACATTTTGGTGAAGGCGTGTATCAATGTGAAATTGATTACTTAATAAGCCATGAATTTGCTTGCAGCGCACAAGATGTTTTATGGCGTAGAACGAAACTTGGCATTATGTTATCACCTGAAGTCCAAGCGCAAGTGAGCTTGTATATTGAGAACAAAGTGGCAAATAGCACAGTAACGCCTGACACTATGTTCGATTGCGCTAAAAAGATGGGATAACTATAACGGTTTGAGCATTATTTGATGGTATTGAATGATGCTAAATTGCCTTTCATTACGCTTATCACGTACACTGCTTTCGCAATCAGAGCATGTCGAAAAAAGGAAAACTGTGTGAAAGCGAGTGAAAGGCACCAACAAATTATTGAGTTAGTAAAATCTCAAGGCTATGTCAGTACCGATGATTTAGTCTCTATGTTTGAAGTTAGCCCTCAAACTATTCGTCGAGATCTTAATGAGCTGGCCGATGCCAATAAAATTCGTCGAAATCATGGTGGTGCAATCCTCACCAATAGCGCAGAAAACTCCCCTTATAATGATCGAAAGGTTATGAATCAAAATGAAAAAAACCGCATTGCAGAAGCTCTGGTAAAACACATTCCCGATGGTTCTACTTTATTTATCGACATTGGAACCACACCTGAAGCGGTTGCAAGGGCGTTATTAAAAGATCATCACCAATTACGTATCGTTACGAACAATATCAATGCCGCCATCATTTTGATGAGTAAGCCTGATTTCAAAGTGATTTTAGCCGGTGGCGAAGTGCGCAATAAAGATGGTGGCGTAACCGGTGAAGCGACCTTAGATTTTATTTCCCAATTTCGCCTAGATTTTGGTGTATTGGGTATAAGTGGTGTCGATTTTGATGGTTCGTTATTGGATTTCGATTACCACGAAGTTCGAGTAAAACGCGCAATTATCGAAAATAGCCGCGCCATATTTTTACCAATCGATCACTCTAAATTTGGCCGTAATGCGATGGTCAACTTAGGCACCATTAAAGATATTGACCTAATTGTCACCAATCAAGCCCCACCAAAAGAAATTAATGATTTAATCAAAGAGCTAGGCATTACATTGCAAATTCAAGCTTAGTATTCGCTCATTTTATTGTATGAGAAAGGTTTCAATTTTTTCCCAAAATAACTCATGCTCAGTCATAAACGGTGCATGGGATGAAGAATGAAAAGTATAACACTCACTACTGGGTGCTAACTCTGACACCATAGCAGCAATTTTATTTGGCACTAAACCATCTAAACGGCCGTATAAACGCAGCATAGGAATGGTGATATCCGATAATGCAGGCCGAAGGTCGGTGTCAGATAAAATTTTCAATCCGATTTTTAGAGCTTCAGGATCCGGCATCGGGCGAGAGAAGACTTGTTTTTTTATTGCCTTCACATCATGGCGAGCAGAAGGGCTTCCGAGTGCTTGCAGCATCATAAAACCTTCAATCGTCAGCTTAAAATTGCTGGTTAATTGGCGGGTAAAATCGGTTAGCACTTTAGGTAAAATACCGCGCCAACCTTTTTCCGCTGCAAATTTAGGTGAACTCGCTACGGTAATCAGTTTATGAACACGTTCAGGGTGATGCAAAGCAATATTAGTGGCGACTAACCCACCTAATGACCAACCTAAATACACGGCTTTTTCCGGCGCTTGAGCTAAGACTTGCTGGCAAATATCGTCTAAATCCTGAGCGGTTTGATCATGGCTTAACCCATAACCGGGCAGATCGATACTATGCACTCTAAACTTAACCGATAATGCATCAACGGTAGGTTGCCAAACGGCGCCGTTCATTCCCCATCCGTGAATCAATACGATATCCAGACCTTCACCTTGACTCTGCCAGTGCAATCCACTCATCCTCACTCCTACTACTAAATTCATACATTAATCAAACATGATTCTGGCACGATTATACCCCTTAATGTTCAGATCAAAAACGACTCTCGATGATTACTCTTTTTAGTGCATGGTTTTGCGTAATTACGCGTTGGCTACCCCATTTATTTCCGAGACAATGCGCACTATGCCGCTTAACGATACCGGTAGATAAAACCACTCATGCTCTTTCTCATTTATGGTGCTCCACTTGCATCAAAGCCTTCATTAACACAGAACCCCGCTGTCAACATTGTGGCTTAACAACACTGTATACGGTGCCACAATGCGGACGATGCCTTTCCGATCCTCCATCATGGGATCGCCTTTATTGCATTAATAGTTACCAGTATCCAATCAGTAAAGTTGCACAAGATTTTAAATATCATGGTCAATATTGGCTGGCGTATGATCTGGCCGCTTTACTTAAAAGCCAAATCCCCAATCCAGCTCCCGAGTGTATTCCTGTCCCGATGCATTGGAAGCGGTTACTATTTCGTGGTTTTAATCAAAGTCATTCACTGGCTTTTCAGTTAGTGAAGCAGTATCAATATCAGAACAAAAGCGTTGCGTTAAATAATCATGTCTTTCGTCGTACCCACGCCACCGTTCAACAGAAGGGGTTAGATAAAAAGCAACGTCAACGAAATTTACGTGGTGTATTTTTTTTAATGCAGGCTCCCAAAAATAAACACGTTGCTCTAGTTGATGATGTCGTGACAACTGGCAGTACGCTTGAGCCACTTTGTCGCGCATTACGCAAAGCTGGGGTTGAAAGAATTGATGTGTATTGTTTATGCCGAACGCCTGAACCCAAATAATTAAAACGCCTCAAATCATCGAACCCAATTACTTGAAATCAAATTTCTAACAAATAGTAAGAAAAGAGGCTGGATCATCACAACAAGAAGAGTAAAATGACCACAAAATCCCACTAAAATAGTCAGGTATTAGCCGTGTCAGATACAAACACTATTACAATTACAGATACTGCCCAATCTCATTTTGGTAAATTACTTGAGCAGCAGCCGAATGAAACTCATATTCGTGTGTTCGTAGTCAACCCTGGAACACCTAATGCAGAATGTGGCGTTTCTTATTGTCCACCAGAAGCCGTTGAGTCTTCTGATTTAGTACTTAACTTTAGTAATTTTAATGCTTATGTTGACGAAATTAGTCTACCTTTCTTAGAAGATGCAGAGATTGACTTTGTAACCGATAAGATGGGCTCTCAGTTAACCCTAAAAGCGCCTAATGCGAAAATGCGTAAACTCGATGACAATGCACCGCTAATGGCTCGTGTTGAATACGCAATTCAAACTCAAGTGAATCCTCAACTGGCAAGCCACGGTGGCCATGTTAGCCTGATCAGCATTTCAGATTCTGGTGTTGCTTTAGTGCAGTTTGGCGGCGGTTGTAACGGTTGTTCAATGGTTGATGTGACCCTAAAAGAAGGCATTGAGAAGCAACTTATTGAGCAATTCTCAGGTGAATTAACTGCGGTTCGAGATTCAACAGACCATGAATCGGGTGAGCACTCTTATATGTAACGACGTGTTCTTGTTTTAAGACAAAGCATAGACGCTACAAAAACAAAGCCGAGTTTTCATTACTCGGCTTTGTTGTTTCCATAGGAATTAAAAACATCCAACAGACTCAAATTAATATAATAAGATAACGTAAATTTGCGTAAACCTAACACTATTCCCACATTATATAGTCCATAATCCACACACTAAAATAGGGATATGACTTCATGCGTTACTCTAAACCTCAAATAATACTTCACTGGCTAATATTATTATTAATCGCCATTACTTATTCTGCAATTGAGCTGAAAGGCTTTATTCCAAAACCTAATCCTTGGCATGATTACGTCAAAATCATCCACTTCAATACCGGCATATGGGTATTGATATTAATGCTAGTACGGGTTTATCTAAAAAAGAAACACACCTCCCCTGCTATTTCGCCAACACCACCCGCATGGCAAACTGGGCTATCGCATCTAGCGCATAGCTTGTTATATCTCGGGTTTATTGCTTTACCTATTTTGGGGATAAGTTTGTTGTTCATTGCAGGTAAGTCTTGGCCATTACTAGGGATATCAATGCCGACAGTTTCAACACCCGATAAAGATATGGCAGGCTCGATTAAAAATATTCATGAGTGGATTGCCAATACTGGCTACTTTGTGATTGGTATTCACGCTATCGCGGCTTTGTATCATCATTATGTGGTGAAAGATGACACCTTAATACGGATGATGCCGAAGAAATAACAACACTCATTTTATTATATATTGTCAATTAAAAAACGCTTCAAACCACTTTATATTCAATCACTTACACTATTTTAGATACTCAATATTGATAGCCAAAAATATGCCTAAAACTACTATCGATATCTTTATATTTGTCTATAAAACCGAAAGCCCGCTTCAATCAAATGAAGTGGGCTTATTATTGCATATGAGAAAGAACGTTTAAGTTACCTTATCAAGATCTCTTGCCAATCCATACTTTCATCACCCAGTACGATAAAGTTTGGGTTCTCTAATGTTTCACGCTCGTTGTAGGACAAAGGTTCAAGCTCAGTGTTCAAAATACGACCACCAGCTTCTTCAACTATGCATTGCGTCGCAGCCGTATCCCACTCACCTGTCGGCCCTAAGCGAATATAACAATCCACCGCACCTTCTGCGACCAAGCACGCTTTAAGCGCTGCCGATCCTAATGGAACAAGTTCATAATTTCGGGCGGGAGACAATTTTTTGGTCATATTGTTGATATTCTGACGACGGCTAATCGCAATTGAAATCGATTGATCGGCCGTTTCATGTTTATGGGTATGGATCCGAATATGCTCATCCATTTCAGGAATTTTCCATGAGCCTTTTCCATCATAAGCAAAATACGTCACGCCAGAAACAGGGGCATATACGACGCCCATGATAGGACGATTATTTTCAATTAATGCAATTACGGTAGCAAAATCGCCACTGCGAGCAATAAATTCTTGCGTGCCATCTAATGGATCCACCAGCCAGTATCGATCCCATTGTGCCCGATCTTTTAAACTGATATCAGCGGCTTCTTCTGATAAAACAGGGATGTCGGGTGTCAGTTCAGGTAATCTCTGAGTAATGATCTTATGGGCCGCGAAATCAGCGCTAGTAACCGGCGTATCATCTTCTTTTACAAAGGATTGATAATCTTTGCTATGATAAATTTCTAAAATTCGTTGACCGGCTTCACGCGCGATTTGAATAACATCAGGAAGCAAATGTGATAAATCTTTCGGCGATATTATCTGAGACATATCAAGCCTCCTTAGCTAAGACGCGGAGCGCTAACATTAATGCAGTAATACATCTCGCTTCGCTAAAATCCAAATGAGTCAGTAGTTCTTCTGCTTGCTGCAACGGCCAGCGTATTATCTCTAATTCCTCGGGCTCATCACCAACAAGGCGTTCAGCATACAAATCTTGCGCTAAAAATAGTGTCATGGTGCTTGAGAAATAAGAAGGCGCTAACACGACTTGTTTGAGCGGTGTCCACTGATGCGCGCCCATTCCTATTTCTTCTTTTAGTTCGCGATTTCCCGCTTGCTGTGGATTCTCACCCGGATCAATTAAACCTTTAGGAAAACCTAATTCATAACGCTCAGTGCCAGCGCAATACTCTCGGATCAATAATAGATCACCTTGAGCCGTCACCGGAACAATCATCACGCCGCCGCGATTACTCGGCTTCATACGCTCATAGGTTCGTTCCTCACCATTCGAGAAACGCAAATCCAATGATTCAATGGTAAATAGGCGAGATTTTGCCACCACTGATGTTGCTAAAATTTCAGGGGGTTGCTGTTTTGCCATCTCACTACTCCTTTACTTAACCATTTCAGCCAGTGATTTCAAATAATCGATATACACGCACTCAAGCCCATTAGTGTTACGTGGATGAATGAAGCATACACGCAATAATAACTATAGTTTGCCTGAGAAGATAAACGGATACTGCCCTTCAGCATTAGGATTGCCTAACCAGCGTAATTGTTTCCCCATCGATTCTGGAAACTCTGCGCCCGGTTTAAACCACGCTGTTAACTTATATTGAGCTTGTTTATTTAAGTTGATATTAAACTGGCTGCTGACTTGATTGCTATTTTGTGTGCCATTCACATCAACCGCTTGTTTAGTACATTTTAAACTTGCAATCACCGGCCCTGGTGCAATCGACCCTATAGGGGAATCAATCATGCCTTGATTCCAAACAAGATCACCATCAGCGGAATCACACCATGGTTGAGCATAGCTAAAGTGACGAAGAGACAACTCCAGCTGACCAGAAAGATCAACCGGCACTTGCTGCTTAAATTTACTCACGAGCTCAAGTTGGCTTACAAGCTTATCAATAGGAACCGAAGCCACAAAATTTTTCGCATAAGCTCCAGAAAAGCTAATACCAACCTCACCTTTTCCGGCTAATTTTAAATCACTATTTTGACCGAAACGAACTTTGAATTGTGCTTTCCCTGTCAATAATTGGCTTGGTTGAAAATCCCAATACAACGAACCTAATTGCTGACGTTCAACGTTTAACTGTTGTACCGAACCTTTCCAAATTGTGCCGCTAATACCTTGTAGAGCCACATTCGTTTGCAATGAAGCTTGAGGAACATGAGCGTACAGCCAACTTGCTGGGAGGTGTGCAATCACGCTCCAGAGAAAAACGAGGATGAAAACGATGAAATACCACTTCTTTTGTTTCACACTATTATCCTCGGGTAAATTGCAGGCGATTGACTTCTACGACACCGGATTTATCCGCACGGTTAATATCAAGGAACTGCACTTTCAGACCATATTTATCGCGTAACTCGGCTATCCAGTTGATTAGGTTATTAAATGCTAAAGGTTGGACCCAAACTTGCAGCATATCATCACGAGGTTGCATACGAATAAGTTCGACTTTAAAACGCTGAGCAGTGCTGGCAATCACTTGATTGAGCGGCTGCTCCCTATCAAAAGATTGAGTGCCACTTTTCGATCTCAGTTCAACGATGCTATCGGCAGAGTGAGTTACCCAAGACAATAATTGTTTCTCACTGCTTAAGCGTAATTGAGCATCTTCGCTGCGTTGTGATAACGGCTGAAATATTCCCCAATATAAAAACCCAAGCACCAGTAATCCCGCGCATGCTAAGACTAATCGGCGCTCTCGTAAGGAAATACTGTTCCACCAAGTCGACAGAGGCGTAATATAAGCCGCTATTTTTTCATTCATGAGTACGCCTTTTTATGATTTAGCTCTTATAACAAAACTACCTTGTACAACCGAACCATTCTTATTTAACTGACCTTGTTCAACCGAAAAATCTTTTGCGAGTTCAGTCCGTAGAATCTCGAAAGGTTGAAAATCGTTACTCTGTGCTTGCAGACGAATCTCTTGTCTGGTGCCATCAAATTGAACGCTTTGTACGGAGATAGATTTTGCTTGTTGCAGCGCCTTTGGAAGCTTGGCCATCCAACCCAGCGCCGATGCTCCACTGCCGCCGCCAGATAACGCTTGTTCTTCATCTTGCATAGAGCGCTTTAAATAACTCACGGTTGGTATGCGTTGCTTGTCTGGAAATACAGCGCGGAAAATACGTTCACTTTCAATTCTATACGCTTGCGTTTGAGCTTCTAGCTGTTGCACTTGCCAACTTTTATTCGCGAGTAAAACAACGATAAGCACGCCAGCGGCAATAGCAACCTTCTGCCATACTTTCCAATGTTTTAACCATGAAGATTGAGATTTGAACTCCCCAGTCAACAAGTTCACTTTATTTGAAATAGCGCCCTGCGCCAAAACTGACATGATTAATTTATCAGGTAATGCTTGCCATTGTCCGGGTAAACTTTCGTGTCCGATGGGTAACGGGCTATAACTGTAAATCGTAGTATTGTCTTCAGCCTTTGACACAGAAGATGGTTTAGACGCAGAAGATTCTAATTCGCCGTTATTTCCAACAGCCGTTTGATCTGTAACTAGAGCGCCACTTGATGCATTTGCCAATTCTTCTACCGATTCTTGAATCGACTGGATCTCATTGAGTTCAGAATCTGCATCGGGTTCAGCGCTTTCACCTTGATCGACAAGATCGGGATCTTCAATATCTTGTAGCAGATCTTCAAAATGTAATGCATCGCCTTCAGGATCAAGCCAGCCTGAACGTAAGAATATGTCTAACCAAGAGTCATCAACTGCAGCGCCTTTTACCTCACCTTGATGAAATAACCATTGCCCATCAAGATGCACAGCGCTAATGCCCGTGTCTCGTTTTGGTAGTGCTAAACAATCTGGTAAAACTCGCTTGAGCAATATCCCCGCTTGCTTAAAATCGAGTACCCATTGTGCCAATAAATCGCGATCAACCGTCGCAACCGTCGCTTGATCGCTTTCTTTATGCAATACGCTAAAATGCATGGTTTCAATATCTTGTGTCAGCGTATCTTCCATTAAGAATGGCAACATATTATTGAGTTGCCGCGCAGCACCAGAAGGCACAGTGACTGGAGTCAATAACACATGACTGCTCGGTAATAATGCAATCGTAGTACGTTGCTGGCTGTATTCAAACAACTGCGCCAAATGTTGACGACCCACAATTTCGCCCGAGGCTATCACATCATTTAACTGGGTCGACCACACTAACCATGCGATAGGATCGCTAGGGTTATTGCTCAGTCTGATTGTCAGAAACTCGTTCACTGATCCCTCCGAAACGACGACGTATGATTTGGGTGGTTTTATTGTCTGCACTATATAACAGGCTTCTTAAGCGCACTCTCGATTTATCCACTTTAATTTGCGCGTCTAATTCAAAATATTTACTGGTCACCACTAAGTATGGTGTGGCTTCCGATTGAATATTAGCTGCCACTCGACTAATTTCTGGCTCGGCCAAAAAATCTTGTACGCTTGACCAGCCGTCATAAGGTCGACCATCGATTATTTTTTTTGCATCATCGAGGCTCAAGTTCGGCTGAAATAAACCGGCTAATAACAAGGCCTGTTCGGGTTTAATCGTATTCACATTAACCGCTAAAGTAGAAGTTGGAATGGCACAAGTGACGCGCTTAACAGCATTCATTGCCTGAGCGCTCACTTGATTAATCGCTCTAAATTCAGTGCCATCTGCAATCATGCCATTGGGCGCGCTGTACGCCGGTTTAAAACCTTCATAAGTACTATTCTCAACACCTGATGGCGTATTAACCGTATCGTTACTATCAACAAATTCTTTGGCTGAGTCAGCAATCACTTCGGCCTGATAGCTTTCTATTCCAGCATCCTCTAGCATATACGCCAGTACTTTAACTAAATAAGGTCGTTCACTTGGGTTACTCGAAACGGGTAATCCTGAAAGTGCATTAAGATTAAAACACGACTGCATATCACGGATACTGCCAATCGCTTCACCATTATCAAGCGGATAATGTGCATCCTTCATTGCCCACGCTTGGCTCAAATTGACCACATCGCTGTTTTCTTTATAGGTTTCTTCAATTGCCACTTGCGCGAGCGCTTCTACGCCCATGCTGTACCAATAAGCTTGTTGGTGATTCAATAAGTTACTGGCACGATAAAATTGAGTCGACATACGCTCTGTCATGGTTGCCGCTAATGCCACTAATACCGCGACAATCAACAATACAAAAATGAGCGCCACACCTTGCTGGCTTTGCTTAGTTTTATATTTTTGACGATGCTTCATTGTCATTTTATAAGCAGTATTTTGTTTATGAAGCGGCATTATTATCCCCTTCAGCAACATTGGTTGATTCACTTTGTGGGATCACATAAACCCGACGAATATCACCATAATCTTTTAAATGTAATGTCACTTCTATCGCTTGAGGTAACTGGGCATCTTTTGTCCATGCTTGCTGCCAAGTGGTTCCATCATAAAAACGAAATTTCAGTTTTTCGACTTGAGATAGCACAACTTTATGTAATGGCTCTTGGCTAACTGGAGTATCCGGATAGCGCCACCAGACTCGCTCTAACTTTTCTTGCACCACTCGATAGCCAACCTTTACGATTTCACCACGAGGAAAAGCCTGTTGTGGATTCAGCCAACCTAAACGCGTAAAAACAATGCCATTACTGTCAGAATCTAGAACATATTCTCCAGCATAGAGAACCTTCGCTTTATCATTGTTGCCATTATCGCTACCAAAGCGAAATTGTCGTTGAGCCATTTGTCGAAAATCGTTATCCATTACGATCATTGCTCGTTGCAACTCTTGCAGCCGCTCGGTTTTATCCAATGAAACTTGGTTGCTACGCTGTACTTGATTGACGACTTGATACGCACCAAGGCTTAAACTAGCAAATACCATAATAGCCACTAAGACTTCAATTAAAGTAAAGCCTCGGCTCTGCTTGAACGCTATTTTTTGCCTGCAATAACGGTTGAGATTATGGTTTAACATAAGTACGCACCGTTAAAATACTATTCTTTTGATCGCTATCGGTTGAAACACTAACATCGATGGCTTTAATTAAATCCATACCGGTTTTTACTGGCTTAGCCGTCCAATACCACGTTTTGTCGGCAAACTCTTCTTTGCCTTTTTTAGCTGACGTTAATGGTTTATCTAAATGCAGTAATACCAATTGATTATCGACCACCATACTGGCAAAGGTTTTCTCTTCTAAATACGTCAAAGTATTAATATGCTGGGTGACAGCGCGGATCACACTAATCGCTGCGGTAGCAAAAATAGCCAGTGCGATCAAAACTTCAAGTAACGTCATGCCGATCTGGTTTTTTCGACCCAATGTCGACGAATTCGACCATATTGATGATTTAATATGCTTTAGCATCATCATTCTCATCCGACTCACTCGGAGACAACTCCCCCGGAGACAGTAGTGTAACCTCACCCGTTCCTAACACTTTAACTCGCCAATTTTGTTCATTGTTTTTATTCTGCTCAGAGTTAAAAGTGATTTCAAATGGCGTATTTTCACCACTTGAAAGTACAAAGATTTGTGGAGGTTTAGGCTTTATATCATCCTCTTCAAAATGATCTTCATAAAAATCTTCTGCTTTAAATAGACGATCATCATCCGCCCAAGCGCCAGAGCCTAAATGAAATTGAAACTGAGTGCCTTCCGGTAACTGCGTTGCGGTAAAATGCTTATCATCTTTTACTTCTTTCCAGCCATCTTCAGTTAAGATCATGTATTTATAGTTGAATTTTTTATCATCAATATAAATACCGTAATCTTGTCCATTCAAAATGGCATCATCACTGAGTAATTGCAGACGCTGAAAAAAACGTAAGGCTTGATCTTTTAGCTGATCATCTTGTCTCTCCGGCATGGTTTGCACCACGGCTAATGCCGATAATGACATCAATACCACAACCAATAAGATCTCAAGTAAAGTAAAGCCAGCCTTACGCTGCATATATTTCCTTAAAACAACAAACGACTTCTATCTCAAATAATGACCAGCAACAGAACTCAGAAAAAAACGCAGACTTCAAACCTCGAGCGAAGCGTCCTCTAATTCCGGTTCTAATTTTTATTGGAAGTCTTGAATATTCCAGTTACCAATATCTTTTTTAGAGCCATCATCGCCGCCTTCTTGACCGTCTGAACCTAAACTAAATACATCGATATTACCTTTATCACCAGGGCTTAAGTATTGGTAATCGCCACCCCAAGGGTCTTTTGGTAAGCGACGGATATAACCATCGTTACGATAATTGCGTGGCTCAGGGCTGCCTGTTGGTTTATTCACCAACGCTTCCAAGCCTTGATCTGTCGTCGGGTAGACACTGTTATCTAATTTATACATATCCAGTGCGTTTTCTAATGCCACAATATCCGTGACCGCTTTTTGTTGATCGGCTTTTTCTTTGTTACCTAAAAGGTTAGGTACGACAAAACTGGCTAAAATACCCAAAATAACCACCACAACCATTACTTCAAGCAAGGTAAAACCTTTTTGCTTGCGAGTTAGTGGGTTCTTTGTTGATTTGAATCTCATTTTTCTCTCCTGTAAAAATCGTTCTTTTATCATGCTTATTTTTGTGTGACCAAATTATTTAATTCTAATATCGGCATTAAGGTCGCGGTAACAATAAACAGCACAATTCCTGCCATAAACACGATCAATAATGGCTCAAAAACGCCCAGTGCCATATTAACCAAAGATTCAAAGTCACGATCTTGGTTATCGGCAGAGCGTATTAGCATGGGTTCTAGCTCACCACTTTGCTCACCACTGGCGATCATATGCAGCATCATAGGGGGAAATAATCGTGTTTGTTCTAATGCCTTACGCAAGCTGGTTCCTTCACGAACGCGTTCTGATGCTTCCATGACTTGTGCTTTAAAGTATTGGTTACTCATGACGTCGGCCGCCACTTTCATCCCATCCAATAATGGAATTGCGCTAGACGAACAAATTGCCAAAGTACGAGCAAAGCGTGAGGTATTTAATCCTTTGGCAACTTTACCTATAACGGGTAATTTGAGAACTTTTCTATCCCAAGCCATACGAAAATTCGGTTTTTTCAGCGCCACTTTTAAACCAATAATCCCCACAATAATGACGACTAATAACTCTAGCCCCCAGTTCTGAACAAAATTACTGGCATTCAATAGTATTTGTGTAGAAGTAGGTAATCCTTGCCCCATTTGCACAAATTGATCGACAATTTTAGGCACCACTGCGGCTAATAAAAAGGCCACCACACTTAATGCAATCAAGGTCAACATGATCGGATAGATCATTGCCTGTTGCAGTTTAGAGCGCATCTTTTGACGATTTTCAGCGTAGTCGGCTAAACGGTCCAAAATTGCATCAAGATGACCTGATTTCTCACCTGCCGCCACCATGGCGCAAAACAAATCATCAAATACCGCAGGGAAGTCTGCCATACTGTTAGATAAGGTATAGCCTTCCACCACGCGTGAGCGAATACTTACTAATATATTACGAATATGGGGTTTTTCAGATTGTTCCGCTACTGCGCGTAAGCATTCTTCAAGCGGCATTCCTGATTGCACTAAGGTCGATAATTGACGTGTGACCAAGGCCAATTCATTGGTGCTAATACCACGCTGAAAGCTAAAGCCATTCGATTTAGCGCGCTGGCTTTTAGCTTTAGTTTCAATCACCTCAGTTGGCATTAAGCCTTTTTCTTTTAAGCGTTGACGAACTTGGCGGGCATTATCACCTTCCAATATGCCTTTTTTCTGTTTACCTTTTGCGTCGAGCGCTTTGTACTCAAAGGCTGCCATGATTAGACTTCCTTTGTCACACGAAGAACTTCTTCTAGCGTCGTGATCCCTTGCCTTACCTTAGCTAGGCCATCATCTCGAATACTTGGGGTTTTGGCTCGAATCGCTTTTTCGATCACTTGCTCACCCGCTTCAGCATGGATCAATTCTTGTGTTGTATCATCAATCACCAGCATTTCGTGAATACCCGTTCGACCACGGTAACCTTTATTGTTGCAATGCTCACAGCCTACCGCTTTATAAAGTATGAGTTCTTCTGGTGATTGAAGATTAAACAGTTTCTTCTGTTCATTATCGGCTTGATAAGGCGCTTTACAGCTTTTGCATAATGTTCTGACCAAGCGCTGGGCTAATACGCCCAATAAAGAAGACGAAATTAAGAATGGTTCAATTCCCATATCCCGCAAACGAGTGATCGCACCAATAGCAGTATTGGTGTGCAGAGTAGACATGACTAAGTGACCCGTTAACGAGGCTTGTACACCGATTTGTGCGGTTTCGAGGTCGCGAATTTCCCCTACCATCACCACATCAGGATCTTGACGTAAAATAGCGCGTAAACCACGAGCAAAGGTCATATCCACTTTGGTATTGACTTGAGTTTGACCAATGCCATCAATATCAAATTC
This sequence comes from Vibrio hibernica, assembly GCF_015223435.1. GTDB lineage: Bacteria > Pseudomonadota > Gammaproteobacteria > Enterobacterales > Vibrionaceae > Vibrio > Vibrio hibernica. The sequence goes on from NZ_VHKO01000011.1 coordinate 60,240, forward strand.
AATCGGATCTTCAACCGTGAGAATATTACGTTCTGTAGTATTAAGCTCTTGCAGACCGGCATACAAGGTGGTGGATTTACCCGAACCTGTTGGCCCTGTCACCAAGATAATGCCATGAGGACGCGCAATTAAACGGCGGAAAGTGGCATGGTTTTCAGCGGTCATCCCTAAACTATGCAAATCAAGACGAGTAGCATTTTTATCCAGTAAACGCATTACGATTCGCTCGCCGTGGGAAGATGGCATGGTAGAAACCCGCACATCCACCGCTCGACCCCCAATACGAAGAGATATTCGCCCATCTTGTGGTACTCGTTTTTCGGCAATATCCAATTTAGACATTACCTTAACCCGTGACACTAAAATGGGGGCAAGCTTGCGACTTGGCGTTAACACCTCTCGTAGTACACCATCGACACGAAAACGAATCGATAACACTTTCTCAAACGTTTCAATGTGTATATCCGATGCACCTTCTTTGATTGCTTCGCCTAACATGGCGTTAATCAATTTGATGATCGGTGCATCATCTTCTGATTCTAATAAATCTTCATTCTCTGGCAACTCTTCCGCCAGTGAAAAAAAATCATCATCTGCGCCAATATCTTCCATTAACTGACGCGCTTCAGAGGAATCCCGTTGATAGGATTCCGTCAGTTTATTTTCAAATTCTTGCTTGGTTAATTGCTTAGGCATAAAGCTATGACCAAGCGCTCGACGAATTTCCAACAACACTTGTGGTGATGGTTGCTCAACAAAGTACAAAGTCGTCTTTAAGTCTTCACATTCCAACACCACTTGATGCCGCCGAGCGAAAGCAAACGGCAAACGCAATACGCTATGCTGGGTTTCGCCAGTTGGCAACTCAACCATTATTGCTCACCTTGCGCTTTGAGTTCAGCTTGCTTAGGCTCGGCATTTTTCAACTGTTCAAGAAATGCTTGAATCTCGGCAGGCTGACGAGCCTCTTTGCCTAATTTCGCTACAACAGGAACCTCGACATTTGGCATTAAGCGAATACCTTTTTGGGCGCGGTATAATTGCTCGGCGCGAATATAATTATATTTACGACTAGAAAGACCATCGGCGGCCATGCCATTACGAATAATGGTTGGTTTGATAAATACCATCAAATTACGTTTTTGTTTGCTGCTATTGGTATAAGAAAACAACACCCCTAAATAAGGGATATCACCCAACCATGGGATTTTAGATTTACTCTCTTGAGTTTCTTCCGAAATCAAACCACCTAAAACAATCATTTGGCCATCTTCAACCATCACAGTGGTACTAATTTGGCGCTTAGCAAAACGCACATCGACCGCACCATTGGCGCCCAATACGTTCGATACTTCTTGCTCGATCTTCATTTGAATCGAGTCGCCTTCGTTAATTTGCGGCGTCACTTTAAGTTTAATGCCGACTTCTTTTCGATCAACGGTTTGGAATGGATTATCGTTATCCGCTCCAGCCGTTGAACCGGTAATCACAGGGACTTCCTCACCCACAATAAAAGAAGCTTCGGTATTATCCATCACCGTAATACTTGGAGAAGATAGGATATTAGAATTCGAGTCTGTTGCTACCGCGCTCACTAACGCCGCCCAGTCGCCTTTTACAATACTTAATGCGGCACCGTTTACGCCGGATAGAGCTGACGCCAACGAGGAATAATCACCTTTGGTATCTGGGTTTTTTTTGATAACTTCTCCTGTACTAGGATTAGTTATATATGTTCCTTCTTGCGACTCAGCCTCTTTTAGCCCTACCGCGACTGCGCCAATTTTGGCATTGGCATTGCCGTATTGCACCATGCTACCGGTTTCAGTATTGGCATATTGCACCCCGAGATCGATGCCTTCACCTTCGGCCAATTCAACAATCAAGGCTTCAACTTGCACTTGGGCACGGCGAATATCCAACTGAGAAATTACATCTTCTAACGCTCTCATAATATCGGGCGGCGCCGTTAATACCAGTGAATTGGTACCAGGGTCGGCGGTAATCATTGCACTACCTTTTGAAGACGATTGACCTGTAGGAGATTTGGTTTGTTTTTCCGCCTGCAGATTGTCAGAGACACCATCAAGTACTTTAACTAAATCTTCTGCTTTGGCATAACGCAAGTAAACCACTCGGTTATTACCTTTTGTCGCCATTTCAACATCAAGCTGTTTTATCAGTTTTTTCAAACGCTCACGAACTTTCGGCTCACCAGAGAGCAGAATGGAGTTAGTACGCTCATCGGCCACCAATTTAGGCTGCAGTAATTCGGGAGTATTTTTGGCATCACCGCTTTTATTTAAAGCATCAACAATACGCACCATTTCAGTAGCTGATGCATTATTTAATTCAATTACTTCGACTTCTTTATCACCCGCCTGATCGACGCGTTTAATGATATCGGCTAAGCGATTTACCACTGATGCTCGACCTGTTAGCAAAATAATATTGGCGGGATCATAATGCACCACGTTACCGGCTCCGGCATTATCATTAAGTTGACGCAAAATAGGTGAAAGGTCACGAACCGAAACATTCTTGACCGCCACTACGCGAGTAATAACCGCATCACCGGTAATACTGGAGTGATCACCAACGACAGGGATTGCCGATGTTTTTGCATCTTTCGCTTTAATCACTTTTAATATGTTGTTGTCCATCTCAACCACAGCAAAACCATACACTTCGAGCACATTTAAGAAGAATTTATAATACTGTTCTTCACTCAAAACATCGTAGCTACGCACATCAATTTTCCCTCGAATAGAAGGATCAACGATGATGGTCTTATTTAAATTTCTACCCACGATATTGATAAACTCTTGGATATCAGTACCTTTAAAACTAGCGCTAAACTCTTCTGCCGAAGCCGAACACCAAACGAGGCTGGCGACTAAAACAAACGCGGCTTTTTTTATCGATTTTTTTATTCGGTTCACGTTCTTCACGCAATGCTCCTGCCCACCCAAACGGTGACTATAATTATCCTGAAACGATCGTCATCGCTTAAAATTTTCTATCGACTTAAAACCGACTGTCTCTTTAAAAATGCTGTCTATTTAAAATTAGTCACTTATCAAAACTCAATATATATATCGTGCACTTGCCCATTACGCTCAACGGTTAAATTCCATTGCTGCGCACTTAAAGCATCTTTCCACAATGCGGTCATTTGTGATGAATCAGTTAAATCACGCCCATTTAATACGGTCGCAATATCGCCATCTTGTAGTCCAACCGAATCAAATAATTCACGTTGTTGCCCAGGACGAACTCGATAGCCTTTTAATTGTCCTTCATCCATCACTTGTGATAAACGAATGTATTGGAATATTTTTTGCGGATCTTGTGAAATTTCTTCACGTATTTTAACCAAATTAGTATTTGATGATTTAGGTGATTCTGCTGCTTTAGGCGTTGCATTTTGATTTAGCTTACTGTAATCAATGCCTTCTAACATCAAGGTTTCATCACGCCCCTGATTATCAATAATCGCTCGATCGACCAATACAGATTTCAACGTCACTCGAGTACCGTCAATCGTTTCACCTAAACCATAAGTAGATTGTTTTCCTTGATTGGCGATAACCGCTAGACTGAATTTAGGATTATTACTGGCCACCGCCCCCACCAAGGTAAGATTTAATCGTGTTTGCGGTGCATCTTTAACCACTGGCTTACTCGTTATCGATTCCTGACTATAACGACCAAACAGATCACTATTCGTCAGATCCGAGGTATGATCGCCATTGTTACGAACAATATGAGTTGACGTTACACTTAGTGCTGCCCAATGGCTAACACTTGGGGCTGGCGTCAGAATTGACCAAAAAAGGATCCCAACAAACCATGCAATTAAGGCAAGTAATACTAAGGTACAAGCGTAAGAAATGGATGCCTGATGAGACATAAATCGTGCTGTAACTTGAGATAGTTGACCTCTGTAATCCATTTTTGAAGTCATCGAGGGTGGCATGTTAATTAAGACTCCATTCTTATTGCGCTCACGAACTAATATTTATCGTTATATGATCTGTAACTTTACCGTTTAAATGCTATCCAACCAAATAAAAACATCTTAAAACTTAACTAAACAGGCAAATCTGACACCATTTTAGCTTGGGTGATATAAAATCTTATATAAACACATCATTATCGCGACATTGGTGACAAAATAAATAATTGCTCTGCTTATTTTTGTGTCTCAGAAACCTTGAAATATTAATCTCGCACCACCATTCTTTATCTACTTTTGACTGTAAACCTTTTAAGGCAATATCTCAGAATGAGTTCACAAACTTTATCGCTACGTTTAGACAAATGGCTTTGGGCTGCTCGATTTTATAAAACCCGATCAATTGCACGTAGTATGGTTGATGGTGGTAAAGTTCACTATAATGACCAGCGTAGCAAACCCAGTAAAATGGTTGAGCTTGGTGCGAAACTGCGCATACGCCAAGGTAATGAAGAAAAAACCATCATTATCGAAAAAATATCTGAGCACCGACGCGGTGCACCTGAAGCACAAACCCTGTATAGCGAAACACCAGAAAGCATCACTAAGCGAGAAGAAGATGCAAAAAAACATAAACTCAATGCGCTGTACAGTCCAAGTCCTGATAAACGTCCAGATAAAAAACAACGGCGGAGTATCATTCGCTTCAAACAACAGTAATCAGAGACTCGGCTTAGACCGCAATGTCTCTTATTTCTCTATATCTACTCTTTATCTTTTTAGTCAAATATGACTATTAAACATCAATAACCTCAGGGAGTTCCCTAACTGATGGCAAATAATCTTTTACATCGCTATTTATTTGAAAATTTATCCGTACGCGGCGAATTGGTTCAACTTGATAGTGCTTACCAACACATTCTTGCCAGTAAGGATTACCCGCAACCTATTCGTAATTTATTAGGTGAATTACAAGTTGCCACCAGTTTACTGACCGCGACGTTAAAATTTGAAGGTTCAATCACTCTGCAACTGCAAGGTGATGGCCCTGTTTCTCTTGCTGTTATCAACGGTGACCATGAACAAAAACTTCGTGGTGTTGCGCGTTGGGAAGGTCACATTGACGCGAATGCAACTTTACATCAGCTTATCGGAAAAGGTCATCTTGTGATCACCATTTCACCAAAACAAGGTGAGCGCTACCAAGGTGTTGTGGGATTAGAAGGCGATACGTTGGCGGAAATTCTCGAAGGTTATTTTGAGCGTTCTGAGCAATTAAAAACACGCTTATGGTTACGTACCGGCACGCATGAAGGACAAGCTCATGCTGCTGGAATGTTGCTGCAAATCATGCCCGACGGGACGGGCTCTGCTGATGATTTTGAGCATTTAGAGAAGCTAACTGAAACCATCAAAGATGAAGAACTTTTCTCTTTAGATGCGCATGATTTGTTATATCGTTTATATAACCAAGAAGAAGTTAAGGTTTTTGATCCTCAAGCTATTGAGTTCTTTTGTGGTTGTTCGCGTGAGCGCAGCGCAGGTGCCATCGCCACTTTAGCCAAAGATGAGCTAGACGATATTTTACTCACAGAAGGTGAAGTCGCACTGCATTGTGATTATTGTGGCACTAGTTATTCTTTTGATTCTGCGCAAGTTGAACATATTCTCGCGGAAGCAAAAAAAACGTTACATTAACAATCCCGTTAATTTACTGATTACAGTAAGTTATCATTTTTTACTTAAAAGCCGACATTATGTTGGCTTTTTTTCATTTAGTTATCTTTTATTCTAAATTTTACCGATAAATATCCTCACTTATTTTTATTTAAATAATAATCATAGTGGTTTCAGATCGCGGTTTTCAATCATTATTATTTGATAGAGTCATTTTGTGACGCTAACGATAAAACCATAATAATAAAGTGGTTAAGATGACGTCATCGTTTATGTACGAGCTAGGCACAACATGAACCCCAAACTTAAATTCCCTATAATTTGAAACTAAGGATCATCTATGACGGTTACGCAACGCAACGTGACACAAAAAATAGATCTCACTCAATATGGTATTAATCAGGTAACTGACGTACTTCATAACCCGAGCTACGACGTATTGTTTGCAGAAGAAACCCTAGCCAGTTTATCCGGTTATGAAAAAGGCATCGTAACGGAATTAGGCGCCATCTCTGTCGATACTGGTATTTTTACCGGCCGTTCACCAAAAGATAAATACATCGTCAAAGATGATACAACTCGCGATACTTTATGGTGGTCCGATCAAGGAAAAAACGACAACAAACCGATCACTCAAGCCGTATGGCAAGATTTAAAATCCTTAGTCACCAAACAGCTCTCTAATAAACGCCTATTTGTAGTGGATTGCTTTTGTGGCGCCAATCCAGAATCCCGCTTACAAGTTAGAGTTATTACCGAAGTCGCATGGCAAGCTCACTTTGTAAAAAATATGTTTATTCGCCCAACGGATGAAGAATTAAAAACCTTCAAGCCTGATTTTATCGTCATGAATGGCGCAAAAACCAATAATCCAAACTGGCAAGAGCAAGGTCTACACTCTGAAAACTTTGTAACTTTTAACTTAACCGAACGCATTCAAATTATTGGTGGGACTTGGTACGGCGGCGAGATGAAGAAAGGCATGTTTGCGATGATGAATTACCTTCTTCCCCTCAAAGGCATGGCCTCAATGCATTGCTCTGCCAACGTTGGTGAACAAGGTGATGTCGCTATTTTCTTTGGCTTATCAGGAACCGGAAAAACCACACTATCAACCGATCCAAAACGTCAATTGATTGGTGATGACGAACATGGTTGGGACGACGATGGTGTATTCAACTTTGAAGGTGGTTGTTATGCCAAAACCATTCGCCTATCCAAAGAAGCGGAGCCGGATATCTACAACGCGATTCGCCGCGATGCTTTATTAGAAAACGTGACGGTAACCGAGCAAGGCATCATTGATTTTGACGATGGCTCCAAAACCGAAAATACCCGAGTGTCTTACCCTATCTACCACATTGATAATATTGTAAAACCAGTATCAAAAGCGGGCCATGCACAAAAAGTTATTTTCTTAACGGCTGATGCTTTCGGAGTGCTTCCGCCAGTTTCTAAGCTGACGCCAGAACAAACTAAATACCATTTTTTATCTGGATTCACCGCTAAACTAGCTGGTACAGAACGAGGAATCACCGAACCAACCCCGACTTTCTCGGCTGCATTTGGGGCCGCATTTTTAACATTGCACCCAACTCAATACGCAGAAGTGTTAGTAAAACGCATGGAAGCCGCTGGCGCAGAGGCTTACCTCGTCAATACGGGTTGGAACGGCACAGGCAAGCGTATCTCGATTCAAGATACGCGCGGTATTATTGATGCGATTTTAGATGGCTCAATTGATCAGTCTGAAACTAAAATCATTCCAATCTTTAATTTGGAAGTGCCTACCTCGCTACCAAAAGTCGATCCTGCGATCTTAGATCCCCGTGACACTTATCAATCAAGCGAGCAATGGCAAACAAAAGCAGAGGAATTAGCGAACTTATTTATTAAAAACTTTGCTCAATACACCGACAACGATGAAGGAAAATCTTTAATCGCTGCTGGGCCACAGAAAAATTAACGATCGGCTCGGGTCTCGGGTCTCGGGTCTCGGGTCTCGGGTCTCGGGTCTCGGGTCTCGGGTCTCGGGTCTCGGGTCTCGGGTCTCGGGTCTCGGGTCTCGGGTCTCGGGTCTCGGGTCAATTCAAAGCAGAACACGATCCATGTCAACGAATTAACCCAAAATAATTGAGACTGCACCTTCAATTAAGGCTGGTATCTCAACATAATCCTCCTCTTTATATCCGGTTTTAGAGAAACAATACTTCACTCAAGCGCTAATCTTCTATAAATTGAAGCCTCTACAATGAATCTCAACTGACAGGATGATCCATGAGAAGGTTGCTTACCATTATTGCTGGTTTTATTGCGTTATTAATGGTGATTGTAGCCGCCTCTTACGCCACGTTGCATACTCGGTATGCTCCGAATTTAGTCAACTTTGCTTTTGAGCATATTTTGAACCAATCAATTGAAGTCCGTGAGGTTCGCTATTCTTATCGACAACCTGATCATTTCACTTTTGAAGGGGTATTAATAAAGAAACCTAACACTAAAAAATCCATTTTACTTCGCCATGTTGAAGTCTGGCTGGATAACCCAATTTGGAAAGACGGTAAATTACAGATTGATAATGTGTTACTTGAAGGTATGGCACTGCAGAATGGTTGGCCGACCCTAAGTGTATTTCCATATATTCACATTAATCAGTTGTCTATCTCTAGCATTGATTTCGCCGATCATGGTTGGGTGGCGCGTGATATGAGCATTCAGATTAAACAACCACAATATCATCCATCGAAAATCTTACCTTTTTATGGTCAAATACAAATTTCTGCAGATCAAATTTACTGGCAAGGTGAGGCTCTTGATCATGTTGTTCTAGATGCGGATATTACCCCAGAAAGCACCACGTTTTATGATATTCAATTTGACTGGCATAAAGGAAAATTCAAGGCTCAAGCCACTAAAATAGCATCCACCAAGGCTTGGCAACTTCCGCAAGTATCTATTTCAGGGCTTAGACTGCAACAGCAAAACCTCGATGCAATCAAGCCAGCTATATTAGGCTGGTTTACACGCATACCGATGAATATTGAGCAGCTTAATGTGAGTAATTCCAGCCTGGACACTCCCAAATTCACAGCAAATAATCTCACTGTGAATGCTCAACATATCAAGCTCCCTTTTAAGTTGTGGGATCAACAAAATGCAGCGATTACCGCTTCCGCACAATCCATGAGTATGATGGGAGAAGCCATTGCCTCGCCTCGCTTAGATCTTAATCTTCATCCTCAGCAGGCTATTGTAAAAAGCTTGTCATTAGAAGCGTTACAAGGCGATATCAACTTACAAGCAACGCTAACGCCAACCAGCTTGCAATTTAATCAGCTAAATATAAATAACATAAAATGGATCCCATCCGCCGACTCAAAAGCATTGGCATTGCAATATCTACAACAACTCGACACGATTACTGCCACCACCTTAACCATCAGCAATGTTCAAGTCATCGACCTCACTCAAGAGCCTGCGATGCAAACTTCAGGAATGAGTATTGATGGCGATGAACTTGAACTAAAACGTACTGGTCAATGGGGGCTTTGGGGTGGCAGTCTTAGCATCAGTGCCAGTAGCGCCACCTACGATAAAGTAACCAGTCGTAATTTATTGCTTAACATGCATTCTAAAGATGGGCACTTTTGGCTAGAGAACCTATTTGTGCCGTTAGAGGATGGGCTAGTTAAAGGCAAAGCAGATATGGCTTATATGCAGACAAGCCAACCTTGGAGCTTGAACCTTGATGCCTCTGGCATTCCGTTGAGGTTTATTACTCGTGGCTTTAACTTACCTTTACATTTAGATGGGATAACTGACTTAACGATTAATGCTGAAGGTTTATATGGTGATCAACTTATTTTTAATCACAGTGTGGCCGGAAAACTGGATGCGACCATCAGTCAAGCCACCAGCAGTGATAACTTTGAAACTCTTTGGCTAAGAAACCAACAAGCACAATTGGCGCCAATCGATGAGCACAGTCTAGATAGCTCGCAGGCTAATGCCCAGAATGCACAAACCTCCGCCAAAGATACCGACAAAAAAGATGAAGTGCTTCGTAAACCTGTAATGATCGGAGACATTCATTTAAACGCCGATCGTGGTCGAGTGTCTCTAAACCCTTTTAGCATTAAGGGGGAGGATTTTTCAGCTCACCTAGGCGGCAAGTATGATTTTCTTTTCCCGCAAAAAGGCAATATACAATATCGATTGGAAGGAAAGTGCAAAGCGCTAACCTTTAACTTATTAGGTGATCGAGATGGCATTGCCGTTGAAGACAGTTGCCAATCGTCGAAATAGCATTGTTTACTGGAGAATGGCTGTCCACTGGATAGTCATTACTCATTAGATAACCCTTCTCATTAAAGGGTTATTTACTGAGAAACATCCGTTAGAACAGTAATTAGTAAAGCCACTAAGAAAAATCAGCTAACGAACGACAGGCTCCTCTCCTAAGAAGTCTGTCATTAGCATGTACGTTCCTGTAAATTCTACGGCTGGCGTATCACCACTGTATACCGTCACTTTGACAATAATACGCGCACGGCGTCCATTTTCTAAACGATCCAAGTCCCCACTGATCCCATCAAGAGAAGTCACGGCGATCGGGCTTTCAGTAACCGGCGCCCTAAAGCGTATTTGGCTGTCGGCTAAAATAATGTCGGCTTCCAACCCTTTTTCACGCATTAACAACCATGCCATTCCCCATCCGGTTAAGGTGGTTAGAGTGAAAAGAGATCCTGCGAACATGGTTTCATGCGGATTAATATTGGGATTAAGCGGCGCTGAACACTCAAATCGATAACCTGTATATTGGCTAATTCTTATTCCCATCGCCCCACAAATTGGAATTTCTTGTCGCCATCTATTTTGTAGTTCATCACACCAATCTGGTCGATGAGTCACTTGAGATAATGCATTCAGTTTTTTGACCATTTGTTGATGTCGAATCGGCCCAACCTCATCACTCAACTCACCTTGGCTTTCAAATCCATTATGATTATAAAAAGCAATGGCATCTTGACGGGCATTACATACTAAGCGCTTTGCCCCTTCTTGCATCGCATAAGCTTCCAGAGCGACCAGAATCAACGAACCTAGCCCTTTCCCTCTATGATTAGGATTCACCGCCATGTAGCGTACTTGCCCTTCATTATTAGGAGTAAGATAAATTCGCCCTACCGCCATGATCCGATTGCGTCCATCCACAATCATGCGATGTGAACTCATTTCATCATACTCATCTCGCTCTGAACCAACTGGCTGATGAAAAGGTTCACGCAACATTTGCCAACGAAAATGGTAATAACGTTGTAAATCCGCATCTGTTTTTGGCGTCACTAACTTAAACATCTTAATCCCTTATTTATTCATTGATTGGCGTACCATTAACTCGAGTTAAACCTGTAGCCAAAACGTCACTGGTCCATCATTGACCAATGCCACTTTCATATCCTCGCCAAAACGACCATTTTGCGTTTTTATTCCTGTGTCTTGGCAGCATAAAGAAAAATAATCATACAAACGCTGCGCTTCTACCGGATCCGCACCTTTTGAAAAACTTGGCCGCATGCCTTTTTGAGTATCCGCTGGCAAGGTAAATTGCGAGACAACTAAAACACTGCCACCGATTTGCTGAACATTTAAGTTCATTTTTCCACCGTCATCTTCAAAGATGCGATACCCTAATACTCGCTCAGTTAAACGCTTCGCTTTGGCTTCATCATCGTTTTTCTCAACCCCCAACAACACCAATAAGCCTTGCTGTATTTCACCGACAATCTCCCCGTCAACACGCACACTGGCTTCGCTCACTCGTTGAATAAGAGCGATCACAATGTGTCGTCCTTTTTGTCGTCTTTTCTCGTCAATTTATCTAATAAATGCTCTAAATGATGAAAAGGTTCGCTTTCATTCCAATGCTCACGCTCACCTAAGCTGGCCGTGACTTCTGCGCCAATTAAGACAATAAACCAACACAAATATATCCAAACAAATAAGATTGGAATGGCCGCAATGGCCCCATAAATTAATTGGTATGATGGAAAGGCGGTAATGTAAAGAGCAAAGCCTTTCTTACTGAGTTCAAATAATATCCCGGCGACAAGCGCGCCGCTTAAAGCATGAAAGATTTTCACTTTAATATTTGGGACTAATAGATAAAGGCCAAAAAAAGCAAAGGCAGAGAACAGCATAGGAAGAAGCCGATAGACTAAATTAAGCGCCTCACTACTTAGAATTTGAGTTGACGTTATATAGGAAGTTAAGGCCAAACTTAAACCAATAAAAAGCGGCCCCAAGGTCAAAACCATCCAATACATAGAAAAAGAATACACCAAGCGACGTTTACGCTTCACTCGCCAGATATAATTCAAATTTTTATCAATGGTTGAAATCAATAACATTGCGGTAATAAAGACAAAAGTACCCCCAATAGCGGTCATTTTAGCGGTATTATCAATAAAAGAATTAATAGCATCTTTTACTGCATAGCCCGTCGAGGGAACAAAATTACTAAAAATAAACTCTTGAACCTGGTTGCTAATCCCTTCAAACACAGGAAATTTAGACAGTCCAGTGACCAACACCGTCGTAAGTGGTACTAATGAGAGCAACGTAATATAAGCCATATACCCAGCATTCACCGCTAATCGATCATGCACGACTCTTTGCTTTAAATACACAAAGTAGTGCAGGTATAGACCTAAGCGAGTTTCGACTGTCCGTAGTGAATTCATATTCGTCCCTAAGCTAATTGTTGAATAATATAAGTGGCGCGTTGTTCGATACTTGCCCAAGGCACATCGATCACTTTATAACCTAATTCAGTGTAGATATCGATGATCAAGTCATGCACTTCACACGCTTGCTCAAAGCTATGCGGACGTACTTCGTCTTGAACATAAATGGCAGAATGAGGCCGACAAACAAAAACCTGTGAGTGATAACCTAATCCTGCATTACGAATATGATCAGGCACTAATTGATGGCCAAGCTTTAAGTAAGCCACAATATCAGGGATCGCTCGATCCATAAAACTCATCCCATCGACTTGCAAAGCTTGTTCTTTTTGTCGCTGCATATGTTCTAAACATAACTCTGCAAACTGAGCTAAATTATCCCAAGGTAAAATACCTTGTTCTAATTGAGATTGTTGCTCGATCAAGTAGCGAGAAGACTCAGGGAAAGTAGCAAAACCTTGAAGACTCAAGGCATCAATAATAGCGGTTTTTCCTGCCCCTGGGCCACCCGTAATGATGATTGGTTTCATTCTTTATCCATATAAAATCTTGTCGCTCATTCAGGTCTCAGTCCAGAATCTACATAATACCAATAACACTAATTACCTGACTAGAGAGTGCTAAAGACAACATTTTAAGAACAAGATAAAATTTTTTTGTTCGGTCGTGATTCTACAAACGAAAATTACAACGCAGCTATCGAAATGTTTAACAAGCAAGAATGCTCAGGAAATAAGTAAGGTTGTTATCAATAATTTTTAAAAAATTTAAATAAAAAAGCCGATGTAATCAATCACATCGGCTTTTTACTATATCACAACAGATGTGGTTTTATTTTGTTCCACGACCTGCACGCTTACGTTCATTTTCAGTCAAATGACGCTTACGGATACGGATGCTTTCTGGTGTTACTTCTACTAGCTCATCATCATCGATAAATTCTAGTGCTTGCTCTAGCGTAAACTTAATCGCAGGAGAAAGCGTTTGTGCTTCATCAGTACCAGATGCACGAACGTTAGTTAATTGCTTACCACGAAGACAGTTGATGGTTAAATCGTTATCACGGTTATGAATACCGATGATTTGACCTTCATAAACTTCATCACCGTGCTCTGCAAATAAACGACCACGATCTTGTAAGTTAAACAATGAGTACGTTACTGCTTTACCCATACCATTTGAAACTAATACGCCGTTAGCGCGCTGGCCAATTATGCCACCTTTATGCGGACCGTAATGATCAAATGAGTGATAAATCAAACCAGTACCAGAAGTCATGGTTAGGAACTCAGTTTGGAAACCAATAAGACCACGAGAAGGCATCATAAAGTCCATACGAACACGGCCTTTACCATCCAAGCTCATGTTAGTTAACTCACCTTTACGAAGACCGATGCTTTCCATGATCGCGCCTTGATTCTCTTCAATAACATCAATCGTTACCGTTTCAAACGGTTCTGTTTTTTGACCGTTTTCTTCTTTGATGATGACTTCAGGACGAGATACCGCAAGCTCGTAACCTTCACGACGCATGTTCTCAATCAAGATAGAAAGGTGTAGTTCACCACGGCCAGAAACACGGAAACGGTCTGGACTATCCGTTTCTTCAACGCGTAATGCAACGTTATGTACTAATTCTTTTTCTAGACGCTCAAGAATATTACGTGAAGTAACAAACTTACCTTCTTTACCAGCAAACGGAGAATTGTTGACTTGGAACGTCATGGTAACTGTTGGTTCATCAACCGTCAGTGGTTTCATTGCTTCAACCACATTAACATCACAGATAGTGTCAGAAATTTTCAACTCACCTAAGCCAGTGATGGCAATGATGTCACCAGCAAAAGCCTGGTCAACTTCAGTACGGCTAAGACCCATGTACCCAAGTACTGTGCCTACTTTACCGTTACGTTTCTTGCCATCTGCGCCAACAATAGTGACTTGTTGGTTTGGTTTAACGCTACCACGAGTAACACGACATACGCCGATAACACCGACGTAAGAGTTGTAATCTAGTTGAGACACTTGCATTTGCAATGCGCCATTAACGTCAACATTTGGACATTCAACATTATCAACAACCGCTTGGAAAAGTGGTTCCATGTTGTCGCCAATTACAGCTTCATCCATAGATGCCCAGCCGTTCAATGCTGATGCATAAACAACTTTAAAGTCTAGTTGTTCGTCAGTCGCGCCTAAGTTATCAAATAAATCAAAAATTTGATCCATAACCCAATCAGGACGAGCACCAGGACGGTCAACTTTGTTGATAACAACGATTGGCTTTAAACCATGTGAGAATGCTTTTTGAGTAACGAAACGTGTTTGAGGCATAGGACCATCAACCGCATCAACGATGAGTAGAACTGAGTCAACCATCGACATGATGCGCTCTACTTCACCACCGAAATCGGCGTGTCCTGGGGTATCAACGATGTTGATACGGTAGCCATTCCAGTTAATTGCAGTATTTTTTGCAAGAATGGTAATACCACGTTCTTTTTCGATATCGTTTGAGTCCATGACGCGCTCTTCAGCTTCACCACGAGATTCAAGTGTACCCGATTGCTGTAGAAGCTTATCAACCAAGGTTGTTTTACCGTGGTCAACGTGCGCGATAATCGCGATATTTCTTAACTTATCAATCTGTGGAGTAGTCATGGAATTCAATTCACTTATAAAAGACACCCAAGCGTTGGGCGAACTTGATTAAAAAAACGGTCGTAAATGTACCAGATTTTCGAAAAAACTCTAGAAATATGTGATCAAAGTGGCGATTATTTACGCTTTTCCTTCGATTTAAATGCTCGATTGCCATTTAGACATAAAAAAATCAAATATATTGTGCCTTATCCGCCCACTTTATTCTATCCATCCCAACTTATAAAAACCCGGCCTTATCATTACAAACCTCATTGACAAACGATCAAATACTCGGCTGAATATAGGTGTTATTCAATCGATTGCATCAAAGTCGCACCATTCGCACCACTATAGTGCAATAGCGCACCAAATTAGATCATCGACTTGCACCTTATTGGGCTTTATAACTTTAGATCTTTGAATTTAAAGGATTTATTTTCTTGGCACGATTTTAGCTTAGTATTAAGCATCATTGATTACTTTAAACAATCAAGATCGCTTAACGCTGATATCCACTAAAAGATATGTTTACTAAAAAGCATGTTCACTAGTAAGAATAGCTTTAATCGTTCAAACAGTATTAATAACACCGGAGGTTATCCAAGATGTCAGTTGAAAACGTACTCTCTCTGATCGCTGAAAATGAAGTTAAGTTTATTGATTTACGCTTTACCGACACTATAGGTAAAGAGCAGCATATTTCTATTCCTGCACACCAAGTAGATGCAGACTTCTTTGAAGATGGCAAGATGTTCGATGGCTCATCTGTTGCCGGTTGGAAAGGCATTAACGAATCTGACATGGTTATGATGCCAGATCCATCAAGTGCAGTATTAGATCCATTCACAGAAGACTCAACGCTAAATATTCGCTGCGACATTCTTGAGCCTGCAACGATGCAAGGCTATGATCGCGATCCACGTTCTATCGCAAAACGCGCAGAAGACTTCATGCGCTCAGCCGGATTTGCTGACACCGTGCTTGTTGGTCCTGAACCAGAATTCTTCCTATTTGATGACGTTAGATTCAGTAACGAAATGTCAGGTGCATTCTTTAAAATTGACGATATAGAAGCAGCGTGGAATAGCGGTACAGAATATGAAGGCGGTAACAAAGCTCACCGTCCTGGCGTTAAAGGTGGTTACTTCCCAGTAGCACCGGTTGATTCATCTCAAGACATCCGTTCTGCTATGTGTTTAATCATGGAAGAAATGGGTCTTGTCGTTGAAGCTCATCACCACGAAGTTGCCACAGCAGGTCAAAACGAAATCGCAACTCGTTTTAATACCTTGACTGAAAAAGCAGATGAAATTCAAATTTATAAGTATGTTGTTCATAACGTTGCTCATGCATACGGTAAAACAGCGACTTTCATGCCTAAACCACTCGTTGGCGACAACGGCTCTGGCATGCACGTTCACATGTCTCTTAATAAAGATGGTGTAAACCTGTTTGCTGGCGATAAGTACGGCGGCTTATCTGAAATGGCACTCTTCTACATCGGTGGCATCATCAAGCATGCGCGCGCAATTAACGCCTTTGCTAATCCATCGACTAACTCATACAAACGTCTTGTACCTGGATATGAAGCGCCAGTTATGCTTGCATACTCTGCTCGTAACCGTTCTGCATCAATTCGTATTCCAGTAGTACCAAGCCCTAAAGCTCGTCGTATTGAAGCGCGCTTCCCAGATCCAGCGGCTAACCCATATTTATCGTTTGCTGCACTATTAATGGCCGGTCTTGATGGTATTAAGAACAAGATTCATCCTGGCGATGCTATGGATAAAGACTTGTACGATTTACCCGCAGAAGAAGCAGCAGAGATCCCGAAAGTAGCTGAATCTCTTGAGATCGCGTTGAAAGCACTAGATGACGATCGTGAGTTCTTGACCTCAGGCGGTGTATTCTCTGATGATTTCATTGATTCTTATATCAAACTGAAATCTAAAGATGTTGAGCGCGTTAATATGGCCGTTCACCCACTTGAGTTTGAACTGTACTATTCGGTATAAATCTTTACCAATAACTCGTTTAATCCTAAGCAAGTTATCTGGCACAGGTTTTACACTGTAACAGTGTAAATAAGACGAAAAATTTAGGCTCGCCTCTCAGGTGAGCCTTTTTTTTGTTGTGAGTAAAGAGGCAAACGATAAGCTGAGTAAAAACTAAGGAGTCCACATAATGAAACGGTATTCATTTATATTTATTTTACTCGTGACTACATTTTCCTATGCCAATGAAGTGTATAAGTGGACAGACAATAATGGCGTTTTGCATCTCAGCGATACCCCTCCAGCAAAAACGATTAGCACCACCAACAGAGAAAAACTTATACTTCCCGATATAAGCAACTCAGCTCCGAGACATCAATACAGCGACACCAGTGATATTAATAAACCTTCTGACACAGTGGCTCAAGTACCGTTAGACGAATCAAACAGTGTGCCATCAAAAAATATGCCACCAAAAGATGAACAATCAATTGAGAAAAAAATTCTCGTCAATATTGAAACACCAAGCAATGATCAAACATTAAGAAGCAGCCGTGGCTTAATCACCGTCAAAGCAAACTTAAGCCGTAAATTAGTCATTGGCGAGAGCGCGCAATTAATGCTCGACAATCAACCTTTTGGTGCACCGCAAACCGCTATGTTTTGGGAGTTAACCAATATTGATCGTGGTGAACATACAATAACAATCAATGTTATAGAAAGCGGCAAGGTTATTGCATCATCTTCTATCATTACGGTATATCTACACAGAACGACCGTAAATTAGACGTATGGCAGTATCATTGGTCTTTTTATTTGTACTGATTTTTATCATGCCCCATACTGAAACTTATTTACGCACCAATTTAGTGCAAATAAAACAAAGGCAAGATAATGATGCAATCAGATCACAATGGAGCACTCGCTGCCGCGATTCTCGGTAATCTCGTGACTGCCACTTTTCTATTAGATGAAAAGTTGATCATTCATTACGCCAACCCTTCGGCTGAACAGCTATTTTCTCAAAGCTTAAAACGATTACAAGGCACACCGCTTTCTCAGCTTATTCAACATGCCTCAATGGACTTAGCACTTTTTACTCAACCATTACAAAGCGGTCAAAGTATTACCGATAGCGATGTCACCTTTGTCATCAATGCAAAACCTATAATGCTTGAAGTTACGGTTAGCCCTTTATCACTCCACGACACACAATTTGATAACGATTTAATGTTATTAGTGGAAGTCAGGAAAATTGATTCTCAACGCAGACTTAGCCAAGAACTCAATCAGCATGCTCAACAGCAAGCGGCAAAATTATTGGTTCGAGGGCTTGCTCATGAAATTAAAAATCCTCTGGGCGGTTTACGCGGTGCGGCACAGTTACTTGGTCGTATGCTGCCAGACCCCAATTTAAACGAATACACCCAAATTATTATTGAGCAAGCCGATCGCCTACGAGTATTGGTTGACCGTTTACTCGGCCCTCAAAAGCCTGGAAAGAAATGCTCTGAAAACTTACATCTCGTCATAGAGAAAGCCCGTCAGTTAGTGGAGCTAGAATTTGGCAGCCAAATTGTCATTAAGCGAGATTATGATCCTAGTATGCCACCTATTGTGATGGACGCTGATCAAGTCGAGCAGGCTTTTCTCAATATCATCAGTAATGCTGCACAAATTTTAGCTCAGCAACCCGATGGCAAAATAACGATTCGCACTCGTACCATTTATCAAGCCAATATTCATGGCCAACGACATAAACTGGTGGCTCTAATTGAAATAATAGACAACGGGCCGGGGATCCCAAGTGAACTACAAGATACCTTATTTTACCCAATGATCAGTGGCCGAGAAGGTGGCACTGGTTTAGGGCTATCTATCTCACAAAATATAATCGACCAGCACCAAGGTAAAATCGACGTTGAAAGCTGGCCAGGACACACCATTTTTAGTATTTATTTACCGATTTAAACTGCGTAATTACTATACGTTCACCCCATTAACATGGGTATATTATCGGAACTTGCAAAGGGGATCAGGACATGAGTAAAGGATTCGTATGGGTTGTCGATGACGATAGTTCTATCCGCTGGGTATTAGAAAAAACGTTATCTTCTGCCAACATCCAATGTGAAACATTTGCAGATGCA
Organism: Vibrio hibernica; assembly: GCF_015223435.1. Classification (GTDB taxonomy): domain Bacteria; phylum Pseudomonadota; class Gammaproteobacteria; order Enterobacterales; family Vibrionaceae; genus Vibrio; species Vibrio hibernica. The sequence continues at coordinate 79,408 of NZ_VHKO01000011.1, forward strand.
GAAAGTGTCATTTCCTCTTTGGAGAGAGAAACGCCAGATGTGCTTATCTCTGATATTCGCATGCCAGGTATGGATGGATTGACATTGCTCAAACAGCTTCAAAGTAGTTATCCAAATTTACCCGTCATTATTATGACAGCACACTCAGATCTAGATGCCGCGGTGAACGCGTATCAAAAAGGCGCTTTTGAATACCTTCCTAAACCTTTTGATATTGATGAAGCCTTAACTCTGGTTGAACGTGCAATTACGCACAGCCATGAGCAACGTACCGATAATGCACCGCAGAGCCGAATTCAGGATGTAACACCTGAAATATTAGGTGAAGCACCAGCGATGCAAGAGGTGTTTCGAGCTATTGGACGTTTATCTCGCTCCTCGATTTCCGTTCTTATTAATGGTGAATCAGGTACGGGCAAAGAGCTTGTTGCCCATGCACTCCATCGTCATAGTCCACGATCAACAAAGCCTTTTATCGCTCTTAATATGGCGGCAATTCCAAAAGATTTAATTGAATCTGAATTATTTGGTCATGAAAAAGGGGCGTTTACTGGTGCGAATGCGGTGAGGCAAGGTCGATTTGAACAAGCAAATAGCGGCACTCTTTTCTTAGATGAAATTGGCGATATGCCTTTAGACATTCAAACTCGATTATTGCGAGTATTAGCGGATGGGCAATTTTATCGTGTCGGGGGCCACGCGCCCGTCAGTGTTGATGTTCGCATTATTGCCGCCACCCATCAGAATCTAGAAAAACTGGTCAATCAAGGTGGATTTAGAGAAGATTTATTCCATCGGTTGAATGTTATCCGAGTTCATATTCCCGCATTAAGAGAGCGCCGCCAAGATATTGAAAAACTCGCGGCACATTTCTTATCTCGCGCGGCAAAAGAGCTCGCGGTTGATGCTAAGTCGTTACATCCAACAACAGTGGAAACCCTAAACCAATTGCCTTGGCCTGGTAATGTGCGTCAATTAGAAAACACCTGTCGCTGGTTAACCGTAATGGCCAGTGGTAGTGAAGTCTTACCCGCAGATTTACCCACTGAACTGGTGAGCGAAAAAAATAAAACTCTTACGGAAAGCACTCAACAAGAATCGTGGCAAGAACAGTTAGAATCTTGGGCCCAACAAGCTTTAGCTTCTGGCGAATCCGACCTCCTTGCCATGGCTCAACCAGAGTTTGAACGTATTTTATTACAAACAGCATTAACCCATACCAATGGGCACAAACAAGATGCGGCTAAGTTATTAGGTTGGGGACGAAATACTCTGACTAGAAAATTAAAAGAACTGTCCCTTTAATTCCTTTACGATCTAATGACTCATCTTGAGTAATCCGATCGTACTGATACTATGCTTTACTACCCTGCTAAATTTAAAGTAGTTGAATTAAAAATGACTCAGATTTTCGGCTTATC
>NZ_VHKO01000110.1 GCF_015223435.1 Vibrio hibernica
TGTAGAGTAGGTCACTGGCTTCGGCACAACCCTTATCCAGCGACCCCTCTTCAATTCCGTGCATGAGGTTTTCCCTCACACGGCTTTCACATAAATGTTCACCCGCTCACCTTCACAGTTTTCGCCTTTGTCGGTTGTAGATACATAAGGCCTGCCTTATGTAATTTGTCCCATGCATCTTGCGCAAGATACAAGCTCCGTCGCTGACTTCTGCTTCTTGACCAACGATAAAAGCGTGCCACTAAAAACCAATCCATCTTGAAAAAGACTTGCCGAGGATAGCCCACTTTACCAAAGTAATTCTTCCAGCCCCTCACCACTCGATTTACTCGTTGAACGAGCTTGTCTAGTGTGAGAGACGTTCTGTGTTTTACTATGCTCCGCAGCTTATCCTTATACTTCCTTTGACTCTTCTTCGATGGGTAGATCTTTATGTAGTTTGTGTGCTTAATGAAGCCAACCACATATTTGAATGTGAACCCTAGAAAATCAAATTCATTCCCTACTCGGGTCATATCTACAATATGAGTTTTCTCCTCATTGAGCTTTAGTCCTTCCTGCTCTAGCTCATTCTTTATCCAGTCCTGTTGGGCTGAATTCAGTGTCGTTTTCGACAGGATAACAAAGTCATCCGCGTAAGAAATTATCTTGCATGGTGTCTTTGTCGCTATCTTCTGACAAAAGTCATTTAGGTAAATGTTTGCCAGTAATGGCGAAATCACCCCGCCTTGTGGCGTACCGATAGGGTTTCCCACTATTCGGCTTTTTCCTTTTGCTGTTGTCTCACTTATCGGCGCTTTGAGGAATTGCTTAATCAGTCTTAGTACCGCCCTATCCGTCACTTTAGACCTTACTTTATCCACTAATCGTGAATGCGGTATAGTGTCAAAGAACTTTGATAGGTCGGCATCATAGACTTGTTTATATCCTTGTTTTAGATAGGCATTAATGCATATCACTGCGTCTTGAGCACTGCGCTTGGGCCTATAACCGTAGCTATTACAGTGAAAATGAGGCTCGAAGGCTGGACTGAGTACAAGTGTACATGCCATTTGAACAATACGATCTCTGATACTTGGTATCCCCAAGTTTCGTGTTCTCCCATTGTCTTTGGGGATTTGTACTCTCTTTACTGGTAGCGGTTTGTAAGTACCTTTTACCAATTCTGCTCTTAGTGTTTTGATCAATTGGCCAGATGATTCAATGCTGTTTAAGTCTTCAAATCTAACGCCATCGACACCCGCAGCTCCTTTATTTGCTTTACACAAATAGAAGGCATCCCAGAGGATGTCGAATCGACAGATTTTGTCATAAAGACTATAAAATGCTTTGTCTGGCTCCTGCTTTGAGCGCAGGTAGAGTTTTCGCTGAAATTCTCGAACTTTATTTGAAGTGGTAGCCATAAGGCAATCTCCTGTTGAAATTTCTTGAAAAACATCATTTATGTTTGAGCCCCTTCCCTAGATAAGGTTATGTTGTCCTTATCATTTTCGGTATTATGGGCTCATCCGACTGCCTACTGTGTATACTCTGAGAATTTCGAGGTTCCCCCTTATATCTCTAAGCTGGGGCGCGACTCCCACAGCAGTAGGCTCTCCCACGTTTACTCAACATCCTTCAATGCATGCCATCTTGTATTACACCGGGAAACCATACAGTTGCATCTACTAGTTGCTTCACTGTATGTGGCAGGGTTCGTATAAACGGAGCGACTCCCCATTTCCACTTGCGTGACGATGCTTGACCAAGTTCGCTTAATGCTACGGCCTACATTGCGTCTCAACGATTTCTCGTCTTTGTCACTGGGCTTCATATCATGCTGTTACCACCATGTATGCCAGTCAGACTTCTAGGTGAACTAGCAATTACCTAGGTAGGGACCTTTCACCCTACTGGACTTAACCTTATGTTTCAGTTAACGTTTTAGACTTGCCATGCCATTTAATCGCTTGGCTGCGTCTCTAGTCCAAAACAGTATTGAGCACTTCGTGGCGCTCCCGT
>NZ_VHKO01000111.1 GCF_015223435.1 Vibrio hibernica
GTAAGCGCCCTTAAATCAGCACTTTGGCGCTTAAATAAACACTTTTCGAGCGCGTTAGTTTAACTTTACATTCCATGGCAGCAGGGCTTCGAGTTTTTCCAGCGTGTCGGCAACGGCAATGTGGTCAAGAATGTGTTTAATGTAGCTCTGGGGATCAAGGTTATTCGCCTTGGCCGTTTCTATTAGCGAGTAACAAGCCGCACTGGCTTGGGCGCCTTTTCGTGTGTCAGCAAACAACCAATTTTTACGGCCAATGGCGAAGGGGCGGATCGCATTTTCGGCCATGACATTACTGATCATCAGCTCGCCGCGTTCGCAGTAGCCCACGAGGTATGGCCATTGATTTAAGGTGTAGTCGATGGCTGCTCTCAGTGCGCCGCCTTTCATTATTCTGGCCGCGTTGGTCTCCAGCCACTGCTTAAATTCGTTCAGTAACGGTACGCTAATTTCTTGTCGCGCCGTTAAACGCTCGGCATCGGTTTTATCCGCTATATTGCTTTCTACACGATACAGTTTGCGGATATAGCTGAGCGCAACATCCGCTTTACTCAAGACCCCCTTTTTAGCCTTCGCTTTAGTGTCAGTACTTTTATTGGCTTCCACAAATTTACGGCGTGCATGATCCCAGCATCCAATGCGGGTAATGCTGTTTTGTTTGCATACTTTACTGTAACCAGAATAGCCATCCGCTTGCAGCACGCCGTTAAAATCATCGAGCAGGCGCACGGCTACGCTCCCGGCACGCGAGGGATCGTATTCAAAGAGTACGCTAACTTGATTGGATGGCCCACCTCGGGTCACCCACATCCATTTATCCGATTGTGCTGTTTTTCCGTCTTCTTTCAGCACTTGTAGACGGGTTTCATCGGCTTGAAGGTAATCCCCGCTGTTTTGCACCTCACGCATCAGGTGCAGCAGGGGTTGAGCTGTGTCAGCGAAGCGCATGCACCATTGTGCCATGTTATTACGGTAAATCGCTTGGCCCAGCCTTTTGAGCTTACCTTCTTGACGATACAGCGGCATGCCATACAGATATTTGTCGGTAATAATGTGCGCAATCAGTGCGGTAGTGACCGAGCACTTACCAAAGGGATGCACCGGACGTTGCGCGGTCACCATTTGGTCTTCTTGGCTGTGGTTGTTAGCGGTGAACACGGCTTTTTCTTGCCAATGCTCTAACACTTTGAGTTGAGCGGGGATGTAGTGCAGCTCTTCTTTCACTTTGGTGAAGAAGGTCTTCTCCGCACCGGCCTTTTCAAGCTCAGTCAGGGTATGCTCAATGCGCTCGCGCACCAGGTTTGCCGAGAATCCGCGTTGGCGTGTTTGGCGCACTTTACGCTGCTGGGCAATCTCTGCACTTTCTTCACGCGTTTCAGGCAGCACATCAAACCGTTCATCGAGTTGAGCTTCTAGCTCGGCTTCATCAAAGAGATTGAGTTGAAAGGTGGATTTCTCGCTGCTAGCACTGAACTTCTGCGTTTTCAGCAGGCGGTTCATTTCTTCCAGTAGCTCAATTCGACGATGAGCATCTTTAAGCGTTTCATTTTTTCATCAATAACGCGTTGAAATTGCTGCTGCATTTGAGCCATAACCAAACGCAACTCAGCGGCACTGAGGCCGCTTAAGTCAGGGGTTTCAATAGAGGTGGATGGCGTCTTTTTCATGGTGAAATGATAGCAAAAAACGCCTTGAAATGCACCTGTAAAAGTAGCTAAAACCCAGTAAAATCAGGCTATCCAAGGCTGTCATACTGGAGTTTTTTATGGCCCTTAAACAAGCTAATATCATAGCCATCGAGCAGCCAGTTTATTTGCTCTCCGGTTAAGGATAAGAGTTCGTCAGCAGGCTTAGGCCACTTGAACTTCTCTTCTGCCAGCGCCTTGTAATACAGCACAAAGCCGTTGTCTTCCCACATCACGC
>NZ_VHKO01000112.1 GCF_015223435.1 Vibrio hibernica
AATTTAAAACATGTAATGGTTAAATGATCTTGGAAGGTTCTATAGCCGTAATTATCTAGTATTAGCGTAGCGGTATACTTTGTAAATGCTTCTCAATTAATTCAATCATCGATTTAGTAAGCGGTAAATGGAATTTTTCTTTAGCCCATACTTCATGGAAGCCTGAAACTGTTTGCTTTGCTGTATCCAACACCAACTTTTCTGGCAACATCGCTTTAGCTGCTAAGTGTGATAATTCATCCAACGTGAAATTACTGAACTTTTTGCTGCGGCTAACCTTTAACGAGGCACTATCATCGGAGATATAGGCAATAGTTGAGACAAAATCATAAGCTGGTGCAATGGATGCCGTGCGCTTGTCTTTGTAAATCATAGACCAATTCTTCAAATGCATATCAGCATTCCCAATTAACGTATTGAACACCAATCTGCGAGTAAATTCAGCGATATCTTCGTCTTGACCTTCTATGCCAATAACCTGAGCGATATTACGCATGCTGGCTTTTTTGTATTTATCTTGTGGATATACGCCAAAAATTTGCGCAAAATCCTCGATATGTATTGCTTGACCATCAGCACGGTCAAAACGTTTGATCACAAAGGCACTATCACCAAATTGTCCGATCCCTTTTGGGATATTAGCAATCTGGTTAATGGGTAGTAGCTTAATCTCTGGCACATCCATTCCCAACATTCGAGCTAATTCCATCATTGAATATTCATTTTCTGGGACGGCTTCAAATCGAGACGACGGCAATTTCACAATCCATGAACCTCCTTGACCTGTAGCTGGGATCGTCAAGCCGCCTTTTTCATGCTGCATAGCTGAAAATTTCAACTGCACACCCGCCAATGAAAATCGCATGGGTGCCTCGTATTTCGTTTCACCTTCAATTTCTTGGTGTACATTAGGCGGTAGCGCTTCACCCTCGGCAGGTTCAACCGTGATCGCTCCAGCTAAATCTTGTCCTAACACCCATAATAAGAAAAATTCCCGCGATGGATCCACACCTGCACGCTCTGCTAGGTAATTACGCATCGTTTCTTCTGGCAGTAAATTGGAGAAAAACGGGGTTAACTTAGTTTGGGTTGGTTTGAAGTTAGTCAACAAACCACCTAGTGAATCTTTAAAGCCAAGCCCTAATACAGACCGAGATTCATCATTAATGTATGAATCCGTAAAGGCAAAGAGTGTTCTATCATTACCCACGTTGGTGATAGTTGCGATTAGTTCGCCATAGAGTAAAACGTTTAGAGTGGATACATTGCTAGTCATCGTCGTCCCCATCTAAATTGTATGCTGGTGACATATTTTCATCTTTATCATTACTTCGAATGATCGACTTTATTGCAGGAACAAACTTTCTAGGCGCGATCAATACTTCTAGGTCAAGCACACGGGCGAGTGCAATCAAACTGGAAACTCTTAGGTCTACACCACCAGACTCGATTTTCGATATATGGCTTTGAGGTATACCCGAACGTACACTCAGATCCCTCTGGCTAAACCCCTTACGTACCCGTGCTTCTAGAAGGCTTTCCAGTATCTGTTCTGTTACATAACTCATGTTGATACTCTTTAATATATCATTGAAAATTTAATATATATAAAAACATATCACTCTAACTCGAGTAACACAATAATGATTATCTATTACACATCAAAAGTACACTTTGATATGTAATGATAGATTATTGATAACAGCACACTTTAACAGGCTTACTACCAAAACTTAATCGAGAGACGAGCTTGCTTTTGTTGTTCGATAAATGAGCCACCATTGCTGGCGTTTTTATGGTTGATTCATAATAC
>NZ_VHKO01000113.1 GCF_015223435.1 Vibrio hibernica
AAACCTAATCAATCTGTGTGGGTACTCATCAAAAATAATCTTTTCGTAAGGAGGTGATCCAGCCCCAGGTTCCCCTAGGGCTACCTTGTTACGACTTCACCCCAGTCATGAACCACAAAGTGGTAAGCGTCCTCCCGAAGGTTAAACTACCTACTTCTTTTGCAGCCCACTCCCATGGTGTGACGGGCGGTGTGTACAAGGCCCGGGAACGTATTCACCGTAGCATTCTGATCTACGATTACTAGCGATTCCGACTTCATGGAGTCGAGTTGCAGACTCCAATCCGGACTACGACGCACTTTTTGGGATTCGCTCACTATCGCTAGCTTGCTGCCCTCTGTATGCGCCATTGTAGCACGTGTGTAGCCCTACTCGTAAGGGCCATGATGACTTGACGTCGTCCCCACCTTCCTCCGGTTTATCACCGGCAGTCTCCCTGGAGTTCCCGACATTACTCGCTGGCAAACAAGGATAAGGGTTGCGCTCGTTGCGGGACTTAACCCAACATTTCACAACACGAGCTGACGACAGCCATGCAGCACCTGTCTTAGAGTTCCCGAAGGCACTCCTGCGTCTCCGCTGGATTCTCTAGATGTCAAGAGTAGGTAAGGTTCTTCGCGTTGCATCGAATTAAACCACATGCTCCACCGCTTGTGCGGGCCCCCGTCAATTCATTTGAGTTTTAATCTTGCGACCGTACTCCCCAGGCGGTCTACTTAACGCGTTAGCTCCGAAAGCCACGGCTCAAGGCCACAACCTCCAAGTAGACATCGTTTACGGCGTGGACTACCAGGGTATCTAATCCTGTTTGCTCCCCACGCTTTCGCATCTGAGTGTCAGTATCTGTCCAGGGGGCCGCCTTCGCCACTGGTATTCCTTCAGATCTCTACGCATTTCACCGCTACACCTGAAATTCTACCCCCCTCTACAGTACTCTAGTTTGCCAGTTTCAAATGACCTTCCGAGGTTGAGCCCCGGGCTTTCACATCTGACTTAACAAACCACCTGCATGCGCTTTACGCCCAGTAATTCCGATTAACGCTCGCACCCTCCGTATTACCGCGGCTGCTGGCACGGAGTTAGCCGGTGCTTCTTCTGTTGCTAACGTCAAATTATGCAGCTATTAACTACACAACCTTCCTCACAACTGAAAGTACTTTACAACCCGAAGGCCTTCTTCATACACGCGGCATGGCTGCATCAGGCTTTCGCCCATTGTGCAATATTCCCCACTGCTGCCTCCCGTAGGAGTCTGGGCCGTGTCTCAGTCCCAGTGTGGCTGATCATCCTCTCAGACCAGCTAGGGATCGTCGCCTTGGTGAGCCATTACCTCACCAACTAGCTAATCCCACATAGGCGTATCCAGTAGCGCAAGGCCCGAAGGTCCCCTGCTTTGCTCCAAAGAGGTTATGCGGTATTAACAGTCGTTTCCAACTGGTATCCCCCTCTACTGGGCAACTTCCTATGCATTACTCACCCGTCCGCCGCTCGTCAGCAGATTAGCAAGCTAATCTCTGTTACCGCTCGACTTGCATGTGTTAGGCCTGCCGCCAGCGTTCAATCTGAGCCATGATCAAACTCTTCAATTAAAGTTTTGTTGATGCTTTCGCATCGGCTCAATGATTACTGACTTCAAACTCATT
>NZ_VHKO01000114.1 GCF_015223435.1 Vibrio hibernica
AAAACAACTTTGGAACATCGCCAATACTTTACGTGGCAACATGTCGGCCGATGATTTTCGCGATTACATCTTAGGCTGATTTTCTACAAGTACCTGTCTGACAAACTCAACCAATACTCCGACACCTTATTATCCGAAGATGGTATTACCTTTACTGCGATTGATGCAAAGTCCGAAGATGGCAAAGAAATACTAGCCGCCATTCAAATTGAGGCGATTGATACGCTGGGTTATTACTTCAAACCCTCGGCCCTGTTTCATGTGTTAGCGCACGATGGCGAGAACGGCGAGTTTATATTAGATGACGTGCGTGACGTACTAAACGCCATTGAACAAAGCACCATGGGCAGCGATAGTGCCGATGATTTTAACGGCCTGTTTGATGAGCTGGATTTAACCTCCAACAAGTTAGGCAAAACCCCCGATGCGCATAACAAGCTGGTGGCGCAAATTCTGGTGCATCTCAACAACATTAACTTCCACCTTGAAAGCAGTGAAATTGATATTCTCGGCGATGCGTACGAATACTTAATTGGCATGTTCGCCAGTGGCGCAGGCAAAAAGGCGGGCGAGTTTACCCCGCAAATGGTGTCAAAATTGCTCGCCAAATTAGTCACCATAAATAACCCAGTCAAATCGGTGTACGACCCAACGTGCGGTTCTGGCTCTTTATTGCTTCGAGTAGCGAAAGAATCGAGCAATCAAGATATTAAATACTACGGCCAAGAGCGTAACCCAAGTACTTACAACCTAGCACGCATGAATATGATCATGCACAGCGTGCACTACAAACGCTTTGATATTGAAAACGACGACACACTAGAAACGCCACAGCACATAGATGAACGCTTTGATGCCGTGGTCGCCAACCCGCCGTTTTCTGCCCAATGGTCAGCCAGCCCGCTGCATTTGAATAACGACCGCTTTGCCGATTACGGTAAACTGGCACCAAAATCGAAAGCTGACTTTGCTTTTGTGCAACACATGATCCACCAGATTAACGACACTGGCACCATGGCGGTGGTATTGCCACACGGCGTGTTGTTCCGTGGCGCGGCCGAAGGCCATATCCGCCAGCACTTGATCAAAGAAAAGAATTATTTGGATATGGTGATTGGTTTACCAGCCAATATCTTCTTTGGCACCTCGATCCCGACTTGTGTTTTAGTGTTCAACAAGCACCGCAAGTCTGGTGATAATGTGTTGTTTATTGATGCCAGCAACCACTTTGAAAAAGGCACCAATAACAATGTGATGCGTGAAGAAGATTTACAGCGTATTTTAGATGCCGTTGCCGAGCGCAAGACCATCGACAAGTATGCGTTTGTGGCGGCCCCAAGTGATCTGGCTGAGAATGACTATAACTTAAACATTCCACGTTATGTCGATACCTTTGAAGAGGAAGAAGCGATTGATTTGACTAGCGTTGCCAAACAAATTCACTAACGACCAAGCCATGTTAGAGACAGACAAGACGATTGCGGAATTTTGTGCCGAGTTAGGGATTGAAGCACCGTTTGAGGTGAAGAGATGAGTTTAACTCCTTTATTACGTTTTTCCGATTACAAGTTAGATTTGGAATCTATA
>NZ_VHKO01000115.1 GCF_015223435.1 Vibrio hibernica
CATTTTAGTCATAATGGATTCGGTTTAAATTCAGATGAATTAGTGGTCACGCATGGTTGTATCGACGCGGTAAAAATAGCGTTAGAAGCCTGTACCAAAGCGGGGGATACCGTGGCGGTTAGCTCGCCTTGTTACGATGGCTTATTGGATCTTCTCTCTCAATTGTCATTAAATATTCTTGAAATCCCATCGCTAAAGGATGGCATTGATCTGGTGCAACTTGAAGAACACTTGCGTCTTGGCACGATACAAGCCGGTTTGTTTTGTACCACGCATATGAATCCGCAAGGTATTACGATGTCGATGCGACAAAAACAACAACTCGCAAATCTTCTAACCAATATCAAACCCCGATGATTGAAGATGATGTGTATCTTGAATTGTCGCACCATAATCAAATGCCATTACCGGCCAGTTATTATGACATGCATGGTTATATGATTTGGTGTGGCTCGGTATCGAAAACCTTATCACCGAGTTATCGTGTCGGTTGGTGTCGGCCGGGGCGTTATCTCGATTTAATCCTCAAGCGATCGTTTGGCGTGCCTACCTTGATCCAATTTGCGATTGCCGATTTCATTGACTCAGGAGCTTATGCAAAACGCTTAAAGCATCTTCGTTATCGGTTGGCTTCACAGTATCAAGTGTATCTAAATTACTTGATTGAACACTTACCAGAAGGCAGTCGAGTCACTCAGCCTGATGGCGGTTTAGTGCTATGGATTCAAGTACCAAACTTGAACATTACTCAATTTCAAAACGCTGTTCAGGTTGAAATACTGGATATTCGAGTCGGGCCTTTATTCACTTCATCGAATCGATATCAAGACTGCATTCGAATCAATATGGGGTTTGCATTGGATGAAAGTGTGAAGAAAGAGCTGGATAAAATGATCAAGCTGATTAACAAGAATATAGCCGTGGACTGAATTGGGGATGGTGGGTTTTGGTTGTTGTTACTCAATCATGGTTCTGCCCTAGAAGTTGTCATTCTGGATAGCGACGAAGGAGCGTAGTTCAGAATCTTTTACATTAATAAAGCTAGGATGCCAATTCACCAATTTCAACTTACTGAATAATTTTCAGTCAATTCGGGTAATAAAAGTTTGCTCGTCATCCACAAAAGCCACAAAACCGCCGTGATAAATAAACACCCGGCCACGTCCCTCAACTAGGCAGGCAAGCTGTGGGTTAAAATCTTCTTCGTTATCCTGACGTTGAAAAGTGCCTGTATCAGTGATTACGCCGCTGAGTGTCGGTAAATATCCATAAGTGCGCTTGGCTTGATCAATTAGGCTCAATTCGCTAGCGGTAGAAAAGCATAAGGGGATCGCACCTGCTTCTTCTATAAATAGAGTTTTCAGTTCTTCAAAAGCGGTAATCACCAGCCAGTCGATGCTGTTAACATGATGGATAAACATAGAGTTTCTCGATAATTCTGATGCGGAGATTCTATCATTGTCAGGGAGAAAACGTAGTAGAAATTTAGTCATTAAAGGCGGTAGTTCTGTGCCATTTCCGGAGATTGACTAGACCAACTTGAAACACGGTTT
>NZ_VHKO01000116.1 GCF_015223435.1 Vibrio hibernica
ATTTTTAGCTTGCTAAGAATAGGCAGGCTAACCTCTTGTCTTGCCGTATATTTGTCATCCACACTTTTATCTTTGATGCGTGACTCAACGCCGTACAGTTTTTGGATAAGGCTCAATACCACATCCGCTTTGCCGGTTTTGTTTTTACCTTGTAGCTTTTTCGCGTCGATAAATTTACGACGAGCATGCGCCCAGCAGCCGATTAAGGTTGCCTCTGTTCTGGCATAGGCTTGATAGCCATCCACGTGCAAGTACCCTTGATATCCATCAAGGTAATTGACCACGCAGGCGGCCGCGCGACTATTGTGGAAGTCGTAAAGTACGATATTAGGGATGGGATTATTCGGGTCTGGTGAATCTCGACCCGAGCAATACACCCACATGTAACTGTTTACTTTGTCCGATTTCACCACCTTTAATGGCGTTTCATCGGCAAACAGCGTGGGTTGCCTTAACAGCTCGGCTTTAAGCCGTTCAACTAATGGCGCGAAGAGTGTGGCTGATTTGTCTATCCAGCTGCTCATGGTCTGTCGACTGAGTTCAATACCGTATTGCTTAAACATCGCTTCCTGGCGATACAGCGGTAACCCGTATTGGTATTTACTGGTGATAAGCTGACTGAGCAAACTACTGGTTGCAATGCCTTTGTTGATGGGCATGGCAGGCATTGAGGCTTGTTTAATCTGTGTCTGAGTTGAGGATTTATCACAGTGACGGCAGGCGTATTTAGGCCTAATATGCTCAATCACTTTGATTTTAGCGGGTATGAACTCAAGCTTTTCTGACTTATCTTCACCCATTCTATGTAGCTCACCGCCACAGCAATCACAGGTTTTCTCGATGATGTCGTGAATAACCTGCTCACGAGGTAAGTCTTTTGGCAGTGGCTTACGCACCGGCTTTTTACGGGTATAGCTAATGGATTGTTGCTCTGCCTCAACTTCCTCAACAATTTCTTCCACTTCATTGAATAACTCGCCTTGCCCGGCAAAGCCTTCAGCACTTTTGCCGAATTGTTTTTGTTGGGCCAAGCTCCAGCGCTCTTCCAATGCCGCAATCTGGGCATCCTTCTGCGCTAACAGTTTTTCAAGTTCAGCAATGCGCTGTTTAAGGGCGAGTTCATTTTTCATGACGCCTATTTTAAGGCATCATCAAAGGCTTTGCAGTGCTAACTGAACTCACTTTGATGATCATCAATCGATCGCAAATATTAAAGCATTTTCTTACCTGCGACATCAATTTTACTGTGTCCAATCACATCATAACCCGATAATAACCAGTGTAATTGCTGCTCGCTTAAGGTCATGGTGGGTGACATGAGTTTGGGCCATTTGAACTTATGCTTATCTAATCGCTTATACCACAGTGCAAAACCGGTGTTATCCCAGTAAAGCAGTTTGAGTTTGTCACGGCCTTTATTACAAAACACAAATAGCGCACCACTGAGCACGGGTAGTTCAAGCTCTGCTTCCACCAACGCCGCCAGACCATTAATTGATTTTCGAAAATCAACGGCATCGGCACATAAATAGACGGTGGGTACATC
>NZ_VHKO01000117.1 GCF_015223435.1 Vibrio hibernica
TACCTTTATGGGTGGCATTGAAGGCGTAATTTGGACCGATGTTATTCAAGGCATTATGCTTTCGATTGCAGCCATTGGTATTTTTATTATGATTTGCTTCAACGTTGATGGCGGTTTAGGTGAGATTTATCACTTAAGTGCAAGTGCAGATAAATTCTTCCCTGCTTCTACTTTTTCTTGGAGTTGGACCGAAAGCCATGTACCAGTGTTAGTCATTGGTTTCTTGTTTGCTAGTCTTCAACAATTCACTGCTAGCCAAGATGTCGTTCAACGCTACATTGTGACTGAATCTATTGAAGAAACGAAAAAAGCATTAGTGACCAACGCTAAACTTGTCGCAATCGTGCCGGTATTCTTCTTTGCGGTTGGTGCAGCGTTATACGCTTACTACACTCAAAACCCACAATTAATACCAACAGACTTTAATACTGGCGGTATTCTACCATTCTTTGTTGTATCTCAAATGCCAGCCGGTATTGCAGGGATTATTATTGCCGCCATTTTTGCCGCATCGCAATCGAGTATTTCAAGTAGCTTAAATAGTATCTCAGCGTGTTTTACATCCGATATTTATGAGCGCTTTGGTCACAACAAACCCGCGACAAAAGTATTATTTATGGCACGAAGCACTACCGTTGTTGCTGGCGTTTTAGGTGTTCTTGCATCCATTTACTTAATTTACTCAGATGAGAGTGAGTTGTGGGACACATTTAATAGCTTAATTGGTTTAATGGGCGGTCCAATGACGGGTCTATTTATGCTTGGTATCTTCTTTAAGAAAGCCAATGCAAATAGTGCGCTTACTGGTGTGGTTGCGAGTGTGATTTCTGTTCTCATCGTTCAATCCTTTACCAACCTTAACTTCTTCTTCTATGGCGTTATTGGCACTTTGGTTGTTGTTATTGTGGGCTACTTAACCGCTCCAATATTTAAATCAAATATTTCAAAAGAAGAGCTGAAAAAGTTAACTATGTAATGAGTCTAGCCCTATAAAAATAGTTATTTAGTAGGGCTAAGTAGAGTGTGGATAGCATTATTGTTATCCACACTCATTCTCTTTTTTATTGCAAGTGAATAGGATCAAGATATGTTTTTAGGTGACTTAAACCAACCAGCAAGCTACGCATTGTTACCGCAAGCTTTTCAAGTGGCGATTGATTATTTACACAAAACGGATTTAGTGAACTTATCGAATGGACGTCATGAGATTGATGGCGACAAAATGTTTGCCAATGTGATGAGTTTTGAGACGGGCGATGCCAACAAAAAGCGCGCTGAAGTCCATTTGGACTATATTGATATGCAGGTACTTATTTCAGGAGAAGAGCGTATTGAGTTTGCTTTGAATGGTAAGCATACGCATGCAACTGAATATGATAAAGAAGGGGATTATTATTTAGTAGAAAATTTGCTTAATCACTGTGAAGTGACTTTATCACCAGCACAGTTTGCCATCTTTTTTCCAAGCGAGCCTCATAAGCCCGGTTGTATTGTCACTCAACCTTCATTACTCAAGAAA
>NZ_VHKO01000118.1 GCF_015223435.1 Vibrio hibernica
CTTTTTATAATTTAAAAGAGTGAGCTGTTTAGTATAGATTGAAAGGCATTAGCTTTTGATGACTATACCAAGAGAGTTCCCTGATTTCATTTCAGGTAGCCCAGCCATTATTGTAAAGCAGAGGCAAAAATCTCTGACAACGTTACTAAGATTCTCCAATTGTCTTCTTAACTATAAATTCTTCTTGTAAAAGAAGCGCTGCGGTCGTGGCGGAATTGGTAGACGCACCAGATTTAGGTTCTGGCGCCGTAAGGTGTGAGAGTTCAAGTCTCTCCGACCGCACCATTATTCAAATAAAACCCATTTTTAATGGGTTTTATTGTATCTACCCTCCTATTAATAACCATAACTATCTGTATTAATGAGATGAACATCTCTTAAATATCTAGAAAAATACATTCCAATTATCACCATCCTCTTGCACCATAAGACCTCATTTTAATCTCAGAATAAATAAAGGTCCGGCAGTGGAATTATCTCAAAGCTCTAAAAATCTGTCCCTCACAATAGGTTGTTATACTCCCGACTCACCTTACGGTTTATATCACCTCGATTTAAATACAAAAACTGGACAATTAAACGCCGAAAAATTAGACATACAAATACCTAACCCTTCTTATTTTGATATCAATCAATCTCAAATGTATGTCATTTCAGAGGTTACTTCCGCCAATCAGCCCAAAATTAGCCAATACTCATTCCAACACTCATTACTTACAAAAGTAGCGAATTTAGATATTACAGGATGCTCCCCTTGCTTTGTTTCTGTGAATAGCAAATATCAATTAGCCACAACCGCTCAATATGGCAGCGGTCATATTGATGTTTACCAGCTCGATGACGCATTGGTGCTAAAACAACATATACAAGTTATCGATAGCTCAACCATAGAGGAGTCACCTCGAGTATCTCATGCACATCAAGCGCTTATTCTTAACCATACGAAAACACTGGTGAGCGTTGATTTGGGATTAGATCAAGTCTCTTTTTATCCATTTGATCAAGCCACGCATTTATTTTCGATTGAAGAGCGCCAAGAGCTATCATTAAGCCAAGGTTCAGGCCCAAGACACCTCGTATTTACCCATGATGAAAAAATGGGAATAGCGTTATGTGAGCTCTCTGAGCAATTAGTATTAATCCACCAAGAACACGGGAAGTGGCGAGTCAGTAGCGAACAACCTGCATTTCCAAATACACTAAATGGACAAGCTGCTGGCGCAATAAAATTATCACCAGATGAGCGATTTGTTTACCTATCTGGCCGTCGTCAAAATATTATTAGTTGTTTTGAGCTCGATCATCAATCGAAGGTATTAAACTATCAGTATTCCATTGATTGTGGAGGAAATTTCCCACGTGATTTTGCAATTTCACCAAGCAGAGAATGGTTGGTCGTTGTTAACCAAAATAGTCATAATATCGTGAGTTTTAAACGAAACAATGCAGATGGAACACTTGAGAAAACCGGACATAGTACGATGGTAAC
>NZ_VHKO01000119.1 GCF_015223435.1 Vibrio hibernica
GAGGTATGAATAAGAAAACATTACCACCTCCGCCAGATTTCGATTCGCCTGAAGAAGCGAAAGATATCATCCATTTTTTATGGAATAAGTTGGCTGAACTTGAAGACCGACTAAATCAAAATAGTCGAAACTCTTCTGTGCCATCATCACAGCAGCCTTTGCATAATAAAGCTAAGAATACTTCACCTAATCGGAAGAAATCAGGAAAAAAGCAAGGAGCTCAACCAGGTCATAAAGGCCATCGCCGACTGCTTCACCCCGTTGAAGACAGTGCCTCGGTTGAGCAATACTTACCAAACAAGACATGCCATTGCGGTGGCTGTGTTGTTCCAAATCGACATCCCTACAAACGACATCAAATCTTCGATTTGCCTGATATTTCGTACACACTTATTGAGCATCAAGTCTTTAAAGGCGAGTGCTCATGGTGTGGTGATAAGCATCAAGCGGAGCTTCCAGAGTATGTGCCTGATGTTCAAATGGGGCCAAATCTACATAGCTTTATCGCAATCCAAGCAACCCAGCACCACCAAAGCATAGGTAAAATACAATCTATGTTGAAAGACGTCTTCCAACTTAACTTCTCAACTGGTGCAATATCAGCGGCACAAGGGCGAGTCACGGAATACTTAGCCGATACGCATGCTCAAATCCATGAAACAGTCAAAGCATCTAAACTGATTATGGCTGATGAGACTTCGCATCAGCGCAATAAGGATAAAAGCTGGATGTGGGCCGCACTAAGCAATGATGTCGCCTTTTTCCAAATTAACAGCGGAAGAAGCCAACATGCAGCCAAACGACTACTTGGTGAAGCGGTTTTACACCTTTTAGTGACGGATCAATATTCTGCCTACAAATATATCGACGAATCTAAGCGGCAATTATGCTGGGCTCACATATTAAGGAACGTCATTGCAATCGAGGAGAGCGTTTGTCCTGAAAACCAAAAAATCGGAGAAAAACTCGCTTTAATCGCTCATAGCGTATTCAGGTGTCACCACCGGTATATCGAAGGAAAAGTTACCGAAAGCCAGTATTACCGCCGACTCCGGCGGTTACGAAAGAGTTGGCTTCATTGGCTCAAATTGGGCAGTTATCAATGCTCAAAACGATATCGAGGTAGATGTCGAAACCTCATCGCTGATGACACTATGGTCTGGCGTTTTATGGATGACTCCGAGTGCCCGTTAACAAACAACGCTGCAGAGCGAGTCCTGCGTAATTATATATTGATGAGAAAGTGCTGTTACGTGACTCGCTCATATCGAGGAGATCTGTTCCGTGAGCGAATGTTCTCACTGATAGAAACCGCCAAGCTTCAGAAAATCTCAGCTTATAAGTGGCTACGTAAAATCGTCGAGCACCATA
The DNA here is from genome assembly GCF_015223435.1 of Vibrio hibernica. Taxonomy (GTDB): domain Bacteria; phylum Pseudomonadota; class Gammaproteobacteria; order Enterobacterales; family Vibrionaceae; genus Vibrio; species Vibrio hibernica. The sequence goes on from NZ_VHKO01000119.1 coordinate 1,372, forward strand.
TGCTTAAAGAGGACTATCAGACGCCAGTATTCTTAGCATAAACCGACGTCAATAGCTCGCGGGTGAATA
>NZ_VHKO01000012.1 GCF_015223435.1 Vibrio hibernica
ATCTCGAATTAATGATAATTTTCACGTTCTAAAATCTGCAACTTCAAGTTAATTGGGTATATGCACTGCCACGTTAGGATTGATGTTGGCTTCAATAAGTACACTTACAATTGCGGATGAAGGTATCAGAACCAATACCAAAGTACCCTCTTATACAAATAATTCTGATATTAAAATTGGTGGGGCATTTGATCGAGGCACTAGCGTTACCGCTCAGTTTAATAATCAAATTAACCTTTCTATTGGCAGTGATGGTATCGCGAGTGATTATATTTTCTTAACCGGTAAATTTAGTCCTCAATTGCCTTTTACTTGGTATGCATCAGTGGGGGGATTTTATGATTGGGATGAGACCTGTCACGATGATTGTGGTAGATATGATAGTAATGGTAATCGGCACCATGATTCTGATCATGACTACGGTATACGTGCACCTTTTGGGCTTGATTGGAACTTTGCTAGCCGTTGGGACACTTATATACAGTTGGCTCCTGCTATTAATATACCTGATGATTTTGATCTGGAATTTCAAGGAGCGATTGGCATTCGCTATGCCTTACAAAACCTTGAGATGATCATCAGATAAAAAAGCCCATTAACTTCTGTGAAGTTAATGGGCTTTCAAGTTTTTATTATCTATTTACTGTTCATTGCTCTTCGAATGCAAAGGGCAGCGCCGCCCCAGGTAATTCCAAGACCAACGATCATCATAATGATTGCACCTGTAGTCATATTAGGCCTCTTTTGATTTTTTAGAATTAATAACGATAGCAATAACTAGCATGGCACCAATTAAGCCCCAGCCTAGTGTCAGTAGATCTGATATCTCGTAGCCACCATAACCATCAGTTACAGTTGTAATGATTTTATTGGCGAGGATAATCGCAATCATTATTGGGCTTAAGAAGCGAATACATAGATCAAACCAAACCCCAATAGTCACTTCAGAAATTTTATTTGCGTACTCACGGATATCAGCTAATTTAAATAACCAGCCAACTAGTAACAACTCAATCAAGCAACTTGCTAACAGAGCGATATTATTGATAAAGAAGTCAACTAAATCTAATAGTAATAAACCACCGTTTGTTGCAAATGAAAGAGAAACTAATAAACCAACACCACAGACTATCGAGGCGGCTTTTTTGCGTGACCATTTTAACTTATCGATAAATGCTGACGTGACGGCTTCAATGATGGAAATATGCGAACTAAGGCCTGCAACCACTAATGCTAAGAAAAATAGTGGGCCTAAAATGTAAGGAGCAGGCAACAAATTAATGGCAGCAGGAATGGTTACGAATGCAAGCCCAACACCTGCACTGACTACATCAGTTAATGCTTTACCTTGCTCTTGAGCCATATAACCCAGTACAGAGAAAATCAAAATACCTGCAACAATTGAGAAACCACAGTTAATTAAAACCGTCATTAAAGCATTGTTACTGATGTCGGACTTTTCTGGTAGGTAGCTCGAATAAGCGAGCATGATGGCAAAACCAACCGATAGGGTAAAGAAAATTTGCCCATAAGCCGCTGCCCATACGGTAGGATCGGTTAATTTGCTGAAATCAGGTTCAAATAAATAGTTCAAACCGTCTAATGCACCAGGTAAGAAAATCATACGACCGATAAGAGCAATCACCATGATAAATAATACAGGCATCATAATTTTACCTGCGCGCTCAATGCCACCTTTAATACCACTGAAAATAGCTGAAAAGGTAATGCCCCAAGCGACAATCATAGGAATCGCAATGTGCCATTGGATGCTACCTAGTTTACTTGGGCTGTTGTCTGAACCTAGCTGTAGGTATTCGCCAAAGAAATAAGCGTTAGGATCGGTGCCCCAACCTTGATTAACGGCAAGGCCTACATAAGATATTGCCCAGCCAATTATAGCGATGTAGTAAACACCAATCACCGCTGCAATCATTACTTGAAACCAACCAAGCCATTCAAATTTAGAATTGATTTTAGACAGCGTCTTTGGTGCCGCGCCACGGAATTTGTGGCCCATGGTGAATTCTAAAATCATAAAAGGAATACCAGCGGTGAGCATGGCAAAAAGGTAGGGGATAAAGAAAGCACCGCCGCCATTTTCATACGCCATGTATGGAAAGCGCCAAATATTTCCTAGGCCGATGGCTGAACCAACTGCTGCTAGAACAAAGCCCGTACGTGAGCCCCATTGTTCTCGTTTCATATTTACATCCTCTGTAACTGTATCCGTCCAAGTTATTTATCCATTTTTTTTGGATTTTTATTCTATTATAGAGCTAACTTTTTAGATTATTATGCTGATAGTGTGAAAGTGTCGTACAAGAAAGTGGTGTTATTCACTTTACCCTAAGATAAGGGTATCGGTAGAGGGAAAGTAACGCAATAGGTAACAACAGTGCTGGGGTTTTCTTGCCGTAAAGTATCGTACTTGATATTTTTATCATTATGTTATGATTAACTGCTTGCTTGCTTGCTTGCTGGTGGGTAGTGTTATTATCTGTTTTTTTGTTTATTGTCATTATTTATATGATGTGAAAGTTCGTGATCTATATGTTGTTTAAATGTTCAGTTTTTTGATGTGTGACGATATTTTGTGCTAAATTATTAAATGTCCTGCATATTAGAATTTCCATTGTTTTTACCTTTAGGAGTATTATTATGAGTTGTGATTTTAAAATTGCCTTATCTATTATTGGCAGCATTATAGTTGTCTTAGCTGCGTTCGTGACTATCGTAACTATTTATTAGATTATTAGATTATTAGATTATTAGATTATTAGATTATTAGATTATTAGATTATGTAAACTGTTGGAGGTTATGTGAATAACAGTGGGATTGTGACAAATGAAAATACTTCTGTTGATCATGACATCTTAAACAAATACTCAAAGGGAAAACATGCTTTAGTTGCCCAGGGTGGGGGACAAAAAGGTATTTTTACTACTGGAGTATTAGACAGTTTTCTTGCTGCTTCTGTTGATCCATTTGATGTGTTTTATGGTACTTCAGCGGGCGCTTTAAATATTACCTCTTTTCTTGCAAGACAGGTCGGTTTAGGTAAAGCCTTTATTACCGATTTAACTACCACACCTGATTTTTTCCGTTTATTTGCCCATGTTCGAAATAAGCAAAGGCTTAACCTTGATTGGGCTTTTGAACAGCTTCATTCTCCACCTTATTGGTTAGACATGGATGTAGCTCGTTATTCTCTCGGTGAACGAGATGCTTTTGCTGCAGTGACAAACATTACTGATTTACATGATGAATATTTACCTATTATGGTAACCGACTGGCTTGATGTGCTAAGAGCGACATGTGCAATTCCCGGTCTTTATCGTAAAGAAGTACAAATCAATGGGAATCGATATATTGATGGCGGTGTGTCGGCATCTATTCCTGCACAAGAAGCATGGCGACAAGGTGCACGTTTGATTAGTGTTATTAGGACGGAACCTATTGGGTTACCAATAGAAGTCGAAGATGAAACGACAGAGACATTTTTAAATCGTGTTGGCTTGAATCATCATTTTGAAGCTCTGCAAGATAGAATTGTTAAACGTACCGCTGGTTGGAGGCAAGATTTAAGTAGTTTTGTTCAACAAAGAATTGAGAAATCATTACAAGTGATTACGGATAAACATAAGCCGTTATTAAATGGTGGTCGATGGCTCTTTGGTGGAAGTGATGTTTATCGTTTGTGCCATTTAATGGGTGATCAATTTGATGCAGGTTTAATGGATATGCTTTTAGTGCATCACCAAACTTATTCGATGACACATAACTTCATGATCAATCCACCGGATGATTGCTACGTATTACAAATTGCCCCAGAGCAACCTTTAAAAGCGTCATCACTGTTAAGCAAGCTTGATGATTTAGAACATGATTATCAAATGGGGATACAAGCTGGAATTAAATATGTTGAATTGCTTTCTAGCTTAAAGAATAAACCGGAGATGATTCATCCATCAGCCTATATTCGCTCGAATAAACGTTGGTTAGATACTAAGTAATTACCAGTTATGAGCCAATGCCGTTGGTTTTTAATCAATGGCATTGGCGTTCACTAAAGTATTTTATTATATTCAGACGATTTATTATTCGACTTCAATAATCCTCATGCAGTTAGTTGACCCGACTAAATCCATCACATCCCCTTGGGTAATAATGACAATATCGCCCTTAGTTAATAAGTGCTTGTCTTTAAGTGTTTGAATTGCTTGATTGGCAGACGGTAGACCAGATCCGGCATCATTATCGAAATAAACAGGTGTAACACCACGATAAAGTGCAGCACGGTTTAATGTGCTTTCGTTACGAGATAAAGCAAAAATCGGTAGGCCAGAACTTAAACGAGACATCATTAACGCCGTACGACCAGATTCTGTTAATGAAATCATGGCAGTAATCCCTTCCATGTGGTTGGCAGAATACATGGTTGCCATTGCGATGGTTTCTTCAGCCGAGGCAAACTTGCGATCTAGGCGATAATTAGAAACATTGATGGACGGCATCTTTTCTGCACCAACACAGACTTCTGCCATGGATTTCACTGTCTCAACAGGAAATTGTCCAGCCGCGGTTTCTGCAGATAACATCACTGCATCGGTACCATCTAAAACCGCATTGGCCACATCCATTACTTCTGCTCGAGTGGGCATTGGGCTATTAATCATAGACTCCATCATTTGAGTGGCTGTGATCACATTGCGATTTAAGCTACGAGCACGACGTATTAACTGCTTTTGAACGCCAACAAGCTCAGGGTCACCAATCTCTACCCCAAGATCGCCACGGGCAACCATCACCACATCAGAGGCAAGAATAATATCGTCCATTGCAGCCTCACTGGCGACAGTTTCAGCGCGTTCTACCTTTGCCACCAATTTGGCTTCTAAGCCAGCATCACGTGCTAAACGGCGAGCATAATTCATATCTTCGCCATTACGAGGGAAGGAAATGGCAAGGTAATCAACTTTAATTTTTGCGGCGGTGAGAATATCTTGTTTGTCTTTTTCGGTTAAGGCATCAGCAGATAGACCACCGCCTTTTTTATTGATCCCCTTATTATTTGATAAAGGGCCTGCAACGGTTACTTCTGTATGAATTTTAGTTCCTTCAACAGACAGAACTTTAAGCTGTACTCGACCATCATCAAGCAACAATATGTCACCTGAATAGACGTCGTTAGGTAGTTCTTTATAGTCTACGCCTACAGAATGTTGGTCGCCTTGCCCTTTTTCAAGTTCGCTGTCTAAAGTGAATTTGTCACCAATGCTAAGCTGAATTTTTCCATCTTTAAATGTGGACACCCTAATTTTAGGGCCCTGTAAGTCACCTAAAATAGCAACATGGATACCGAGTTTTGCGGCGATAGTACGGACTTTTTCAGCTCGAATAATGTGATCTTCAGCTGAGCCATGTGAAAAGTTCATTCGTACGACACTAGCACCTGCTTTAATAATATCTTCGAGCACATTATCTTTATCTGTCGCAGGCCCTAAAGTGGTCACGATTTTAGTACGTCTCAATTTTATTGACATGAAAACTCCATTTTTTGGTTACTCGATTAATCATAAACGTCAGTGATACTTAAGCTTAAGTTATCATTAAATAGCGGCTTGTTTATGAGTAAATGTCTATTTTGTGGTTTACGCAGCATAGTCATATCAGACTTATATTATGTTAATTGTAAGCGTTAGCGTGGCAGTCAATAATGGGTATTATGATGTCCATTTAGCATTTTGTTTCGTTAAAATAGGTTATAACCGTGATATCTATCACGCTCCTCTACCATCAGGCTTCACAATTACTTCGCAGTGTAAAAAAATTGCATTCTAAACTTTATTAGGAGTACGTTATGTACATGGCTCAACCTGGTCATATTGATCAAATAAAGCAAGTAAACAGTGGGCGTGTATATAAATTAATCGATCAGTATGGACCTATCTCACGTATTGATTTGTCAAAACTTAGCGGCCTTGCGCCGGCCAGTATTACTAAAATTTCACGTGAACTGATGGATGGGCACTTAATACATGAAACGGTAGTGCAAGAAACGACCAGTCGAGGACGACCAGCGGTTGGGTTGCAAACTAATAATGAAGGATGGCAATTTCTTTCTATCCGGTTAGGAAAGGGATATTTAATTATTGCTTTACATGGATTGGGTGCAGAGGTCTTAGTTGAGCATCGTGTGATCATAGAAGAGCGAGATCAAGTTTCGCTGCTTAAAAGAATACTCCTTGAAATCGAACAATTTTTTTCAACATTTTCAGATCAAGTAGAGCGTGTGACCAGTATTGCTTTAACCTTACCTGCATTAGTCGATTTCTCTCAAGGTATGGTTATTCAGATGCCTTTTTATCACATTGAGAAACTGGCCTTGGGTCCTGCGATTTATGAAAAAACGGGGCTTCCAGTTTTTATTGCGAATGATCTGAGCGCATGGGCCTTAGCTGAAATGTTATTTGGATATTCTCAGGAAGTCGATAATTCACTGTTGCTTAGTAACTTTCAAGGCGTGAGTGTTGGCGTCATTGTAAATGGTCGTCTTATTTATAATCGCTTTGGTAATATTGGTGAGTTGGGTCATATGCAAATTGATCCCAATGGAGGCATGTGCCATTGCGGTAAAAAAGGCTGCTTAGATACGGTAGCATCGGCTGAATCGGTCTGTGAGTTTGTCATTGAAGCATTAAATGCTGGCGTAACATCCACCTTGGATATTAATAACATTACGATTGAAACGATTTGCAGTGCCGCATTGAGTGATGACGCATTGGCGGTGCAAGTCATTGAACAGTTAGGCCGAGATCTTGGCAAAGGTATCGCGATGATGGTTAATATTTTCAGCCCCGAGAAAATCTTATTGGGCGGAGCTTTAAATCAAGCCAAATCAATTCTCTACCCAGTGATCCTTGATACATTGAGGAAACAAACACTTTACCCAGAACATCGAGAAATCCCATTAGCCGAAAGCTGTTTCTATACTCAAACCACAATGCCTGGCGCTGCACTGATTAAACAGGCTCTATATAATGGCGATTTATTATTAAAGGTAAATGAAGGGTAATCATCATTCGATCTAATTCTTATTAGTTCTGATCAAAAAAACAACCACGACAGTCATTACTGCCGTGGTTGTTTTGTCTTAAGAGTAAAAACCTAAGTTGCTTAGATTACTTAGGTTGAGCGTCAATACATTGTCCTTGTACGGCTACGCATTCATTAGACATTAAATATAAATAAAGCGGCATGATTTCTGCGGGTGTTTTTAATAAATGAGCATCTTCTGCTGGGTAAGCAGAAGCACGCATTTTGGTACGAGTTGCACCGGGATTAATTGCGTTCACTCTGACATTGGTATCGGTCAACTCGTCAGCTAAGGTTTTCATCATACCTTCGGTAGCAAACTTAGAAATAGCATAGCTTGCCCAATAAGCCTTACCAACATGCCCAACCGTTGAAGAGGTAAATACAATGCGGCCATGCTCTGAAATAAGTATTAAGGGTAAAACAGCTTGAGTCATTAGTAGCTGCGCTTTCACGTTAATTTGCATGACTTCATCAAAAGTAGATTCTTCAATTTGTTCAAATGGAGTCAGGACGCCCAACATACCGGCGTTGTGTAAGATGCCATCTAGTCTGCCAAATTGTTGCTTAATGGTGGATGCCATATCAATGTAGTGCTGTTTAGTTGCTCCTTGCATATCAAGAGGAATGATTGCGGCTTGAGGATAACCTTTTGCTTCAATTTCATCATACACAGCTTCTAATTTGGCTACGGTTCTCCCTAGTAGAATTACGGTGGCGCCAGATTGGGCATAATGCAAAGCGGCTTCTTTCCCAATACCATCACCAGCTCCAGTGACTAAAATGACTTTATTGACGAGCGTATTGGCAGAGACGTTATAATTCACGAAGTTTTCCTTATGGCAGATCTTTTATCTCGGGCGAGATACATTGAATTGTGAAAATAGGGGGTGTCTAGCCCTATTTAAGTTTATCTATATTTAAGTGTGGTTAGATGCGTTCTTTGCGCTTTATTTTAGGCAGACGCTGCACCTTAAGTTGTTTCGGTATACAATACACCAATTGATTGTATATGAGGAAATGACATTGGAATTTTTGTTGGATTACGGATTGTTTTTAGCCAAGATTGTGACATTTGTTGTTGCGGTAATTGCATTGATTATTGGCATTAAAATGTTAGGTGGTAAAGGAGCAAACTCAACTGGTGCGCTCAAAGTTACGGACTTATGTGAAAAGATTGATAATACAATTTCACAATTGGAAGCGCATATACATGATGAAGCTTATTTAAAAGCTCGTCATAAAAGTGAAGTGAAAGCCGAAAAAGAAAAGCTTAAACAAGAAGCTAAACAAGCGAAAAAAGCCGCTAAATCAGGAGAACTAACCAGCCAACGTAAACCGCATTTATTTGTCTTGGATTTTAATGGCAGCATCGATGCCAAAGAAGTGAGTAGCTTACGAGAAGAGATTACGGCTATTTTATCTGTCGCTAAATCTGACGATGAAGTATTACTGAGACTCGAAACTGGTGGCGGAATGGTGCATGGTTATGGTTTAGCATCCTCTCAGCTTGATCGCTTAAAGAAAGCGAATATACCGTTGACCATTTCAGTTGATAAAGTTGCCGCAAGTGGTGGTTATATGATGGCGTGTGTGGCCGATAAAATTGTTTCGGCACCTTTTGCTATTGTGGGATCTATCGGTGTTATTGCTCAAATTCCTAATTTTCATAAAGTGTTAAAGAAAAATGATATTGAATTTGAACAATTAACGGCGGGTGAATATAAGCGTACGCTGACCATGTTTGGTGAAAACAGTGATAAAGCTCGTGAAAAATTCAAGCTTGAGTTAGAAGAGACGCATGTATTATTTAAAGATTTTATTCATGAACATCGCCCAGATCTAGACTTAGAAAAAGTCGCGACAGGTGAGCACTGGTTTGGTTCTAAAGCACTTGAACTAGGCTTAGTAGATGAGATTAAAACATCTGATGATTTGATTGTTGAAGCGACAAAAGAGAAAGCAGTCTTAGCATTGCATTATGTAAAAAAGAAAAAATTATCAGATAAGTTTGCAGGTACCGCGGCGAAAACGGTAGATAATGTTTTTTTGAAATTATTATCACGTGGTCAAAGGCCGATTATTTAATCTACCTCCTTAGAGTTAAACTGATTTATATCAACCTTTATGTAATTAAGCCCACTCTATAGTGGGCTTTTTTATAAAATAAAATATCGCACTTTCATGTTTTTGTGCCATCTTTATTTCGTATTATTTGTTTTCCATACAAATTTATGGTCATTTATAATGAAAGTGCAAAAAAAGAAGACTGTTACTGGTCGACATAAAGGCTTGAATTCAAATACGGCAAAGAGCAAGATCGATGCTTACCCATCTGTTTGTATCAAAATGTTACGAGAGAGAAATGGAAAACAATCAATTTGAATCATTAATGCCAGCAGAGATGGCACAAAAAGCCGCAGAAGCTGGCGCTTATAAAGTAAAGAAGCCATTTTTTAAAACCTTTATGCTTGCCATTACTGCAGGTATGCATATTGGGATTGCCTTTATTTTCTACACCACAGTAACAAGTGGCACTCAAGATGTTGCGCCTGGATTGTCACACCTTGTCGGTGGCATTGCGTTTAGTCTTGGTTTGATTTTAGTGGTTGTGACGGGGAGTGAACTATTCACTAGTTCGACCTTGACTGTCGTGGCAAAAGCAAGTGGTTTGATTACATGGGGTCAGTTACTTAAAAATTGGATTCAAGTGTATTTTGGTAATTTTGTTGGGTGCTTAATTCTGGTTGGTATTATGCTTGTCGCTCAACAATATATGAGTGATAACGGTGGAATTGGCTTGAATGCTATGCACATTGCACAACATAAAATGCACCATAGTTTTGCTTCAGCGGTTGCTCTTGGCACCATGGCTAATTTATTAGTTTGTATTGGTGTTTGGATGTCTTATGCAGGGCGTACTGTGACCGATAAAATGCTTATTTTGATTTTACCCGTTGCCATGTTTGTTTCTTCAGGTTTTGAGCATAGCATCGCCAATATGTTTCAAATCCCATTTGCGATTGGTATTAAAACGTTTGCACCGGATAGTTTTTGGCAAATGACAGGTGCCACTGCAAGCCAGTTTGCTGATTTGAATATGATGGACTTTCTTATTAATAACCTAATTCCGGTTACTATTGGCAATATTATTGGTGGTAGTGTGTTTGTCGGTATTTGGTTCTGGTCTATTTTTTTGCGTAAGTATAAATAAAGAACAAATCGGCATTAGATCTAATATTAAAATGCCCAATTGATTTGAAGAGCCCCCAATCGTTAGAAGTGTAACGTTGGGGGCATTTTTTGTCTTAAATTCGTAACCGTTCACCGGGAGTGTATTGACAAGCATTCTGGAGTATGCCTCAGAGCATTTTAATGCTTATTCTCTGGCATTTAGAAAAGTTTTAATGCCCGTACGTTATAAAAACACATAATTCCTTACTTTTCACCGTTGTCAAGCCCCTCCCGGTGAACGCTTACTTAAATTCTATTCTTTACTATTTTGTAACGATGATTATTTTGTCGTAATCAGTGCACTGTGTGTTCTAACGTAAATTCTTTTGAAAGATGCAATGCGAGATATTTGAACATATTAAATACCGCTGTGCTTTTGGCCGTCGGTAAGCCTTGAACATCTAAAAAATACTCACCTTTAAAAATTAATACGTCATCTTTTTCTGTCACTGAAGTGGCTCGCATACCTTCAATATAATTGTCATTTTCTTGGATTACTTGGTTTGCGATAAGAAGAAGATTGAATTCTGAAATGCTTTTTTTCTCAGTCATAATAAACCTGTCTGTAGATTGGAGATGATGAATATCAAACCTTAGTTGTTCTAGTGTAAAACGAAAGATTTATGAAGTTAAATTAAATTTGGCGGTAAATATTGAGCCAGATCATCGTTTAGTGTATTGAAAGGAAAGTGGCTTTTTTGTTTAGTTGTCGAGCATTTAGTACGAAAAATGAAAAAACAGGTTGATCTTATTCAAAACTCACTCGATAGTAAAAAAAGAAGCAGTTTTATAAAAGTGCATGCAGATAATAAAAAATGCAGCCGATGAGGATGTTTAGAATTAGTTATGGGTAAATCTCTTGTTATCGTGGAGTCACCAGCCAAAGCAAAGACGATCAATAAATATCTTGGAAAAGATTTTGTAGTGAAGTCGAGCGTTGGGCATGTTCGTGACTTGCCAACTGCCGGTCAGAGCAGTGGTAAAAAAGCAGCGGCTATCTCAACCAAAGGTATGAGCCCAGAAGACAAAGCTCGTATCAAAAAAGAGAAAGATAAAACCGCACTGATTAGAAAAATGGGTATTAATCCTTTTAATGGCTGGGAAGCGAATTATCAGATCCTGCCAGGTAAAGAAAAGGTGGTTGCTGAATTACAAAAGCTTGCCAAAGATGCCGATTGCATTTATCTCGCAACCGATTTGGATCGCGAAGGAGAGGCCATCGCGTGGCACCTTCGTGAGCTCATCGGTGGTGATGATTCGCGATATAAACGAGTAGTATTTAACGAAATTACAAAAAATGCCATTCAGCAAGCGTTTGAGACTCCAGGCGAGCTCAACATTGATGGTGTTAATGCTCAGCAGACTCGTCGTTTTCTCGATCGCGTTGTTGGCTTTATGGTTTCACCGTTACTTTGGAAAAAAGTGGCACGAGGCTTATCGGCAGGTCGTGTTCAATCGGTAGCCGTAAAATTGCTGGTGGAACGTGAGCGTGAAATCAACGCATTTATTCCTGAAGAATTTTGGGATATTCATGCTGATACAAAAACTCAGGATAAAACGGATTTTCGTTTATTAGTCGCGCAAAAAGATGGCGTGTCATTTAAACCCGTTAATGAAGCCGAAGCAAAATCAGCTTTATCGGTATTAGAAAAAGCGAAATACGAAGTCTGTAAACGTGAAGATCGTCCAACGTCAAGTAAGCCATCTGCGCCTTATATCACGTCTACATTGCAACAAGCTGCCAGTACTCGTTTAGGTTATGGTGTGAAAAAGACCATGATGCTAGCTCAGAGGCTCTATGAGGGCGGTTACATCACTTACATGCGTACTGACTCAACTAATTTGAGTTCAGAGGCTGTAGAAGCTTGTCGCGGGTTTATTCAATCTGAATTCGGTGATGTTTACCTTCCGGAAAAAGCACTGACTTATGGTAGTAAAGCAGGCGCACAAGAAGCGCACGAAGCAATACGTCCTTCAAGTGTTGATGTCAAAACTGATGATCTGCAAGGTATGGAAGCCGATGCGCATAAATTATATTCATTAATTTGGAATCAATTTGTTGCATGTCAAATGATGCCTGCAAAATATGACTCGACTACGGTTAGTGTCAAAGCCGATGAGTACACACTCAAAGCGAAAGGCCGTATTCTAAAATTTGATGGTTGGACTCGTGTTCAACGCCCAATGGGTAAAAATGAAGATCTGATCCTGCCTGCGGTTAGTGTTGGTGACACATTAGCCTTGCAACAACTCGATCCTAAACAGCACTTTACTAAGCCGCCAGCCCGTTTTACCGAAGCCGCATTGGTAAAAGAATTGGAGAAAAAAGGTATTGGTCGTCCTTCGACTTATGCTTCTATTATTTCAACGATTCAGGATCGTGGTTATGTCAAAGTCGATCAGCGCCGTTTCTATGCTGAAAAAATGGGTGAAATTGTTACAGACCGGTTAGACGGTAGTTTCAATGACTTAATGAACTACGACTTTACTGCACGGATGGAAGCAAAACTAGATTCGATTGCCGAAGGCTCAATTACTTGGACCCAAGTACTGGATGACTTCTTCAATGACTTTACCACCGATCTTGATAAAGCTGATTTGGATGAATCTGAAGGTGGCATGACACCAAATAAGATCGTTGAAACCAACATTGAATGCCCAACTTGTTCTCGTCCAATGGGAATTCGTACCGCATCAACGGGTGTATTCCTCGGTTGCTCTGGTTATGCTTTACCTCCGAAAGAGCGTTGTAAGACAACGATCAATTTAGGTGATGAAGACGGTATTATTAACGTTCTTGAAGAAGATGTTGAGACGGCTGCACTTCGTGCGAAAAAACGTTGTCCGATCTGTGAAACCGCGATGGATGCGTATTTAATCGACGATACGCGTAAAATGCATGTTTGTGGTAATAATCCAAACTGTGATGGTTATGTGGTCGAATTTGGTGAGTTTAAGCCAAAAGGTTATGACGGTCCATTGGTTGAATGCGACAAATGTGGTTCAGATATGGTGCTGAAAAATGGCCGTTTTGGTAAATATATGGGTTGTACCAGTGAAGACTGTAAAAATACCCGTAAGATTTTACGTAATGGCGATGTTGCTCCACCGAAAGAAGATCCTGTGCATTTCCCAGAACTGCCTTGTTCAAATTCGGATGCTTACTTTGTGTTACGTGATGGCGCATCTGGCTTATTTATGGCCGCGAGCAATTTCCCTAAATCCCGTGAAACTCGAGCACCACTTGTGGCGGAAATGGCTGAATACAAAGATCGTATTTCGCCTAAGTTCCAATACTTAGCCAGTGCACCAGTGGCGGATCCTGATGGATTACCAACCGTGGTACGTTTTAGTCGAAAATCGAAAGAGCATTATGTTCGCTCTGAAGTAGATGCAAAACCAACCGGATGGACCGCTTTGTATGATAACGGCAAGTGGGAAATCACAGACAAACGTAAAAAGCCTAAGAAAGAATCTGAATAAAGTTATATTCTTTAGCTAGAAACAAAAGAAACCCCAGCGATTTAGTTATCACTGGGGTTTCTTTATTCGGTAGTGCTAATTGGGATAGTATTATTGGTTGTTAATATTCAGGCAGCACAAAATTTTCAGCGAGTTTTTTAATCTCTAGATCATTCATTACCACAATTTTTTCCATTGTTTCTCGCGTGAGATGTGGGCAGAAATGTTCGATGAAATCATAAGTATGTCGTTGTAAGAAAATATTGCGGCTAAAGCATATCCATGCGCTGCAAGATGGAAGTTCATCAATATCAATAGTCACAATATTATCATCATGGATATTATTGGCGGCAACAGATGCCACAATACCAACACCAAAGTTCAAGTCGACGTATTTTAAGATCACATCAACATCCATAACGGTCATAAAATAATGGGGTGACAAGCCTCGTTCTGAAAAGGCTTTTTCTTGCACTAACTTACCGGTTGAACCTGCTTCGTAACTGATTATTGGATATTTTGAAATGTCCTCTAAAGTGACTTTGGATTTAGTGGCCAACGGGTGATTTTTAGGAACAACCAGTGACATTCTCCACAAGTAAGCGGGTAAAATAATGGCGTTCGACTCCGGCTTGACATCTTGTGCGACAATAGAAAAATCAGAATGCCCTTTAGGGATTAAAGACCCATTTTTATCAGGCTGCACAGATCCAATATGGAAGGTGATTTGTGGGTAACGTTTGACAAATTTATTGACGGTATTGGGCAATATAAAGCGAGCGATAGTATTGGTTGTATAAATATTCAAACAACCATTATCAGGGTTCACAAATGTTTTCGATATTTCGAGAATTTTACTTTCAATTTCGAGCATCTTCTCCACTTCATTTAAAATCAACTTTCCTTCTGGAGTGATGGAGTTTAAATGTTTACCTTTACGCTCGAAAATCTTTAAACCTAACTCAGACTCAAGTAAACCTATTTGTTTGCTCACTCCTGGCTGAGTGGTAAATAAGCTTTGAGATGCCAATGAGATATTTAAATCGTTTTTTACGATAGCACTTAAATATTTAAGCTGTTGTAATTTCATCCGTCATTCCTATCATCCATATATGCTCATCTTACTTGAAAGTACAGCTTTGCAATGCTGATACTCTCCGAGCACATATTCACCTATTTTGAAGATAATACTTTAATAATTTTAAGATGCTTGATTATTGAGTCTCTGGCAAGTGAAATCATGACTTAATATTGGCCGGATAGTTATTACTTATTAGATTTTAGTGGATTACCACTATGAAATCGGAAGTTTTTATCAGGGCGTTGTATTAATTGAGCCTCATGCTGACCTATCAGGGCTACTCGTTCGCTAATATCACCATCAGCAATGCTCTCAGCAAGATTCAAATAATCTTGATAATGGCGAGCTTCTGAACGTAATAGTGAAACATAAAAGCTGTTTAGTTCTTTATCCAAAAATGGCGCTAATTTTGCGAAGCGCTCGCATGATCTTGCTTCAATATAAGCTCCGATAATGAGCTTATCAATTAATGCTTCAGGTTCGTAGTGACGAACCATACTCATTAGTCCTTTAGCATATGTACCAGCAGTCATATTTTGGTATGGAATATCTCGATCTTTCATTATTTCGAGTACTTGCTCAAAATGATGAAATTCTTCTTTGATGAGTCTGACCATTTTATCGACTAAATCTTGTCCATATGGTGTGTTCTTTTTGACGGTTAAATTAGATGACTGCATGATGCTTTTTTCTGGGAAACTTATATTTCGAATCCACTTATAAACATAATCTTCATAAGGCTTCGCCCATAGTATAATGATGGCTGCACTTTCTTGGGTTACCGCATACTTTCGGAGCAAAAACATTGCCGTTTGCGCCGCTTTTAGCTCGCAGTTACAATGATCAATCAGCAGAGAGCGAAGCTGCTCTGGTTGCTTCGCTTTTTCAATCCAAGCATCAGGTGTTGCACATTGTAAGAATGAGTTAATAGGAGCGAGGAGTTGGTGTAGCATAATAGCGATAAGCCTATTCAAAATACTGGATGGCGTGATGTTATCACAGCGTACTCTGGTTTTGTAACGAGGCTTTCTTTGCTTATTCGGTAGTGGTTTTAATGCCTTTAGAGCTAGTCCGGTATTATTGGTTATTAAGTAAGGCGGTATTTTAGCGTGGATAGTCAACTATCTAATCAATTTATGGATCTGGATTGCTTCTTACAAAAAACATCAAACCTATGGCGATTTGAACCGTTTCAACAAAGCATCCATTTAGATTTACCGTGGCAACAGACTCATCCTGACTTGTGTCAATTGTTAAATGGATTAACGAAAAAGGATATTCTTCGACTTAAGCAGAATACCACCGATCTTATCGTGTTACTGACACCTTATATTCCGGAGTTAGATTCTGTAGTCACTTTATGCCAATTGGATCCCTTAAACTCCGAAGAACTAGTGTTGCCTCAAGGTTTTGATGTCGGTATTCCTGGCCGTAAATGGCAACAAATTTGTACTATGGGGATGGCGGCGTTAAAAGTGGAATTGGCTGATGATTCGGGTGAATGGCTTGAATGGTGTGCAGGTAAAGGTTATTTGGGACAAGTGATATCGCAACAATCCCAACGTCCTGTTACCAGCTTAGAATGGCAGCACTCACTTTGTCATTCAGGACAAGTACTAGCCGATAAGCGCCAATTAATGATGAATTTTGTGCAAGGAGATGCACTATCTGAAAAAGTGAAGTTAATAATGAAGCCGAATCAGCATGCCGTTGCTTTGCACGCATGTGGTGATTTGCATGCTCATTTAATTGAATTAGCTCGAGATGTTGGTTTGTCTGCTTTGACAATTTCGCCTTGTTGTTATCACTTAACTCAATTCGATACTTATCAAGCTTTATCGGCAGAGGGCAAAAAATCCTCTTTGCAATTATCTAAAAATGAATTGCGGATCCCCCTGCAAGAAACAGTGACAGGCGGACAAAGGGTACAATTGCACCGACGGCAAGAAATGACATATCGTTTAGCGGTTGATTGTTTACGGCAAGAAGATTTGGGAGAGCGGCAATATACGCCGTTACCTAGTATTAAAAAATCCGAATTAAGTTTAGGTTTTGCGCATTTCTGCAACTGGGCTAATCAACAACCCTCATTTCAGAAAAAACAGCTGGATTTATCATTGGGTGATTTGGGGGTTTACTTAGCCAAGGGGGAGAAAAGGTTTATTCACATGGAGAGAATGAGTCTGGTTCAGCAAGTATTTCGTCGGGCATTAGAAATGTGGTTGGTGTATGACAAAGCATTAAGATTAGAACAAGATGGGTACCGTGTGAGTTTGAGTCTATTTTGCACACGTGAAATTACCCCTAGAAATATTCTCATACAAGCACAAAAACTAAATAGGTAGTCATTCACCTGATTTTATTTTTTATGGCGACACCAAAATCGGGTCGTTAATTGTGTTTGTGTCCTTATTATATGGTTTTTATTGGTTTATCTGTCTATTTTTAGGTTATTCATTGGATAAAAATGAAGTATAGTAGTGTTTCAGTGATATTTGATACTGAGAGTACCTTTTGTATTTGGAACTTAGCTTTCAGCACTTTAGGTCGAGAGATAAGACAATAGAAATCAAAATAAAGTACATTTTGCAGGGACGTAATTAAGGTGGAATTAATGTCAGATAATTATAAAAAACCGTCCAAGGATTTGGATCGGATTGATCGTAACATTTTAAATGAATTACAAAAAGATGGTCGCATTTCAAATGTGGAGCTGTCTAAAAGGGTAGGGCTCTCTCCTACACCATGTTTAGAGCGTGTTCGTCGCTTAGAACGTCAAGGTTATATTACCGGCTATACGGCTTTGCTTAACCCGCAGTACCTTGATGCTTCGCTACTCGTTTTTGTAGAAATTACATTAAATCGTGGTGCTCCGGATGTATTTGAGCAATTTAACACAGCCGTACAAAAGTTGGATGATATCCAAGAGTGCCATTTAGTTTCAGGTGATTTTGATTACCTATTGAAAACGCGTGTATCGGATATGAGCGCTTATCGTAAGTTACTTGGCGATACTCTTCTTCGCCTTCCGGGGGTAAATGACACTCGTACTTATGTTGTGATGGAAGAAGTAAAACAATCTAGTCAACTTGTGATTCAAACCCGATAAAACAAAATTTGTACGATTGTTGTCAGGATGTGTTCAAATCTGCGTCTTGGCGACCTTTGACTATAGGTTTTTTTTCTTGTTTCGGGTATTGTTAGCAGGTGTTGTCTACCGAGCGGCTTAGGCCGCTCGTCGTATTTTAGGACCACCGAGTTCATTATGTTTATCAGTTTTTCATATTGGTTTATTTCGTGAAAATATTATAAATAACGCTATGCAAACCAAAGAATAAAAACACATTACTTATAAACGTGATTTTCAGTTAACGCTCGGAATAGGGGCAAATTTTGTTTACGTATAGCAAAAAAATTTTCAAGCAAAACAAAGCAAAAACCGTGACGATCATTAAAGCTAAAGAAACGAAGCAAAGGTTTCGCCTTAATGGATCTCAACGCCTAAAAGAGGGCGGTTTTATTCTTGGTTTACTAGTGGCTATCTTGATGATGGTATCACTTTTCTCATTTGATCCAGCCGATCCATCATGGTCGCAAACGGCTTGGGGTGGTGTTGTCCACAATGCTGGTGGTTATATCGGAGCGTGGATTGCAGATACTCTATTTTTTACTTTTGGCTCTTTTGCTTATCCTTTGCCTTTTATTATTTTGGGGGCTAGTTGGGCGTTTTTCCGATCGCGTGATGAAGACGAATCGATTGATTTATTGTTGTGGGGAACACGATTATTAGGTTTAGTCGTTATGCTGCTGACCAGTTGTGGGCTTGCCGATATTAACTTTGATGATATTTGGTACTTTTCTTCAGGTGGTGTAGTGGGTGACGTATTGACGTCTTTGGCTATGCCTGCTCTTAACAATCTTGGTTCGACCTTAGTTTTCATGTTCTTATGGGGTGCGGGTTTTACTCTTCTTACGGGTATTTCATGGTTAACGATTGTGGAAAGCTTAGGCCGAGGATCATTGCGTATTTGCCAGCGTTTATTTAATCGTGCACGTGGCGAAGAAACTGCTGTGGTTTCTTCCGCCGGTTTCCAGAAAAAAGAATTAGCATCTCTGAAGTTTGATGATGTTGAAGAACAAGATTTATCATTACAGCTAGGTGCTATTGATGATGTAAATGAAGACGATGTTGCTGAATTACCTGAACAGCAGAAAGAGAAAAAATCACCACGTTTTAATATTCACTTTCCACGTAAAGCTTCGAAAAAACAGCAGAGCACACACCAAGACCCCGTGATGTCAGCAAGCCATTCAATTGATCCAACGGATGAAGAGCTGAATGATCCCCTATTTTCTGCGCCATCGGCTCCAACTCCGGTAGCTAATATGGCAGCGTCTGAACAATCTAATGCATCTACTCAGTCTCAACATCGTTATCAAAATCCGAACGCTACTATTGCCGAACTGGATCAACAAGCTGAGATGGAAGGGGATTTTGTTCCTCAAGAATCGCTTTCGAAGAAGTTGGTATTGCAGCCATTAGTAGAGCAAAACTCTTTTGAGCAAGAAGCAATCGCACCCATTGAAGTACCAACTCAAATATCAACGCCCTCGTTGTCGTCTGAATCTTTTATCTCAGATCCTTCGGTTTCTGAAGCGTTGACGATGAATAGCCAGTCGATATCGACGGAACATTTGGATGTTGATGAAGATAGCAGCGCGCCATCATTTGGAAATATGGACGTAGATCTTGATCCTGAATCGACAGTTTCATTTAATACATCTGTCGTTGATCCGGAAGTTGATAGCCAGCCGAAGGTGAGTGAGAAAATAGCCGTCAGTCAAGAAGTCCCTACTATTAATCACCCAGAAACAAGTATTAGCAAATCTGAGCCTGAAAAGCCGAATGATACTGATGCAGCCGCTTTCCAAAATATAGTGGCAGCAGCTCAAGCGAAAAAGATGGTGTCACAGAACCCATTTTTAATTCAATCGGATCATAATCTGCCAGTACCAACCTCACCAATGCCGACACTGGAATTGTTATATCATCCAGAAAAGCGTGAGAGCCATATTGACCGTGATGCATTGGAAAATATCGCACGCTTAGTTGAATCTAAGTTAGCCGATTATAAAATTGAAGCACGAGTAGTGGATATCTTCCCCGGTCCAGTGATTACTCGTTTTGAACTCGATCTTGCACCTGGTGTAAAAGTGAGCCGCATTTCTGGTTTATCGATGGACTTAGCCCGTTCACTATCAGCGATGGCAGTGCGCGTCGTAGAGGTTATTCCCGGTAAACCTTATGTTGGGCTTGAATTGCCAAATATGAGTCGAGAAACCGTCTATTTATCGGATGTGATTAACTCTGATCAATTCCAAAATAACAAATCACCAACGGCGGTTGTATTAGGTCAGGATATTGCAGGTGAAGCCGTGGTGGCTGATCTGGCTAAAATGCCACACGTATTAGTCGCTGGCACAACGGGTTCGGGTAAATCAGTTGGCGTTAACGTCATGATTTTAAGCATTTTGTATAAGGCCACTCCAGAAGATGTTCGCTTTATCATGATCGATCCGAAAATGCTGGAATTGTCTATTTATGAAGGTATTCCTCATTTACTTTCAGAAGTTGTGACTGACATGAAAGATGCATCTAATGCTTTGCGTTGGTGTGTTGGCGAAATGGAACGTCGTTATAAATTATTATCTGCTGTTGGAGTACGTAACCTTAAAGGCTACAACGAGAAACTTAAAATGGCAGCAGCGGCGGGACATCCAATTCATGATCCACTGTGGAAGCCCGGTGACAGCATGGATGAAATGCCACCACTATTAGAAAAATTGCCATCGATTGTGGTGATTGTGGATGAATTTGCTGACTTGATCATGGTTGTGGGTAAAAAAGTAGAAGAGTTAATTGCTCGACTGGCACAAAAAGCGCGTGCAGCCGGTATTCACTTAGTGCTTGCCACACAACGACCATCGGTAGATGTCATTACCGGTTTGATTAAAGCCAATATTCCAGCTCGTGTTGCATTTACCGTTTCAACCAAAACCGATTCACGCACTATTTTAGATCAAAGTGGCGCGGAGTCATTATTGGGTATGGGTGACATGCTCTACTTACCACCAGGTTCAAATCATACCGTGCGTATTCATGGGGCCTTTGCTTCAGATGATGATGTTCATGCGGTTGTTAATGATTGGAAAGCACGTGGTAGACCCGTTTATATTGATGAAATTATTCATGGTGAACCAACAGCTGAGAGCTTACTTCCTGGGGAACAGTTAGAAGGCGAAGAAGAAATGGATCCACTCTACGATCAAGTAGTAGAGTTTGTGACCGATTCTCGTCGAGGTTCTGTTTCTGGAGTGCAACGTCGATTTAAAATTGGTTATAACCGTGCAGCACGTATTATTGAGCAATTAGAAGCTCAAGGTATTGTGAGCTCTCCGGGCCATAATGGTAATCGTGAAGTAATTGCGCCACCACCAGTGAAGCAGTTCGACTAATATATACCCCAAGTCATTGAGTTACAGTCAACAAAGCTGCTGCTTCAAATAAGACAGGTATAGCCTTCGTATTTGAAGCTATCAATATAGCGTCAAATTACGTTAGATAAAAAGGATTTAACAATGAAAAAATGGTTAAGCGTATTCTTATTTTCGACAGTAATAAGTTTGTTAAGCCCTGGCGCTTTTGCTAATGGTAAAGATGAGCTGAGTTCTCGTTTGAGTTTAAATAAAGGCTTTAGTGCTGATTTTTCTCAAAAAGTCACCAGCCCTGAGGGTGAAGTATTAATGGAAGGTGAGGGGAACGCGCAAATCTCTCGTCCGAGTCTGTTCCGTTGGGAAACCAAAACGCCAGATGAAACGATATTAGTTTCTGATGGGAAAAGTGTCTGGTATTACAGCCCATTTGTTTCTCAAGTGACGATTTTAAGCCAAGAGCAAGCGACGGCACAAACGCCTTTTGTCTTGCTGACACGCAATAAAGCCAGTGATTGGGCGCAATATGATGTGACTCAAAATAAAGATACGTTCACTTTGAAACCAACAGCATCAGATACCACCGTTGGGACATTCCAAATTCAAATTGATAGTAAAGGTGTAGTAAAAGCATTCAATGTGATTGAGCAAGATGGGCAAACAAGTGAGTTTGTATTTCAAAACGTTAAGCTCAAAATACCAAGTAAATCTCGTTTTACTTTTCAAGTGCCGAAAGGTGTAGAGGTCGATGACCAACGCTAAGGGTTCAAATATTAATAACGGCTTGAAGTGCAAATTAAGTACTGCAATAAAGTGGGTATCCTAAGATTATGAGCAATTTTAGTTTAGACTTTTTTTCGGATGATGATTTTCGCCCGTTAGCAGCGCGTATGCGACCAATGACAGTCGAGCAATATTATGGGCAACAGCATATTCTTGGGCTTAATAAGCCGCTTCGTCGAGCTTTAGAGGCTGGACATATTCATTCCATGATTCTATGGGGTCCCCCAGGTACTGGTAAAACGACGCTTGCAGAAGTGGCTGCTAATTATGCTAATGCAGAAGTTGAGCGTCTTTCTGCTGTGACCTCAGGTGTGAAAGATATTCGCCTTGCAATTGAAAAAGCGCGTGAACATAAGTTATCAGGTCGTAAAACGATTTTATTTGTGGATGAAGTGCATCGCTTTAATAAAAGCCAGCAAGATGCATTCCTTCCTCATATCGAAGATGGCACTATCACTTTTATTGGCGCAACGACTGAAAATCCTTCCTTTGAATTAAATAATGCATTGTTGTCTCGCGCAAGAGTTTACAAATTAACCGCCCTAGATTCGTCAGATATTTTAAATGTTCTCAACCAAGCAATCCAAGATCCAGACCGTGGCTTAGGTAATATTCCTGCGCAATTTGAAGGTGAAATATTAGAACGATTAGTTGAACTGGTGAATGGCGACGCTCGCATGTCGTTAAATTATCTTGAGCTGATTTATGATCTTGCAGAAGAAAATGAAAAAGGCATCAAAATTATTACTTTGGCGTTACTGGCTGAAGTTGCAGGAGAGAAGGTTGCCCGCTTCGATAATAAAGGTGATATGTGGTATGACTTAATTTCAGCGGTGCATAAATCGATTCGAGGCTCAAATCCCGATGCCGCGTTGTATTGGTCAGCGCGTATGATGGCCGCAGGCTGTGACCCTTTATATATCGTACGCCGATTACTGGCTATTGCCTCTGAAGATATTGGGAATGCGGATCCAAGAGCGATGCAAATTGCGATTTCTGCATGGGATTGTTTTACTCGAATAGGGCCGGCAGAAGGGGAACGCGCGATAGCTCAAGCGATTGTGTACTTAGCGTGTGCGCCTAAAAGTAATGCGGTTTACACGGCTTGGAAGCAAGCTCTGCAAGATGCGCATAATCAACCTGAATATGATGTTCCTTTGCATTTACGCAATGCGCCAACCAGTTTGATGAAAGATTTAGGTTACGGCGTAGAATATCGTTATGCTCATGATGAGCCGGGAGCTTATGCGGCAGGTGAAAACTATTTCCCTCCTGAAATGGCGCAAACTCGTTACTATCAGCCAAGCAATCGAGGCTTAGAAGCGAAAATAGGCGACAAGCTAGAATATTTGGCTAATTTAGATATAAAAAGCCCACAAAAGCGCTATCAAAAGTAGTGCTTTTTGGGTATCGTTTTAGCCTGTAATTTTATCATTTTTCAATAAGCAGTGTTTTGCTGCTTTTTCACACTTAGACCAACAGGATTAGCAATGCTTGATTCTAAATTATTTCGAACAGAGCTGGATGAAACAGCTGAAAAACTAGCTCGTCGTGGTTTCACTTTAGATGTAGAAACTCTTCGTAGCCTTGAAGAACAACGTAAGTCTTTACAAACGAAGACTGAAGATTTACAAGCACTGCGTAATTCCCGTTCGAAATCCATTGGTCAAGCAAAAGCAAAAGGCGATCACGAAGAAGCTGAGCGTATCATGTTGGAAATTGGTACTTTAGGCGCCGATCTTGACGAAGCAAAAGCCGCATTGATTGAGCTTCAAGCTCAGATTGATGGTATTACTTCGGCGATTCCCAATATTGCCCATGATTCCGTTCCTCAAGGTAACGATGAAGAAGATAATGTTGAGATCGCTCGTTGGGGTGAACCCAAATCGTATGACTTTGAGCTAAAAGATCATGTTGATTTAGGTGAAATGGGCGACGGCCTTGATTTTGCTAGTGCAGTAAAAATTACCGGTTCTCGCTTCATCGTTATGAAAGGCCAGTTTGCTCGTTTGCATCGTGCGATTGCTCAATTTATGCTTGATCTTCATACCGAAGAGCATGGTTATACGGAAATGTATGTGCCATACCTCGTGAATCCCGACAGCTTATATGGCACGGGTCAAATGCCTAAATTTGCTGAAGACTTATTTCATACTCGCCCATTAACTGAGCAAGTTAGTGATGAGCCATTAAAAACGTTATCTTTGATCCCAACGGCAGAAGTGCCAGTGACCAATATGATGCGTGATACTATTACGGATGAAACTGAACTGCCAATTAAGATGACAGCTCATACGCCATGTTTCCGCTCAGAAGCAGGATCTTATGGCCGTGATACTCGTGGTCTGATCCGTATGCACCAATTTGATAAAGTAGAATTGGTTCAAATTGTAAAACCAGAAGACTCTATGAATGCCTTAGAAGAGTTGACTGGTCATGCAGAGAAAGTACTTCAATTACTAGAACTTCCATATCGTAAAGTGGTGTTATGTACTGGCGATATGGGTTTTGGTGCAGCGAAAACTTACGATTTAGAAGTATGGGTTCCAGCGCAAGAAACGTATCGTGAGATTTCATCTTGCTCGAACTGCTGGGATTTCCAAGCTCGCCGTATGCAAGCACGTTTCCGCCGTAAAGGTGAGAAAAAACCAGAATTGGTGCATACACTGAATGGTTCTGGACTTGCGGTTGGTCGAACTATGGTTGCTATCCTTGAGAACTACCAACAAGCTGATGGACGTATTGAAATCCCACATGTATTACGTTCATATATGAATGGGGCAACTCATATCGGTGGATAAAATTAGCAGACATGCCGATTAGGCAAGTTAAAATAAAAACCGAAGCATAATCTGCTTCGGTTTTGTGTTTTTGATAGCATCTAATTAGGCTTTAAAGGAAGCTTACTTCTCTGTAGATTCCGATTTTTTTGCGGTCTTTGTTTTTTCTACCAGTTTCACTTTAGGCTGAATGTAGGTATGGGATACATCCACAATAGCGTCATCATCAATAAAAGTACGTCCAATCAACACTGGGAACTCTAATTGGTTACGATCGACTAAAGTAAAATCAGATTTCGTTTTATGGTCGCCAATTTGAACGGCAAGAGCCACGACAGGACGAGGTTCGGATGCTTTACTTGTACTCGCTTGTTTGACTTTTACCCAACGTTTTACTGGCATAGTGAACTGTTTAGAGGTCGCACCATCGTGTGAGAGTTTAAAGTCGACCATCAACTTACCATTTTTCTTGTAAGTATGGATATCAACCGCACTAATAGAAGAGGTGGTTGCACCAGTATCAATACGTGCTTTGACGTTATGATTAATATCGGCGATATATATCCATTCGACCTCGCCTAGAATTAAACTACCATTCTTTATATGTGTGGCTATTTCAATATCTTGCGCGGTAACCGTACTAACAGGTTGAACTTTTTCAGCCGCAATGGCTGAAAAGGAACAAGAAAATAAAGTGACTATTAGCCATTTGAACATAGTGGGAAACCTTTTGATGTCATTATAATAAAACTGGCTAAATTTTAGCATAAAGATCACCCGACATGCGTGATATGCTGGGCTTCTTTGTCAATTTTCTGTCGTTAAAAAACAATCATCTTTCTCTAATGCACTTTCAATCGCGTGCAATAACTGATCAATATGTTCGGGCTTTGAGATATAAGGCGGCATAATATAAATCAACCTACCAAATGGCCGTATCCAGACACCATGCTCCACAAAATACGCTTGGATGAGTTCCATATTGACTGGAACATGCGTTTCTACTACTCCAATAGCGCCAAGCCAACGAACGGATTTGACTCTATTATAGGATTTAAATCGTGGCAGTTTTTCTGAAAAAATGGTTTCAATATCTAAAACTTGTTTTTTCCACTCTTCAGTTTTTATTAAATCCAAACTCGCGGTTGCCACCGCACATGCTAAAGGGTTAGCCATAAAGGTTGGACCATGCATAAAGCAACCGGCTTCACTATTACAGACTAAATCGGCTACTTTCTTGCTGGTAACTGTAGCAGAAAGTGTCATATAACCACTCGTAAGCGCTTTACCTATACATAAAATATCAGGTTGGATATTGGCATGCTCACAAGCAAATAATTTTCCGGTACGACCAAACCCAGTGGCAATTTCATCCACAATTAAAAGAATTTCATATTGATCGCATAATTGGCGAACCCCTTGTAGAAACTGCGGGTGATAGATCCTCATACCACCAGCTCCTTGCACGATAGGCTCTAAAATAACAGCCGCTAGTTCTTGATGATGCAATGCTATTTTCTGTTCAAAATCGAAAAGATCATCGGGGTTAAACTCAGGCCATCTGCCATCTTGAATTTGATGATTTTCGGGGGACTTAGCAAAGATATGTTCAGGTAAAAATCCTTTATACATTTGATGCATAGAGTTATTGGGATCGGTCACTGACATAGCTGCAAATGTATCTCCATGATAACCGTGTTCTAGTGTTAGGAACTTGGATCGAAGAGGAATATTACTCGCTATTCTTTGCTTTGATTCTTTGCCATACCAATATTGCAGTGCCATTTTTAGTGCCACCTCGACAGAGACTGATCCTGAATCGGCTAAAAAAACGTGCTCAAGATTGGATGGTACTAATGACAAAATATTTTTACACAGACTAATAGCTGGCTGATGGGTTAAGCCACCAAACATGATGTGTGACATTTTATCGATTTGTTGATGCGCCGCTTGATTGAGTTGAGGGTGGTTATAACCATGTATTGCTGACCACCAAGAAGACATTCCATCCACTAGATTTTTACCATTTTCTAATTGAATCATCACGCCACTGGCTTGGGTGACAGGGTAGCAAGGCAGGGGGTTTAGCGTGGAAGTATAAGGGTGCCAGATATGCTGTTGATCAAACTCAGTGTCTATTGGAATTGATTTGTTTGATTTATGATTCATTGTAAACCTGTTGATAAATTTAAAGTTGACAGTGTATCCTCTGTGAGTAGACTAGCCAAGCTTTAACAAGTGCTAACGCTATGGCATTCATCAAAATAATAAGGAACTCACCGTGGAAGCTCGTCATTACTGGACAGTTCAACAAGTACAAACGCTTATTGATAAACCTTTTATGGATTTGTTGTTTGAAGCCCAACAAGTGCATCGTCAATATCAACAGACCAATCATGTGCAAGTAAGTACATTGCTTTCGATCAAAACGGGTGCTTGTCCTGAAGACTGTAAATATTGTCCACAAAGTGCGCATTATCGTACTGATGTTGAAAAAGAGCGCTTAATGGAAGTGGAGCGAGTATTGGATGCGGCGCAAAAGGCGAAGCACTCAGGTTCAACACGGTTCTGCATGGGGGCTGCTTGGAAGAACCCTAAGCAAAGAGATATGCCATATTTAACGGACATGATTAAAGGCGTGAAAGACCTAGGCTTGGAAACATGCATGACGCTTGGCATGTTAACGCCAGCTCAAGCCACTGAGCTTTCTGATGCAGGTTTGGATTATTATAATCATAACTTGGACACTTCTCCTGAGTTTTACGGCAAAATAATTACCACTCGAACTTATCAAGATCGCTTAGATACGCTTTCTCATGTCCGTGATGCGGGAATGAAAATTTGTTCTGGTGGCATTATTGGCATGGGAGAAAGTGTTTCTGATCGTGCCGGTTTACTCGTTGAGCTTGCGAACTTACCCACTCAGCCAGAAAGTGTGCCGATTAATATGTTGGTGAAGGTTAAAGGAACCCCAATGGAGAATGTTGAGGATGTTGAACCGTTTGATTTTATCCGCTTGATTGCGATAGCGCGGATCATGATGCCTCAATCAGCAGTTCGTCTTTCTGCTGGGCGTGAAAATATGAATGAACAAATGCAAGCCTTGTGTTTTATGGCCGGTGCGAATTCGATTTTTTATGGTTGTAAGCTATTAACTACGCCAAATCCTGAAGAAGATACTGATTTGCAATTATTTGAAAAACTAGGAATTAACCGTCAACAAGTTCATCAAAAACCTGATGATGTTCAAGAGAGTGATTTGCTGGATCAAGTAATCGAACAAGTTGTGGCTCGGCCGACAGCAGATGATATTTTCTACCAAGCATAAGGCCTGAAATTATGTTTGAACAAAGAATAGCTCAGCAGTTACAAGGGCGACAACAAGCAGGGTTATCCCGTAGTTTACATACTCTTAACATGGGAAGTAATGCGCAATTAATGAATGAGAAACACCAGTCATTTGTGAACTTTTCGAGTAATGATTATTTAGGGTTGTCTCAAGATCCTGAATTATGCCAAGCCTGGCAACAAGGCTTAGCAAAGTATGGCTGTGGAAGTGGAGCATCTCCTTTAGTGACTGGTTTTAGTTCTGCACATGCCAACTTAGAAGCAAAGCTGTGCGAATGGCTCGGATTTGAAAGAGCGGTTTTATTTAGTTCGGGCTTTAGTGCCAACCAAGCCATGTTGTTTGCTTTGCTGCAATCAGGCGATGTATTGATTCAAGATAAGCTTAATCACGCTTCATTAATCGAGGCTGGTTTATTATCTGCAGCAGAGATGGTTCGTTTTAAACATAATGACGTGCATCAACTTAATCAACAGTTACAAAAGACCGCTAATGATCATAAATCGGCGTTAGTGGTAACGGAAGGCGTATTTAGCATGGATGGCGATCAATCGGATCTAGCATCTATCCATCAAATTTGTCTGAATCACCAATCATGGCTTGCTGTCGATGATGCTCATGGGATTGGCGTATTAGGAGACGCAGGCGCAGGCGCAGGCAGTTGTGCTGCAATGGGCATTAAACCTAATATTCTGGTTGTTACCTTTGGCAAAGCATTTGGTCTATCAGGTGCTGCCATTTTATGTGACCGTAATACGGGAGATTACTTGACTCAGTTTTCCCGTCATCATGTTTATTCTACGTCAATCCCACCATCACAAGCATTCGCGTTATCTCATGCAATTGAGATGATCCAAACGCAGCAGTGGCGTCGAGATAAGCTTCTAGATCTCAATAGTTATTATCAAGAAGGATTAGAGAATATCGCTGGATATGTCGCGACTAAAACTACGATTAAACCTTTTATCTGTGGATCGAATGATAAGGTTATGCATTTCTCTGATCAGTTAAAGCAACACGGTTTTTGGGTTGGCGCGATTCGTCCGCCGACAGTAGCGAAAAATAGTGCTCGATTACGCATAACACTCACCGCGAACCATAGTGTTGAACAAATCATGCAATTAACGTCTTTGCTCTCTGAGATCGTTGAAGTTTTTGATCAATATACAACGAGAGAGGTGGTGTAATGCAGGCCCCAACGATGTTATTACCAACAGTTGAACAAAGTCTCATCGATAAACAAGCGATCGCACAAGCATTCAGTAAAGCCGCGTGTACCTATGATCAACATGCGGCATTTCAACGGGATGTTGGACAAAGACTGATGGATAAATTACCCCAAGATCTTACCGGATTATCGGTATTAGATTTAGGTTGTGGAACGGGCTATTTTACTGCGCAATTAGCACAACGCGGAGCAAAAGTGACCGCATTTGATTTATCTGATTCTATGCTTGAACAATGTCGTAAACGTTGTACTTCACTCTCACTCTCAGTTTCAGTTTCAGTTTCATATCAACAAGGTGATGCTGAAATACCGCCATTTGCAAATAATAGTTTCGATATTGTATTTTCAAACCTGGCGATTCAATGGTGCCGTGATTTAACGCGTTTATTTAAAACAGTCGTGAATTTATTAATCCCAGAAGGTCGGTTTTATTTCTCTTCTCTTCTTGATGGATCTTTGTATGAGCTACAACAATCTTGGGCTCAAGTTGATGAAAATCAACATGTGAATCAATTTCATTCACGTGATGAGATAAACGTTGCGTTAGCTCAAGCATCCATCAAACCCTACCACGTAGACTCCGTTAAAATTCAAGTTTGGTATGCTTCTGCTTTTGAATTAATGAAAGATTTAAAAGGCATTGGTGCAACGTACGTTCCAGGTAGGGCTTATGGCCTAACCAAGCGTCGGGCGCTGCTGGGTGTCGAACAAGCATATCGACAGTATTGCAATCCATTAGGTCAGTTTCCCGCGACCTATCAAGTTTGTTTAGGACTTATTGTAAAATGATTAATTCAGTATTTATTGCCGGCACGGATACCGATGTTGGTAAAACGATGGTATCTCAAGCATTATTACGTGCTTTTTCAGAACAGGGGCTTTCAACATCAGGTTATAAGCCTGTCGCTTCTGGTTCTGAAATGACAGAGCAAGGTATGAGAAACTCAGATGCGTTGCACTTACAGTCAGCATCCACTGTTGGGTTAGAGTATGACGTGGTAAATCCATACACCTTAGCTATACCAGCATCGCCGCATTTTGCTGCGCGAACAGAAGGGGTTGTGATTGAATTTGACACCCTATCATTGACGTTAACTCAGCATAAATCAGCAGCCGATATTGTTGTTGTTGAAGGTGCTGGTGGTTGGCGAGTACCTGTATCTGAACACGAATATTTATCCACGTGGGTTCAACAAGAAAAATTACCCGTTATTCTAGTTGTGGGGGTAAAACTAGGTTGTTTGAACCATGCGATATTAACAGTTGAAGCGATTGAAAGTGATGGTTTAGAAGTCGTCGGGTGGGTTGCTAATCGAATTAATCCAGGCACAGAGCACTATGCAGAGAATATTCGTATGTTGGAATTAAAAATAAAAGCGCCAAAATTAGGGGAGATTCCATATTTACCTAGCTCAAAACATAAAGATGCGAATAAATATTTAGATGTTTCTAGCTTGATAGAGTAATCAATTACATGCTTCAATAATATTCATCACATAGACAAGCGCCGCTCTAAAAGAGCAGCGCTTTGCTGTTATTGGATTCGGATATTTAGAAGAGCTTAGTTAAGTGTTATTTTTTTAGAACGATACCAGGAATAATCACTTTAGATTCTTCTTCTTTTTTGTCTTTGATACCTAGATGCTCTTTGGCTTCTTCTTCCGAAAGCCCTAAGTGGCAAGATAATAAATCAATCGCCATCTGGTAGTTTGCTTTCTCTTCCATTGTTCTCGTTCCTATTTATTGATCTTATTTTCCTACAAAATAATCGCCTCAGAGTAAAAGGGCAATACGACCAAAGTCTAAAGCCAAAATAATTATCATTGTTAATGTGGTGTTAAGCTGATGAATGATCAGGTATTTATAATTAAAGTAAACAAAGACATTAAATGTTTCAATTTAACACTTAACCTACATGTGAAAATCTACGATTATGTATAGCTATAAACGATAGCTTCTTATTACGGAGATAAAAATGAAGCGAGTGATGTTATTTTTAGCAACCAACTTAGCGGTAGTGTTAGTTCTAAGTGTTGTTCTAAATATTGTATATGCCGTAACTGGAATGCAACCGGGTAGTTTGTCTGGCTTATTAGTCATGGCTGCAATATTTGGTTTTGGTGGTTCATTTATCTCTTTGCTAATGTCGAAAAAAATGGCATTGCGGTCAGTTGGCGGGCAAGTCATTGAACAGCCACGTAACGAAACTGAGCATTGGTTAATTCAAACGGTTAGTCGTCAGGCGCAACAGGTTGGGGTTGGAATGCCAACAGTGGCTATTTATGATTCACCTGATATTAATGCGTTTGCGACAGGTGCTAAAAAAGATGACTCGTTAGTTGCGGTTTCAACCGGCTTGTTACACAACATGACCCGCGAAGAAGCAGAAGCAGTATTAGCACATGAAATGAGCCACATTGCCAATGGTGATATGGTCACCATGACGCTTATGCAAGGTGTTGTGAATACGTTCGTTATTTTTTTATCCCGTATGATTGCCAATATGCTGAGTTCTCGTAATAGCGAAGAAGGCGGCGGTTCTAATATGATGAGTTACTTTATCATTTCAATGGTATTGGAATTAGTGTTTGGTTTCTTAGCGAGTTTTATTACGATGTGGTACAGCCGCCACCGTGAATTTCATGCGGATGCAGGCGCAGCGCAATTAGTCGGAAAAGAGAAGATGATTGCGGCTTTAGAGCGTTTGAAGATGAGCCATGAACCGCAACTTGAAGGCTCGATGATGGCGTTCGGTATCAATGGTAAGCGTACGATGATGGAATTATTGATGAGTCATCCTCCACTTGATAAACGTATCGATGCATTAAGAAATCAACAATAATCGATTACATACCAAATAGTATTTATGCTTAATCGATATGAAAAGGCTTAGCTCTTAGATAAAAATGAGACTAAGCCTTTTTTGATATTTTGAAAAGTGACTAGATAGGGATCAGGATTATTGAACTTGTGGCTTTTCGGGATTAATCGTTTACGTTTAACCTGATTTTTCTCTCCAGATCTTTTTTAACTATTTCGATAGCTTGAAGTGCAACTTGTGAATCGATCTCATTATTTTCGAGTAAATAAATTAAATCGACTGCCAGTTTTATCTCGGTCGATGCTGAATTCAAGGGGCTTTCGATGGGAGCATCTTGCTCAGTATTTGTATTCAATTCGTTAGACATAATCATTACTTGGGTTATGTTGTTCTCGGTAAGTTATTTGCCTTTCAATCTTTAATGTTGCGGCTTTACATCGATCTAAACGTTGTTCTGCAGCCATTAAATCTTGCTGTGCTTGCGTTTGATTATGTTGCCCGCACTGATTTAAAGCAGCCGTTTTTTGGCGAACCAAATCAGAAAGCCGAGTCTCCCATTCTTGATGTTGAGATAAGTCTTGATATAGCTCACTGATAGCTTTTCTATAATAGCTACTGTGTTTAATTTCAGTATTACGGATTTTTTGAGTGGCTAACTCCCGCTGTATCGCCGCTAGTTGAGATAATAACAGTTGAGTTAAATACTCGGCTCGTAATGCGGTTAACCGTTTTGCCGTTTTCTCTTTTAGTATCGTGTCATAAGTGGCAAGAGTTTCTGCTACGCAAGGAGCCAACAAGCGAGCACGACAACGAAATAAGTGTTCATCAAATAACGCCTGATGATGCTCACCTTTTTGTTTGTCTCGTTCTTTTGCTTGTATCGACAATTGTTCTAATTTTGCTGCAATGTCGCTGAATGTATTCATAAACACCTTTTTGGCGACTTAAATTGTTAGAACCACACTTGGTCAGCACGCTTAATCGCTATCACATAAATTCTAGAGATATTTCATCCTTGAAGTGATGAATTGCTGCGAGTTGACTTACTAGTCAATCAATTAATACTCCACTTTGCGAGAAAATGGCGGTAATGAATCTAATAATGCTTTGCCATAACGCTTGGTAACAATGCGGCGATCAAGTAACACGACTCTACCAGAATCTTGCTCTTTACGCAGCAGTCGCCCGACAGATTGGATCAGTTTTTTACTGGCTTCAGGAACGGATATTTGCAAAAACGGATTGCCGCCTTTATGGCTGATATATTCCGAATGCGCTTCTTCCACCGGAGAAGTAGGAACGCCAAATGGTATTTTTGTAATAATCAGATTTTCCAAAAGATTGCCGGGTAAATCTAACCCTTCTGAAAAACTGCCGGTGCCAAATAGCACGCTAGTTTGACCAAACTGGCAATAGGCGCTGTGTTTTTTTAGGATTTCACCTCGAGAAGCTTTGCCTTGGACCTGTAAATTCCATTTATTTTTAATGGCTATTTTATTAAGAGCTTCAGTGACTTTATTCATTTGCCAATAAGATGAGAACAACACCAAGTTTGCTTTTTTTTCTTCAATATACTGAGGGAGAAGTTCAATTAAGTATTCTGTGAAATCGGGGTGCTGAGGTTCTAATTTAAGTTTTGGGATCAATAATTCTGCATTATTGGCATAGTCGAAAGGAGATGCCAACGCTAGAAATTGAGTAGCATCTTCCGGCCTTAAACTGATCCCAGCTTGAATAGCAAAGTATTGAAATGAATTCAACGCGCGCATGGTGGCAGAAACTAAAACTCCACCATGACACCGGCTCCATAACTGCTGATCAAGTCTCCAACCAATTTCTAATGGTGAAACGTTAACGGTAAAATCGTTATCACGCTCAGAGCTTACTTCTAACCACCGTGCCAGTGGTGCACCTTTTTCATGGTTAGGTTCGGCCATTAAGCTCCACACTTTGGCTAAGTTTTCTAATCGCTGTAAAAAGAAACCAGCTTCAGCCAATGCAGGTTCCGCGAGTCGATTGGATAGTTCACCATCTTTTACTCTTTCTGTAATTAAATCGATTATTTTTGCCATGGCTTTATTGGCTTTTTGAGTTAACAGCTTCAAGCCCTTTGATTCTTCTTCGAGCCATTGCGGTAGCTCGCCATGCTCAAAACGGTAAATGTTATCTTTGAATTGTTCCGCATTAAACTGTTGGCTTAATTGAGTCAGTGAGGGGATCAGTTGCTGAATAGCATCGGTTAATTCATTTTGAAAGCGGGCACTGCGTTTGAGATCAGTCAGACCCACAAATTTAGATACCGCCTTATTGAGTGTTTCAAGCCAACTGGCGGCACCTTTTAAACTTGCGGCGGCAGAAGCATGTTCGCGTGCAACCTGTGGCAGGTGATGTGCTTCATCAAAAATATAAATACTTTGTTCAGGTTCTGGCAAAATTACGCCGCCGCCTAAATCAATATCGGCCATTACTAAACTGTGATTGGCAATAATCACATCTACTTTATCTAAATTGGCACGCGATTTTTGGAAAGGACAATCGCGATGTGATGGCATGGAATTATTACAGCTGTGTTTATCACTGGCGATGACTTTCCAAAGTTCATCAGGAACCGTCGCTGGCCAACTGTCTCTGTCGCCATCCCATTTATTATTGCTGATGGCTTTATATAAGGATTGCAGTAATTCGATGTCTTTCGTTTTAGGTTTAGATTCAAACATGCCTAGCTGCGCACCGCCGGATTCTGGTGCATTTTCACCACTCGCAAGTGCTAATTTTTCCAGGCAGCAATAACGTTGGCGGCCTTTGGCTAATAAAAAGCTAAAGGGCGTTTCTGTAAGGCGGCGATAAAGTGGTATGTCTTTATGAACTAGTTGTTCTTGCAGAGCGACAGTGGCAGTCGAAATAATGATTTTCTTTTGACTAAACTGCGCAAAAGGAACGGTCGCCATTAAATAAGCAAGGGACTTACCGATACCCGTTCCGGCTTCGGCCACGATCATTCGATTGGAGTCGTGGTAATTACCCGATAAGGTTTTTGCTATTTCAGCGACTAGATAATTCTGCGCCCGACGAGGGATGAAACCATCAAGTTGGTGGGTCAGATTTTGATAGCTTTGTTTTATGGCTTTTTGGATGGTTGGCGACAGCATAACTAACTCTCATAAAGGAACGCGGAGATAGTAGCATAAACAGCGGTAAGTCATATCAATAGTGTATTTTGTGAAGGTGAGCACAGTGAAGAGGAAGGTTTTTTTACGTTGTTCATTCATGCTTTAGTGATCATTAAATACGATGTTTTATTAGGTTGCGCATAAATTTAAGTAGAAGTCTTATCTTTATCTAATGAAAACAGGAGCTTTATCACAAAAATAGATTGAACTTTACCAAGTGATTCAATTTTGAACATTGCTCACATGGTTTTATACAAACATATCGATAATCCATCACTTTTCAGTTCATTCAACTTGTTAGTTTGTATTTTATGTTTTTATATTCTGATTTTATGCTGTGTTTTTATGATCTGTGTTGACATTGAAGTGCTCTACACTTTGAATGTAATGGCTTGTAATTTTACCTATATATTTGTTTTATAAGTGTTTTTATTAATTTTATGTTTGATTTATTTTTTTTTATAATATTTGACAGTTTCATGGAACTTTAGCAATCTTGTGGTGCGAATCAGATGTATCGCCTGTTGGTTGGATTGACCGATGAGCATAAAAAATAAATAAAGGAATCCCAAAGGGAATTTCACATTAATTAAAGGCAGTGGATTATTATGAAAAAAACGCTTCTATCGTTAGCTATCGCAGCAACAGCAGTCGCTGGTTCTGTAAATGCAGCAGAAATTTACAATCAAGATGGTGGTTCAATTGATTTTTATGGTCAATTACGTACTGAAATGAAATTTTTAGATGCAGATGATTATTCTGCTGACCTTGATACTGGTTCTTCTCGTACTGGTGTAAATGCTGCATATAATGTAGCTGAAGGATTCGATGTAATCGCAAACCTTGAGCTTGGTGTAAATACTGATGATGATGTAAATGTCCGTAACCACCTTTTTGGTTTCGCTACTGATTACGGCACAGTCACTTTTGGTAAATCATTAATTTCATCTGATGATGTTGGTGGTACTGATTATTCTTACTTCTTCGGTGGTTCAGGTAACCTTTACGATACACTTAATGGTGCTTGGAACGACTCACGTATCAAATATCAGTTGGATTTAGGTAATTGGTGGGTGAATGCAACTTATGGCTTGAATGATGATTCGGGTACAAATACCGCAAATGGTGATTTGGCCGAAGCTTTTGTCGGGGCTAAATATGGTGATTTAGCTTTCCATTTTGGTGGAGGTAAAAACCGTGTACATGCACTAGCAGTGAAGGTGCCTGGTTCTAACCCTGAACGAACAGTTAATATGGATGTTTCCAATACATATTATGAAGCAACTGCTATGTATGATATTTTGGAAAATTTACAAGTAAGTGGTACTTACTATGGTTCTGAGCTAAAAAATGAAGATGGCAGCGGTAAAATTGAGTCAAATGCTGCTTCTGTTGGTGCGTATTGGACATTCATGGAAAAAACCTCATTATATGCAGGGTATGAGTACACGAAAAGTAAGGCAAAAGATGTTAGCGATGAAAGCGTTGATCTTACTAATACATTCGTAGGTCTTGAATATAAATTCTCTAACTGGGCACGAGTATTTGCTGAAGCTGGTTTCCAAGATGGTGAAACTCTTGGTTTTACTGATGTAAATAATATTGGCACAGGTGCTTATTCTGCTGATAGTGAAACAAACTTTGGTCTTGGTGCACGTTTCTACTGGTAATCCAATTACTTAATAACATTAAAAGCTCGGTATTGTACCGGGTTTTTTTTGACTTGAATTTGATGAGTAGAATCACGTTAGTTCCTTTCTTGTTAGAAAAAAGAGAAACAAATATTCTACGAGATTCGGTTTTCAGGTAATATTTATAGTTCTATCGTTATGGTATTTAATGTTAATAAAGAAAAGGAATAGTAATGAAACGATTGGTTATTTCAGCTATAGGTTGCTTGGGGTTATTGGTTAGCCATGTGTCATTTGCAGAAGTGAAAATTGTTATTCCAGATAGTATTAACCTGTTAGTAGTGAATTCCTTAAAGCCTCATACGGAAGGAGGTGGTTTCTTTGGTGATAAAATCTTAGTGCTTCCTGATGGTGAAAATCAAATTGTTTTTAAATTTCAGCCTAGTGTGGACCAAAATGATACAGTGAGAAAGGCTTATAGTGATGTTGTAGTTGCTAAGTTTACTGCTACTGATAAAGAATTAACCTTTGAATTACCGACTTACCGAGATTTGAACCAAGCCCGCCAAGAGATCAAAACCTTTGAATGGTCATTAGTGGATGCCGATAAACAGTCGATTAAGATCGCGCAAGATAAATTGGATGCAGGTGGCGTACAATTTGGCCGTAACTTCATTCAAGATATTACCGATTATAATCAGCGCGGTGGTATTGCTGCGATTTCCGTGGGCACAACTATGACACTTAAATCGTTACCAAAAACCGGTAGCGGAGCATCATCTGAAAATACCGCACAATTACAAATGTGGTATTTAAAAGCCTCACCAAGTGAGCGGAAAGAATTTCAAAAATGGTTAATTGACCAGAATTGATTTTTATCGCGCATGGGCTCGATTTTGTATCAGGCGATCTTAGGATCGCTTTTTTATTGCAGTTAATTTAACTTGCAACCGTTTGCTATTTTTCGCTGTATTGATGATATTGAAAACTCTCGCTACAATTTACAATCCTGTCCTCACATTACACAATATATAGACCGATTATGAAATTCCCCGGCCAACGTAAATCCAAACATTATTTTCCTGTTCATGCCCGCGATCCTTTAGTGACTCAAGCGCAAGAAAGCAAAAGAATGACGTGTACGCATATTATTGGTATTGATCAAACTTTAGTCGATATTGAAGCGAAAGTAAGCGATGATCTTATTGAAAAATACCAACTGAGCAAAGGTCATTCATTAGTCTTAGATGATATTCGAGCCGAAGATTTATATAATGAATTGAAAGAAATGGATTTAATTACTGATGAATTTGCCGGTGGGACAATTGGAAATACGCTGCATAATTATTCGGTACTCGCGGATGATAAATCAACGTTATTGGGGGTAATGAGCAAGAATATTAAAATTGGTAGCTATGGTTATCGATATATTTGCAATACCTCAAGTCGTATGGATTTAAACTATTTACAAGGTGTGGATGGGGCGATTGGCCGTTGCTTTGCCTTGATCAGCGATAATGGTGAAAGAACTTTTGCGATTAGTGAAGGGAAAATGAACCAACTTTTGCCCTCTAGTATCCCAGAATCTATTTTTCCTGATGCATCTGCTTTGGTCTTAACTGCTTATCTTGTACGTTGTAAACCGGGCGATCCAATGCCAGCAGCCACAATGCAGGCGATTGAATACGCTAAAAAGCATCATGTACCCGTTGTTTTAACGTTAGGCACGAAATATGTGATTCAAGATGATCCTGAGTATTGGCGTGACTTTGTCCAGCAGCATGTGTCTGTTTTAGCCATGAATGAAGAAGAGGCGCAAGCATTAACAAACGAAAAAGATCCACTATTAGCATCCGATAAAGCATTAGATTGGGTTGATTTGGTTTTATGTACCGCGGGACCAGTTGGACTATATATGGCCGGTTATACTGAAGAAGATGCAAAGCGCGAAACCAGTCTGCCTTTACTGCCGGGTGCGATTGCGGAATTTAATCGTTATGAATTTAGCCGTCCAACACGTCACCTTGAATGTGAAAATCCGATCAAAGTGTATTCACATATTGCGCCTTATATGGGTGGGCCAGAGAAGATTATGAACACCAATGGTGCAGGAGATGCCGCTTTATCGGCTATTTTGCATGATATGGCTGCTAATAAATATCATAGAGAAAATATTCCTAACTCAAGTAAGCATGAATATTCTTACCTAACGTATTCTTCATTTTCTCAAGTATGTAAATATGCGAATCGAGTAAGTTATGAGGTATTAACGCAACATTCCCCACGCTTGTCTCGAGGGTTACCTGAAAAAGAAGATAGTCTAGAAGAAGCGTATTGGGAGCGGTAATATCTACGGCTAATATTTATCAGGTGTCTATAAGTGCTTTATTTATAGGCATTAAATAAAAGAGTAAATACAAAAAAGGATGGCTAAATTAGCCATCCTTTTTTGTTAATATATGACGTTTTTATTTGATTAAAAATGTATCAATTGATTTTCCAGCATCTAAGGCTTCTTGAATTTGAGAGGGTGTACGTCCTTGACCTGTCCAAGTTTTACGCACGCCATTTAGCATATATTCATATTTAGCCGGGCGAGGTTCACGTTTTTTGCGTGACTTAGTCTTTACTTCTGTTCCATTCATTGCAGCAATCAGATCTTCAAGGTTGATGCCATCTTTTGCAATCATGTCGGCATATTCAGCGAGTTTTGCATCACGTTGAGCTTGTTGTGCTAGTTCTTCTTCTTCAATTTCTTTTCTTTCTTCGTAAACAGTTGAAAGTTTTTCAATTAGCTCTTCTAATTCTTGTAATGTGAATTCTTCACGAGTAAAAGCACGAAGACTGCGGATATTAAGAAGCGCCGATTTTTTGATTTCTGACATGAGATTTCCTATATGAACTGTATTTAATTTAATAACGTGAATTCGTCAAACACTATTAATATATACATAGTAGCGCTGTTTATTTTATAAGTGAAATAGTATTTTAATCAATTAGTATTAAATATTGTGATAACTAAATTTAGACTTAGTTCAATAATATTTCAAATTATTTTATATATTGTTTTAAATCAATGTTTAGGAAGTCATTGATGAAATCGTAATTTTAGTCATTTATCTTGCCATTTTAATTTTGATCATTACAATACATCGGATCTTTCCTTATCGAACCATTATATACCCTAGTTTTACGGGGTTTATTGGGTCGATATAGTGAAAAGATGTAGAGGTGCAAATTTCATCAGTAACTTATATTAGGGTGATTCCAGTGAGTATAAGTGAAAGGGATCTTTGCCGAAGTAGGTATAAAATAATCGCTATATCATTTATTTTATTATGGTTTATCTCAACCACTTACTGGGGATACATCAAATAGGTGTATCACTGCCATAGTTTGTATTTGGATGCGTTGGTATCAGTATCTAAGTATGTTTTTTACCGTACTATGGAGCGCTACTGTAGGCAAATCTCACCTATGATTTGTTTATTGTTAAAATGTTGTATTGTTTGAATATCTTCAAAGAATATCTTTTTCTGCAGTAGATCTCTGACCAATTTTGGTTTTTAAGATCATGAACTTGATAGATTTTACTTCTTCACCTGAGTCGTTACTTCCTCCTATCGTTGCTTTAACCATGGCTATTTTGACCCGCCGAGTTTTACTCTCTCTCGGTCTTGGTATCTTGCTGGGTGGAATATTATTAGCTGATTATTCTTTATTAAATACTTTTTCTTATATCAGTGGCAAAGTCCTTGCCGTGTTTATTTCTGATGGTGGCATTAACTCGTGGAATATGAGTATTGTCGCCTTCTTAATTATATTGGGTATGACAACAGCACTGTTGACCTTATCAGGTGGAACTTATGCATTTGCTGAATGGGCACAAACTCGCATCAAAAGTAAACGTGGTGCGAAACTATTGGCTGCATGGCTTGGTGTGTTTATCTTCATCGATGATTATTTTAATAGTCTGGCAGTTGGCGCTATCGCTCGTCCTGTAACGGATCGTTATTATGTTTCGCGTTCAAAACTTGCTTATATTTTAGATTCAACAGCTGCGCCAATGTGTGTATTGATGCCGGCTTCAAGTTGGGGGGCTTACATCATGACCGTGGTCAGTGGCATTCTAGTGTCTCACGGTATTACTGAATATTCTGCATTAGGGGCTTATGTCCGTCTCATTCCGATGAATTTCTATGCCATTTTTGCACTTGCTATGGTCTTTGCTGTTGTTTGGTTTCAGTTAGATATTGGTCCAATGCGTCGTGAGGAAATTAAAGCTTCACAAGGATTGGGCTTTGATGACAAAGATGGTATTCGTGATTTAACCGAAGAGTCTGATATTGAAGAAAGTAAAACAGGTTCAGTTTCTGACCTTATACTGCCTATCGTTGGACTAATTGTTGCAACCATGTTTTTTATTGTCTATTTGGGTGCTTTAGCATTAGAAGCGAATGGACAAGCATTTAATATATTTAAAGCATTTGAAAATACTGATGTAGGCATGTCACTTTGCTATGGCGCTTTGGTTGGGCTTGCTATTGCATTGTATACTGTTTGGAAGCAGCGTTTAGCGGTTAAAGATGTATCCCATACTTTATGGATTGGTGCTAAATCAATGTTTGGTGCGATCTTGATTTTGATATTCGCATGGACAATAGGCTCTGTTATTAAAGACATGGGCACAGGAGCTTATCTTTCTACCTTGGTTGAAGGTAACATCGACGATCATTGGTTGCCGGTTATTTTATTCTTATTATCTGGCGTGATGGCATTTTCGACAGGAACTTCGTGGGGGACTTTTGGAATCATGTTACCAATAGCGGGCGACATGGCAGGAGCAACGGATTTAGCGTTAATGTTGCCAATGTTAAGCGCGGTACTGGCAGGCTCGGTATTTGGCGATCATTGCTCACCAATTTCAGACACAACGATTCTGTCGTCTACGGGGGCGCGTTGTGATCACATTGATCATGTTTCAACTCAACTGCCGTACGCATTAGTAACAGCATTTATCTCTGCAGTTGGCTTTCTTGTTCTAGGTTTAACCATGAATGTATGGCTTGGGCTAGCGGCATCGACTGCAACCTTTATTGTGGCTTGCCTAGTACTTTCAATGATATCGAGATCAAGGGTGGCTGCGGTATACGCTAGATAAGTAACCTTGTAAAAAATAATTCAATTAATAGTTGAAAAAAACACGCAGCTTCGATAATGTGAAGCCCATACAAACTGATAAGAAAGTGAAAACTTATGCGTACATTTGATATGAACATTCATCATCACCATCATCCTGTTATATCTTGCGGGTGAGTGTATGCATCCGGAAGATATCTCTTCCGGTGCTGAATCAGTAACAGATTCAAACCCTCGGAAGAGTATTCTCTCCGGGGGTTTTTTCATTTTGGACGTTTTATTAATAACGTTAATAAAACAAATTTACAGGGATAGAAAAATGCAAAACAAACGATTAAGAATTGCGATTCAAAAGAAAGGCCGTTTAAGTAAAGAGTGTCAGATTCTGCTTAAAAAATGTGGTGTGAAATTTAATATCGCTGGTGAGCGTTTAGTTGTCCACAGTGAAAATATGCCAATCGATTTATTACTCGTTCGTGATGATGATATTCCAGGTTTAATCATGGATGGTGTGGTTGATTTAGGTTTTATTGGTGAGAATGAATTAGAAGAAGTTCGCCTTGATCGTAAAGCATCGGGAGAGCCTTGTACTTTTAATGCATTGCGTCGCTTAGATTTTGGCGGATGCCGTTTGTCTATCGCGATTGATAAAGAGCAATCTTACAACGGTCCACAAGATTTAGCCGGAATGCGAATTGCGAGTTCATACCCACATTTGCTGAAAAGCTATATGGATGAGCAAGGCATCAACTTTAGTACTTGCATGTTAACGGGATCGGTTGAAGTAGCTCCACGTGCCGGTCTTGCCGATGCCATTGCCGATTTAGTTTCTACTGGTGCAACGCTTGAAGCGAATGGCTTAAAAGAAGTTGAGGTGATTTTCCGTTCAAAAGCAACATTAATTCAACGTATTGGTGATTTCTCAGAAAAACAAAATAGCTTGATTGAGAAACTTCTCACCCGTATGCAAGGTGTGATTCAAGCGAAAGAGTCTAAATACATCATGCTTCATGCGCCATCAGATAAGCTTGAACAAATCAAAAAACTGCTACCGGGAGCCGAAGATCCTACGGTTCTGCCTCTTTCTCAAGAAAAAAACCGCGTTGCCGTTCATTTAGTTAGTACTGAGAATCTGTTCTGGGAAACGATGGAAGGTTTGAAAGCATTAGGCGCAAGCTCAATTCTAGTATTGCCAATTGAGAAAATGATGGAGTAAGCCTTATGAAAACCGTGGTTTGGCAATCATTAAGTGAAGAGCAACAAGATAGTGTACTTGAGCGTCCTGCGATCAGTAATGGTGCAAATGTTACCGATATCGTGACGGGCGTATTAAAGCAAGTTCAGCAAGAGGGCGATGTTGCTCTGAAAGCGCTCACTGAAAAATTTGATAAAGTAGTACCTGAATCGATTCGAGTTTCA
Source organism: Vibrio hibernica (assembly GCF_015223435.1). GTDB lineage: Bacteria > Pseudomonadota > Gammaproteobacteria > Enterobacterales > Vibrionaceae > Vibrio > Vibrio hibernica. The sequence continues at coordinate 43,686 of NZ_VHKO01000012.1, forward strand.
GCGGCAGAAATTGAAGCGGCTTCGAATCGTTTATCAGATAAAATGAAACAAGCATTGCAACAAGCGCATAAAAATATTTCAATGTTTCATCAAGCGCAAAAAGCCCAACCGTTACGCGTTGAGACACAACCAGGTGTGGTGTGCGAACTCGTTACTCGTTCTATTAACAAGGTGGGTTTGTATATTCCCGGTGGCAGCGCGCCATTACCTTCAACGGTATTAATGCTTGGCGTTCCGGCTCAAATTGCCGGTTGTCGTAAAGTGGTGTTGTGTTCGCCACCGCCAATCGCGGATGAAATTCTGTACGTGGCCAAGCTATGTAATATTGATGAAGTCTACAATGTTGGTGGCGCTCAAGCGGTCGCTGCGATGGCTTATGGTACGGAGACGGTGGCAAAGGTTGATAAAATTTTTGGCCCAGGCAACGCCTTTGTGACCGAAGCAAAACGCCAAGTCAGTAATGATTTTCGCGGAGCAGCGATTGATATGCCTGCGGGTCCTTCTGAAGTGTTAGTGATTGCGGATGAAACCGCAGATGCAGATTTCGTTGCGGCTGATTTACTCTCTCAAGCTGAACATGGTCCTGACTCTCAAGTGGTATTACTAACACCATCTTCAGTGATTGCCGATCAAGTAGCGGAGGCATTACAAAAGCAACTTAAACTACTTTCCCGCGTAGATATTGCGGAACAAGCTCTAGGGTCAAGTGTTATTGTGATCACTGAGTCACTAACTCAATGTGTCACAATTTCGAACGCCTACGGCCCAGAACACTTGATCGTTCAAACTAAAAACCCACGTGAACTATTACCTTTGTTAGACAATGCTGGTTCTATTTTCTTAGGCCAATGGTCGCCAGAATCGGTTGGTGATTACGCCTCAGGGACTAACCATGTATTACCAACGTATGGTTACACTCGTACTTATTCGAGTTTAGGCTTAGCGGATTTTTCGAAACGTATGACAATTCAAGAATTATCTCAGCAGGGTTTGCAAGGCTTGGCCGATACAGTGGTAACCATGGCGGAAGCGGAAGGCTTAGATGCGCATAAGCGTGCGGTGACGATTCGTATGGAAAAGCTTAGTCGTATGGATAAATTAACTAATCAAGCCAATGGATGAGTAAGAGGATCACATGGAAAAGTTAGCTCGTAAGCAAGTTCAAGCGTTAACCCCTTATTTATCAGCTCGCCGCATTGGTGGCAGTGGTGATGTGTGGCTTAATGCCAATGAATCACCATTTGATAATGAATATAAAACCAATTTTTCTCGTTTAAATCGCTATAGCGAATGCCAACCCAAAGCATTAATTGATGGTTATGCCGCTTATGCAGGGTTAGCGCCTGAGCAGGTGTTAACTTCACGCGGAGCAGATGAAGGTATCGAGCTTTTAATTCGCGCTTTTTGTGAACCCAATGAAGATGCGATTTTATATTGTCCGCCGACTTATGGAATGTATGCGATCAGCGCTGAAACGTCAGGTGTCGAACGTAAAGTCGTTCCATTGACACCTGAATGGCAACTCGATTTAGAGGCCATTCAGGCTAATCTTGCTAATGTGAAATTAGTGTTTGTATGCAGTCCCAATAATCCAACGGGCAATCTAATCAAGCGTGAAGACATCATTAGTTTGCTTGATATGACGCAAGACAAAGCCATCGTAGTGATGGATGAAGCTTATATTGATTTTTGTCCTGAAGCCTCAACCGTTGACTTGCTAGCCCAATACCCTAACTTGGCGATTTTGCGCACCATGTCGAAAGCCTTTGCATTAGCTGGGCTACGTTGTGGTTTTACGTTGGCCAATCCGTCTATTATTGATGTGTTGTCGAAAGTGATAGCGCCTTATCCTGTCCCTGTTCCAGTTTCAGATATTGCGACTCAAGCATTATCTGCTGCAGGTCTTGCTCGTATGCGATATCAAGTGTTGGATTTAAGTGCCAATCGAGCTTATCTACAAGCGGGGTTAGGAATGCTTGAAGGTGTGGAAGTATTTGATGGATGGGGCAACTACTTATTAGTTAAATTTATCGATGGTGACGCTGTTTTTAAAGCGGCGTGGAACAACGGTATTATTTTGCGTAATTCTCCGATTAAAGATTGTGTGAGAATCAGTATTGGCAACCGGGATGAGTGTGAGAAAACCCTCAGTTTTATTCGAAATGCAGTAACTACTATTAATTCGGTTGCTAATTAAGCAACCGAGAGCTCTGAGAAGGAAATCGATGTGAGCCAAGCTAATAAAATTCTTTTTATCGATCGGGATGGCACCTTAATTGTTGAGCCACCGGTTGATTTTCAAGTGGATCGTTTAGATAAACTGAAATTTGAACCCAACGTTATTCCCGTTCTGCTAAAGCTACAAGATGTTGGTTATCGTCTAGTCATGGTAACGAATCAAGATGGTTTAGGTACCGACAGTTACCCGCAAGCCGATTTTGATGCCCCGCATGACATGATGATGGATATTTTTAGCTCACAAGGTGTGAAGTTTGATGATGTTCTGATTTGCCCGCACTTTGAAGCGGATAATTGTTCTTGCCGTAAGCCAAAATTAGGTCTGGTTAAAGATTATCTACAGTCAGGTCGAGTGGACTTTAAAACATCGGCGGTCATAGGCGATCGTGCAACGGATTTACAACTTGCAGAAAATATGGCTATTCGCGGGATTCAATACCATCCTAAAAGCATGAACTGGTTAGATATCTTAAAAGATCTTACTGTTAATGCACGCAAAGCAACCGTTATTCGTACCACGAAAGAAACCGATATTAAAATTTCGGTGAATTTAGATGAGCAGGGTGGCAGTAAAATTTCAACCGGGATGGGTTTTTTTGATCACATGCTCGATCAAATTGCCACTCATGGTGGATTCCAACTCGTTGTTGAAGTGCAAGGCGATTTGCACATTGATGATCATCATACGATTGAAGATACGGCACTCGCGTTGGGCCAAGCGCTGAAAGAAGCCTTAGGTGATAAACGTGGAATTGGTCGTTTTGGTTTTAGTTTGCCAATGGATGAATGCTTAGCACAATGTGGCTTGGATTTATCGGGTCGTCCGTATTTGAAATTTGAGGCCGAATTTAGCCGTGAACAAGTCGGTGATCTTTCAACCGAAATGGTGGTGCACTTTTTCCGCTCTCTGACTGATACCTTGGCTTGTACACTACACTTGTCTTCCACTGGCCATAATGATCACCACATTATTGAAAGTCTGTTTAAAGCCTTTGGTCGTACATTACGCCAAGCGATCAAAGTTGAAGGTAATGAATTACCAAGTAGTAAAGGGGTGTTGTGATGAGTGAAACACTCGAATCACCGCAAAGCGAATCTACTCAACAGCAAAAAGTCGTCATTATTGATACTGGCTGTGCCAATGTGTCTTCGGTTCGATTTGCCATTGAACGTTTAGGTTATGCAGTCACTATCTCAAAAGATCCTCAAGTGGTTCTTGCCGCAGATAAGCTATTTCTACCTGGTGTCGGTACTGCTTCAGAAGCGATGAAAAATCTTGAAGAACGTAACTTGATCGAATTAGTAAAGAAAGTTGAAAAGCCGTTATTGGGCATTTGTTTAGGGATGCAATTATTGGGCAAACTTTCTGAAGAAAAAGGTCAGCAAGGCTCGCAGGAAAGTAGTCAGGAAGTTCCTTGCCTTGGCTTGTGTGATGGAGAAGTCCGTTTAATGGAAACTGGCGATCTGCCATTACCACACATGGGGTGGAATACACTTCGCTCTGTTGATGGGCATCCTTTATTTAAAGATATTGCCGCGGATAGTTATTTTTACTTTGTGCACAGTTATGCCATGCAAGTGGGCGATTACACCATTGCCAGTTGTGAGTACGGCAATCCGTTCACCGCAGCTGTCCAACGCGGTAATTATTATGGGGTGCAATTTCACCCAGAACGTTCATCGAAAGTAGGATCGAAATTAATCCAAAACTTTCTTGAATTATAAAGGGATTTAACAGTGATCATTCCTGCATTAGATTTAATTGATGGCCAAGTAGTGCGCTTGTTTCAAGGCGACTATGGGCAAAAAACAGAATATAAAGTGGATCCGGCTGAGCAATTTAATTTGTATCATCAAGCCGGTGCTAATTGGCTGCATCTAGTTGATCTGACTGGCGCTAAAGATACCAACGCACGTCAACTTGATTTGATTGCCAAACTGTTGGCAAGCACTCCGGCTAATATTCAAATTGGCGGCGGTGTACGCAGTGAGCAAGACGTGGTGGGTTTATTGGAAGCCGGTGCACAACGTGTCGTGGTTGGCTCTACCGCGGTGAAACAACCTGAACTGGTAAAAAGTTGGATGACAACTTACGGCGCAGAAAAAATTGTCTTAGCGTTAGATATTAATATTGATATACAAGGTGTACGTAAAGTCGCAATATCGGGCTGGCAAGAAGATTCTGGCGTGACGATTGAAGCCCTGATTGATGATTATCTAACGGTTGGCTTGAAGCATGTATTGTGTACCGATATTTCGCGTGATGGCACATTAGCGGGTTCGAATGTTGAGTTATATATCAATCTTTGCAAGCAATACCCACAAGTACAATTTCAATCTTCTGGTGGTATCGGTAGTTTAGATGATATTGCCGCGCTGAAAGGAACTGGAGTCGCTGGCGTGATTGTTGGCCGAGCATTACTTGATGGTAAATTTACAGCTGAGGAGGCATTCTCATGTTGGCAAAGCGAATAATTCCTTGTCTTGATGTCCGTGATGGCCAAGTGGTCAAAGGCGTACAGTTTCGTAACCATGAAATCATTGGTGATATTGTACCCTTAGCGCAACGTTATGCGGAAGAAGGCGCAGATGAACTGGTTTTTTATGATATTACCGCCTCAAGTGATGGCCGAGTAGTGGATAAAAGTTGGGTAGCGCGTGTCGCAGAAGTGATTGATATTCCTTTTTGTGTCGCGGGTGGGATTAAATCTGCCGAAGATGCCGCGCGGATTTTAGAGTTTGGCGCAGATAAAGTCTCTATTAATTCGCCTGCATTGGCTAACCCTGAACTTATCACTGAATTGGCCGATAAGTTTGGCGTTCAATGTATTGTGGTCGGTATTGATTCTTACTTTGATAGTGAAACGGGCAAATATCAGGTTTACCAATTTACGGGTGATGAAGCACGTACTAAAGCGACCAAATGGGAAACGCGTGATTGGGTCATTGAAGTACAAAAACGTGGCGCAGGCGAAATCGTATTAAATATGATGAACCAAGATGGCGTACGAAATGGCTATGATTTAGACCAATTAAACATGGTGCGTGAAGTGTGCCATGTACCTTTGATTGCTTCTGGTGGTGCCGGTGAAATGGTGCACTTTAAAGATGCGTATGAAAAAGCCAATGTAGATGGCGCTTTAGCCGCATCGGTATTTCATAAACAAGTGATCAATATTGGTGAATTGAAGCAATATTTGAAAAATGAAGGCGTGGAGATACGTTTATGAGTGAATCAGTAAATCAAAACGAACAAAGCGCATTTCAAGCGTCTGATTATGAGGCTTTAACTGGCCGTATCAATTGGGAAAAAGTCGAAGGGCTCGTTCCTGTTGTGGTGCAAGATTTTCAATCAAGCCAAGTATTGATGCTGGGTTATATGAACCAAGATGCGTTGCAAAAAACGGCGCAAACGGGCTTAGTAACGTTTTATTCAAGAACCAAGCAACGCTTATGGACCAAAGGTGAAGAGTCGGGCAATTCATTAAATGTGGTGAATGTGGCTCTCGATTGTGACCAAGATACATTACTGATAAAAGTGAATCCGATTGGACCGACTTGCCATACTGGAACGACAACCTGTTTTGATAATGATCAAAAAGAAGAGAGCCAATTGGTGTGGCTTCATCAACTTGAGCAGTTACTGGCTGCCCGCAAGAGTGCCGACCCCGAGTCTTCTTATACTGCCAGTTTGTATGCCCGTGGCACCAAACGTATTTCGCAGAAAGTGGGCGAAGAGGGCGTTGAAGTCGCGCTTGCGGCAACGTCGGGTGATAAGGCGGAATTAATCTGTGAATCAGCTGATTTGATGTATCACTTGTTTGTTTTATTGCAAGACCAAGGTTTGTCGTTTAATGATGTCATTAATAAATTAAAAGAGCGTCATTAACCTGAACTCTGGATAAGGAAGATTATAACTTATTAATTTATAGTCTTTTTTAATCATTTGCAGAACAGCGCAGGGATTTTAGATGCATAACTAGGAAAAATTATGAGTCAATAGTTGGTCTATTGCGTTAATTTTAACGAAGTTAGGCGCTAAAAGAACAAGTTGTTTAACTTAAATTATCCAGAGTTCAGGTTCATGTAAACGCTTAAAAACGAAATTAAAGAATCGCTTACCGCCTATTGGTTGTAAGCGATTTTTTTTGACTTTGCTTTTATTATCCGTTTGTGCAGTATTTTGTTGAAAATTTAATAAGCAATGCTTACTATATCTGTAAATTTAGTCGAAATGCAGAATATATTTGAATTACTTATGCCTAAAATACTTGGAACACAGCTTTCAATTGAAATAGGTGAATTCATGAGTTATTGAGATAGAAGGTTTTATGACCAGAGCACCTATTGGATATTTACTCTCTGATGTATCACGTTTGGTACGCAAAGAATTTCAGAAAGACCCATCGATGGGACAAATGACACTTGCTAAAGCAAGGACGCTGGGTCTGATATCGAGACATGAAGGCATTAAACAAGTTGAATTGGCTGAATTACTTGAAATTAAGCCAATGACGTTAGGAAGAATTATCGATCAGCTCGTTGAAGATGGATTGATTGAGCGCCGAGCTAATCCGTGCGATCGAAGAGCGTACTTGATTTATTTATTACCTGTAGCTCAATCTGAATTAGAACGAATTAAATCAGCCAGCTTTCGAGTGTGGGGGCGAGCTCTTGAAGGTTTGTCGGAGCAGGAAATAGAAGCTTTCAACCAAGTGTTAGAACGTATACGCAACAATTTGTCCTCTTATTAAACTTTGGAATTATTTATTTATGGCTAACCAACCAACGAATACTGACTCAACGGGTCTTGAATTAAACAAAGATCATAAGGTTGACATGGCATCTACGTTGCCTCCTAGGAAACCGAAGAAGAAAACAAAACGTATCATCTTTCTTTTTGTTATTCCCCTTTTATTAATCATCGTCAGTGGCTTTATCTATTTGCATGGCGGTCGTTATGTTGAGACTGATAATGCTTATGTGAAAGCCAATAAAACACCGATTAGTTCAGAAGTTTCTGGCCGCGTGATAGCCGTGCCTGTTATTGAAAACCAACACGTTAATGCTGGCGATTTATTAGTTAACATTGATCCTAAGCCCTATCAATATGCCGTTGATCGCGCAAAAGCTAATTTAGATGATATTCGCACTGACCTTGAAACGACCAAAGCAGAATATCAAAGTAAATTAGCGAACATTGATGTTGCAAAAAGCCAACTAAATTACGCGCGTAAAGAAGAAAAACGCCAATATGATCTGCGTAAAAAGAACTATGCATCGGTTGCAGAATATGATTCGGCGCATCAAAAGACGCTGTTATTTGAACTACAGATCAATATGTTGAATAAACAATTAGACCAAGTGGCTGAAAGTTTAGGTGGTGATCCCCAAGCACCAGTTGAACTTCATCCCAAATACCATTTAGCCCAAGCAGAATTAGAACAAGCACAGAACGATCTTAACAACGTCAATGTCTATGCACCTGCGGCTGGAATCGTCTCGAAAGTCCTTGAAAAAGGTCAGTATATTTCTCCTAATACAACCACCATGTTACTGATTGCTGATGACAACTTATGGATCGAAGCTAACTTCACTGAGAAGGAAATGTCGAATGTCCAAGTTGGTCAAAAGGTAGAGATTGAAGTGGATTATGCTTCTGATTACCAATGGACGGGTCATGTAAAAAGTATCAGCCCTGCTACGGGCTCGGAGTATTCAGTTATTCCAGCTCAAAATGCTACCGGCAATTGGGTAAAAGTAACTCAGCGTTTACCGGTTCGTATTCATATCGATGCACAAAAAGATGCACCGAAATTACGTGCGGGCATGAGTGCAATAGTCACGGTCGATACAGAGCATGTACGTCACCTTTCCCTTTAAATTTAGAATGAGTAAGGGATCGAAATGAATCAGATTGCAGCTAATCAATCGGAAAAAGATGAAAGCTCGAAAAGGCTATTAATTACGTTTTCCGTCATGCTTGCCACTATTATGCAAGCATTGGATACCACCATTGCTAATGTTGCTTTACCGCATATGCAAGGTGCGATGGGGGCGACTCAAGATCAAATTTCGTGGGTATTAACCTCTTATATCGTTGCGTCAGCCATTGTCATGCCATTAACCGGTTTTGTGGCGGCAAAAATTGGTCGTAAGCGATTATTTATCTACTCAGTTATTGGTTTTACGATTGCATCTGCATTGTGTGGCGCGGCTCAGTCGTTGGACCAGATTATTTTATTTCGCTTACTGCAAGGTATATTTGGCGCGAGCTTAGTGCCGCTTTCGCAAGCCGTATTGTTGGATACCTATCCTAAAGAGCAGCATGGTACGGCAATGGCGATGTGGGGTATGGGCGTTATGGTTGGGCCGATACTGGGGCCTTCACTTGGCGGCTGGTTAACCGAATATTATAATTGGCGTTGGGTATTTTATATTAATATCCCATTTGGGGCATTGGCATGGTTTGGGATCGCCGCGTATGTGAAAGAAACCAGCATTGAAGCGAAAAGAAAATTTGATATCTTTGGTTTTGCGCTAATTGGTATTGCGATTGGCTCATTACAATTATTTTTAGACCGAGGTGAATCTCAAAATTGGTTTTCAAGTATGGAAATCGTGATTGAAGCAGCTTTGGCTGGGTTGGCTTTTTATATGTTCCTTGTTCACATGTTTACAGCCAAAAAACCTTTCTTAGATCCCATCATGTTTAAAGATAGGAATTTCGTTGTTGGTTTGATTGTCGGTTTTATGATGGGGGTTGTGCTACTGGCAACCATGGCATTATTGCCGCCATTTATGCAAGGTTTGATGGGATACCCAGTATTAGATGTTGGTTTCCTACTGACCCCGCGAGGCTTTGGCACTATGGCTGGTATGATGATTGTTGGCCGCTTAGCCAGAAAAGTTGATTTGCGTTATTTAATGGTGGTTGGAGTATTATTGATGATTCTCTCGCTCTGGGAAATGACACTTTTCACCGCAGAAGTCAGCTCTTGGGATATTGTTCGAACTGGTGTAATACAAGGTTTAGGTTTGGGTTTAGTCTTTGTACCATTATCCACCATGGCTTTCTCGACGTTAGCACCTAACTTTAGGACCGAAGGTACGGCATTATTTAGTTTGATCCGTAATATAGGCAGCAGTATCGGGATCTCGGTTGTGACTACGTATTTAGCACACCGAGTGCAGATTAACCATGAAACCTTTGCGCAGTATATAACCTCATTCAGTTTGCCGTTAAAAATGGCTTCGGAGCATGGTATGTATGATATTTCCACTCAGGTTGGATTAATGTCTATTGATGCAGAGGTAAACCGACAAGCGGCTATTTTAGGGTATTTACAAGATTATCGCTTGATGATGTTTGTGTGCTTTATTATGTTGCCATTGTTGTTTTTACTCAAGCGAGCTAAAGATTAATAGCTTCATCCATTAAAAATAAAAGGCCTAATATCAAATGAGATATTAAGCCTTTTATTTTATGTTCGTTTTATTTATCACCTTGATGATATTCAAATTACTTGAGACGTATCTTATATCAGTCTATTTGGTTTTTTAGCCACAACACTTTTTGAATTTTTTGCCACTCCCGCAAATGCAAGGGTCATTACGACCAATTTTTAAGCTTTCGATAGTTTGCGAAAGTCTAGGATCAGTAAGTGTTGGTTCTGGTGGCATAAAACCATCAATGTATGTCCAAAGCCCGTCTTCTTTCACAAAACGCGAATGTTCATGTAAACAGACCTCTTGTTCATCCTCTTTGAAATAAGCTTTAAATTCTACATAGCCTTGATCATTATCAACAGCGCTCGTGCTTAACACTTCTAACCGACACCATTGGCTTTCAATTGAATCAATAATCGCAGTACGTTGTTCTTCAGCATGACAAGAGGAATGATAAGTCTCGACAACAAAATCAGCCAGTTTTAGCTCATGGGCAGAGTAACGTGCCCGCATGAGTTGTTCAGGCTGCTTTGCTTGCGTGCGATCGTTATGAATAGGCTGACAGCATTGTGAGTAGGTAAGGTTACTACAACAAGTGCAAAGCATAGAATATCTCTTCTTTTAGGGCTATTTATGTTGGGGAGGTCATTTATTGCTAATAAATTGACGTGTTTGTAATGACGTTGATTCTGGCGTACAAACTAAAACGGAGCCTTGTTCATACCAATCGCCTAATACAATACGAGTGGCAGTGCCATCATTAGTTTCAAGGCTATGAACAAAAGGGCGATGAGTATGCCCATGGATCATTTGAGTGACATGATAAGACTCTAGAACTCGTACCACTTCACTTGGCGTGACATCCATAATGTTCATTTGTTTGGTTTGTTTGACTTGTTTGGCTTTATTTTGAACGTGAGACACAATCTTTTGACGAATAAATAATGGAATACGTTTAAATAAGAATTGCAGCCAAGGTTGATGAACTTTAGCCCTGAAATTTTGATAGTTTTCATCTAATGTGCATAAGGTATCACCATGCAATATGACGGTTGGCTTACCATAAAGATCAACTAAGCAAACATCATCTAACAGTATGATTCCAGTTTGTCGGCAAAATGCTTTTCCGAGTAAGAAATCCCTATTTCCCTGAATGAAATAACAAGCGACACCTTGTTGAGTTAATGTCGAAAAAGCCTCTTTAATGGTTTGGCTAAATAGAGAATTATCATCATCACCAATCCAAAATTCAAATAAATCGCCTAAAACATATAAAGATTCGGCTTGTGGAGCTTCGGTTTGCATAAAGTGCAGGAAGCAAGCCGTAATATCTGGGCGTAGAGGTGAAAGATGTAAGTCTGCAATAAAAAGCGTTGTCATTTGGCTTCGATCATCATTTAGTGGGGAGCGACTTGAGTCATTACTAGGGTAGGGCAAAAGGAGTGAAAGATAAACAATAGTAATGATAGGCACATAAAAGGGAGAACACTGTCTCCCTTTTTTGTGGGTAACTCTGAAGAATTACGCTTCGATTGTTGTACCAGTAATCAATACGTCTTCTAGTGGAACATCTTGATGCATACCGTAAGAACCCGTGTTTACATTTTTGATTTTTTCTACGATATCCATACCTTCAACTACTTCGGCAAATACGCAGTAACCCCAGCCATTCATTGATTCAGATTTAAAATCAAGGAAAGTATTATCGTTTACGTTAATAAAAAACTGTGAACTCGCTGAATGCGGTTCCATAGTACGAGCCATCGCTAGCGTGCCTGTTTTATTGCTTAGGCCATTGCTTGCTTCATTTTGAATCGTTGCACGAGTGGTCTTCTCTTTAAGGCCAGATGTCATGCCGCCACCTTGAACCATAAACCCATCAATAACACGGTGAAAAAGAGTATTGTCGTAGAAACCATCTTGGCAATATTGTAAGAAGTTAGCACTGGTTAATGGCGCTTTTTCTTCGTTAAGTTGGATTTTGATATCACCGAAATTAGTATGAAGGATGATCATGGTGTAGTCCTTTCTATATTGAGTTTAATGAGGTTGAGATGGCGCAATTTTATAGTAACTTTAGGTGAAAGCAACTGTAAGACTCATCGGATGAAGGTTTGCTTAGATGAATGCTTAATAAAACAGCAGATAAGGGAATGAAACTATGTATGGTTATCGACTTACTTTTCTCTTTGAGTATAATTAAGGATTCGAATGTTTCCCCAACAAATAGATAGAGATCATGTTAAAAATTTATAATACATTGACCCGACAAAAAGAGGAATTCAAACCCATTCATGCTGGCAAAATTTGCATGTATGTTTGTGGGGTAACGATTTATGATCTCTGTCATATTGGCCATGGGCGTACTTTTGTGTCTTTTGATGTTGTTTCTCGTTATTTACGTTTCTTGGGGTATGACCTCAATTTTGTCCGTAATATTACTGACATCGACGATAAAATTATTAAGCGTGCGGCTGAAAATAATGAAAGCTGTGATGTTTTAACCGAGCGCTTAATTGGCGAAATGTATACTGACTTTGATGCGCTAAATATCAAGCGACCGGATATTGAACCACGCGCCACACATTATATTAAAGAAATCATTGAACTAGTCGAAAAGCTGATTGAACGCGGTTTTGCTTATGTGGCAAGCAATGGCGATGTGATGTTTGAAGTGAAAAAATTCGAACAATACGGGAAACTATCAGGGCAAGATCTTGACCAGCTTCAAGCCGGTGCGCGTGTCGATATTGAAAGTGCGAAACGTAGTCCTATGGATTTTGTGGTTTGGAAAATGTCGAAACCGGGTGAACCGACGTGGGAGTCACCTTGGGGGCCAGGTCGTCCTGGTTGGCATATTGAATGTTCAGCCATGAACTCATCTATTTTAGGTAATCACTTTGATATTCATGGCGGTGGTTCTGATCTACAATTTCCGCATCATGAAAATGAAATTGCTCAATCGTGCTGTGCACACGACACACCCTATGTGAATACGTGGATGCACAGTGGCATGGTGATGATTGATCGAGAGAAAATGTCGAAATCATTAGGCAATTTTTTTACGATTCGTGATGTATTAAAGCATTATGATTCTGAAACTGTGCGCTACTTTCTTATGTCAGGACATTATCGTAGTCAATTGAATTACAGCGAAGAAAACCTCAACCAAGCTCGTGCTTCTCTTGAGCGTTTATATACCTCTCTACGTGGATTGGATTTCTCGGTTGCTCCTGCTGGTGGCGAAGAGTTTGTCGCTCGTTTTAGCGCGGCAATGAACGATGATTTCAATACACCAGAAGCTTATTCGGTGTTGTTTGATATGGCGCGTGAGATTAATCGCTTAAAAACCATTGATATCTCAAAAGCTTCTAAATTGGGTGCATTAATGCGTGAGTTGGCCGATGTGATTGGTATTTTATATCAAACGCCAGAAAGTTTTTTACAAGGCGAGGCAAGTTCAGATGATGAAACGGCTGAAATTGAAGCTTTGATTAAACTGCGTAATGATTCTCGTGCATCTAAAGATTGGGCTAATGCTGATCTCGCTCGCGATAAATTAAATGAATTAGGTATTGAACTGGAAGATGGCTCGGAAGGGACGACGTGGCGTCGTAAGTAGTTTTGTATATTTTTAATAGAAGGCTGGTCGTTAACCAGCCTTTTTTATAACGCTATATTTTAATAATAACTTTAAATATTACATAGGTATTTTTCGTGGCTCAGATGTATTTTTACTACTCGGCAATGAATGCGGGTAAGTCGACTACTTTACTCCAATCTTCTTTTAACTATCGTGAACGTGGTATGAATGCGGTAATTTTTACGGCTGAAATAGACAACCGAAATGGTGTGGGCATCGTCAGTTCACGTATTGGTTTACAGTCTGATGCACATTTATATAATTCGACAACCGATATGTTTGATGCGATTAATACCTTACATCAAGATGAAAAAATTCATTGTATCATGATTGATGAATGTCAGTTTTTGTCGAAACAACAAGTCTATCAATTAACTGAGGTCGTGGATAAGTTACATGTGCCTGTTCTTTGTTATGGTTTACGCAGTGACTTTTTAGGTGAGCTTTTTGAGGGTAGCCAATATTTATTGGCGTGGGCAGATAAACTGATTGAACTTAAAACGATTTGTCATTGTGGCCGCAAAGCTAATATGGTGGTGCGTTTAGATGAAAGTGGTCGAGCCATTGCCGAAGGTGACCAAGTGGCCATTGGTGGTAATGATCGCTATGAATCGGTTTGCCGAGTGCATTATAAAGAAGCACTAGGAAAATAGATAAACGTTGTGCCATTAGCATAAAAAACCGCAGATTGATCTGCGGTTTTTTATTTAGGCTTTATAGTTTTAGGTTTTTGATAACTTTAGAACTGTGGTTTGGCTGAAAAGTGCTTTGCAGCATAAGCAACACGTTCAGCAGGTTTTGGATACTCTAATGGCACGCCTAAGTTCTCAATATGATGTAAGCGAGGCAGAAGACCTGCACCATTGGCGATCTGAATAGCAAGCCCAGGGCGAGCATTTAACTCCAGTACCATTGGACCTTCTTCTTTGTCGAGTACCATGTCTGTCCCCATATACCCTAATCCAGTCATCTCCCACGCGCTTGATGCGAGAGTGAGTAGTTTCTCCCAATTTGGGACCACTAGTTCATTCAGTGGTTTATCGGTATCTGGGTGATGAGAAATAGGGTGGTCAAACTGAACCGCCCGAACCGCACGGCCCGTTGCAATATCCAACCCCACGCCAACTGCGCCTTGGTGTAAATTCGCTTTACCATCAGATGCTGCCGTTGAGCAACGCATCATGGCCATAACTGGGTAGCCTTTAAATACGATTACTCGAATATCAGGAACACCTTCATAGCTAAAGCCATCGAAAGAGACATCATCAAATTTTATTAAGTTCTCTACGACTGCAACATCATTTTTACCGCCAAGTGAAAATAAACCAGCTAAAGCATTACTGATATGGCGCTCAACATCTTGCTCATTAATGGCTTGACCAGACGGTTTTATATAAACCCCATCTTTATGTGAAATGACAACTAAAATGCCTTTCCCACCAGAGCCTTGTGCGGGCTTAATTACAAATCCAGGCCAATCTTTTACCATGGTATGAATTCGTTTTACTTCAGCTTGTTGACCGATGACACCAATCAGTTTAGGTACGGTTGCGCCATGTTGCTGGGCAATGATTTTAGTTTTGAGCTTATCATCAACTAACGGGTATTTAGAACGATCATTATAACGACTGATAAAGGCGCTATTACGCTTGTTCATTCCCATTATGCCTTTTGCATTCAGCTTCTGCGGTGAAGTAAACATTGAAAACATGGCTTAGTCCTCCGCAAGTGGTTTGAATCTTTTTAACTCAAGTAAGCGATATCCAGTGTAATTACCAAGCGCTAGGATACAGGCCAAGATAATGAACTGAGTACCAATAAAGTTAAAGGTGAAATGTTGAACATAAGAATTCGTCATTGCTAGATAGATAATCACAGCCGTAAACAATGATCCACCACCTTGCATTAAGACTTCTTTCGCTCCTTCTTCTTCCCAAAGAATCGACATACGTTCAATGGTCCACGATAAAATAATCATCGGGAAGAAGGTAATGGTTAGGCCTTGAGTTAGGCCGATATTAAACGCCACAATAGTGAATACTGAAATGATCAATATTACCGTTATAATGACCGCAGATATTCGGGATACAAGCAGTAAATTCAGCTTAGATAAATAGCCTCGAATTACCAGACCGGTTCCGACAATCAATAAAAAACCGACAATACCGGGTAGTAATTGAGTCTGCACAAACGCAACCGCAATCAATACTGGCATAAAAGTACCAGAGGTTTTTAAACCAATTAAGACTCGCAAGAAAACCACAATTAATGCACCAATCGGGATAAGCATAATGGTCTTAAACATTGACTGTTCTTCAAGCGGTAAGCTATGAATAGAGAAATTGAGCAAGTTATCAGCAACAATTTTTTGTTTCGTGGCATTATTTGGCGATACATCGTGAGAAAGCATAGAGAAGTAAACTTTACTTTGTTTGCCTCCGATCACATCGAGTAATGAAACGTTAGACTCATCCCAGATAAGCATATTATCAGTGACGCCTTGTACGTTTGTTTCTGAGTTAAATAATGTCCATGCTTCGCCATCCCATACTTCAATCATAGGAATAATAGATTGACGACGACGGCCATCTTCCATCTCTACAACGCCCACGGTTTTACTGTAAATATTGGATGTCGCTAACAATTTAGAAATCGCATCTACTTTGGCGAAATCATCCAGCAATAATGAAGCATTTTGATTATCGGGATCATTAAACTGCTTAATGATTTCACGTGTTAATGTGCTGTTATCTGAAGAACGAGCCGATGCTTGTTCTAAAATTGATGTAGCGGCGGCTTGTTGAGGCCCGGTAAAGGTTGGCTCAATAAGATCTTTATCTATGGGTGGAACCGTTGAAACACGTGCTTGAGGGTCGACTAAAAACTGTGTTTTATAATAAATAGTCTGTGGGCCACTGGCATGACGGATGGACCATTCGGCGCGACGGCCAGTGTCTGTATTGATATATGAAAGTCCATAACCTGAAGAGGATGCACTTTCATCAACCAGAGTAAATCCGTTTTGAGTATGTGGTGCGGCCAGTGAGACTTTTACTGGGCCATCAGAGGCAATAAATTCGACTCGGGCTTCAACGTCCCAAACTTGTCGCGTTTCACCTGGAGTCCAAGGAACACCATAGTCTTGATGACGCATAACACTGAGAGTTATCCCTGCGGCGACAAGAATGGCAATGAGAAAATAAAATGGCACTCTAGACGTCATAATGATTCCTTAAATCTGTCTATGAACTGGTAGTGTTTTAGTATATCTAATTTTATGGATATCTAGTTGATATTATTTAATGACGGCTTATTTTATATCTGACTTTTTTTGGGGTTTTTGGATGAATTTTCGGCTTACATCCACAACTGCAATATCTTGGATGAACTCTCTACCGAGTAATATTGGGTAATCCATTTGAGAACGGTCAGCAAGTGTAAACTGTGCCTTTTCATGTATTGAACCAATTTTAATCCACAATTCAACCACTGCGCGGCGCTCTAGTTTTTTATCTTCAGTTGATTGACGAATTTTGACATGACGAATAATAGGCGCTTCAACCCATTTTCTGGCTTCAGGATCGTTGTCATCTAAAACATGAAATCTTACCCAACGTTTGCCATTACGGTCGAATTCTTGCATATCTGCCGCATTAATAGAGGAGGTAGTCGCGCCAGTATCTATACGGGCGGTAAATTCCGATTTAATGACATCAATATAAAGATATTCTAAAGAACCGAGTGCAACCATGCCTGCTTTTAAATCAGGAACTGTACTCGCGAGTAAAGTAGGATTGGGCGTGTTGGGGGCGGGGTTTTTCGCTTGTACGGTAACGGTTCTTATGTGACGTTGATTTTTTTTAAGCGTTTCCACTTCATTGCTTAAATTAATAATCGATGCTTCTAAACTTTCAATGTAATCCGTTTGATTACTTAAATTTAAATTAATTTCTTGCAGCTGAGAGGAAAGTTTTTGCTCACTTTCGGACATAGCATCAATTGTTTTCTTTGAGTACTCATCACTATTCATTAATGCACAACCAGAAAGCAGTAATAAAGGTGTAAGACTTGCGATTTTTTTTAACATACTAAGTAGTTGTTAACCTTTTAAGTAATGATGGACGTTTGATCATTATTGATACGCTAAGTGCTTGTTAGCCAAAGTTTAGCGTATCTCAATCTTGACGTGAAGTGTGCAATATTTTGCTTGAGTGATTCGACTCATAAAATTAAGGATTCGTGGCAATTAAGACAGCGCGACGTGGCGCAGGATAGCCTTCAATCGTTTTGTTTTCGTCGTTGGGATCTAAATAATCTGGTAATGAATTATGGGTCATCCAATCGGTAGTGCGTTGTTCGCCAACAGAGGTTACATTCTCATCAACAATTTTAACGTTAATAAATCCACATTTTTCTAACCAAACTTTCAATGCTTTAGCTGATGGAAAGAAATAAACATTACGCATCTGAGCATAGCGATCAATTGGTACTAAAACGGCATTCTCATCACCATCAATAACCAGCGTTTCAAGAACTAACTCACCACCTGAGACTAATTGATTTTTAAGTTGATATAAATGATCGAGTGGTGAGCGGCGATGGTACAACACTCCCATACTAAAAACGGTATCAAATGCTTTCAGTTCCGGAAGTTGCTCAATGCCTAAAGGTAAAAGATGGGCGCGTTGTTCATTACCCATTAATTTACGAATGGCTTCAAATTGAATAAGGAAAAGGTGAGAAGGATCGATGCCAACGCACATACGAGCACCAGCACCAAGCATGCGCCACATGTGATAACCATTGCCACAACCTACATCTAATACAGAGCGGTGCGTTAAATCAGAAATATGGGGTAAAACGCGATCCCATTTCCAATCGGAGCGCCATTCAGTATCAATATCTAGCCCATGAATGTGGTAGGGACCTTTACGCCAGGGATGAAAGGTTCGTAATAGGCTTTCGAGTTTTTTTTGCTCGCCGAATGAAATGGGCTGATCATTGTTAATTCGAACTTCATTGCACAAATCAATCTCGTCGGGTGCTTGGTCGGAAATTTTATTTAACGCTTTCACCCAGCGTTCAAAATCACCATGTTCGGCATTTTGCCAATCCGTTAATTGCTGAGGCAACATATTTAACCAAGACTGTAAACGAGGTTCCTGGGCAATGAGTTGATAGAAATTAGCAAAGTTAAACATAAAATTTATTTCTTTTATTAAGTGTTGGTATGGATGTTCTGGGTAACTAATTCATATCATTATTTTATGGCGAACATTGACCCAAAATTAAAGCATTGGAACCAGACTTCATAACTACTAAAACCAATGGCTTTAAAGCGTTCTTTGTGCGCAGAAATACTGTCAGGTTTCATCACATTTTCAATGGCGCTACGTTTTTGACTGACCTCTAATTCGCTATAACCATTGGCCCGTTTAAAGTCGTGGTGTAAATCAATTAATAGCTCATGAGCAACGTTGTTTTTGAAGATGTATTTTTCCGATAAAATTAAAATGCCACCAGGTCGCAATCCAATATGGATTTTTTCGAGTAGAGCATAGCGATCTTCAGGGGAAAGAAACTGTAAAGTGAAATTGAGTACAACGACGGAAGCATTTTTGATTTCAATGTTACGGATATCGGCTTCTATCACCTCAACTGGAGTCTCTGAACGATAAGCATCAATATGACGTTTACAGCGTTCAACCATCGCCGGTGAATTATCGACAGCAATAATTTTACAGTTTTCTTTTTGGATATGACGACGCATTGATAGGGTCGCTGCGCCCAACGAGCAACCTAAATCATAAATATGAGAGTTCGATTTTGCAAAGCGCTCTGCAAGCATGCCAATAGCTGAGATGATATTACTGTAACCGGGCACCGACCTTTGGATCATATCAGGGAATACTTCGGCAACTTTTTCATCAAAAGTGAAATCACCCATTTTTTCAATTGGCGCAGAAAAAATAACATCACGCTGACTCATATGAACTCGCTTAGCAATTCGTTGAAAATATCTTTTTGGCAGTAGGATAAATTAGCCTATTACTTTTGGATTTATCATTATGAAATATGAGTCTTTATTTTAAGGCAACTTGGCCTCTTCTGCTACGGGGTTGTGATTATATTTTATATTATTTCATCCAGCTGACAGAAATGAATGAAAGTTGGCCGTAAATTGTTTGTTGTTTAGTCTGGTTTAAGTTGGGTAACCATTCTACGACCAGCAAGTTGAATAACTATTGAGCATTTTTTGTTTATTCGAATTAAATCTATAGAAAAGGTGATAAATTCGTGCGCTTATGGTCGATTTTTGTTGCCTTTCCAAGTATAAATAACGGATATAAATTAGTGCGGCACTTTCAATTGCTGAAAACGTCAATGGTTGAGAGCGTTTGTCGTCTTTCGAACAATAAATTAAAGAGATTGGGAAATTCATTATGCGCACCCAGTATTGTGGTCATCTGAACAAAGCCCTTGCGGGACAAACTGTAGAACTTTGCGGGTGGGTTAATCGCCGCCGTGATTTAGGCGGTCTTATTTTCATCGATATGCGTGATCGTGAAGGCATTGTTCAAGTTGTCATCAATCCAGATATGACGGAAATTTTTACAGAAGCCAATCAACTACGTAATGAATTTTGTATCAAGCTTACCGGTGAAGTACGAGCGCGTCCTGATACTCAAATCAACAAAGATATGACGACGGGTGAAGTTGAAGTTTATGCCACCGGTCTTGAGATCATAAATCGTTCGGAACCATTACCATTGGATTTCAATCAAACCAATTCAGAAGAGCAGCGCCTGAAATATCGTTATATTGATCTACGTCGCCCTGAAATGAGTGACCGTATTAAATTGCGCGCTAAAGCCTCTAGTTTTGTTCGTCGTTTTCTTGATGAGAATGGATTTCTTGATATCGAAACACCAGTGTTGACTAAAGCAACGCCGGAAGGTGCTCGTGATTATTTAGTACCAAGCCGTGTTCATAAAGGTAGTTTTTACGCATTGCCACAGTCTCCACAGCTGTTTAAACAATTATTGATGATGTCGGGTTTTGATCGTTACTATCAAATCGTAAAATGTTTCCGTGATGAAGATTTACGTGCCGACCGTCAACCTGAATTTACTCAAATCGATATCGAAACCTCGTTTATGTCAGCTGAACAAGTTCGCGGCGTGACAGAGACTATGGTTCGTAATATGTGGCAAGAGTTGCTGAATGTCGATCTTGGTGATTTCCCAATCATGCCTTTCTCTGAAGCGATTCGTCGTTTTGGCTCAGATAAACCAGATCTGCGTAACCCTCTTGAGCTCGTAGATGTGGCTGATCTAGTAAAAGATGTCGAATTTAAAGTTTTTTCTGGTCCAGCAAACGATGAAAAAGGTCGAGTAGCCGTTATTCGAGTTCCCGGTGGTGCATCACTTTCTCGTAAGCAAATTGATGAATACGGCAGCTTTGTCGGTATTTATGGCGCCAAAGGCTTAGCATGGATGAAAGTAAATGATCTGGATGCAGGTTTGGAAGGCATCCAATCTCCAGTGGCGAAATTCCTGAACGAAGATGTGATTAACGGTATTTTACAGCGTACAGGCGCTCAATCTGGTGACATCATTTTATTTGGCGCAGACAAAGGGAATATTGTTTCTGAAGCAATGGGAGCGCTGCGTGTTAAATTAGGTAATGACCTAGAATTAACCGATAGTGCCGCTTGGAAACCTTTATGGGTTATTGATTTCCCAATGTTTGAACAAGACGATGAAGGAAACTTGCATGCGATGCACCATCCATTTACATCACCATTAAATATGACGGCAGAAGAGCTGCTTGATAATCCTGCTAGCGCTATTTCAAATGCATACGATATGGTGATTAATGGTTATGAAGTGGGCGGTGGCTCAGTTCGTATCCATAATACGGAGATGCAATCGGCGGTGTTTGGTTTACTTGGCATTGAAGAGACAGAGCAACGCTTGAAATTTGGCTTTTTATTAGACGCACTTAGATATGGCACACCACCACATGCAGGTTTAGCGTTTGGTTTGGACCGTTTGGTTATGTTGCTGTGTGGAACTGATAATATCCGTGATGTGATCGCATTCCCTAAAACAACCGCTGCGGCCTGTCCATTGACTAATGCACCAAGCCTTGCTAATCCTGCTGCGCTTGAGGAGCTTTCAATTGCGGTCGCTATTGCACAAGATAAAACAGAAGAAAAATAGTTAAGCCTATTATTATGCTCAAATTTATATGAGTATAAATGCTATTAGGTTTGATTAATCAACGCCTACATTCTATTGATTAGTGTGTAGGTGTTTTGTTTTTAAAGCGGCTTAACTTTATTACTGCTTGGCTGACAATAAGGGAATGCATGACAATTATCCTTGGGATTGATCCCGGTTCTCGAATCACAGGTTATGGTGTGATCCGTCAAGAAGGGCGATATTTACAGTATTTGGGTAGTGGTTGTATCCGTATGTCAGAAAAGGAATTGCCAGGCCGTTTAAAGCAAATATATGCAGGTGTTTCTGAAATTATCACCCAATTTCAGCCTGATGTGTTTGCAATTGAACAAGTCTTTATGGCGAAGAATCCTGACTCAGCGCTTAAGCTTGGACAAGCTCGGGGGAGCGCAATTGTCGCTGCCGTCAATGCAGATTTACCAGTATTTGAATATGCGGCGCGTTTAATTAAGCAATCTGTGGTAGGAACTGGCGCGGCAACAAAAGAGCAGGTACAGCATATGGTTCAAAGTATGTTGAAATTATCCGCTAAACCGCAGGCGGATGCTGCCGATGCATTAGGTGTAGCAATTTGTCATGCGAATACCAACAAAACCCTCATTGCTTTAGCTGGTCAAGCCAGTAGTTCTCGCCGTGGCCGTTACCGGTAAATACTTCCTTCAATATTAATATGTACTGGATGTTTATCCAGTAAGTTATTATGATTAGGCAATTGTAAAATAATGAATGGAAGGAAAGTCGAGTGATTGGTCGTTTACGTGGGGTCATTATTGAAAAGCAACCACCGGAAGTTTTAATTGAAGTGTCGGGTATTGGGTACGAAGTACAAATGCCGATGAGCTGTTTTTATGAGCTGCCTAATGTGAATGAAGAAGCCATTATTTATACTCACTTTGTGGTACGAGAAGACGCACAACTTTTATATGGCTTTAATACCGTAAAAGAGCGTGCTTTATTTCGTGAAGTGATCAAGGCGAATGGTGTTGGACCAAAGCTTGGCTTAGCGATTTTATCGGGTATGACTGCTTCTCAGTTCGTCACTTGTGTAGAGCATGAAGATGTCACAACGCTAGTTAAATTACCGGGTGTTGGTAAGAAAACAGCGGAACGACTTGTGGTTGAAATGAAAGATCGATTGAAAGGGTGGACAACTCACGATCTGTTTACGCCAGCGACGGATGCAGCGCCGATGGATTCTGGTTTCAATTCTCGTTCTAATCATGCAGAAGATGAAGCTGTTAGCGCATTAATTTCTTTAGGGTATAAGCCACCAATGGCTTCTAAAGTGGTTGCTCAAGTTGCTAAACCTGATATGAGTAGTGAAAACATTATCCGTGAAGCACTCAAGTCAATGGTATAAGATGTCTTCTCTAAATTCCTTTAATTTTCTTAGTTCCATAGGCCTCCAATGATTGAAGCTGATCGCTTGATTGCTCCTGAAAACCCAATTTTTCGCGATGAAGAAATAATTGATAGAGCAATACGTCCAAAAAAGCTAGCGGATTACCGTGGGCAAGATCATGTGCGTGATCAGATGGAAATTTTTATTAAAGCGGCGCAATTACGCAGTGAGCCATTAGACCATTTATTGATTTTTGGTCCTCCAGGTTTAGGTAAAACAACATTAGCCAATATTGTCGCCAATGAAATGGAAGTCAGTATTCGAACGACGTCGGGTCCAGTGCTGGAGAAGGCGGGTGATTTGGCCGCTTTACTGACAAACCTTGAAGCGAACGATATTTTGTTTATTGATGAAATTCATCGATTGAGCCCTGTGGTTGAAGAGATTTTGTATCCCGCGATGGAAGATTATCAACTCGATATAATGATTGGTGAAGGCCCGGCAGCACGTTCTATTAAAATTGATCTCCCTCCTTTTACTCTAATTGGTGCCACTACCCGCGCAGGTTCATTAACGTCTCCGTTGCGCGATCGTTTTGGTATTGTGCAGCGCCTTGAGTACTACAAAATTGAAGATCTGCAGCATATTGTTAAACGCAGTGCCGATTGCCTAGGTCTTTCGATGGAAGAGGAGGGTGCTTTAGAGGTCGCTCGACGAGCAAGAGGGACGCCTCGAATCGCGAATCGATTATTACGTCGAGTTCGTGATTACGCAGAAGTGAAAGGGAATGGCCATATTTGTGCCGATACCGCAGATAAGGCGCTGAATATGCTGGATGTGGATAACCAAGGCTTTGACTATATGGATAGAAAATTACTTTTAGCCATTATGGAGAAGTTTTCAGGTGGTCCTGTTGGGCTTGATAATTTAGCGGCGGCTATTGGTGAAGAGAAAGACACGATTGAAGATGTCATTGAGCCGTATTTGATCCAACAGGGATACTTGCAAAGAACACCAAGAGGGCGAATTGCCAGCGATCGGGCTTACCTTCATTTTGGTATTGATAAATAGGGTAATTAAAAATGTAACTAAAGGATAATTAAGAGTAATTGTCCTTCTTCCATGCTTGCATCTCCACTCCAGTCTTCTACAATTCTTCTGCTCATATCTCGATGCTTTCAATTTTTTAAACGTTGTTCTGTTTAAAGTCTATCATTAATACTTAGATACATTTTGTTCTTATGATTTAGCAAAGTAGTAAGTATTACGATGATGATGCTTGATATGTATCAAAGAACTTTTTTTTGAAAAACCTTTGAAAGGTGAATATTTAACAAGTAATATTAGCATTGTCTATATTAGCTAATACTTAACAATATAACAACAAATCTGGCACAACTTTATAACAACTGATGTTAGTTCAAAATAAACGTGTCGACATTAACCATCCTAATCGTTATTAACACCTTATTATGGGTGCCTATACGAAATAAAAAGGAGTTACCATGATTGATGTTGTTGATCTATCGCGGTTGCAATTTGCAATGACAGCGATGTATCACTTCCTATTTGTTCCCCTGACTCTCGGTATGGCATTTTTGCTTGCCATCATGGAATCAGTTTATGTAATGACAGGGAAGCAAATCTACAAGGACATGACTAAGTTCTGGGGTAAGCTTTTTGGTATTAACTTTGCTCTTGGTGTGGCAACTGGCCTAACTATGGAGTTTCAGTTTGGTACTAACTGGTCTTACTATTCTCATTATGTAGGGGATATTTTTGGTGCTCCTTTAGCCATTGAAGCCTTAGTTGCTTTTTTCTTAGAATCAACCATGGTTGGTCTTTTCTTCTTCGGTTGGGATCGATTATCTAAGCGTCAGCATTTAACGGTTACGTGGCTAGTCGCTATCGGTTCTAACTTCTCTGCGCTTTGGATTCTTATTGCTAATGGTTGGATGCAAAATCCAGTTGGTTCAGAATTCAACTTTGAAACAATGCGTATGGAAATGGTTAGTTTTTCTGAAGTGATCTTTAATCCTGTCGCACAAGTTAAGTTTGTTCATACTGTCGCTGCTGGATATACCTGTGGTGCGATGTTTATCTTAGGTGTGAGTTCTTACTACTTATTGAAAGGCCGAGATATCCCATTTGCTCGTCGTTCTTTTGCGATTGCCGCTTCTTTTGGTATGGCGGCTATTCTATCGGTATTAGTGCTGGGTGATGAATCAGGTTATGAAGTTGGTGAAGTACAAAAGGTGAAGCTTGCTGCGATTGAATCTGAGTGGAATACAGAGCCTGCTCCTGCTGCATTTACTGCATTTGGTTTACCTAACCAAGAAACAATGCATACCGACTATGCGATTAAAATCCCATATGCTATGGGTATAATGGCGACTCGTTCATTGGATAAACAAGTCACAGGCTTAAAAGATCTGAAAGCTGAACATGAAGTGCGTATTCGAAATGGTATGATTGCTTATGGTTTGCTTGAGAAATTGCGCGCTGGTGATAAATCAGAAGCGAATGTTTCAGCGTTCGATGAAGTGAAACATGATCTGGGTTATGGCTTATTGCTAAAACGCTACACGGATAAGGTAGTTGATGCGTCAGAAGAGCAAATTAAAGCTGCAGCGGATGATTCAATTCCAACAGTGTGGCCTATATTCTGGTCATTCCGAATTATGGTGGCGTGTGGAATTATCATGCTAGCCGTATTTGGTTTTGCATTTATTCAGACTTGTCGTCAAAAAATCACTCAGAAGTCTTGGTTATTAAAGGCTGCAATGTTCAGTATGCCTCTACCTTGGATTGCGATAGAAACCGGTTGGTTTGTAGCTGAGTTTGGTCGCCAGCCATGGGCGGTGGGTGAAATATTACCGACTTATGTCGCAGCCTCAGCATTATCGCGTGGTGAGATATTAACCTCTATTTTTGCAATTATTGCACTGTACACGTGTTTCTTAGTTGCTGAAGTATACTTAATGGTTAAATTCGCACGTAAAGGTCCTAGTAGCTTGAAAACAGGGCGTTATCACTTCGAGCAAAACGATACCTCTTTAGAGAGTAAAGTTTCTCGTCAAGTTGAAATTTAAGCAGAGGATAATTCATGTTTGATTATGAAGCATTTCGATTAATCTGGTGGGTGTTGATCGGTGTATTATTCATCGGTTTTGCTATCACAGATGGTTTTGATATGGGAGTGGGTGCATTAGTCCCACTGATTGGTAAAACGGATATTCAGCGCCGTGTGATGATAAATTCAATCGCACCGCACTGGGATGGTAACCAAGTCTGGTTGGTGACGGCAGGTGGTGCGCTATTTGCTGCATGGCCGATGGTCTATGCGACGTCTTTCTCTGGATTCTATTTGGCGATGTATGTCACATTGGCAGCTCTTTGGTTGCGTCCATTGGCACTAGATTACCGTTCAAAAATTGAAACCCAAAAATGGCGTAATAACTGGGATATCTGTATTTCAATCAGCGGTTTTGTGCCTCCTTTAATTTTTGGTGTGGCATTTGGTAACCTACTTCAAGGTGTACCATTTGAACTGAATGAATTAATGATGTCTCAATACCACGGTAGCTTTTTTGGGTTATTAAATCCATTTGCCTTAGTATGTGGCCTAGTCAGTGTTTCTATGTTTGTACTCCAAGGGTCTACTTGGTTACAAATGAAAACCGCGGGTGATGTGTATAATCGAGCACGTACGGTATCGATTGTTACTGGGCTTGCTGTCGCAGTGTTATTTGTTATCGCAGGATTTTGGATACAAAACATCGATGGTTATGTCGTGAAGAGTGTAATGGATCATAATGGACCATCGAACCCTCTTCTTAAAGAAGTCGTACGCGAGCAGGGTGCTTGGATGGCTAACTTTACAACTTACCCATTGATGTGGATAGCACCGGCTTTAGGTGTTGTTATGGCTGTCTTTGCTATCATCGCTACTAAAGCTGAAAAAGGTGCATTGGCGTTTGTGGCTTCAAGCTTGACTTGTGCTGGTGTTATTTTGACTGCAGGTTTCGCGATGTTCCCATTTGTTATGCCATCAAGCTTAAATCCAAATGATAGCTTTACAATGTGGGATTCAACATCAAGCTTGTTAACATTGCAAATAATGACAGGTGTTGCCGCTGTGATGGTTCCTACCATACTTGGCTATACCACTTGGACTTATTATAAAATGTTTGGCCGTCTTGATGATAAATTTATTGAAGAAAATAAAAATTCGCTTTATTAAGGAGTCATTGATATGTGGTATTTTGCTTGGATCTTAGGCGTATTACTTGCCTGTGCATTCGGTATTATCAATGCTCTTTGGTTAGAGCATTCAGAGATGATGGATGAGGATCGTGAATAATATTAGTCAAAAAATGACTGATATACACCGACCAATGGATAGGGCTCTCTTAAGAGCCCTGTTTTTTATGGTTGCAGTGTTTCATATCAGTATGTTTATGTGGTTGCCGAAAGCCTATGCGGATCAAGTTGGTGGCTTCAATGTGTTATTGGCCATTTTGTTTATATGGGCGCTATGCAGCACAATGATTTACAGTGTTGGTTTTAAGCCGGTCTTTTGGTTGTGGCAAGTGCTATTTAGCCCATATATTTCTGGCGTGATACTCGTGATGTTTTCATGCTTATACGTTTAAATATAAAATGCTACCGTAGTTCTTAAGTGATCGATATTTATGACATTAGAGCTAAAAATTCTTACGGTAGCAATTTAATACCTTGTAACAACGTTATTCCCATTTGTATCATGTCAATTTGCCTTTTCTGTCTCTTTTCCTATAGATAACTAACCACTAAAACTAAATGAATGATAAACATTCAATTGATCCTAATTTAAATAAAATTTCTACTTATACTATTATTGAATCAGCTAAGTTACTGTATAGTGATTAGTAATTATATGTTGTTTAAGGACGTGGTGTGATCGATCAATTCAAAGCAGCTTTTAAATGGCCAATTACCATTTATTATGAAGATACTGACGCTGGTGGCGTTGTTTATCATTCAAATTATCTAAAATTTTTTGAGCGCGCTCGAACCGAGTTATTACGTTCTTTAGGCATATATCAATACTTACTTCTAGACCAAGAAATTGGTTTTGTGGTGCGTCATATGGATATCGATTATATTCATGGTGCTACTCTGGATCAGCAGCTAGAAGTGCTCACTTCAATTATCACTTTAAAAAAAGCATCCATGATATTTTGTCAGGAGTTAGTCAATCTTGATGGCAAAGTTTTGTGTAAAGCAAATGTTAAGGTAGCCTGTGTCAACATTAAACAAATGAAACCACAAGCTATTCCTAGTCTAATTATGTCGGAGTTTACTCGTGTCAGCTGATATTTCAATTTTTGACCTTTTTTTACAGGCAAGTTTATTGGTTAAGCTTGTTATGCTTATTTTACTTGGTATGTCAGTTCTTTCTTGGGCAGTGATCCTAAAAAGAAGTAAATTACTAAACAGTGCATCTAAAAATGCAATAACATTTGAAGAGAAATTTTGGTCAGGTGTTGATCTTTCTAAACTTTACCAAGAAGTTAAAGCTCGTAAAAATAACATTACAGGCTCAGAACAAATTTTCTATGCTGGTTTTACTGAATTTGCACGTTTACGCCGTACTCCAGGTGCGTCAGCCGAATATGTGATGGAGGGAGCAGGGCGCTCTATGCGTGTGACGCTTTCAAAAGAAATCGATGAACTTGAAGATCAATTACCATTTTTAGCCACCGTTGGGTCAATTAGTCCTTATATTGGTTTATTTGGTACGGTTTGGGGAATCATGACTGCTTTTATTGCTCTTGGGCAAGTTAAGCAGGCGACATTGGCTATGGTAGCACCCGGCATTGCAGAAGCACTAGTTGCAACTGCGATGGGTTTATTTGCGGCAATTCCAGCGGTTATGGCTTATAACCGTCTTAGTAATCAGGTCACTAAGCTTGAGCATAACTATGCTACTTTTGCTGAAGAATTTCACAGTATTTTACACCGCCAAGTCATGACTGAGCATAAGGAATAACTATGGCGGGGTACATTCGTAAGAAGCGCCAACTAAAAGCTGAGATTAATGTTGTACCATATATAGATGTTATGTTGGTGCTATTGATTATTTTCATGGTGACATCTCCATTTGTTACACAAGGGGTTGAGGTTGAGTTACCTAAAACTGAAACGGCTAAACCAGCCTCTGATATTGCGGGTGATACTGGTGCAAGTTTTATCATTGTTGAAATTAACCAAAAAGGTCAATTAGGCTTGAGTGTTAATGATGAGGACATGGTTCGTGGGTTAGGTATGGAACAAGTCATTACTCGAGTGAAAGCTGAGCGTAAAATCAATCCTGACTCACCTGTTGCTGTGGGTGGTGATGCTAAAACATCGTACGCCGATATTGTATTAGTACTTGATCAGTTGAGTAAAGCCGGGATTGAAAAAGTAGGATTGTTAACTGATATTAAAGAGAACAGCTAATTTGTTGATATTTAATAAAGAATACAAATCAGCTGTATTGATTTCTATAGGTCTACACTTTATCATTTTGATATTGATGCTAGGTGGATCATGGTTTTCTGATACAGAAAAAAAACCGCAACACAAAATGGTAGAAGCGGTTGTTATTGATCCTAAAGTTATAGAACAACAAGCAAAAAGTATTCGAGAGAAACGCGATGCGGCTAAGAAAGCAGATCAACAAAGAGTTGATAAGCTGCGCCGGCAATCTGAGCGGAAAGAACAAAATAGAAAAAAAGAAGAAGATAGACAGAGAAAATTGAAAGAACAAAAAGTTGAAGCTGATAAAGCTGCAAGAGAAAAAGAAAGGCAGCAGCAATTAGCTCAAGAAAAGAAAAAAGCAGATGCAAAAAAAGCACTTATAGCAAAAGAAGAAGCGGCTAAGGCAGAAAGTGTTCGTCTAGCAAAAGCAAAAGCGGCAGAAGAAGCTAAAGCAGTCGAAATGGCTAAGGTCGCGGCTGAAGCGAAAATAATGGCAGATGCAAAAGCAAAAGCTGATGCTAAATCTGCTGCTGAGGCGAAACAAAAAGCTGATGCTAAAGCTAAAGCGGATGCTAAAGTAAAGGCTGATGCAAAAGCAGCTGAGGAAGCTCGTTTAGCGAAAGAAAAGAAAGCTCAAGATACAGCATTGAATGATGTGTTTTCTGGACTTGAAGCTGAAAATGAACAAATTTCAGTCGCAAGACAAAAATATATTACGTCAGAGCTGGTTCGGTATGGTGCAATTTACACCCAAATGATCCAAGAGAAACTGTTAACTGAAGATGCATTTAAAGGTAAGTCATGCAAAATTAACATTCGCCTTATACAAGCGGGTAAAGGTGCGATTGTGAGCAAAGTATCGCCTATAGATGGTGATGCAAGATTATGTTCAGCCGCTAAGCGCGCCGTTGCTCAGGTAGGAACATTTCCTTTGCCAACAGAGCAAGATGTAGCCGACCAATTGAAAAATATCAATTTAACAGTCGAACCTAAATGATACCGATTAGTTCAGTCAAATTGGTATAAGCACTAAAAGGAATATTCAGTGATAAAACGCGTATTATTGGGGTTATTTATTATCTTAACTGCGAGCCAAACGGCTAACGCAGCATTAGAACTTGTTATTACTGAAGGTGTGAACTCTGCTCGTCCAATTGGTGTGGTACCGTTTAAATGGGAAGGAAAAGAGCCTCTACCTCAAGATGTTGCAGATGTGATTTCCTCTGACTTGCAACGTAGTGGAAAATTTAACCCGATAGCGACATCGAAAATGCCGCAAACACCTTATACGGACGCGGAAATTAATTTTTCTCAGTGGAATAATATAGGGGTCGACTCTTTGGTTACAGGTTCGATTAGTCCTGACGGTAAAGGGAATTTTATTATTCAATATCAATTAGTTGATATTGTTCGTGGCCAGCTCAATAATGGTAAGAGTAAAGCTTTGGATGAAAATGGTAATTTAGTCCCAGCAAAAGACTATTTACTTTTCAGTAAGAGAGCGGTGGTTCCAGCTAAGCGTTTACGTGAATATGCTCACCGTATTTCAGATCTAGTTTACGAAAAACTTACTGGTGAAAAAGGTGCATTTTTAACAAGAATTGCCTATGTTGTTGTAAGTAGTAAAAGTAATTACCCTTACCAATTACGTATTGCGGACTATGATGGATACAATGAGCGACTAGTATTACGCTCTAAGCAACCTTTAATGTCACCAGCATGGTCGCCTGATGGACGCAAGCTTGCTTATGTCAGTTTTCAGACTGGTAGTGCTAAGCTTTATATGATGGACATTTATTCAGGTAAAACTGAGATTCTGACAGCATTTCCTCGCCATAACGGAGCGCCAGAGTTTTCTCCGGATGGTAAAAAATTAGCGTTGGTACTTTCAAAAAGTGGAAGTTTACAAGTTTATGTACTGGATCTACAAACTCGTAAGTTAAAGCAAATTACAGGTGGTAGAGCAAACAATACTGAACCATTCTGGGTTCCAGATGGTCAGTCTTTAATATTTACTTCAGATAGAGGCGGTTTACCGCAAATATATAAAGTGAATTTGTCAGATCAAGCGACGACTCGTTTGACTTGGCAGGGTAGCCAAAACCTTGGTGGGCAAATTACACCTGATGGTCGATTCTTAATTATGGTGAATCGAAATGCAGAAGGGTTTAATATAGCTAAGCAAGATTTGGAAACAGGAGCTGTTCAAGTGCTGACAAAAACGCAATTGGATGAATCTCCTAGTGTGGCACCAAATGGTAGTATGGTGATTTATAGTTCGATGTATCAGGGGCAGAATGTGTTATCTATGGTCTCTCTTGATGGTCGATTTAGAGCACTATTACCAGCGACAAATGGCAGAGTGAAAGCTCCTGCTTGGTCTCCATTTTTATAATAACTACAGTTAGACAATATAAGGAAAATACATATGCAACTTAATAAGATTCTTAAAGGATTACTGATCGCACTGCCTCTTCTAACAGTTGCAGCTTGTAGCTCTAGCGATGATGCAGCAGAGAACTCTGATGCTCAAACTAGCTCTCAACAAGAAACTGCAGTAGCAACAACAGTTGGTGAAAGTGGTGTGATGTCTGAGCAAGATATAGTAGCAGCGGAGCAAAAGCTACGTGAAAACTCTACTGTATTCTTTAAGTTTGATACATCTGAAATCTCATCTGAGTATGAAGATACACTTGCAGCACACGCTAAATTCCTTAGCACAATGCCTGACGTAAAAGTAACTATCGAAGGTTATGCTGATGAGCGTGGTACTCCTGAGTACAACATCGCACTAGGCGAGCGTCGTGCAGAAGCAGTATCTAAGTATATTCAAGCACTAGGTGTTCAAGCTGACCAAATCTCTATCGTAAGCTACGGCGAAGAGAAACCGTTAGAAATGGGCCAATCTGAAGACGCTTATTCTAAAAACCGTCGCGCAGTTATCGTTTACTAATAGGCGATATCTATGCTTGGTAACATAAAGCGAGTTGTTACGCTTACGTTACTAGTAGTTGCAGCAAGCCCAGTGCTTGCTGCTTCTGCTCCAGTATCTGATCTCAATGACTCTACAGTGCGCTCCCAGTCTGGGCGTTCAGAAAGTGATCTCCAACGTGTTCAACGTTTACTGGATAACAGTAATCGTGTTCAGGCTCGACTGCAGCAACAGCTTGACAATCAAGAAGCTGAAATTACTAGTTTGCGCGGCACAATTGAGCGTAATAATTATGAAATGAAGCAAACGGTTGAAAGGCAAAGACAGCTTTTTATTGAGTTAGACAAATTAAGATCAGATCTGAAAGATATAAAATCTACGCCCGTATCTTCTTCTAACACAACTTCTGTAGCTATTCCTACCGCTGCCTTTGATGCGAGTAAAGATGAACAATCATCTTACCAAGCCGCTGTTGATTTGATCTTAAAAGATCGTAATTATGATGGTGCAATATCGGCCTTTAAGGAATTTAATACTCAATATCCGAAGTCTAGTTTTTCTAGTAATTCTAGCTACTGGTTAGGACAGTTATATTTTGCTAAAAAACAAGATGTTGATGCGGCGAAAAATTTTGCTTCTGTTGTTTCAGATACGCAATCACCGAAACGTCCTGATGCTTTAGTTAAGTTAGGGGATATTGCTAAGAGAAATAATAAAGATGATGTAGCGAATAAATATTATCAGCAAGTTATTAAAGAGTATCCAAGCTCTTCAGCGGCTAAATTAGCCAAAGGTAACTTGTAGAGATACACCATCATTACAAAAAGTTGAATATTCTATACAAGTCACTCTAGAGGTGGCTTTTGTTTTTTATTCAATCTAACAAGTGTACAATACTTAAACCTAAAAAATTTGCGTAGAGTAATAGCAATGGCGCACATTACAGATACAATCGAAACTATCTACCCATTTCCTCCGAAGCCAGTTCCGTTAACTCAGGAACAGAAAGACGTGCATATAGCTAATATCAAAAAGTTGTTAGCTGAAAAAGATGCAGTGCTTATCGCTCATTATTATACTGATCCACAGATTCAAGCATTAGCAGAGTCTACCGGTGGTTTTGTTGGTGATTCTTTAGAAATGGCTAAGTTTGGTAATCGTCATCCTGCATCGACACTGATCATTGCAGGTGTACGTTTTATGGGAGAGTCAGCTAAGATTTTAACTCCAGAGAAGACTATATTAATGCCAACATTAGAGGCTGAATGTTCGCTTGATCTTGGTTGTCCGGCCGATAAGTTTACTGAATTCTGTGATGCACACCCTGATCATACCGTGGTTGTATACGCCAATACATCGGCAGCCGTGAAAGCTCGTGCGGATTGGGTCGTGACATCAAGTATTGCACTTGAAATTGTCGAGCATTTAGATTCACAAGATAAAAAAATCATTTGGGGGCCAGATCGTCATCTTGGATCTTATATTGCGAATAAAACAGGTGCTGAAATGCTGTTATGGCAAGGCGAGTGCGTCGTACATGATGAATTTTCGGCTAAAGCATTAAAAGATATGAAAGCCCTATATCCAGAAGCTGCGGTATTGGTTCATCCTGAATCTCCTGCTAGTGTCGTTGAGTTAGCCGATGCGGTAGGTTCAACGAGTCAATTGATTAAATCGGCCAAGTCCTTACCAAACCAAAAGCTGATTGTGGCAACGGATAAAGGCATCTTCTTTAAAATGCAGCAATTGGTTCCTGAAAAAGAATTGGTAGAGGCACCAACGGCAGGAAATGGTGCTACTTGCCGTAGTTGTGCACATTGCCCTTGGATGGCGATGAATGGCCTACAAGCGATTGAGAAAGCACTAACGGAAAGTGGTGTAGAGCATGAAATATTTGTGGAGGAGGAGATACGCGTGAAGTCTTTAATTCCACTAAATAGAATGCTAAATTTTGCTGAGTCGCTAAATATGGCAGTTAAAGGTAACGCTTAAGATCAAAGTAGCTTATGAGATCGTAAGCGCTTAGAATCAACCCCAGCTATTTTATCCAGACTAAATGCTTATGAAAAAGAGGCGGGAAGACATATCTTCTCAGCCTCTTTATTATTTTTAATAGTATTTTTTAATGTTTAGCCTGTTGTGCTAAAACGTTACCACGTTGAGTCAAACCACAGAGCATTACGGGTATAGCATTGTAAATTTCTTGGAATTCATCTAACCCAGTTAAGCCTTGGTCTGAAAGTGTAGTAATTGCAGTCTCTGGGTCGTAAAGCATACTTACCGAAAGTAACACGCCACCCAATAAGGCATCATCTTCGCTTCCTTCTGGCATCAACGTCTCCCAATCATCTCGAGTTAATTGCCATCCTTGTAATAAACCTTCAGCAAAATCACGTACAGACTCTGTCACGACTTCTTCTTCATCAAGATTATAACCTTCAGGCCAAGTCCATGAGCCATCTAAAAGTGCAGGATGAATCAGATTCCATTGGGCAATGATAAGTTCTGCATACTGTTCAAATTGCTCTGCTGTCTCAAAAGGGGCTGTATCATCTCCTCCCCATAAGAATGGCAACCATTCTGTTGGCTCTAATAAATAAGGTGCAGCGGCCATTGCCGTTAAAAAACCAATAGTTTGCTCTGTATTTAATAGTTTGTCTTCTAGTTCTGGTTGATCAATTAGTTCATTTAAAGTCACAGTGAAATCCTTAAAAAGGTGAGTGTTCAATGATATCAAGGAGTAGGTTTGAGAAATAGGAGCAAGTCAATAAATACGGGTAAATGTTGTGTTCGTGATATTTTGTGATTTGTTT
>NZ_VHKO01000120.1 GCF_015223435.1 Vibrio hibernica
GGGGCATTTTTGAGTTTAAAAGTACTAGATTTAACACTTGTCTGAGCAGACTTTGGGTAGATAGAATGACTTTTAACTGATTGCCATATTAAAAATAAGCTCTAGAAATGATACGTCACCAAGATACCCTTGTTCGTTGGCTTCAATCCATTTTTCTTTTGAAACCTCAGGCCAATTAACTTCATATCCAGCCACAAAAATCAGCTCTTCAAAGAAAAAACGTGTGGCCCTACCATTTCCTTCTCGAAAAGGATGGATGATATTAATTTCACAAAAAATATCTGCGACTAATCGAATAAATTCCTTACGATCTGAGTATTCACGAAGTTGGGGGATACGTTCTAGCTGCCGTATAAGCTCTCTTTCAATAAAAGAGCAATGGCAAAAGCGCGTGTTGCCTTTGCTGATATCAACATCACGAACTTCTCCAGCCCATCCATACACATCCTGAAAAAGCACCCAGTGAAGATGCGTAAAGTGTCCTATATCGAAGTCTTCTAAAGCAGAGACAAGACTCGAATATTCGATATATCGATGTTCAGAGAATGCGACTTCAGCCTCATCCAGTTTTTCACTGTCACGGATATCAAGTAAATTTATAAGTGTATTAGAGCTAGGATAACAATAATGATCCTGAGCGACACCGTACTTATCTCGCATATTGCCTTTTTAATGCTGCCAGTGATTGAGGTTCATTTTTTACGGCAAGCCCTTCGTAAGACGTGCTCACTTTAAAGTTTTTCGCTTTAGGAACAAATTGACGATTGGTCTTGGAACTGTTCGTTTCAACCTTGACGTGCTTCATAAGCTTACTCTACATAAGGTGTCTGATATCATCATTTTAACCCTCAACCTACTAACTATCAAACTCAATTGACCAAACAGCATTCAATTTGAATGTTTGAAGTCAAATTGAATAATGCTTTATAGGGGAATGGGGTCAGGTCTTGCTTTTTGCTACTCATTACTTTTTGTATCTCAAAGTTAACTGAACAACTTGGTTCGAACTTCCAGGCGTAACACATGTAGGGGCGTGCGACGTGAGGTCGTATGAAGCGCTGTTCACCGCTTAATGTGTGATAAGCCGTATACGTAGACCCCTCTCGCTGGTCCCTCTAGCAACCCTGCCTTGACTAGGCGAGCTAAGCTATCGTTCAATGACCGAATGGAATCTTCGTGAAAAATTTTGGCTAAATCTCGTTGTAAAAAGACATAACGATCTTTTGAATCCAGCTCGTTCAGTCTTTTAATCGCTAATTCTTGCTTCATCATTTTAAGTCTATAATTATTACCCCTATAAGCAGTATAGCTATAGACTTATTAAAAAACCAACAAGTGATAAGATATTACAGACTTAATTTAGACAGCTAAGCTGAAAAATGGTGGCTGACAG
>NZ_VHKO01000121.1 GCF_015223435.1 Vibrio hibernica
ATATATGGACCCACCCGGTTTGCAAGTGATTTTGAGCGTTTAATAAGAGAGTTATTGCCTTCATATATTCGGCTTATTAATAGGGCGTTAATCCCATAGCCTGGATGCAATCTGCTTCTACTTAACTTTATCATCCCGACGGCTTCTTAAGAGCCTATGACGCAGATAGTTTTTAAGTAGCACAGTTTAACTGTTTATTATCCGTTCAAACTCATTTCGCAACTGGTGGTGAGTACTTTATCTAATTGGTTCTACTATACTTTTAGACGTAATTTACTTGATAACTTTCATCTTTGCTTATTACCGCCCAGACGATTCTTGCAAGCTTATTCGCGACAGCAATACTGGCTTGATTGTAATGCTTTTCTTTTTTAAGCCTTTGAGCCCATAGGCTCAATTTATCGTCTTTTGCTTCGCAGTATTTTAAAACTGTTCGAGCACCATGATTCAGTAAAGTGCGTAAATAAGGATTACCCCGTTTTGTTATTCCTAATAAAACGCTTTTTCCTCCGGTTGAATGCTGTTTAGGCACCAATCCACACCATGCTGAAAAGTGACGGCCATTTGAAAAATTATGCCCATTTCCTATCGCTGCATAAAGTGCTGCAGCTGTGATAGGCCCGATACCGACAACGCTTTGAGCTCGAAGGCAGATATCATTTGATTTGACCATATTTTCTAATTTTTTATCGTAGTCTTTAATGACTAATTCAAGTTGTCTGAGCTCCTCATGGAGATCAGAAAATAAGGCTCGACTTGAACTGGTTAAATCATTTTCAGCATCTTCTAAAAATTCTGGCAATTCTTTCCTTAAAGCTGCTCTGCCCATCGATGAGATGATTAGCCCATACTCTGCGAGCAAGCCACGGATTTGATTGCTAAGCTGTGTTCGACTTTGAATATGTCGGTCACGTATTCTCAGTACCATTTGAACATCTTGTTGTTCTATTGCCTTAATCGGTACAAAAGTCATGTTACTTCGTTGAGCGGCTTCCGCTATCGCTTCGGCATCATTGAAGTCATTTTTATTTTTTCGTCTATAAGGCACCACATATTGTGGTGCTATCAATTTCACTTTATGACCAAGTTCTATGAGTTTTCTTCCCCAATGGCTGGCACTGCCACAAGATTCAATGACAACCAATGTTGGCTCTAATGTGCTAAAGAAAGGAAGAACTTCAGAACGAGTTAGTACTCGTTTTTTCACTTTCTTTCCGACTTGATTAACACCATAAAAATGAAACTTATTTTTTGCTATATCTAAGCCAGCTGTTGTAATCTTCATAGTGGACCTGCCCTTATTTGATGTAGTTTGACACTTTCATCATGGCTCATTGCGAAGCCGTATAAAAGGGTGGGTCCATTACATT
>NZ_VHKO01000122.1 GCF_015223435.1 Vibrio hibernica
CATACCGTTGAAAAATTGGGCCTCAAGACAGAGTCTGTCCACCTTGATATAACGAGTTTCCATGTTGATGGTGAATATACTCAATCAGCAGAGGATGACATTAATTCTATTCAACTCGTCAAAGGTTATAGTCGAGATCACCGACCTGAATTGAATCAGGTTGTCCTTGAATTAATTTGTGAAAATCAAGCAGGGCTCCCTGTTTATATGCAGGCTCTTAGTGGAAACACGAACGATGCAAAAGCATTCGCAGAGGTCACTAAGCGCCATATTCACTGCCTTAAAGCCGCGCAAAATAGTCGTTACTTTATTGCTGATGCAGCTTTATACACGTCAGACAGTATTTGCTCACTTGATGAACAAAAGCAGAAGTTCATTACACGCGTCCCAATGACCATTAAAATGGCCAAACAAGCTCTACTGGCATTATCGCCAACGCAATTAGAGCCTATCGGTAATGGTTATTCGGGGCGCTGGATTGAATCTGATTATGGCAACGTGAAGCAGCGATGGTTGTTAGTGAACAGCGAGCAAGCGACAAAGCGAGAAGAAGCCACTTTTTATAAAAATTTGGATAAAAATCTGACCAAAGAGCTTAAATCTCTAGCTCAATTAGCTAAGAAACAGTTTGCCTGTGCGACTGATGCACAAAAGGCTATGAGTGAATTTCAGAGTCAATGCCAACTGTTGAGTTTCGAGCAAAGTGAGATACGGCAAGTGCCCGAGTTTGCTGGCCGAGGGCGCCCTAAAAAAGATGAGGATCCAACTGGATACCACTACAAAATTGAAGCAAATCCGTTCACTGATTTAGAAAAGGTAAAACTCGCGAAGCTTAAAGTTGGCATGTTCATTCTTGCGACCAATGATACTGAAAGTACCGATCTCGATATGGCTGCGTTACTGGAACACTACAAGTCACAACAGAAAGTTGAGCGAGGGTTTCGCTTCCTTAAAAGCCCTGAGTTTTTAACATCATCTATCTTCTTAAAAAAACCACAACGCATCGAAGCTTTACTCATGATAATGACCTTAAGCCTAATGGTTTATGCTGGACTCGAGCATAAGATACGTCAAGAGTTGGCTGTTACTGAAGAGTTTTTTCCAAGCATGGTTAAGAACAAAACCACATCTAAGCCAACTGCTCGCTGGGTGTTTTTAAAATTTGAAGGAGTCGATACACTTGAGTTCGGTGAACAATGGTTTATCACCGGCATTCAAGATCATCAGAGGCGATTGCTTCAATTGCTAGGTAAGCTGTATGAAGCAATTTATTCCTAAATGAGGTGCGGAATGTCGG
>NZ_VHKO01000123.1 GCF_015223435.1 Vibrio hibernica
CAGGGTTCCCGCATGTTATTTTCGCAGTGTTTCTCAAGTTTTCGGGGTGAAATTTCAAAAAATAGGTTGAATGTGGTGATCTGACGTGATCTTATACTGTTTAGATAACAGAGTGAGATTGAAAAGATGAATTACGACGAATTCAAAGAGCATTTTAACATATTGAGTGATAGTCGTCAGGAGCGAAAAATTACTTATAATTTCTTCGAAGTGATGTTCCAAGTAGTGAATGCCATGTTGTGTGGAATGAAAACCTGGGATGAGATAGAAGCGTTTGGGGAAGAGAACTTAGAATGGTTTAGAAAGTTCAGTCCTTATTTGTCAGGTATTCCAAGTCAAGATACAACGGCTCGCATTATTGGATTGGTTGACCCCGATGAATTTTCTCTTTGCTTTACTCGATGGTGTAACGATATTCAATATGAAAAATCATTAGAAACCAATCATATAGCTATTGACGGAAAGTCCTTAAAAGGTACGTATGATCACAGTAAAAAGAAATGCCTAACACATATGGTCAATGCTTATTCTGTTGATACTGGTCTGGTTTTAGGGCAACTAAAAACGAGCTCTAAATCGAACGAAATAACGACTATCCCTGAGCTTCTTAAACTAATCCGAGTGAAGGGTCGAGTAATCAGTGTTGATGCAATGGGCTGCCAGAGAGCAATCGCAGAGTTAATAGTTGCACGTAAAGGTGACTATTTAATGTCAGTAAAAGATAATCAACCAAGTCTTCATAAGGTTTTTACTGAACACTTTTCGTTAGAACAATTAAGCCGCTATGCGAGTGATTCTTTTGAACAAGAAGAAATTGGCCAACGAGGGCGTAAGATATTAAGAAGTTATATTGTTGTTCCGTTTACTGATAAGTTTGGAGACTTCGCCTCTAAATGGAAAGGGTTGAAAAGCTTATGTATAGCAACGACTTATCAACAGAAAAATGGTGAGCCTTCAGGCAGTTTGGGGATTAGATACTTCATTTCTTCTAAGGACATGAAAGCAGAAGAATTTGGTAAATTATGCCGAGGTCATTGGGGCGTTGAAAGTATGCACTGGTGGTTGGATGCCGTAATGAATGAAGATGACAGCCGAATCACCTACAAGCACGCATCCGAAAACCTATCGCGAATTCGTCAAATGTGTATGAATTTTATTAAGCTTGTAGAGATGAAAGGAACATTAAAACGCCGACAATTGAAATGCGCGTTAAATACTGAGTTTCGAGAGAGAGTTTTGTTTGGCACTTGAGTGATTTTAACAACTTTGCTACTCATGCGGGAACCCTG